>DBXP01000024.1:81981-86872 GCA_002309575.1 bacterium UBP6_UBA1209 | reverse complement strand
ACGACCTTTTCAACGCCGCAGCGTTTTGCAAGTTCCGCGATTTCTTCGGTAACTTTTGCTTTTATGCCGGTGTCTTTTTCAGAAATTGCCATGAGTTTTAATCCTCAGTCAAAAAACGGCGGAATTATAACAGAGCTTGAAAATGCGGTCAAGCAGTTTGGATTCTATCTCTCCCATTTTATTTGCGAAATCTGAGAAAGATACGCATGTCTGGGGTATTTCAAGCCCTAAAACCGAAAAAGTTACTTCGTTTTCACGTTCACCTGCAAGTTTTAAAGTCTCATTTTGATTTTTGTCATTTGGTGAATAAGGATAAATCAAGATTCCCCGATCGCAGTTGAATCTGAACATATATGCCAAAAGCTGGAAATAATCCTCGCGCTGAACATTAGCGTCTTCAAGATGTTTGTATTTCGCGTCCATTATGGCCGTAATTTTATCGGGATCTTTTTCTTTCAAAATGAAATCGGGATAAATTTCTGTAAAATTGTAGCCGTTTTCTTTTTTAAAAAGATATTTCCCGCCTTGACCCGTGCGGTTGTTCGGGTGTTCCAACTTAAATTTGTCTCCGATTCGTTCCTGCATAACCGCATTCAGGTATTCTTCCCACAATGATGCGCCGTCAAACAGAATGCCGTTTATCCGGTTCTGCTGCGATTCGCCGTAAGAGACTTTGTCGTGTGTCAGGATCATTATGCAGAGTTTGCGAAGCTGTTCATATTCGGTGTAGTAGGGGTGCGAAAGCGACCGCAAATTTTTGTTGATGATGAAATTGCGTGAAAGTCGGTCGTAACTTCCGGTGTTTCCGCATATTTCCTGAACTGCGCCGCGTGTTTCGTCATCGAGCGAGAGGATTTTGCGAAGATTGTTGTTTTCTGCAATAAATTCAATGGTATGCCGCACGAGCTGGGTGACAAAATTGTCGCTGCTGTATTCTCTTGTGCGGTAAGCGATTTTGCCGTTGAACGGGATGTTGTTTCTGAAATGGCGCGGAAAATCTATTACTCCGCGGAGGTTCGAATCGTTGTATTCGCGGGTGATATACATTCTGAACAAACCCTGCGAAACTGCTTTTTTCAAAAATGCGGGGAAAAGGTAAACGGCAAAATCATAAAGCGGATCTTTGTTAGCGTGAGTCAGTTCGATTGTCGGAGCGACATTGCACACTTTCGAAAGCATATAGTGAAGAAAAAACTGCTTTTCGCCGCTGTCAAAACGCGAAGAAATCTCGAATTGGACTCCGTTGACAGAGAAAAATCCCATAACATTTTTTGTTGTTATGGTCGGATTTTCAGATGTGAGATTCTGCACGGAAAGAATAGATCTTTTTTTATCATCGAGATCCTTTCTTACAGTTTTTGACGGAAATATAATCGCGCCGCGTTCTTCCAATTCAGCAAGCGGAACATTGCTGATAGAATCAAGTGCTTTGCGGATGGTTTCTTTTTCTTCTTTGGAATATTCTGTCAATGACAACTTATAACCGTTGTAATTGTTATCTGAAAGTTTAATCAATAACATTAGCTGTTTGTCTGGTCAGTTTGATTGTCTTCGGATTTGTTGTATGCGGCTTTCAACTTTCCCAGTTTCTCTCCAGTTGGATCTTGACCCCGCAGATATTCCTGCAAAAGCGGTTCCAGGTTGTATTTCCAAAGGCAGTTGAAGGGATCTGATTCATCTTTGTATTGCGCATACTTCAGGAAATAAGCTGCTCCAATTTGATATCCGGAAGAAAGTCCAATTTCTTTAATTGCATTGTTCAAGTTTGTCATTCGGTTTTTCAGTGATTCTATATCAGTTTTACTGACATCTTTTAGATTTTCATTTGTCAGTATTGTTTTTGCAGATTCTTCCGCTGTGATTTCCATAAAAGTAAACCTTCTTCGCATTGCGAAATCCATGCTTTCGACGCTGCGGTCGATGTCGTTCATTGTGCCGATGATGTAGACATTTTCGGGAACGAAGAAATGACCAAAATTATCGCTGTCAGTAATTCCAAGGGTTTCGTCAAATAGATTTTGTTCGTCCTGCATATTTGCATATTGCGTACGCAAATCCTTACATTTTTCAGCACCTCTATAGCCAGGATCGATAGCAAAGAACAATTCACCAAAGATTTTAGAAAGTTCACCACGGTTGATTTCGTCAATGATGAAGACAAAGATGTTTTTGCTTTCGGATTCCACACTACCATCTTTATATTCCTCTAGTCCCATTTCATCTTTCATATATTTAACGATAGCTCTTCGATAATTATCATGTCCTCCAGATGGTATGCCAGGTGAATTCTTGTAAATATTATATAATTGGTCTTTGCTGAAGAATTTGGATTGTCCTCGAATCCAAGAATCTTTTTTATATTTATTATCTTCGTAAGTTCTGTTTGCAAGTCCATTGCCATATTCATTAAGTTCAATACGAATATATTTTTTATTGTTGCCGTCATTACTTAATAATGGAACATCAATAAAATCTTCATCATTTAATTTCAAGACAAGGTTTTCCCAAATCTCTTCAAAATTATCTACCCGATTTTTAATGCTTACTTTCAATGCTTTATCACAAAATTTTTTAAAAACACCATCTTTTCTTTCAAAACCAATCTGAGTGTTATCTTCATCTGCGTCTTTTGCTTCTTTATTTTTATTTTTATTCACCGGTCTCAATCCTTCCACAAAATCGGTGTAATCGTAGCTTGGATGAAACTGAACGAAACCGACTTCCGCTTTCATTTCTTCTGCGATTTTTTTCGCAAGATAAGTTTTGCCAGTTCCAGGCGCACCGTGAAGAATGATGTTTTTGGTGTTTTTAAGAAGTTTTACAAGATCTGACGTGTTTGTCTTTTGGTCTGTCATGGTGTTGTCCTCATTATTATTAAATCTGTTCTCGTAAATTGCTAGCAGGGCTTCATTGAATTTTTCTTTGTCGCCATTGTATAATTTTTCTCTTATTTCAATAAGTTTTAGTTGTAGCTCAAATGTTTTACTCTGAGCACTTAATTGGGTTTGCGGTTTTAAGGTTTTTACAAATTTTCGCAAAAGCTCGGGCTTATACCAATCTATTAATGTCTGATTGGAATAGAGGAAGGCGATTTTCCACTTGTAGTTGGGAGGCAGTTGTTTGATTTTCTCTATCTCTTGTAGAGTTTCAGTCCTATGGTTGTTGGCAAAATCCTGTGCGAGTTCAGCTATTTTATATATTCTGCTTTTTATTTCTGAAAAAGCTTCGTTCAATGTTTTCCCGTAACTCGTTGAATAATTGATTTCTTCAGAATTCTTTGATGGATGATAAATACCAAAAAATTTTCTATTGTTATAACGATCTCCTATGCCTCCAAAATGATGGAGCATCCACCAAGTGAAACCATTTCTTGTAGTATCGGTATAAGTTTCCAACTTCATATCTTGTAATTGTTCTATCGGGAATTTATCTTGAAATTCCTGATACAGTTCATCAAAAGATTTTTGTTTTTGCTTGTCTTGTTCTTCAGCCATTTTATCTCCTTTTATCCCTTAAATTCCTCGATCTGCTGCCGGATGTTTTCGATATGAAGGCGAAGCATAAAATCGATGAAGGTTTTTGAATTGCCGCACAGCTTCATTTTTCTTCCTCTCTTAACTCAGGGTGTTGCATGAAAAAAATCTCTTTCTGTTGTTCTATTTCCCTTTTTAATTGCTCTTTTGTTGGAAGAAACGTGAGATATTTAGCCATAAAAATATTATTGTTGTCATGCAATATAGAAAATCTTGCTATATCCTGGCTTGTCTCTGAGCATAAAAGAATTCCTATCGTAGGATTATCGTCTTCCTTGCATTTAAGCTCATCGTACATCCTTACATACATGTCCATCTGCCCGACATCCTGATGAGTTACGGTTCCGATTTTCAAGTCTATAAGAACATAGCATTTTAGCTCGATGTTATAAAAAACGAGGTCTATAAAATAATCTTGAGTATCTGTAACAATGTGTTGCTGGCGAGCAACAAAAGCAAAACCTTTTCCCATTTCCATAAGAAAATCCCTGATGTGTGTAATAATTGCAGATTCCAATTCTGACTCAACAAACGAGTCTTCTGCTCTAAATCCAAGAAATTCTGCAACTATAGGGTTTTTCAAAAGTTCAAATCTGTTTGTCTGTAAATCTTTTGTGTTTTTCTGCATATCTTTTATTACAGAATCTTTCTGCGGTGCCTGCAAAAGTCTGTAATAATACTGTGTGCCGATGTTTCGGTCTAAAGTACGGGTATTCCAGTTTTGACTGGCTGCTTCCTGTAAATACCAAAGACGCGCGTTTTCGTCTTCCACACGAAGCAAACTTCTGAAATGTGTCCAGTTTAAATTCGGAACGCATGCGTTCCAAATCTTAGGTTGTGGAAAAAATTGATAAAATTTTCTGAAGTTACGCAAATTTCTTTCGGAATAACCTGTTCCAAATTCTTTTGTAAGTTCAAAAGACAATATTTCCAGCAAACGGGTTCCATAATCAGCTCTCTCTTTTCCGTTCTGTTCTTGTTCGACAATCCGCTTTCCTATATTCCAGTAAACTTGAATCATTATTGAAGCAACAGAATGGTATGCTGATTTTTGTGCTTCTAAAATGAGAGTTTTTATTTCGTTTACGAAATTCGTTTCTATTTTTGTCAACTCGTTTTTCATAGGTATTTTCTCCTTTTACCCTTAAATTCCTCAATCTGCTGCCTGATGTTTTCGATATGAAGGCGAAGCATGAAGTCGATGAAGGTTTTTGAATTGCTGCTATCCTGAGCGTCAGCGAGAGTTTGTATGTATTCGACGCGGTTTTCTTTTTTGACGATGCTGGGGATAACGCCGGCTTCGCGCTGGATCATGTTCATGACGAGGCGGCTCATTCTGCCGTTTCCGTCAGCCCACG
>DBXP01000024.1:81100-81771 GCA_002309575.1 bacterium UBP6_UBA1209 | reverse complement strand
ATCGCGGCGAGGCTGCACAAAAGTTCGGGGGAAAAAGTAGCATGTTCCTTCGCATAGACAAAACTCTGCTCGTAAGCGGCTTTGAGGTCAAGGTTCATCAGGATTTCCGCCATCGGTTTTTTCGCGCTGATCCCCTCGTCAAAGAGGAGCTGGTTTTCGATTTCTGTGACAGTTGAGCCTTCTATCGCCGTGGAGTGGGTGATGATCGAATAAAGATAGAATTTGTCGTAATCAAGCTGTTCGTTGATGCCGAGAGCGATATATTCGTTGATCGTATCGGTGAGTTCTGTCAGCTTATCCATCTTTTCCTCCGCCAAAATCCGTGTGCTTCATTTTTCTATAATCTCCCAATAACCATTTTTATCAGCTCCTATGCGGCGAATTTTGTTTGCATTTTTTAGTTTTGCTATTGTTCGTTTGACAGTTGCTTCAGACTTTTGAATAGAACATGCGATTTGTGTATATGAATAACTCGGATGCTTCATCAATATTTTCAAAACATTATTTGCCAGATCATTTACAGGGTCGTTTACAAGGTCATTTACAGGGTCATTTAAAGGGTCGTTTACAAGGTCATTATTGGTGTCATTGTCACCATTTTCATACTCATTCATCAGTACCAGATAGACATCCGACGCATAGCATCGGGCTGTCACACCGCCGAGAGAGAG
>DBXP01000024.1:27041-80901 GCA_002309575.1 bacterium UBP6_UBA1209 | reverse complement strand
GTGGTGGAAAGATAATCTTTGTGGATCACGGCATTCAGAAGCAGCTCACGAAACGCCGATTTCGGGAAAAAGAAGGTTTCCTTTCTGTAGAGGTCATCATAGGAAATGAGAGCTTTCATATATTTTGTGTAAATCAGCTCCATAGTTTTTTCGACCTGAAGAATCAGCGGGCCGTGTATCTCGTCCTGATAAAGAATGTCTGCATCGTTTTCAAAATAGGCGACTTTGATATATGCGCCGGTCACCCATTTTTCAGGGTCGGGATGGAACGCAAGCATACAGGCACGGGTCAAGTAGTGACCTTCCGTAATGTGCAGATTCTGAATGAGAGTTTCATTTGTCACATCTAAAGCCTCGTCATCAAGACGTCCCGATTCTTTAGCCTTTTTCTTGAAAAGTCTGATCGCGTCATTTTCCAAATCAGAAACGGAAATATGCGGAACCGGAACAGAATCCCACGTGCGGCCCTGGACTCCCAGAATCATTTTATCCAGCTCGATACCGCTTACTTCCTGAATAGTAGAGCCAGTGCGCTTGTAATATCTGCCGTGGTAACTTACAGGAAACGGGTATTTTTCGGTAACGATTTCAAAATAATCAAGACCGTTCTCGGAAAGCAGATTAACAGCGCAGATCAGACCCATGGAATTGCGGATTTTATTCGGAATATCCTCGCTCAGTTTGTGCGCATCATCCACGCCGCAGACAGTGCCGTCATCCTTTACACCGATATAAAGCCTGCCTCCCTCTGTATTTGCAAAGGCGCAGACCCACTTGAGATATTCGTCCCGCCATGACTGCTTGTATTCAATATTCTGATTTTCCATCTGCTTTCTCTCTTTCATTTGCGTCTCCCACAAAATCCGCAGCATTATACACAAAAATTCAAAAAATTATCTTATTTCCATGCAATTTTGCAGATTTTTTCAAATACTCTACAGTTCATAACACTTTCTGTTATGTTTTGTGCAGTAAGGCAATACGATTTTATCAACAGAATGCAGCTTAAAAACTTTTAGAATTTATGTTGATATGTATAATATTACGAATTTTTGGTGGTTAAAAATGGATTCATGTTTGATTTGCGGCGGTTTTGCTGAAAAAAATCACTTTTTGTGTAGTGAATGCGCAAAATTCGCGCTTTTTAACACAAGATGCTGCCCGAAATGCGGAAATTTTGTCTTTGAACCCGATCCGTCAGGCTGCAATTCCTGCCGCAAAAAAGGGATTTACTTCGATAAAATCCAGTCGATTTTCATATATTCCGGTGCAGTCGCAATGCTCATAAGCACGATGAAATATAACAAAATCAAATACCTGGCAGAAATCCTCGGCAATTTCATAGCAAAAAACACTGAAAGAGGTCTGGTTGAAGGCAGAACCGTCATCTTTCCGCCGATGTACTTCACGGACAAGCTTCTGAGAGGCTTCAACCAGTCTGAAATCATGGCCGACAGAGTCGCCTCCTTCCATAAACTCGACTTTGACTGGCGCCTCCTGAAAAAATGCAGGAAGACTGAACACCAGGCTAATCTGGACTTTGAAAAGCGGATCACGAACCTCAAAGATTCGTTTAAGCTGACCCGGGCAGTCAAAAACGAAAGCTTTCTCATTGTCGATGATGTCTGCACGACCGCTTCAACAGTCAACGAAATCGCCTCGCTTTTGAAGAAAAACGGAGCAAAAAGCGTAAACGCTGTCACGCTTGCAAGAAGAACGCTCTATTTCTCATAAAAACTATTTTCCTTAATTAATTCAGCTAGATATCTTACATCATCTTTTGCTGATCCGCCTAAGAAAAGTGAAATTCCGGCTATATTTTTGTAGCCGTTTTTTATGAGCTCCTCACCTTTTTCACGGTCGATACCGCCGAGCAGAACGATACTGTCGAGCTTGACGGGTTTTACGCATGAACGGGTGTCATCCGGTTTTGAGATCGGTTTATAGACCGGTGAAAGGAAGGCATAGTCGACCTTTGCCCTAAGTGCGAAAAGGCACTCCTCTATATCGTGCAGAGACACTGCTATCTTCTTGTTTTTATAAAGTTTTTTTGCCGAGATCGCATCGCTTAGACGGGAAGACGGATAGTGCAGAAAATCAAATTCGCGCTCTTCGCCCTCATCCGGATCATGGATAAAAACACCCTTGTCGTGAAAGATAGCGTACAATGCCCTGGCTATAGAGTGGACCTTCTCCTTCGGAAAGATATCCTTGTTCCGCAGTGTCACCATATCGGCACCCGCCTCAAGCATCGAACTGATCGACGAATAGGCCGCAAGCTTTGATTTATAGGCAGAAAAATCTGTTATCATCCAGAGCATACCTACCTCTTTTTTTTACAGGAATTTTGAAACGCACACGTGAACTGCAGCCTCGGTCCTGATGATCCTTTCGCCTAGCGAGACCGGCTTAAACCCGGCCTTGACGAACTGGTTCACTTCATACTTGGTGAAGCCTCGTTCCGGACCGACGGCGATACAGCCGGGAGTCGAGACAGCGATATCCCCAAGCTTTTCGACAGCTCCGGGATTGGCGATATAACATTTTGAATTTATTGAATAATTCGGCAAAACGTCTTCAGAATAAGGCCCGAACCTTTTGACAAGCGTTACCGAGGGCTCAATCGTATCCATGCTCTGCTCCAACCCCTTGACAACGGCTTCGAAAAGCCCTTCCGGAGTAAAAAGCTCGTTTGTCCAATACCCCTTGTCTCCGAAAAATGTCTTAACGATCTCAACATGTTGAACACCGTACGACGTAAGATCCGAGATAAGTCTCGAAAGGACCTTTGGTCTGCACAGACCGATTATCACAGTAAGCGGAAGCTTTTCCGGAGGATCGTCTGTCAGATCCAGTTCTATTTCAGCCGATTCGGAATCAATTTTTTTTATGATCCCCCTGCCCCGCTTTCCGCCGAGAAGACCGACTTTGAGCTCGCTTCCGGCAGAAGAATCGAGGATCTCGTTCAGGTGAGCGACCCTTCTGCCGGAGATCAATACGGTAGATTCCGAAACAAGTTCGGATTTTTTGACAATAAGCAGATTCACTTATCTGTTTTTGTATGCCTTCAGAACGTCAATTACGTAGTCGATATCGGCAGCAGTGTGGTCTGCGTTGATCTGGAAACGGATCTCCTCATCGCCCTTAGGAACTACCGGATAGTTCATTGCTGTTGCCAGAATGCCGTGGTCTGTGAGCCATTTTACGATTTCCGTTGTCTTCTGGGTGTCTCTGACCATGAGCGGAGTTACCGGGTGCGGTCCCTGGATCGTCTCGAAACCGTTGTCAACGAGCCCCTTCTCGAAACGTGCCGTGACCTCGCTGAGATGAGCAAGACGGGCAATGCCTGCTTCGCTTTCAAGCAGGTCGAGAACCTTGAGGACAGCCATAGCCTCGCCGACTGTGATCGGGTTTGAATAGATGTACATCGGAGCGGTCTGTCTCAAATATTCGGTGACAGCCTTTGAAGCTACGACATAACCGCCGTTTACGCCGTATGATTTTCCGAGCGTGCCGATAAGGATATCGACCTTCGCTCCGGTGACCTCTTCAGTTCCGCGTCCGGTCTTGCCGTAAGCGCCGACACCGTGAGAATCGTCCGCTACCGTGGTGACACCCTCTTCAAAATCCTTGTCATACTTTTTGCAGACAGCCGTAAATTTGTCGAACGGGCAGAAGTCGCCTCTCATCGAGAAGACGCCGTCTGTAACAACTACGCATCTTTTGCCTTTGCCGACAGCCTCTTTAAGTTTCGCATCGAGGTCGTCCATGCTGTTGTGCTTGTAGATAAGCTTGAGAGCCGGACGGGCGAGCTTCATCGCATTGATGATGCAGTTGTGGTTGAGCTCGTCGCTGATGATGACCGTTTCTGATGTGATGAGCGGAGTAATTACGCCCATCGAGGTGACATAAGCGCTCGAAAAGAGCATCGCAGACTCTCTTCCGTGGAACTTCGCAAGCCTTTTTTCAAGGTCGATGTGAGCCTTGTGGGTTCCCGAAATAAAACGGACTGCACCGGGACCTACGCCGAACTGCTTCGTGCCGAGCTCCTCGGCTGCTATTACATCCTTGTTCATCGACCAGCCTAGGTAACTGTTTGAATTCATCTTGATGAACTGCTGTTTGTAGCCCTCTACGACATAGCGCGGACCGTTGCCGTCCTTCGGCGGAATGATCTCCGTGATCACCATCTCGGCGCCCTTCGCGGTACCTTTGGCTTTAACATCATCGACATAAGCATTAAGTGCGTTTTCAAGTTTTGTCATAGCTAACTCCTCAAAAAATTAATAATGTGAAAGAGAACTCATTTCGACGAGTAATATAGTATTTTGGTTTTATTTGTGAAATTAAACTTACTTGAGAATTGCAGTTTTCATGTGGTAAGCCCTCAGCATTTTATAAACTATCGGTGCAGCCGTACTTCCGCCGTGCGCTCCGTTCTCGACGACAGCGACCGCAACTATCTCCGGGTTTTTGTACGGGAAGAAGGCCGCAAAAAGCGCATCGTCCTGCGTCATCAGGATACGTTCGTCCTCAGCCGTATCAATATTGCGGCGAGCCGCGTTGGATATGACCTGGCTCGATCCGGTCTTGCCGGCTGCCGGAGGGATCGTGTGATCAGCATGGTAAAAAGCTGTTCCGCCGTCTTCGTTCGCAACCGCCCAAAGAGATTTTGTGACTGATTCGAAATACGATTTTTTGATGTCGAGGATCCTGACGACCTCATCGTCCATGTGTTCTACCGAACCGTCTTCGTGGATGATCTCATCGATGATCCTCGGTTTCATTACCACTCCGCCGTTTGCAAGCGCTGCGTAGGCGACGGCGATCTGAAGCGGCGTCATCCTCACATCTCCCTGCCCTATCGAGAGATTCATTATCATTCCGTTGTTCAGCCGCATTCCCGGATAATTCATCCTGAACCATTCACGTGTCGGCAGGATCCCGCTCTCCTCGTTAGGCAGGTCTATTCCGGTCGCGGAACCTACTCCGAAGAGTGACGCGAAGTGAGTAAGGCGGTCGATCCCGAGCTCCTGGGAAAGGAAATAATAATAGATATCGCAGCTGTATTTCAGCGACTGGTAGAGGTTGACATTGCCGTGGCCGCCATGATTCCAGCAGCATTTTGTCTCGTAACCGAACGAAAGACAGCCGTAGCAGTTGAAAGTCGATTTCGGCGAAACGATGCCGTAATAAAGCCCGGCAAGCGCAGGAATGATCTTGAAGGTCGAACCCGGGAAATAGGTCTGGCGGATCGTTTTGTTGACAAGCGGATGGAGGATGCTCTGGCTGTATTCGCGCCAGACCATGTCGGGGATCCTCTCTCTCGCAAAGAGATTCACGTCGAACGAAGGTCCGGAATAGAGCGCCAGGACACGTCCGGTCTTGACCTCCATCACGACAATAGCGCCAGCCATTTCGCCAAGTGTCGCGGCAGCTGTCTCCTGAAGGTACGAGAGCACCGTCGTCCTGACCGTGTTGCCCTTGACAGCCGGTTTTGTCGGCGGAACAGCACCGTCGATCTGCTCGGGGAGCTCGACTTTCCTGCCCATGTAGTCGATGACCTGAAAAGCTTCACCGTACGAGCCGTGCAGAGTCGATTCGTACCATTTTTCGATCCCTGTTTTGCCTGTAAAATCCTCGGAATCGTATTCCGTATATTTTTTCAGCTCGTTCTGGTTTATCTTGGAGACATATCCCGTAATGTGCGCCGCACTCTCACCGAATGGATAGACCCGCTTGTAAGAAGATGATATCAGCGTGCCGGGGAATGATGTCAAGTAGCTTGAATAACTTAAAATTTTCTTCTTCGGGATCTCGCCCTTCACGACGATCGGAAGGTGTCTGCATGTTCCGACACAGTTTTTCATTTTAGAAACGAGACGTTTTCTTTCGTTGATCGAAAGGTCCAGGATCGAACTGAGGCGGTCGACCTGTTCGGTAATCTGTTCATATTTTGAAAAGAAGACAGGCACAACGGAAATTTTGAATGAAGGCTCCGTTGTCGCCAGGATCTTGTCGTCAGACGTCAGGATGTCTCCGCGTGCCGGATAGATCTTCTCGCTAAGGATAAAGTTGTTGCGCGAGCGCTTGTAATATTCGTCGCCGCGTATTATTTGAAGAACAAAGATCCTCAATAAAATCAAAGAGAAAGATATGAGAATAACATAAACCAGAGGTCTCGTTTTGTTGTAAATGTTTTTGACCTCTTCTGTCTGATTCAGGATTCTCATAGCCAGGTATCCTTTGCGAAATGACGGTTGAAATTACTCTTGAAGAGAATAAAAATCAAAATCAGGATCAAAACCGAACAGCCGAACTGGAACGCCATGTAAAACGGCCTGATTTCACTCGTAAACATGTAGATATAGATAAATTTATTGAGATTCAGAATAACGAGCGCACCGATGGTGTTGAATAGGGCCGTCAGCGGGTAGTCAAAGGCTGTCGCGGAAAAAAAAGATGCGGTCAGGATGTATATCTGCAGAGCCGAAACCACTAGAAAAAGAAACGGGATCGGAGCCGCCATCTGTGAATAGACAAGTGTCGCAAGTGCAATGTAAATGTATCTTTTTTTCTTGTTCTTTTCCGGATAAAGCAGAGTCAGAATCAGAGCGAAGTGCGGAAAATAAAAGGGGGAAATATCCATAGCGTAAATAACGAACGAAAAGAGCGAAAAGAGTAAAAGCGACTCGAAAATAAATTTAAACGAAAGCGATCTCAAAGCCCTGACCCTCAAAAAAACAAGCTTGAATTATCATTTATAACTGAACTTAGTCAAGGTAGAAAACTATACCGTAAAATCATTCAGAAAAATTGATGGATGCTTTTTATCCACCAATACATACGTTTTATTTCTAGTGCGAGTTATCGCGACATAAAACAACCTTCTCTCCTCGGCAAATGGATATGGCTCTGGCTGAGTTAGGACATACTTTAAAACATCGTCATCCTCGATCTGACACGGAAATCCCTGCTTATGATTTTTGAAATTCAGAATTATAACATAATCCGCTTCCAAGCCTTTGGACTTATGTACCGTCAAAAACTCAATTTTTGTCTCAGGTGATGGTAAGTATCTAATTTTATTACCATCATGTGACACATCAAAATCAGAACTGAGGCATACTTTATTAATATCGAATTTTGTCCTTCCAAGCAGGGCGATACTTCCTTTTTTCTCGTTTTTTTCGAATTCTAAAATTATTTCGTCAATTACGGCTGAGAGCACCTGAATAAAATCCTTATCATTTTTATAGTAACGGAACTGCAAGGGCTCTTTTAAAGATTTGTTTGATTTAGGGTACTTATCCAGCTGCTTCGGATTTTTCATTATAAAATCGCGAGCCAGATCGACCAGCTCCTGTGAGTTCCTGAATGTTGTTTCGATTTTCATGACACAACTGTTTGCAAAGTAGTTCTTGAAATCTGTAAAAAGCGCGATGTCGCTCCCGGCAAAGCGGTAAATCGACTGCCAGTCGTCGCCGACGCAGAGAAGTTTGGCATCCGTCTTATCTACAATTGCTTTTATCAGATGATACCTGGCGTTTGAAATATCCTGATACTCGTCAATTATTACATATTTGAAACCATTTCGCTTTATTTGAGCAATGCCGCCGCCTGTTTGCCCGCCACCGGATTGGTTTTCGACGATTTTTTTCTCCAAAGCGCCTGTCTGCACTATTTCGGCAGCCAGATTTATCATATCCGAAAAATCTATCATATTTTTCGCTTTAAGATTCTTCTGATATTCATTGTATATGGCCTCAATAATATCCAAAAACAGCAGAGACCGTTTTTCCATGAAAATTGTCCCGCTTCTGGCAGCCCAGCTCCTCATTTGGCGAAAATCGTCCGGTCCGTTGTTCGCCGATTTGAAAAGCGAGATGAAAGTGCTGCACAATTTAACAAAATTTTGAAAATACCGTTCTGTTCTGTCTTCATAAATTTTATGAAAAAGTTCATTGAAATCAGGCTCTTTCATTAAAACGCCGTTTTCTTTCAAAAGCTTTGTCAGTTTTTCCTCGAGCGTCCCATCTTTTATAAAAAATGAATAGGTCTCTATCAGCTTTGTTTTGTGTAATTTATGAAAATTTCTTTTCCACTCCATTCCCTCGAGATACTCCTTCTCCTCTTTTTTCGAATATTGAGGAAGTCTGAAATCTCTGTTCACTCCGAAATGCTCGAGATAGATGTCGTAGTCTGTCAAATAAAAATCAGGGCAGTACTGACGCCTGGTTTCACTGCCCGAATCAAAAGGATAGGGTCTCTCATATTCGTAACGCACACCGTTCAAAAAGAGGAAATTCGCTATCTTGACCTCTTCAAGGCTGCGCACCCTGTCGCCTGTCAGAGTATTGCAGCTGGCCATGCGTTGCAGATAGATAGAGTCTATATACTCATTTTTTTTGTTCGCATTATCCAAAGAGTTTAGGGTATCCTTCTTTTCTTCATTATAAATTTTATCAACAGACTCTCTTTTAAAATTCTCAGGAATATCAATATAATACGCAAAAAAATCGATCATGCTTTTTGTCAGTGAGCGGTTGTTCACCAGGTTTTTATCAAAGAAATCGCAGATAAAATCGGACAATCCGCCTTCTGTTTCAATATTCGGCTTTCGACCGTTCGCATATGAAATTATATCGAGCCCTAGCTTGTGGAAAGTGGTCGCCTCGATAGGAATTTGATATTTATTTACTCTGTCGGTCATCTCACCGGCAGCTTTTTTAGTAAAGGAGATCAAAAGGATTTCATCCGGCGAGACTCCCTTTTCCTGACATAAATATCTGACCTTAGTCGCGATTACAAGAGTTTTTCCGCTACCGGCTCCGGCAAGCACAAGTGTGGAATCATTGTCTGAAAGAACAACATCTTTCTGCTGAGGACCAAGCGGTTTTTCAAGGTTTGAAAAAAAAGTCTTGTGTTTCTCTTCCTCTTTTATAATAAATTCTCTGTTGAGACTTTGTACATTCTCTTCAAAGTTAGAAAAAAACTTAATGAAATAGCCAACTTGGTTTCTACAAGGATGATTTCTTGGAATTCTTGTATTTTTTAATTTCCTAAAAAAAACCTGCCATTCACTCTGAATTTCATGCACTGTTGAAAGAGGAATGTACTCCTGCGAAACTTCATTTATTTTCATATTAAATGCATCGATTCTATTTAGAATCTCCGGCAGTTCTTTCTCGAATGCCTTACGCTTCATACTTTTAAGGAAATACAGTAAAGCAAATGAAGCTAAAGCAAATATGAATATGAACAAATTCAGCAAATTATCTGCTCCGCACTTATATCCGCAGTAACTTTTGCAAACCTATCAGAAAAGACCGCTTCATGCAAAATCTTTATCGCTTTAGCGATTTTTACGGTCAAAAATTAAAAATTCGACCAATCCTTAAAACCAAATATAATATTTGCGTTTATTTTTTATTCGGAGGAGTGCGATGACATTCAAGGAAACGATGATCGACTTTTTTAAGAGGTACCGGGACTTCAGCGGCCGCACGTCATGGAAAGGCTTTTGGTATGTATTTGCCGTCAATTTCGCCATCGGCCTTCTGACTGCGATTATGATTCCGGTCAGTAAAAAGCTGCCCTTTTTCCTGGTTTTTGTGCTTGCCGGAAGACTCTATGGATTTCTGGCAGCCCTTCCCAGCATTGCAATTGCGGTACGCCGTCTTCACGACACCGGGAAAAGCGGTTTTTACTATCTCAAACTGGTTGTAATTCCTTCAATTATCGGACTTATAATAAATATTATCACACGCTTCCTTTCAACCAACAAACTTTACAATCTCATAGCTCTGATTGCCGCTCTGATTTTATTAGTCTCAGCCAGACTTTATCTTCTTTATATGCTTTTCAAGCCGAGTGACGGCGAAAACGAATGGGGCTGTCCGCTGGATTGATTTTCGTTCTCGCCTCCTCTTCAGTTTGCATCATTAGATTATTTTGCTATATTTCACCGCTTTACTTCGGAGGTGACTTATGAAAAAAGTGTTCCTTTTGCTTGTTTTTCTCCTTTGCGCACTTCAGATATCCGCAAAAGAATCTGTTCAGGCGGCGGTCCTCCACAACGACGGATATACGCTTTACAAGGAGTTTCACCCGAACGACAACAACTACAAAAACACGATCCGGGATATGGAGGTTCTGGCGACCAAACACAAAAGCAAAGTTTTTTCGCAAAGCGCGGCATTGATAAAGACCATCCGCAGCAAGTGCAAATACTACTACGACACGAACACGAAGCTGATCGAACTTTTGAAGCAGAAATGGAACAAGCCGCACTACATGAACATGGACGAAGAGTGGAAGACTACGACCTTCGCAAAGGACCGCAAGAAGGTGACGGACCTTCACATGCTTTCACTCGGGATGCAGCAGGCCTTCAATGACTGGAACGAGGCCCGCAACCAGGCGGTCAAGATGACGAAAAACGAAGATATCATCAAGGCTGTCAACGAGGCCAACGAAAGGCTTAAGGCAACTATCGACAGTGTGCTGGCTGAAGAGAAACCCGCCTTTGACGCAATTTCCAAGGAACTTGAAGTTATCAAATTGAAAAAATAGGTGAACAATGCTTTTAAAAGGAAAAGTCATATCAGATAAGATCATTGCGGGGATCCTTGAAAAAAATCTCCCGAAAATGACGCTCGCAGTCTTTCATCCGGCAAACGACAGCGTTGCCGGCAGCTACCTGAAAACCAAAGAGAAATGGCTGAAAAAAATCAATTCCGAAATAAGGGTCTACCCCGTTTCCGAGTCGATGTCGGAAAGCCGTTTTTTCGAACAGCTTGAGTCTGCCAACAACGATCCGGACGTCACCGGGATCATGGTCGAGCTCCCGCTTCCTATCAAAACAGACACAGAAGCACTGCACACAAAAATCTCTCCGTTTAAGGATGTCGACGGAGTAACTTACTTGAATCAGGGCGCTTTCTTCTCGTCAGGCAATGAAACGCTTGTTCCGTGCACATCCCTTGCCGCGATAAGGATGCTTGAGCACTACGACATTCCGGTAAGCGGAAAAAATGTCGTTGTCATCGGCAGAAGCTATATCGTAGGGCTTCCGCTCTTCAAGCTTTTCCTCAACAGAAACGCCACTCCGACAGTTACCCACAGAAAGACGACAAACCTTCCCGAGCTTCTGGCTAAAGCGGATATCGTCGCGATTTCTGCCGGAACCCGCGGGATCGTGACATCGAGTCAGGTAAAAGACGGTGCGACCGTCCTTGACATCGGTATCCACGTGCTTGATGACGGCTCTGTTGCCGGCGATATGATCCTGGACAGAGAAAACGAGGCCGAAAGGATCAACTACACACCTGTTCCGGGCGGAGTCGGAGTCGTCACGAACGCAGTAATGCTTGAAAATCTCGTAAAATGTTATGAGATGCAGAAATAATGGGAAACTCAGAGACAACAAAACGTCCGAAAAAATCGGAGGTCAAATCCCTTCATGATCTTCTTTCAAATATCGGTGACCCCTTTATCGATATTCTGCTGAGCTGGGAAAATATTGTCGGCGCAGACAATACCAAAAACATGATCCCTCTCAAGATCGAAGAAAAAACCCTTGTTATCGCAGTTCCCAACAACATGGTTCTGAGTGTCGCAGCCCGCTGCAAAAACCGCATAATAATGAAAATAAACGAAATAAAAAAAACACAAGATATTGAAAATATTAAGTTTTTGTTAGATGTCAGTTTGTTCTCGAACAATATAAAAAACAAAATAACGTGGAGAAAACGATGACAAGCAATATATCGATGGATTTCAGATCACTGGCCAAGCTGATCTCAAAGATCGAAAACAACCGGATAGGCTCAGAGCAGGATCTGATAAATCTTTACAAAGAAAATTCAGAAACTGTCGTTATAGGCATTACGGGACCTCCCGGAGCCGGAAAGAGCTCTCTCACCGACAAAATAATTTACGAATACAGAAAGCTCGGCAAAACCGTAGGAGTCGTTGCTGTCGATCCCAGCTCCCCCTTCTCCGGCGGCGCTATCCTTGGCGACCGCATCCGCATGAGCGACCACGCGAACGATTCCGGCGTCTTCATCCGGTCGATGGGAAGCCGCGGAAGTCTCGGCGGTCTGGCTCCGGCGACGATCGATGTACTGAACATCATGAAGAGTATCGGCTTTGACGTTCTGATCGTTGAGACCGTCGGTGTCGGACAGAGCGAGATCGATGTCATGAGTATCGCAGACACCGTGCTTCTTGTCCTCGTCCCGGGTCTCGGCGACGACATCCAGGCGCTGAAGGCCGGCATCATGGAGATCGCCGACATTTTCGTCATCAACAAGGCAGACAAGGACGGCAAGGACCGCCTGATCGCCGAAGTCAACATGATAATCCAGCTCAACCGGCACAGGTTCAAATGGGTCCCGCCGATCGTTGAAACCGTTGCAACAGAGAACAAAGGGCTGTCGGCTCTGATGGATCAGATAAGCGACAGGTTCTCCTGGCTGAAAAGCAACGGATCCGATGTCAAAAAAGACAAAATTCTCAATCAATTCAAACAGATGGCTTTAGACAGGATCGGCAACGACATCATGAAGATGCTGAACAGCAACAAGATCTTCGACAAGTGGACAGCCGATCTTCTTGCCGGCAAATCAAACCCATACTCTGCCATGAACGAGCTCGGAAACAACCTTCAGATAAAGTGGGAAGAGAAAGAAAAATGAAGGTCATGATCGTCGAAAAACCATCGATGAAGCGCAAAATGGACGCCGCCCTCGGTAAGGAGGTCACCGTTGTCTCGAGCGTCGGTCACATCGAATCGCTCTGCGACCTTGAATACTACCTTAAGGACCGCTACGAGGATAACGGTCAGACAAAAAAATTCTGGAGCGAGACACTGAAATTCCTTCCCTTCATCCCGCCCTTTTTCAAGCACGAGATCACTCCCGAGCACAAAAAGGTCTACGAGACGATCGAAAACGCACTTCGCAGGGCGACCGAAATAATCCTCGGAGCCGACCCTGACCGCGAAGGAGAGCTGATACACAGGAACATCCTTGAGATCGCAAAGAACAACGGAGCCGTAAATACCGACAAAATAACGAGGATCTGGCTTCACAGCGAAACCGAAAAAGAGATAAAAAAAGCCTTTGAAGAGAGAAAATCCTACACCGAATACGAAGGCTACTACCAGGCTGCCCGGATCCGCGAAATCGTCGACTGGCTGATCGGGATCCAGCTGACGATGCTCTATTCCGTGAAGTACGGCAAGGCGGGACGCCCCGTAAGCATCGGACGTGTCCAGACCTGGCTTCTCGCCGAGATCGTTAAGCGTTACTACGAAAACAAAAACTTCAAGCCGGAGCCGTTTTACACCTTTGTCTTCGGAACGATCGACGGCGTTCTTTTCCAGATGGTCGACGAGGAGAACAAAAAGCTGCGGATCCAGACAAAGGCCGAAGCTGAAAAAATCGAAGCCGGGCTAAAGGGCAAACAGCTTCAGATCACCGATGTAAAAAAGAAGAAGTTTACCGAATACGCGCCGAGCCTCTACGACCTCAAAACGCTTCAGAAAGAGGCCGCGGCAAAACACAAAATTTCGCCGGACGACACGCTTAAATATGCCCAAAGTCTTTATGAAAAGTACGACTTGATAAGCTACCCGAGAACCGACTGTTCTGTTTTGAGCCCTCAGGAGGCCAAGGAGCTCCGCAACGCCATGAACCTCGTCTACCGGTTTGACGAATACAAGCCTCTGGCACTTGCCGTCAAGGAGGTCAACCCGAAACTTGAACTCAACTCCAAGTATATCGGAAAGCTCGAGGGGCACTACGCGATCATCCCGGTACTCTCCTACGACAAAAACTATGTCCCGACCCTGAGCGGCGGCGAGAAGACGATTTTTGACATGATCGTAAAGCGTTTCTGCGCGACTCTTCTAAAGCCAGCACAGGGGCACAGCACGGAATTTTACGGCAAAATCGACGACTACTCCTTCATCGCCAGATTCAAGAATTATACCGACCTGGGATATCTCGAATATACCAAAAATGATTCAAAAAAGGATACCGGAGCAGAGGGCCAGGAGACGAAACCAGGAGAAGTCGAAGAAAAAGACAAAATAATTTCAGTAAATTATAAAAAGAACGATTCAGTTTCGGGCTCGATTTCAATTACAGAAGAAATGACTACAGCGCCGAAGCTTTTCAAGGACGACACGCTCCTTACCCTGATGGAAAAGGCACACCTTCAGATAAAGGACGAGGCTCTGAAAAAGGCTCTGAAGGATGCAAACGGAATCGGCACCGCAGCAACGAGAGCCGGCTTTGCGCCACTTCTGGAAAGACGAGGCTATATAGTTAAAAACAAAGGAGGTTTTTACACTCCGACCGACCTCGGAAGGCAGCTCTACGAAATCCTGCCGGAGGAGCTTGTCATTCCGGACTTTTCGGCGAACCTCGAATTCGAGCTTGCCGGCTTCATCAAAAAAAATACAAAAAAAACAGAGACCGACATTGTCCGCGAAACGGCGGAGTTTCTCAAAAAAGTCTTTGAAAACAGCAGCAGGCAGCACCGTTTTTTCAACGGGAAGCTCTCCGACAAGCAGATAGAACTTGTAAAAAAACACGGCGACGATGCAGTAAAAAAATCGCTCGAAGAGGGTGATCTTGTCAGCTGCTACATCTGGATAAACAAATTTTTCGACAACCTTAACAGACAAAAAAACGGCGGACAGCAGGAAAAATGACCGGTTCAAGTACAAATCCGCTCTTTTGCGGTATCGATATAGGCTCAAGGACAGGGAAAATCGTTCTGATAGACAACTCAGGGAATTTATTATACAAAAACATCCTGAGCACCATCGCTTCGGCGACAAAGACCTACCACTCGCTTCTTGAAACGACTCCACCGGAGCTAAAGAATTCCATTACGGCAACAGCTGTAACAGGCTACGGGAGAGAGAGCGTCGCAAAGGAGGCCTCGTTTTCGGCGACCGAAATCACCTGCCACTTTCTGGGAGTCTCCGCCCTGCACCCAGAAATCAGAACGATCATCGATATCGGAGGTCAGGACAGCAAGGTCATCACAATCAGCGAAGAGGGCAGGATCAAGGATTTCATCATGAACGACAGATGCGCTGCGGGAACCGGGCGTTTTATCGAAGTCATGGCGGAAAAAGTCGGCTTTTCGATTGAAGATTTCGCCACAGTCGACGTCTCCGATGTCGAACCAGTAAAGATAAACTCGACATGCACTGTTTTTGCAGAAAGCGAAGTTATTTCAATGGTTTCCAGAGACATACCGGCAAAAGTGATCATCTCGTCGATCGCAAGGATGGTTGCGCTTAACACAATTTCGATGGCAAAAAAGATCCATCCGCAAAATCCAGTTTTCATGTCAGGCGGCGTTTCACGCCTCAGACCTGTCCGCTTCCACCTCAGCAAGTTACTTGCATTAAATATTGAATCGGATATCAATTCTCAGGTTATGGGAGCTCTTGGAGCCGCAATTTTTGCAAGAAAAGAGGCACAATGAAAAAGGTCGTCATCATCGTAATTTCAATCCTGATCGCCGCTATGTTCATGCTGAAGGCCTGGGTCCACGAAATCGACGAATACCAGACAAAAGAGATCGACCTGGTCAAGGCGGCAGGCAAAAACATCTGCACAAGCTGCATCGGACTCAGCGATGTCAACATACTTGACCATCTGAAAGAGATTTTTAAACCGGGTGAAAATGATAAAAATTAGTACATTATCAGCCAAAAGGCTGCTGATCCAGCTCATATTCTTTTTCATACAAAACCCCTTTATCTCCAACTTTTTTTCCGGGAGGCCCTACAACGGTTTTACAAAATCGGTCTGCGCTCCGGGCCTTCACTGCTACAGCTGCCCGTCAATGGCGTTCGGATGCCCTCTCGGAGTGATCCAGTACGTCATAAAATATGCGGCGATGATCCCCTACTACGCACTCGGAACGATCTCTGCTTTCGGACTGTTCATAGGCCGCGCCGTCTGCGCCTTTATCTGTCCTTTCGGCTTTTTTCAGGAGCTGCTTTACCGCATATCGCCCTGGAAAAACGAAAACGCCGGACTGCCGGGCGGCTTTCGTTATATCAAATGGGCCAACCTCCTGATTTTAGTACTTATTGTTCCGCTCACAGGCTTGGCTCAGGGCTTCTGCGCGTGGGTCTGCCCTTCAGGCCTCATCATGGCTGGGATCCCGATAATTTCGGCAAACGCCGACCTTCGCGCCTCGATCGGCATGACATTTTACTGGAAAGCGGCTCTCGCATTGATATTCGTTATCCATTTTATGCGCGAAAAACGCGCTTTCTGCCGTTATATCTGCCCGCTTGGACTGATTTTCGGTCTTTTCAACCGGATTTCGCTACTGCAGATAAAACTCAATAAAAACAGTTGTGTAAACTGCAATCTCTGTCAGAAAAAATGCCCGATGGGAATTGATCCGAGAAAATCCGTCAACTCGATCGAGTGCATCAAATGCGGCGACTGCGTCAGGGTCTGTCCTGTTCAGAAAAAAACCGACTCACTATAAAAATTTTTCTTGCAAGCACCTGATTTTCATTAAATATTTTTACTCGGCAAAAATTGAGTCGGAGGCAACCGAGTAAAAATGAGAGTTTCAGAAAACTTTTTAGGAGTTTCCAGGTTCAGTTCCCAATCTCCAACATCGCTATAGCGAAGTTCATTTTTCACCTTTATTCCAATTTTTGCATCAACCCACTGAAATAATTACATCTAAATTGTAGTAATCTATGTTTCGTTCAACTAGCCGTCCGCCTTCATTTTGAACTTTTGCAATTGCAACAGTTCGATTTTTATCAAGGCCGTGTTCCGGCATCATAATTTTTTCATCAAACTCTCAGTATCGATTTCCATTTTGCTGAAGGCGAACCATTTTTTGCCCAAATCCTTGAGCGAAGCCCCGATGTGATAAACCGTGTCATCTATGCAGAGGAAGCGGTCATGGGAATTCGTGAAAACTTCTAATCTTATTGGAGAATATTGGGAATTGTGCTTATCGATATCAAGCTGCAGCTGCGGAGAAATGCTTTTGGTCAGAATTCGGACCTCAACGCCATCACCATGCTTGTCGAGCATTTTCAGAACGCTGTCATCAATGTAATTATCGAATAATATTATCTGTTTTTTCGCGCTGCGGATCAGGTCGCACACAAATGTATATGCATCGAAAATCTGACCGTTGAAGAAAATCCCCTCGGCCGGAGGCAATGCCGTGCGGACAAAAAAATCTATTTTTTCTTCCGTTTTACTCACCCGGTTTTCCAGGCGTTCAATCCTTTGGTTTACGACATAACCTTTAAGAAGATAGTCTTTCAACACGCGGTTTGCCCAACGGCGGAAGCGTGTTGCAATCATTGATTTCACGCGGTAGCCGAGCGAAATAATCATATCGAGATTGTAAAATTTTGTGTTGTATGATTTTCCATCTGCCGCAGTTATTCGGAAATTCCGAACAACTGAATTTTCATCAAGTTCACCTTCCTCAAAAATGTGCCTGATATGCTCGCTGATATTTGCCTTACTGCTTTGATAAAGCTCGACAAGTTGAGCCTGCGTGAGCCAGACTGTTTCGTCTGCCATTCTGACTTCCAAATGGATGGTATCATTCGGCTGATACAAAACTATCTCGTTTTCTTTAAAATCAAGTTGATTAGTCATGTCGTTTTGCACATCATTATCCAATTGAACAGTTTTTACAACTTAAAGATATTGATTTTCAAATATATAATAAAAAAATATCATCATTAAGAAAATTGCATTGTGAGATGTCGCAGACAGGGGGGCGAAAATCAAAGATTGCAGACAGCGTAAAGCGGAATATTCGTCATCCATTCCTGATCGCGGTATGGCAAGAGCGAAAATCTGACGGAATGCCGGTTTGAACTTGTCGTAGAACGCTTTCAGGCTCTGGGAACGGACACTTTTTCGGACCTAAAATCAAGGTTTCTTTACATTTTTTCGGACCTGGAAACTGCATTTTGGCACACTTTTTCGTGGCTGAAAACAGATTATTTATAAGAAATCAGGTTTTTGTAAATCAAAAAATTCAGCTATTTTACCGAAAAATCCGTCGAAACCTGAGTTCGACATGACAACTGTGACAGTGTTTTTGCCGCTGTGCTCTCTGACCCAGCTGACAATATCGCCGACATCTTTGATATAAACAGCCTTTTCCGGGGTCTCGGCGTTGATCGTTGCGACTACGCGCTCCGGCTCAAACCTGTTTTCAGGCGGGAACTTGAATGCCTTCGGCGGGAAGCCGATCACGACTTTGTCCGCCTTTTTTAAGATTTCTGTGTATTCCTTTTCAAAGATGTTCTGGCCGTTCGAGTTGGTCGCCGGATCGAAAACGACATTGATTTTCTTCTCCGGGAAGAAGTCGATGAACGATTCGAGCGTGAGTCTCACCGCTGTGGGATGGTGGGCGAAATCGCTGTAAACGAGCCCGCCGTTTATAGTTCCAAGATACTCCTGGCGACGTTTTATCCCCTTTAAATTCTTAATGCTTTCAAGTATTTTTGCATCTTTGAGATCGAATCCTTCACACTTGAGGAATGAGACGAGCGCGCCAAGGTTCATAAGGTTCTGCATTCCGAAAAGCGGAGTCTCGAAGTAATATTTTTCACCGTTTTTGAACTCTGCCGAGAAGTACATGAGCTTGCCGTGCCTGCCTTCAAATTTTGCAAACAGATCCGCGGACTGGTCTGAAACTGAATAGGTGAAGAGCTTTTCCGCCGGGATAGATTCGCGCAGCTTCAGATTGTATTTGAAATCAAGCGAAAGGATCACCCTTTTCTTAGTTATTTCAACAAGTTTCTTGAAATTCTTGAAAATCGACTCAACTGAATCGTAAATGTCGGCATGGTCGAATTCTATCGAAGTCACGATCGTCGTTTCAGGTTTGTAGTGCAAAAATTTCGGCCCTTTGTCGAAAAAGGCGGTGTCGTATTCATCGCCTTCGATGACGTAGTATCCGCGCCCCTCGGAGAATGCCGAGTTCGAGCCCGAAAACTCCGGGATCCCGCCGATCATGTAGGAGGGATTTCTGCCGATACCGGCAAGAACTTCGCTGAAAACCGTTGTCGTAGTCGTCTTTCCGTGCGTTCCGGAGATCACGACCGGCGATTTGTCGTCAAGGAGGAATTCCTCCATAAACGACGGCATCGAATAGTAAGGGATGCTGCCCTCAGTGATGATTTTCGCCTCATCAGATTTTCCGTTCAGCGCGTTTCCGACAACGATCAGATCCGGCTTTGCCTTATCCAGAAGTTCCTGAAACTGTTCCATTTTATAGCATGGGATCCCCTCCTCCTCAAGCTTAGTGCTGACCGGAGGATAGTATTCCAGATCGACACCGATAACCTCTGCTCCCGCATTTTTGCAGGTTATGGCAAGCGAGCTGACACCCGTGCCGCAGATCCTCGCAAAAAGAATTTTCTTACCCTTTAAATTCATAGCTTCACCTCGGAATTATTGTTCATTTTCTTCGTTAAGCCTATCGAAGATAAACTTTTTCACACGCAAAATATCCTCGCCGTCGAAGGCGTTGTAGTAAAAACCGCGACCGGCCGGATGCTTGATCCGAACTCTGTCCTTTTTCGAAAAAAGCGTAAATATATTCTCCTTTTTGGAGCCGTTTTCAACCAAAAGCGACTCGACGAAGCTCTTTCTCCTCTCCCACCCCTTTTCCGTCGGATCGACGACATCCAAAATAAGCTCGGAGTTGGAGATTTCGGAAAAAGTCGGGTTGAAGGTGTCGATGACGTCCTCTGACATTTCGGAGATAAATCCGACTGTATCAAGCAGAAAAACCGGCATCCCGAAGAGATTCAGCTTTCTTATTTTAGGATCGATGGAACTAAAGAACCTGTCGCTCTCGTCAGTCGCGTGCTCGTTCATCAAGGCATTGAAAAGAGTGGATTTCCCGGCATTAGTATATCCGACGATCGCCACGGTTTTGATGTTGCTTTTCTTCCTGAATTTGCGCTGGAACTCCTGTCTGGAAAACTCCTTTTCAAGCCCCTCCCGGACACTTTTCTCGCGCTTTTTCAGGATCCTCCGGCGCTCCTCCTCCTTCGTTTCGCCAGGCCCTTTCAGACCGATCCCGCCCTTGATCCTGCTAAGTCCGGTGATCTTCTGGCGGAAGCTGCTGCGCTCCTTTGCGACGACGATGCTCTCTATCTTGAGTTTACCGCTGCTGCCGTTCGCACGCGAATCAAAAATAGAGATTATCATATCGTCACGGGACAAAACGGTAACATTTTCAAGCGAATGCTCAAGCTTTGAAATAAACGCCGGCGCTGCAGCGAAAAAGAGGATGATGCACTTTGCCTTTACCATCCTCTGAGTCAGGAGCGACGTTATCCCGTTTATTCCGTGCTTTACGGAGTTTTCGGATATCAGGTACGATTCAGAGACGGGGAAGCCTGCATCCTCGGCAAGTTTGATATTTTCGGCGATCTCCGACGAGGGCGTATCGGTCAGGAAAAATGCGACGGCCGGATCCTCCTCTTTCTGCGGCGCCGGTTCCTTGAAGAGAAAAAAGGGCGACGATATCTCTTCGATCTTTGGACCTGATTTATAAAAAAATCTGATGGTTTCAGGCAGTTTTTCTTCGTCGTGGCGGATTATGGCAAGCCTTTTAAGAAGCATCCCGTCAAAAAACGGCTTTATATCTCCAAGATCGACGTCATTTTTTGAGGCAATGATCAAAAAATCAAACAAATTCGACGGTTTAAGCGTTTCAAGATAATCAAAAAGCCCCCAGTTCGACGCAAAGACAAGGCTCCTTTCAAGCTCGAAACCGTTGAGCGCGATCAACTTGACTGCGGATAGCGGCCTCTCCCTGATTATCCGCATGATCTGGTCTCTGTCGAAAATCAAACGTAGATCCTGAAGTCAGAAAAATATTTTTTTGCCGCCTCTTCATGGGCGGTAAGGTAGGTGTCGATCTCGTCTGGATCGGCAAATTTTCTAAACATTTCAATAAGATTCCTGTCTCCAAGAAGCAGATCGACTGCCGGGATCGAATCTATGAACTCGTAAGGCTTGTCCCTGAAAAAACCGCTGTCGCCCATAACTTTTCTGAAATACTGGAGGATCGCGATGAATGCCCTGAGAGGTCTTACGGAACGGCAGTCTGTGACTGAAATGTAGACTCCGCCGCAGCGTTCAGCCGAATGCTTCTGGAACATCGGTCTGAACTCCATCGGAATAAAGCTTATGCCGGGCAGCTCAAGCTCGTCGAGCCCGCACTTTGCCCTAATTGGATCGATACCTGGAGCGCCGACAAGGTTGAACGGCATCGTCGTCCCGCGGCCTTCGGAGAGCGTCGTGCCCTCGACAAGACAGCCGCCGGGATAGAGGACCGCCGCATCGACAGTCGGCATATTCGGCGAAGTCGGGACCCACGGATAGTCGTATTCGTCGTAAAAAAGCGAACGTTTAAGCCCTAAAACCTTAAAAACCTCGATCGGGAAATTGAAATCCTTCAGGCGGTAATAGTAGCAGGCGATCTCGGCTGTGGTCAGCCCGTGACGGTGCAGAAGCGGAATGTAACCGACAAAACTCCGGTAATTTTCCGCATCGAGCATCGCTCCCTCGACCTCGCCGCCGATCGGGTTCACACGGTCCAGTATGATCAGCCGGCGCTGCTTTTTCTGAAGCGCGTCCATGAAAAAGGCAAGAGTCGCCAGGTATGTGTAGTATCTCGAGCCTATATCCTGAATATCGTAGACCACGATATCGAACATGTCGAAAAGAGCCGGATCCGGCCTTAGCGAAGCCTCCGTGGAGCCATAGAGCGAATATACAGGTATGCCTTGGATCTTATTATGTTTTTCAACGCTCTCCATATCCTGTGCGACAGGAAAGAAGCCGTGCTCCGGGCTGAAGATGCATGTCACGTCGACACCGGCGCCGACCGCCTTTTTTACAAGCGGGATACCGTTTTTATCGATTGCCGTGTAGTTTGTGAGAAGAGCGACCCGCTCGCCAGCCAGAGTCGAAAAATCAAAGCGGTCGATACCCTGAAGCAGACTTTTTTTCATTACTTTTTGTTCTCCGTATCTTCCTTTCCGCCGGACTCTTCGGAAGTTTCAGACTCGTTATCGCGAAACTCTGAAGAGACAAAGCTCAGATCGATTTTCCTGGTCATGAGCGTGCCGATCACGACATACAGAACGGCTATCCCGTAGAGCAGCCAGGGCAGCTGATGCATGAAGACAAGCAGAACGCAGAACAGCAGCAGCGCCGTTCCCATGTATTTGAAAGGACGCTTTTTGTTTGCCAGATTGATCTTCGGATATTTGAACGGGACCAGAAGCAGGCAGGAGTGAGCCAGAAGCATCCCGGCGATCAGATTTTCCGAAAGCAGATAGGAAAACTCGCTGTGTTCGATCGAGAAGATCATAAAAAGCGCGATCATTCCGCCCGACATCGTTGTCGTCAGACCGCGGAAGTAGACCTTGTCTTCAGCCATCGACGAGTTGTACTTCGCGAGACGGACAGCGCAGAAAATAATGTAAATAGCCGCAGCGACAGTCAGATAGAAGATCTTGTCCTGATTGCCGGCGTATGTGTGGTTGAAATAGGAAAAGACCAGGATCGCTGGAGCGCACCCGAACGAGATAAAGTCCGAAAGCGAGTCGAACTCCTCACCGAACGAGGTAGAAGCATTCAAAAAACGTGCCGCACTTCCGTCTAGCTTGTCCATGACGGTGCACATAAGGACCCACCAGCCGGCGTTTACGTATTCGCCTTTGATCGAATAAAAGATCGAAATCAAACCGACCAGCATACTCAAGCCGGTGAAAAAATTGGGGATAAAGATTTTCGTGTTTTCCTTAAGCATTCACTCCTCCAGAAAATATACAGAGAAAAATATGCGTAGCCCGCAAAAATGTCAATTTAGAGCAGCTCCAAACGCCAACAATTTGAAAAATTTTCCACATTAATTAAAAAGCCGTGTTGGTTTGCGAGAGGATTATGAAAAAAAGATGCTACATTCTTGATTTTGACGGAACGGTCACGCTTCTCGACACCCTCGTCGTCGCGTTCGACAGGTACTGCATCGTTGACTGGCGCGAGATCGAAAACGAGATGCGTGCCGGAAACAGAGAGCGTCATCAGACCCTGGTCGACGAAGTTGGGGCGATGAAGGCTGAAAAAGATGAGCTTTTTGATTTCATTAAGAAAAACGTTCCGGTTCGAAAAGGTTTTTTCGATTTCGTGAAAAAAGTCCGCGAAAACGGCGACGAGATCGTGATTTTAAGCGGCGGTTTCAGAAGTTTTGCCGAACTTTTGACGGAAAGCGTCGATATCGAGGCTTATATCAACGATATCAAATACCTAGGCGATAAAAACTGGGAGCTGATCCCCTGCCCGAACGCTCTGCCTCCGCTCTGCAACAAAAACTGCTCAAACTGCAAGCGTGCGGTCGTCGAAAAGTATAAGAACGAAGGTTTCGAAACGATCTATTTCGGTGACGGCGAGACCGATTTCTGCGGATCAAGATACGCTGATAAAATCTATGCAACAGATGAACTTGCCGAAAAATTAGCTTCAGAAAACGTAAAATTCACCTATTTTAAAGACTTTACTGATATTTTGTGAACCCTCCGGGAACGCGTTTAATTCAGCACGTGAACCGCGAGCACTCCGACATTCGCCCTCTCAGCCGCTTTGCGGCAGCTCCCCCTGAGCGGGAGCCAAGTCAAAACCCTGCCTCGCCCTTCGGGAGAGGTGTCAGCCAAGGCTGACGGAGAGGGAACGCCCGCCTCTCGCAACCGGCGGCACAAAACTAATTTTATATTCAATTTTCTTGGAAATGCGAGAGGAAAGGAGAGGTTCAAAAATCTTAATTAGTCTTTTTCTGGTTTTCTGCTAAAATCCGATGTTTTATGATTTTTTAAAGCGAGGATACATTGCAGGGAACTTTAAGAAGAGATCCTTTGAACCGGGTCTGGGTGATTTTTGCTCCCGAAAAGGTCAGGACGATCGTGACCCCCAGCTCCGAGAACGAGGCGAAATTTGATATCAACCCGTTTATTCCGGGCCTGGAAGATATGACAGGCAAAAACATTCTAACGCGCCGGAACGCCGCCTGTCCCGGTGAAAAATGGACTTCGCGGGTTTTTCCGGCAAGTCTGCCCGTTCTGAAGGTCGAAAACAGCAAAAACCCGAAGGGTGACGGGCTCTACGACACGATGGAGAGGATCGGCGCACACGAAGTCCTGGTAGAAACTTACAAAAACAACGTTCACTTCGACGAACTCTCGGAGAGCGAAATTTCAGATATAGTCTCAATGATCCGGGACAGAGTCGCCGATCTGAAGCGGGATACCAGACTGAAATACATATCCGTCTCAAAAAACAGAGGCCGCGCAGCTGGCGGGACTATTGACCACAACTATCTGGAAATAAAGGCTTTTCCGTTTGTTCCTGAGAGCATAAAGGCAAAGCTTGCAAACTGCAGGGGCTACTACGAAAGCCGCGAAAGGTGCATGGTTTGCGATATTCTCGAGCAGGAGAGAAAGGATGAAAGCAGAGTCGTCATTGAAAACGACCGTTTTATCGCCTTCTGCCCATACGCAAGCCGTTTTCCGTTTGAAATCACAGTAGCTCCCAGACGTCATTCGGCTTCGATCGATTCAATAGATAACGATGAGATCGCAGATCTTTCGGCTCTGCTGAAACAGCTCGGATTCAAACTGCGCTCCGCCCTCAACTCCCCCGCCTACAACGCGATCTTTATCCAAAGTCCTTTAAGCGCCAGCGAAACAGAAAGCGAGGCTTTTCACTGGTATCTATCAATAATTCCAAGGATCTCCGTACTTTCTGCCGAAGCGCTTGAAAATGAAATATACATCAATCCGACACTGCCGGAAGAGGCGGCAGGATTTTTAGGGAGCATAAAAAATGACAAGTAAACTCAGATACTCTATCATACCGGCAGCCGGGCTTGCAACACGTTTTCTGCCGGCATCGAAGGCTATTCCCAAGGAGCTCTTCCCTATCCTCAACAAACCAGCGATACAGTATGTGATCGAAGAGTCTGTCGGAGCGGAGATCGACAGAGTCGTCTTTGTCTCCGGCGCCGGGAAGGAGGCTCTGCTCGACCATTTCGACAAAATCAACCCTAAATTCCCGGTCAGCAGGCTGAACCGCCAGATACAGGAAAACATCGCCGAGCTTGACGACATGATCGACGTCATTTCGATCCGTCAGAAGACGCCGAAGGGGCTCGGTCACGCCGTTTTGAAGGGCTGTGAAGTGATAACCGAAGAACCTTTCGCCGTACTTCTGCCGGACATGATGGTTCTGTCGAAGGGCGATGAAACCGTAATGCAGAGGCTCGTTAAGATTTACAGCAGTTTCCGCTGCTCGGTTATAGCGCTGATGAGGGTTCCTACGGAATCAAAGGGGCTTTACGGAATTGCCGAAGGCAAAAAAATCGATAAGGATCTCATCGAAATCAGCAAGCTGATCGAAAAACCGAAAGAGGGAGAAACCGATTCTGACCTCGCCATTGTCGGCAGATACATCTTTACTCCGGCTATAACCGGATATCTAAGCGAGACTCAGCCCGATACACGCGGCGAGATCCAGCTCACAAACGGGATCGAAAAGCTGATATCGACCGAACATGTCTACGGATTGATCCTGGATGAAAACGATATTGTCTTCGATACCGGCACTCCCGAAGGCTTTGCGATCGCAAACGCATACATGGCTATGCAGAAAAATCCGAATGTCATTAAGGAGCTGAACCGTCTGGCAAAATAAAATCGTCAACAGAATCAGATATTTTCGTTACTGTTGAACATTGCCCTGTTGTAGTATTGGACAGCCTCCGCGATGTGGTTTTTCATTATCTGCTCCTCTCCGGCCAGATCGGCGATCGTGCGTGAAACCTTGAGGATCCTCGAATAGCCGCGTGTCGAGATCGCCATCTTCTCCATCGCCTGCTTCATCAAAAGCTCGGCATCAGAGTCGAGGATGCAGAATTTATCAAGGTCTCCCGCCTGCATTCCGGCATTTGTGAAAAAACCGCGCCCTTCAAAACGAGCCCGCTGAACGGCTCTTGCCGCTGTGACCCTCTTTCTGATTTCGGAACTGCTTTCTCCAGGAGTGCCGCCGCGGAGATCTTCAAACGGAACGGAATTTACAACGATCGAGATGTCGATCCTGTCAAGAAGCGGACCCGAAATTTTCTGCTGATACTTCTGGACAGCCTGATGCGAGCAGACACATTCTCGCTTCCTGTCAAAAAGATAGCCGCAGGGACACGGGTTCATCGAGGCAACTAGCATAAAATTTGACGGATAGCGGATCGTGTGGGTCGCACGCGAAATCGAGACATCGCCGTCCTCCATCGGCTGGCGGAGGATCTCAAGAGCGTTCCTGCTGAATTCCGGGAGCTCATCCAAAAAGAGGACTCCGTTGTGGGCTAGGCTCACCTCACCTGGCTTCGGCGGGTTTCCTCCGCCGACAAGAGCGATCGATGAGCAGGATGAATGCGGAGCCCTGAACGGGCGTTCAGTCACAAGTCCTGAAGCCGACAACATATTTGAAACACTGAATATTTTTGTTGTCTCGATACTCTCTTCGCGGCTCAGCTCGGGAAGGATCGTCGGGATCCTGCGGGCGAGCATCGTCTTTCCGCTTCCCGGAGAGCCTACCATCAGGATGTTGTGACCGCCGGCAGCCGCGATTTCGATCGCCCGCTTTGCCTGCTCGTGTCCGCGGACCTCGGCAAAATCGTAGAGATACCTGTTCTCCTCCTTTTTTTGTTGCTGTTCATGAAAAACAGTAGGGCCGTTTTTCAGAAGCTCAAAGACATCCTCGAGATTTTTTACGGTGATGACCTTGATTTCGTTGATCGCAGCGGCCTCATCACCGTTTTCTTCAGGAACGATTATCCCGTCGAGCCCGGCCTCTTTTGCGGTGATCGCAAGGCTCAGAACACCGTTCACAGGTCTGATTTCGCCGGTCAAGGCAAGCTCTCCGACGATCATGTAACGCGAAATCCACTCTACCTCCATCGAATAGATCGACATGATAATTGCCGTCGCCAGAGGCAGATCGAAGCCGGCGCCCTCTTTGCGGATACCTGCAGGTGCCAGATTTATTGTGATTTTGTTCTGAGGAAAGAGATGACCACTGTTGATGATCGCAGTGCGGACCCGCTCTTTCGACTCTTTTACCGCGTTGTCCGGCAGCCCGACTATCGAGAAGCCGGGAAGCCCGCGGGAGATATCGACCTCGACGTCAATCACGTTACCGTCGATACCTGAAAGTGAACCGCTCTTTAAAATATTAAACATGACATTCCACCTGTTTAAAAGATAGACCAAGATTACTTTAGAGAATAATTACAGACAGAATGGATGTCAATTAAAAATTAACGAAAATTTGAAAAATCGCTACAGCGATTAAATTTTCAGAACACTAGATAGCTTTTTGAACCTTTCCGGAACGAAGGCAGCGCGAGCAGACTGTTGTTCTCTTGATCTTTCCGCCTTCTGTAACTACCTTGATGCTCTGAAGATTCGGACGCTGAACCTTCTGAGTTCTGTTGTTTGAGTGGCTTACGTTGTGTCCGAACATCGAACCCTTTCCACATATTTCACATTTACGCGACATTTCAATCTCCTTTCAAAATCAAAAAAACAAAAAATAAAACGGCGGTATGATAGGGAAAAAGTTGAAAAAAGCAAGTTTTTTTAGTGATAAAATGAAAAAAACTATCTCCAGACCGCAAAATCGAACAATTTTTGTGCCGTTTTTTTATCCCAATCCCTGTTTGCCTGAGGGTTCCCGGGACTTGGATGAATTATTGAAAAAATCTGATGATCACCTTTTCCGAAAAGCGAGACCATCTTTTTTTCCGCATACTTACCCACTCCAATCAGGACTTCCGGCTCCAGGATCTGCACGATTTCCGACAGGTACTCGTCGCAACTTTGCTCAAGTATAGCCCTCCCGGAAAGAGGCAGAAGATCCATCGCAAGATTTTTTGCACTTTTTGTTCCGGTCAGAAAACCGAGCGGACAATAGTTGAAGACGGTATGCTCCGCGAAGAAATCCCTGCAATCCGGATAGCGCTCTGCAAAAAGCCCCCAGAGACGCTTTCCGCTGATTTCGCTACGCCGGATAAAAAGACCTTCGACCGGGCGCTTAGGATGCTCGCGGGAAGGCTTTCCGACCTTTCCGTCAAGCTTGAGATAATTCTTCACAGCATTTATTTCGCCGAAAGGGACACCCGTCTGCATCATACCGAAAGGTCCCGGATTCATCCCGAGAAAGAGGACTCTGATTTTGTGAGAGGCCGCAAGTTCCAGATATTTTTTGTGCATATCCCACGCATAATGGAGCGGATTATAGATGAAGATATCATCCGTACCGAGCTCGAAAGAGTCGGCTTTCCTTGAAAAATCATGCGTAATTTCAATTATTTGGTTTGCGATATCACTTTGCATTTTCCATCTCCTCCGTTCTACTGCCCTGCAAACGTTCGATTTCCGCCTTTGGAACAGCCATCAAGACAAAAACCTTATAAATCCTCTTCCCGAGTACGTTTTCACACTCGGTATAGCTGTCGATCTGCACGAAATCCCGGATCTCGATCTCGTTGTTTCCGCTTTTGTCAACAAGTGTGAGCGGGATCCAGCTGCCTTCAGACCAAGCCGCGCCGGCTACCGAAAAGCCGTCCCTGTCCAGATAACCCGCAAGTATCTCAGCCGAGTTGCGCCTGGCAAGATTTTCGACTTCGCCCTCTTCTGCCGCCTCTGTTGCAAGGCCGACAAAGAGGATGCGCTCCCCGTCTTCAATTATCCTGACCGATTTGTCCGCCCATTTAGGCGCCGAGCCCGCCACCAAAGAGGCTCCTTCAGGTGTCGTAGAGGCACAACCTGCTGAAAGCATTAAAAAAATTATCAAAAAAATTCTAGGTACGAAAGTTCTCATTATCTCCTCAAAAGCTAAAAACAGTGAATATTATCCAAAACTGATATCCCGGCAAAACTAAAATCAAACCGTTGATTTATCTCTGCGCTTTTACAGAGCCGAGGTATTTTTGCATAAAAAAGGAGGTGCGCTAAAATTATTGGTTTTTTACAATGGAGGTATATATGAAAAAGTTCAGCCGGCTGATATTCCTTCTCGCTTCGGCATTTTTCTGCACAACACTTGCGGCTCTGCCTATAAGCAATGTCCCTACCTTCGAGTTTGAAGGCGCTTTTGACTACTTCATCCTCTCGAAATCCCTGCTTGCGAACAACATCTCGACTCAGAGCTACGAGCCGCAGGGCGATACCTCGATAGGTGTCGAGGGTTCGAGCGACTGGCTTCTCGAGACCGATATTCCGAAAGACGCCGTTGTCGAAAAGGCCTTTCTGGTCTGGTTTTCGTCGATCGATACGGCAGATTCGACCAAAATGACGGATAACGAGGTGACTCTCACGACTCCGGACGGAGAGGATCACGTCGTTACAGCCTCATACCAAGGTAATTCCCAGTCGAATCAAGGGTTTGAGTTTGAATCCCACTACTCTACCCAGTTCGGCGGAGGAAGTTATTATTACTACATTTATCGAGTTGATGTAACCGATATCATTGCTAATTTTCAGTACGACCACCAGACCGGCGAGATCCGTTCGCTTGTCGGGGAATACAAAGTCCGCGGCGTTGACGACATCTACGACTGCAATGACGACGAAAAACATGTCTACTGCAGCAGCGCGAGCATGATAGGCGGATGGCAGCTGATCCTGGTCTACGGCTCGTCGCAGATCGCGAGAAAGAGGCTCTACCTCTACCACGGCCTGACCTACAGCTCCAACACGCTGAACAATCCTACGATGGTCACGATCTCGAATTTCGAACTTCCGGAAAAAGCGGCTGTAAAGATTTCATTCGTAACAGCCGACGGCGATGATGTCGCTTCCGCTCCGGAATATCTTGAGCTCAAGGGCGGTCTTGCGCCGGAGAATATGGTCCTCGGCGAACCAGGAAACAACACCTGCAACCCGCTGAACCAGCCATTCAACAGCAAATTCAGAACGGTCAACTACAAGGGCGAGCAGTCCGAGTGCAGAGAAGAGCTTTCGTTCGATATCGACACCTTCTTCCTGCAGTACGAAGAGGGCATCGAAGAGAGCATCATCAATCCGCATGTCCAGTACGGCACGAACACGATGTACTTCTTCATCAAAACAGGCGCGGATATCCTTCTGACGAACTACCTGATCCTCTCGGTAGACACACGGCTCCCCGCTTTCGATATCCCCGAGAGAAATGAAAAATTCCTTCTGACTCCGCTCTCTGAGGAAAACAAAGTCTGCGACAAGACGATTTTCGGCTACCAGATCGTTGTCGAAAACCATGGTCAGGAGCCGGCCGAGATGGTCTTCGTCCGCGACAAGCTGACGAGTCAGGTCGACTACATCCCTGGAACTTTCCAAATCGATCACACAGGAACAGGAAAGTGTTTCGAAAGTGTTCCCGACAATGCCGGATTCCCGCTCGAAAGCGGAATGATGGTCAAGGAGAAGATGGAGATCTGCCAGAACGACGTCAACTGCGAAAGGGTCCTGCTGCGCTTCCTCGTCAAGCCGAAAGAGGATCTGCCGAAGAATGCCTCATTCTTGAACACTGCAGCTATCTGGGATGCCAAAACCGGCGAAGAGAGCGCCTACAAGTCGAATCAGGGGCTTCCGGTACGTGCGACTTTTTCGACCGCCTGCACTCCGCTTGACGACGCCGAGGTCAGGGCGATATTCTACACGAAAGAGAGCATGAGCTGCGAAGGCACGGTCGATGTTCCGGAGGACGACACAACTGATTCCGGCGATACCGGCGAGCTACCGGGCGATACTGGCGATAGCAGCGACACTGACGGCAGCTCTGATACCGGCAGCGACACAGGCTCGAAAGAGGGCTCGGAAACTTCGGCTGACGAAGAGGACGATTCAGCCTGCACGATTTTACTTATTGATTGATTTGAGAGATAAAAATGAAAAGAGACGCTTTTAACCTTACACTGATTTCCGCGATCATTTTTCTGTTCGCTTCGACACTTAGCGCCGGAGAGCTTTACTACTATTCCAACGGCAGAAAAATCACGCTTACCGAGGACAATTCGGCACAGACATTCATCGATCTGACAAAAAAGGAGAGTGTGAAATCGCTTTCCGACGTAAGAGTTTTAAACTCGCACCGCAACATCTTCACGATTGAAAAGGCTTCCAAACAGAGGCTTGAGGCTCTCTCGAAGAAAGGGACTCTCTATCCGGCCTACAAAATCGGCGGAAAAGCGAGAGTCTTCCTCAGCGGCATGATGTTCATAAAGATCCCCGGCCAGCCCGATGTCGAAGAGGCTGAAAAATGGTGCAGATCCAACGGTTTGCGCCTTATAAAGCAGTTCAAGTACGTCCCGCAGTGGTACCTCGCCGAATCGACCGGAAACTCAGTAAAAATGGCTGCCGAATTTGTCGAAAAAGGCATCGCGGAACAGGCGGAACCGAGCTTCTTCCTGCCGATCGAAAAACGCATCTACATCCCGAGCGACCAGTATTTTTTCAACCAGTGGCACCTTCACAACTTCGGAGACGCAGCTCTTTCCGGAACTGACCACGCGCACGTTGCTGAGGCTTGGAGAGTGATCAAGGCCTTCATCGGGACACTCGGCAGCAGCGATGTAAAAATGGCGATAGTCGACGACGGCTTTGACCTGACACACGAAGATTTCCAGGGCCGTTTCCTCCCCGGACACGACTTCGGAGACGGTGACGACAACCCGATGCCTGAAACCGGCGGTCTGACGGGCGGCGACATGCACGGAACATCTGTTGCAGGTGTCGCCGGAGCTGCCGCTGACAACGATACAGGCGTTGCCGGCGCATGTCCGAACTGCTCGATGATCCCGATACGCCTCAAAATGTCTGGCATCACATCGCTCGACGCATCGGCGATAGAGGCCTTCGAGTGGGCTGCCGATGCAGGTGCAGACCTCATCTCCAACAGCTGGGGACCGAGCGACGGCACAGGCCAGTTCGTCGATATGAACCAGACGCTGAAGGATCTGGTCACCACGCTTGCAACGACCGGCAGAAACGGCCTCGGCATCATCATTTTGTTTGCGGCAGGCAACGGAAACGAAGACATCGCGCTTGACGGATTCGCGAGCAACCCGAACGTATTCGCGATCGGCGCGACCGACGCTGCAGGCAACAAGGCAAGCTATTCCGACTTCGGCGAAGAGCTCGATTTCATGGCGTGCAGCAACACCGAGGGCTCTTCTTCAGGCGGCGGCGGTGACGGCTGGGCCGGCGGTAACTACCTGGACGGCATCTGGACGACCGACAACACGGGTCAGAGCGGCTACAACAGCGGGAACGAAGCCGACGGCGATCCGGCGGGCAACTACACCAACTCGTTCGGCGGGACCTCTTCTGCGTGCCCTCTGGCAGCCGGGATCACGGGGCTTGTCCTCTCGGCGAACCCGAACCTTACGCGGGACCAGATCTACGAAATCTACAAGATGACTTCGGATAAGACAGGAGGCGCGAACTATGACGCCAACGGCTTCAACACCTACTTCGGCTACGGCAGGATCAACGCCTGCGAAGCGGTAAAGAAGGCTCTCGAGATGGGCGGCAGAAACGTCTCTTCGATCGACTGCGCATCAGACGCTCCGATCGACACGAGCGATACCGGAAACACCGAACCGCCGGCAGATACAGCTGACTCCGGCGATACAGAAGTCCCGGCAGACACGGGTGATACCGCAGCTCCGTCAGACACCGGCGACACATCCGACACAGGAGATTCTGCATCCGACACCGGCGACACTGGCTCAGGCATCAAAACAAAAAGCAGCGGCTGTTCGGCAAGCATAATCTAAATGTTTCGGAAGATCTCCTCACTTCTCCGGCTCTACCGGTTTGACGTACTTCTGCTCACCTTTCTGGCATTTCTAGCCGGCCGCGCCTTTACCGTGGAGCTCTCTCCGATCCACCTGCTGGAAGCGCTCTTCATCTCGCTTCTGCCCTACAATTTCGTCTACACTCTGAACTCGATCACCGACATCACCGAAGACCGGACAAACAAACCGTGGAGGCCTCTTCCTTCCGGCGCAGTCACGATCCGCGAGGCGCTGTGCTGGCTCGGTTTTCTGGGAATAGCCTCGACTTCAGGCATCATTATCCTCTTCCGCGGAACAGAACTTCTGCTCGCCTTTCTGGTTCTGATCATCGGCGCTCTCTACTCAGTTCCGCCTTTCGAGCTGAAAAAACACAGCTTCACAAGTTTTTTCACGACCGGGCTCGGACTCGTCTTCCCGCTCTTTATCGCCGGCGGCGCAAAGCTTCTCCCCTTTTCGCTCTCAATGTTCCTGCACATACTTTCGGTGACGATCTTCAAAGATATAGCAGACATCAGAGGAGACCTCGAGGCGGGCAGAAATTCTAACCCGCGCACATCGCTTCCGGCGTTCCTGGTGATATCGGCGCTGCTTCTCGCGGCATCGGCAGCAGGCTTCTGCTTCACAGGGTTCAAGATCGCGGCAGTTATTCCTGCCGTCAACCTGATGGTTTTGTTTTTTGACGTCATTTTTAAAAAAGACAGGCTTTCGGCGCGGATCTACCGCCATCTGATCATCGCTTCGGCCGTTTCGTGCCTTGCCGTCTTCTTCTGCATAGAATTCTTTATCAAGAGGTAAGTATGCAAAATTACTTAAAATTCATTTCAACATTGTTTCTGTTTTCCATCACGGTGACGCTTTTTGCGCAAGCAGAGCAGACTCCGGCTGATGAGCCGGCTCCGGCTACCGAAGAGGCCGCACAGGCAACAGAGCAACCCGCTCCGGCAGCAGAACAACCCGCTCCGGCAGCAGAACAGCCAGCTCCGGCGGCAGAACAGCCAGCTCCGGCGGCAGAAGAACCCGCTCCGGCACAGCAGCCTGAACCGGTTCGGCCCGAACCTGACTACGAGGAGGAAAAACGTCCCGAACAGTTTTATTTCGACCAGCCTAAAGTTGAAGACCGCGAGGTCGAGGTGGAGATGGAGGCGGCAAAAAAGGCGGCTTCCGAAAAGATGCGCTACCGCAGTGAAAGCAGCACATCGCAGCTTCCATACGGCTACTTCGCCCTTCCCGAAACGGCTTACGGCAGCGGTCTGATGCTCGGCGGCAGCAGCTCGAACGAAAGCGCGCACTTCATCGAGGGCGTAAAGGTCCCCTTCACGCACCATCTCCTGAGCGGCAGGCCGGTAATCAACCAGAACCTTCTGGCTGAACCATACTTCTTCACCGGCGCGTTCGGCGTCGAACTGAGCGACTCGACCGGAGGCGTCACCGACATCAAATTCCGCCCGATCCGGAGTGACTCGATAGGCGGAATGTTCGATCTCAGCATGTACGGCGCATCGCTCTTTGTCGAAGGCCCTCTCGCCAAGCACAAAGGCGGCTTTTCGGCATCGGTTGAGGCTGACACGACCGACCTTTTCACACGTCTGGCATACCGGAAAAAGCACTCCGTCGTCTCTTCAGGCGGCATCAACGGCCACATCCGCTATCTTCAGGAGGTCGACGCCAGCAACTCCTTCGCAATATCCGTCGTAGGCGTCCAGGATTCGCTCTACTACCTTTCAAAAGTCTCGAACGGAGCACCGAACTTATCGAAATCATTAAGTCCTGAAACAATTTTCTTCCTGATCAAGGCCGATTTCGACCACAAGACGGAGAGGCTCAATTCAAGATTTTCAGCAAATTTCGTCCTCTCTAACTACGACTACAAATTTTTCAAAAAGGATACTCTCACGACGATCGACAACCGTGCGGCAATAGAAGAGCACCTGAGCTGGAAGTTCAGCAAAAACCACGCACTTGACTTCGGAGTGACCCTCGCAGGCGGTCTCTTCACGACAGACACATCCTATATCCTGCTCCCGCTCGAAGGCGAAACCGGCGCTGCCAAGAACGTTGAAAATTTCAAATCAGGCAATGATTCCGGCTACTTTCAGCCTTCGCTTTATATCAAATACCGTCTGAACATGTCCGGCGTCGAGTTCGTTCCCGGCGTAAACCTCTCGGGAAACCTCAACCACTCAGGCACCTTCCGCTGGGCAGCAGACCCGAGACTTTTCATGGCATTCACGCTCGCAAAGCCGGCAAAACTCTACATTTCGGGCGGCCTCTACTCGAAACGTCCGCAGTATGAAATAGCGACGGAATCGCTCGGAAGCAAAGGGCTCGGATACGAAAACTCGGCACACGCACGGCTCGGCTTTGCTCTGAACGGCAACGGATTTTTCGGCGATTTCGCCGGTTTCTACAAATATTTCTACAACCTTATCCGTCGCTCCAGATCAGCTATCAAAGATTACGAAAACGGCGGAAAGGGCTGGGCGGCAGGAGCTGAAGCCAGGATCGGTTATGCCGACAAGTCGGTTTCGGTCTGGGCATCCTACACCTTCCTCAGAAGCCGCAGAACAGATTTCGAGGATTCGGCGGAACGAAAAGCCGACGGCGATATCCCGCACATCTTCAAGGCTGCATTCTCTTACAATCTGATAAGAAGGATCAATATTTCAGGTAACTTAGCCGTAGCAAGCGGCATTCTGCTCTCTGAGTTTTCGGCGACAGAACAGCTCGCCGACAACGGGATATACCTTCCGGTCGTAGCGCCGGAAAACGTCAACTCGATGCGTCTTTCAAATTCGATCTCCTACTCTCTCCGCTTCGAATATCTCTTCTTTGCGGAGAAGATCAGGTTGGGGCTCTATGCCGATGCCAAGGGGTCGAAATCGGATGTCGACATCCTCTGGAACTCGGATTTTTCGCAAAGCGCGAAACTCCATCTCGTCCCGATTTTGGGAACGATCGGCATCCGTGGTGAATTTTAGGAGGTAACATGAAAAAGATACTGTTTTTTCTGCCGCTGCTCTTTCTTATATCTTGCAGCAACGTTGAATTTTCAAGCGACATAGAGATCGCTAAAGCGAAGATCCTTGCCGTAAATATCGAGCCGCCGGTCGCCCTGCCCGGTCAGGAGATCACTATCACAGTCGCGGCAGACAACGGCAAAGCGGCAGCAGCCGATACCGTCATAACTGTCGGAAACAAAACATTCGAAGATAAAAATCAGGTCACCATTCAGCTCCCGGACGATATCTCCGAACTCTTCGGCAAGGATATATCCCAAGAGCTCGATAAAAACGGATACACCGATATCGAGGTCACGGCAGGGATCGCGAAAAGCCTTGATAAAACCGTAAAACTATTCAGGATCACTAAAGAAATTGATTCGAACACCCCTTATGCCTCAAACCCGAAGATAACTCTCCAGTACAAGTCCGGCAACGATTTCAAAGAGATAAAAACGGGCGACGAAATCGAGCTGGATCTCTCAAAATCGACGGAATTCGACCTCAAGTTCGACAAGGAGACCGAGCCGGAAAGCGCAAGAAAAAAATATGGATTTTCGTGGTTCGTATCATCTTCCAGCTCGGAATTTCCGGAGATGGTCGAGTTTGACGAGAAGGAAAACAGAGCCGTATTCGAGTTCGACAAGGATTCAGACGCTCACTGGAGGTTCTATCTTGTTCTAGCTCCGGCAAAGGCTGAAGCGGGTCGCGAAAAGGCAAACTACGCCAACGCGTTCATTCAGTTCAGTGTAAAAAAGCATGAGTAAAGTCAATGATTTCATTTGAAAGCGACTACATAAACGGGGTCCATCCCGAAATATTGAAAAGAATCATCGAAACAAACAACGATGTTGAACCCGGGTACGGCTTCGATTCACACACAAAAACCGCTATAGCGATGATAAAAGAGGTCTGCTGCGCTCCGGATGCCGAGGTTTTTCTCGCTACGGGCGGCACTCAGACAAACCAGCTTGTGATCTCGGCAGTTCTCAAAAGCTACGAAGGCGTCGTCGCTGCCGAAACGGGTCATGTCGGAGTACACGAGGCCGGCGCGATCGAATACAGCGGCCACAAGGTCCTGACACTGCCACAGCACGAAGGGAAAATCGACGCCGGAGAGCTCAAAAGTTACCTTGAAACCTTCTATGCCGACGGGAATCACGAGCACATGGTCTACCCCGGGATGGTCTACATTTCACACCCGACAGAGTACGGAAGCCTCTATTCCAAATCAGAACTCGAAGCGATTTCAAGAGTTTGCAGAGAATACAAAATCCCGCTCTATCTTGACGGAGCAAGACTCATCTACGGGATCACAAGCAGTTTCACGGATCTCACTCTCGCCGACATCGCAAAGATCACCGACATCTTCTACATCGGCGGCACCAAAGCCGGAACGCTCTGCGGCGAAGCGATCGTCTTCACGAAAAAGAGTATGCCCGAGCACTTCCTGACTATCGCAAAGCAGCACGGGGCGCTTCTCGCAAAAGGCAGGCTCCCGGGAGTCCAGTTCGAGGCGCTCTTCACATCCGGTCTCTATTTAAATATTGGTAGACACGCGAACGAGATGAAGGATAAACTCTTGAAAATACTTAAATCCTTCGACATGAAATTCTTCTATGAATCCCCTACCAACCAGCAGTTCGTGATAGTGGAAAATTCGTTTCTAAGGGAACTCGAAAAGGAAATCTGCGTCAGCTTCTGGGAAAAATACGATGAAAATCACACTGTCGTAAGATTCGCGACCAGCTGGTCAACGACCGAAGATGATCTCGATCAGCTTGAAAAAATACTGAGTTTAAAATTTCGAAACATCGAAATATCGACTCGAAATATCGAGATTTCGAAATATCGAAACATCGATAACGTTACTCTTCAGAAGTAGTGTCGAGAACTACGAGGAAGGCCTCCTGAGGGATCTCGACGTTGCCTAGCTGTTTCATCTTTTTCTTGCCCTCCTTCTGTTTTTCAAGGAGTTTGCGCTTTCTCGAAACGTCGCCGCCGTAGCACTTGGCGGTGACATCCTTGCGGTATGCCTTGACGGTTTCACGCGAAATTATCGTCGAACCGAGTGCGGCCTGGATCGCTACATCGTACATCTGGCGCGGAATTACGCGGCGCATCTTCATTACGAGCGATCTGCCGACCTGATATGCCTTTTCGCGGTGGACGATGACGGCCAGGGCATCGACAGGCTCGCCGTTTATCAGAATATCCATCTTGACTAGCTGCGACTTTTCGTAGTGCGAAAATTCGTAGTCAAGCGATGCAAAACCGCGTGAAATCGACTTGAGCTTGTCGTAAAAATCGTAGACGATCTCGCTGAGCGGCATTTCGTATTCAAGGATCACGCGGTCGCTGGTCTGGTAGGTCATGTTCTTCTGCCTTCCGCGCTTGTCGAGACAGAGCTTGACAAGCCCGCCGATAAACTCTGCCGGCGTGAAGATCGAAACGTTGACGATCGGCTCCTGAATGTGGTCGATGTACTGCTGTTTCGGCAGTTTGTCGGGATTTTCGACCATCACGACCTCCTTGTTGGTCAGCACGACCTGGTATGCAACGCTCGGTGCGGTCGTTATGAGTTCAAGGTCGAATTCGCGTTCAAGGCGCTCCTTGACGATCTCGAGATGCAGCATCCCGAGAAATCCGCAGCGGAATCCGAAACCGAGCGCGGAGGAGTTTTCTGGCTCGAACGAGAAACTCGAATCGTTCAGCGCAAGCTTCTCGACGGCGCGTTTGACCTCTTCGTATTTCGAAGTCTCGACCGGGAAGATCCCGCAGTAGACCATCTGCTTCATCGGTTTGAAGCCGGGAAGCGGCTCAGCCGTCATATCATCGGCAAGGGTGATCGTCTCGCCGATTTTGACATCGTGGATGGTCTTGATCCCCGCCGCGATGACTGCGACCTCTCCCGCCGAAACGGAATCTACCTTCTTCAAAAATGGCATGTACTTCGCGATTTCGATGACTTCGTAGGCAGCCTCAGAGTGCATGAGATAGATCATGTCGCCGGTTTTGATGCCGCCGTCGAAGACTCTGACCAGCATCCTGACACCGACATAGGAATCGAACCAGCTGTCGAAAATAAGGGCGCGTGTCTTCATCGCGGGGTCGGTCTCCGGACACGGGATCTCCGTGACGATCCTGTCCAGAAGCTCCCTCACGCCGACACCGGTCTTTGCCGAGACCAGCGCCGCGTCCGATGCGTCGATCCCGATGATATCGGTTATTTCAGCCTTCGTCTTTTCGACATCGGCGCTCGGAAGGTCTATCTTGTTGATGACCGGCACGATCGCCAGGTCGTTGTCGATAGCCATGTAGACGTTAGCCAGCGTCTGCGCCTCGACGCCCTGAGTCGCATCGACGACAAGCAGTGCGCCCTCGCAGCTCGTCAGTGCGCGGCTGACCTCGTAGGAAAAATCGACGTGCCCCGGAGTGTCGATGAAGTTCAGCTCGTAGGTTTTGCCCTGATACTCGTGGAAAACCGTAACGGCACGCGCCTTGATCGTGATCCCGCGCTCCTTCTCGAGCTCCATGTCGTCCAGAAACTGGTCGGTCTGCTCGCGTTCGCTGAGACTTCCTGTGTATTCAAGAAGCCTGTCGGAGAGAGTCGATTTGCCGTGGTCGATGTGGGCGACAATCGAAAAATTTCTGATATTTTCAATCTTTTTCATCAAATATCCCTTTTATAAAACGTGCATCTCTTTCAAAATTTTGTATGCGGCATCCTGCTCGGCAGCCTTTTTGTTCCTTCCGATCCCGCGTGAAACGTAGCCCATCGAACTGCACTCGACAACGAACCTGAGGAAGTGCTCCGGACCGACCTTTTCAACCATCGTGTAGAGCGGAAGCGGCAGGTCGAGATCCTGCGCGATCTCCTGAAGCCTCGATTTGTAGTCGCGGTTAATGTGGTCGAGAAGATCGTCGATATCCGGCGAAGCGGAGATCAGCGGAGTAAATATTTCGGTGATTATCCTGTAGACCGTCATCCAGCCGGCCTCGAGAAAAATAACGGCCATCATCGCCTCGAAGACATCCGAAAGGATCGAATCCTTGTCCCGTCCGTCCATCTTCTCCTCGCCCTTTCCGAGTACGATCATCGGACCGAGATCGAGATTTTTCGCGTTGAAGGCAAGCCCCTGTTCGTCGATCAGGTTGCTTCTCGCTTTGGAGAGCTTTCCCTCCTCGGCATCGGGGAATGTCCTGAAAAGCAGTTGGGAGACACCGAGATTCACCACCTCGTCACCGAGAAATTCAAGCCGCTGGTAGTTCTTCCCGACAAAATCGGCGCTCGGATGCGTGAACGCCTCCTCGAGCAGCCCCATATCGGCAAACTTATATTTAAGCTTCGCCTCGAGATCGGCGACGTAACTCTCTAACAACATTCTACTTTCCCCCTAAAACAAACATTGCGATGCTCGCTGCCACGGCAGCGTTGAGCGAATTTATCTTCCCGGACTGAGGAATCGAAACGACAAAATCGGACGAGTTGATGATATACTGGCCGACAGCCTTGTCCTCGCCGCCGATCACAAGAAGGATCTTTTCCGGCTTCAGCGCTCTTACCTCTTCGAGCGAAGTCTTGCCGGCACCGTCAAGAGAAACAACGGTAAAACCATGATTTTCCTGAAGTTTCTTGACATAAACATTAGAGCTGGATTCTCTTACTATCTTCAGATGCTCGCTTGCTCCGGCACTCACCTTGATCACCGACGGATATATTTCCGGAACGCCCCTGACCGGCATCAGGATCGAGTCGAAACCGAAGATCTCGGCACTTCTGAGGATCGCGCCGACATTGTGCGGATCCTCGACATTGTCGAAAAGCAGGATCCGTTTTGAATCGACAATATCCGAAAGTCCGGAATACTTGAAGACCGAAGTCCGCATTACCGCGCCCTGATTTTCAGTCGAACCGGAGAGCTGGTTGAGCCTCTCGCGGGAGACCCAGTCGAACGGGATCGACTTCTTTGCGAGAAACTCCGCAAGTTTCTTTATCCTCTGGTTGTTCTGCTGCTTTTCGTTGAGGTAGCCCTGATAAATTTTCCTCCGACCGCCGCGTACTACTTCGAAGCAGGAATTTATTCCGTAAACATATTCGACCGATGACTTTGCCATAACCCATCCTTCATTAAATAAATAAAAGCGCGTTTATTTTATTTTTTGGTTCAAACTTAGTCAAATCACTTTTTACAAATAGTGCGGTTTGAGTAAAATAGAGCGCATTTTTTTGGAGGCAACGGTGACAGAAAAAAACATTTTGATCATTCACACCGGCGGAACATTCGTCATGGAGTCGAACGAGCAGGGTCAGCTCACGCCGGGAGATTATGCTATCAACTACATTTCGAAGCATATCAAGCCGCTTTTCAGCGCAAAAATCGACCAGCACCAGCTCTTTAACCTCGATTCTTCGCTCTTCAGGCCCGTGCACTGGGTCAAAATAGCCGAGCATATCGCGGAAAACTATGAAAATTACGACGGTTTTGTCGTGATCCACGGCACGGACACAATGGCCTACACAGCCTCTGCGCTCTCGTTCATGCTCAAAAATCTCGGCAAACCTGTTGTCCTGACCGGCGCCCAGCTGCCGCTCATCGACCGACGTAGCGACGCCTTCATGAATCTGGTCGACGCGATCGAAGTCGCCCAGCACAGCGATATCCCGGAGGTCATGCTGCTCTTCAACCACACGGTTTTCAGAGGAAACCGCACAAAAAAGAAGAACGCGTGGGATTTCGACGCATTTTATGCCCCGAACTACGGGCCGCTGCTCAAGCTCGGGATCGGGATCGAGCGCAAACCCTACAGGATCGCGCCCATGCCGGCCGGAAAATTCGAGATCGACACGCGCTATGACGATTCAGTCATCGTTATCCCCTTCTTCCCCGGGATCGACTTCTCCGCATTCACGCTGATGGTCAACGAGAAGAGGGTCCACGCACTCATCATCGAGGCATACGGAAGCGGAAACATCCCGAGCGACAACACAGGTCTCGACCGGCTCTTCAGCGACGCAGCAGCAAACGAGATCCCGATAGCGGTATGCAGCCAGTCACCGGTCGGAAAGATCGACCTTTCACTCTACGAAGCTGCCGCCAAGGCAAAGTTCTACGGGCTCATCAGTGCCGTAGACATGACTCGTGAAGCGACGCTCGTCAAGATGATGATCGCACTCGGAAGATACAAAAAGATAAATGAAATCAAGGATTTTATGTCGGCGAACTGTGCCGGTGAAAAGGAGAACTAGATGCTCGGCGACAACCTGAACCATGTCGGGTTCGCCACGATCATCGGCGTGCCGAACTCCGGAAAATCGACCTTCATCAACCGCGTCGTCGAATCAAAAATTTCTATCGTAACGCCCAAAGCGCAGACGACGAGAAACAAGATCCGCGGTATCTACACCGACAGCGATTCCCAGATAATCTTCACGGATACGCCAGGGATCACCTCCGGCGACTTCGGAAAACTTCTGAACAGCTGGATGAACAAATACAGCTTTTCGGCTGCCAAAGATGCCGATATCACGCTCTTTTTCGTCGATGTTTCGAAGCAGCACCCGGAGCTCGGGATCGGCGAGGAGGAGGCACACATCCTCAAAAATCTTGATCCGAAGATCCCAACTATACTCGTCGTCAACAAGATCGACGCAGTCAAGCCGATGCGCGTGGACGACACGATCGCCGTCTACAGAAAGAGGTTCAACTTTGCTGACAGTTTCGCGATTTCGGCGCAGAACGGCGAAGGGATCCAGCCGCTTATCGACTGCGTCAAGCAGTACTGCCAACCCGGGCCGCAATACTTCCCCGAGGATACGGCGACCGATCAGGACGATGAATTTCTCATCTCCGAGATCATCCGCGAAAAGCTCTTCAACGAACTCTCGCAGGAACTGCCCTATTCCATCGTCGTGACTGTCGAAAGAGTCCGCTACAACCAAACGAAAAATCTCTTTTCGATCGAAGCTACTATCCATGTCGCAAGAGACAGCCAGAAGGGCATAGTTGTCGGCCACAAGGGTGAAACTCTCAAAAAAATCGGCACTTTAGCACGAAAGGAGCTCGAAGAGATCTACGACTGCAAGGTCGGTCTCAACCTCTTTGTCAGAGTCGAAGAAAAGTGGTTCGACAAGGAGAGGCTCCTCAAAAAAGTCGGCTTCGAAAAGGATTTTGAAAACCTGAAATAGCTAAATTTCCGACAAAACACCGTAATAGTAGAGGTTCGGATAGAGCCCTGTAGAATCAAGCGAAATATCTTCGCCGTGGTTTGAAATTATGACGACACGCGGCATCACACCTGTGTTTTCGAGACCAAGTTCTGGCGGCGAAGAGACGATGACCATCTCGGGAACATCGTTCGACTCCGGCTCAGGCTGCGGATCATCCGCCTTGAAGAGCCTGACGAAAAAGACCCGTCCCCGGAAATATGGAACAAGCTTCGCAGTCGTAGCCTTCATCTCCGGGCAGGCCTCGCACCAGCTCGCAGAGAGCTCGATATAGACCACAGGGCTCAAAGCGATGCGGCTGAGCGGGTACTCTTCACCCGAATACGAGTCGCGGACGATTATCTTTTCCAGAAGGTTGTTCTGCGGCTCTTTTTTGATATCGAGCGGGACGATCTCGCGCTGAGAAATGTCGCTCTGCTCCGGCTCTGACGGCGATTCGGAAACCTCCGCCGAGGCGCAGGAGATGAAAAAAAGCGGTAGAAGGATAATAAAAAGAGACCTATTCATTTACAACTGTCAGACATTCCGGGACTCGGCAGACGGAGACATCGGTAAGGGTCCCGTCGGGGTTTGTGACCCTTGCGCAGTAGAGCGTCTTGCACTGTTTGTTCGAAGTGCAGGGCGAACCGGCATCAAGCTGCCAGTCACAGCGGTGATATGTTTCGTTGCAGAAGAGGTTCGCAGTGTCATCGCACTCCTTGTCACACTCCATGTTGTAGGTCGGAAGCGGCGCGCAGTAGTTGCTGGAGTTGCATTCAAGCTTCGAGAACCTGTTGCACTCGATAACAACATCCTCTTCGTTCTCGTCAAGCTTCGGCTGGAGACCGCAGGATTCGCCGGCGTTGTGGCGTACCTTTGAAGCCGAGCAGACGTTGCCGATGCAGCCGAGGCCGAGAGCGCACTCGTCGTCTATCGTGCAGGGCGAGTTCAGCCCCTTTCTGTTGAGGCAGGTCCCGTAGGCGTCTTCACCTTCGATGTAGCAGAAGAGCGTGCTTTTGCAGCTGCTGTTCGAGATGCAGGGCTCATTCGGGCCGCTGAGCGACTTCTGAACGCATCCTGTCGAGCTGCACTCGTATCCGGGAGCGCATCTGTCGTTCGATTTGCAGGGCTGACCGGCCTGTTTGTACTCGGAACAGCTTCCGTTGCAGGAAGATCCGCTCATCTTGCACCAGCCGTTGCTGCAGACTTCGTTCTGAGTGCAGTCCTGTTTAAGCGGTTTCGTTCCGATAAATACCGCCGCGCACTCGGCGACATCGAGCAGGTGGAACGCAAATGGGTCGCACGGCTGCATTTCGCTGATCGTAAGGAAACAGGTCTCGGCCTGAGCCATATCGAGCTTGACCCAGCCCATCTCCTCGGCACTCTTCAGCATCTGGTATTTATGCTCGAAAATCACCATTTCACCATTGTTGAAGCCGGCAAACGGAGTTGTCGAATTTTTCAATAAACTAGGGCAGTTAGCCAGATTGGACTGATTGACGAGACCCGACGTGCATGTCGAAGCCGCATTGCAGAGCGTCGTCAGATAACGTGAAAAGAAGTTCTCGACATTCAGCTGGTTCTGATCGTCGCCGTTATTCGTCGAAGAGCCTCCGCATGAGACAAAAAGCAAAAAAACGGTGATCAAAATGAACATTTTTTTCATTCCAAACTCCAATTTATTTTATGATGGTAAATTTTCTTCCCGTGATCTTCTGGCATGACGGACAGACCGGACTTTGAAGAGTTACCGGCTTTCCGCACTCGCGGCAGAGAAAGAGCGAATGGTCAGGGATCGCCTTGTCAAGCAGCTCCTGGGCGCCTTCAGCCTTGCTCCTCAGCAGAAGCTTATACGAAACGAGCGCATTCGGACTCAGGCTTTCGAACTGGTTCGACATCTTGAGATTTTTGTTGAAAAGGAGGTGGAAGATCTCCTTGTAGCGCCCGTCGACGCTGTAGTTTATCTCGGCTCCGTCAGCATAGTTCAAAAGCATCGAACGCCCCAGGATCTCGAAGCCGTCGTCGATCTTGACGAGGTTTTCGAGAGCTGACTGGACCTTCGGCGTCTTGCCGTTGGTGACTGCGATCATCATATCGGCTGCCAGAGACTGGCTGGGATCGCCGCATCTTTTGGAAAAGGTTTCAAGCCAGCGGACGACTTCCTTCTGCTGCTTCGTACCTGAAAGAAGCAGAAAGTTCACGACTCTCGCGCAGAAACGCTGGATCGGAAGAGTGCCTCCCTTCGTCAGGCTGTGGTATTTTTCGAGCTCGGAGAGCGCCTCGTCGAAATTCGCCTCCCCTTCGTAGATTTCGGAGAGCATCAGATTTGCGTGCGGCAGATCTGCAAGCTTGGTCGCCTCCTTGAGCACGGAGATCGCCTTTTTCGGCTGGTTCATCGCGATATAGTCGCGTCCCACATGCTCCAGGACGCGGGCTCTGAGAGCCCCCGAAGTGTTGGGTCTGAAGAGGATCTCCCTATGGATCTCCAAAGCCTTGTCTTTGTTTGAATCACGCACGACATCTCCAGCGAAGAGAAAGAAAAGCGGCTCCTCCGAAAAGGTTTCGGCAAGCTTTTTCAGCTTCGTGAAGTAGCGGCTGCGGTCTCCGAGATGACAGCTGCAGAGGGCGTCAAAAAGATCCTGCTGATCCGGCTTGAACTTGTAAGTGGAGATGATGCCGTTCGATTTTTTTTTGAAAAGAGAAAAAAGTGAAAACAAACCGACCTCCTACGCCTCCTCTTTTTGAACATCCTGCGGTTCAATTACCGCGAGCGACTTTTCGTCTATATCCGAAAGCTTTTCGTTCCTGATCGAAGCAAGCTCCGACTTAAGCCTCTCGTTTTCAGCCTCGAGCTTCTTTACGCGTCTTGAAGCCCTTACCGCGTCAACGGCGACAAAGAGGATCATCGCGACCATTCCGGCAGTGAAACATAAGATCGAGAGCAGCCAGACCTGGATCTCCGGGATCTTGAAAATAAGGAAGTCGATAGCGACATACTTTTCGTTGGAGTGAGCAAAATAGGATATCACGAAGGCGATCGCCAAAAAAACCAACATAAAGAAAAGCTTCTTGAATATCTTCATCTTTCACCTCGTAAAAGGACTCAAAAACTCAAAATTATAATCGATTTCAAATAATTATCCATATCAGCGGTGCTCCGTGTTGAACCACCATTCCGCACTCAGGCCGAAGTAGTGGTGTACCGTATGTTTCGATCTGAAATCCTCCTCGTTGTAGGAGTATCTCGCGTCATCGTTCTGGAAAGCAGCCGTGTAGACCAGGCGGAGCTGGGGCCTTCCGTAGTTCCCGCCGCCGAACGTGACGATCGGGATGAGCGAAAGCTTCGTGACCTGCGGCATAATGTTCTTTTCAACGCCGTTGCTTAGCTTCGTGAGACCGTTCGTGTTTTTCAGCTGGTGCGAGATCTCGAAGGCAAGATAGAAATATTCGTGGATAAAGATATGCGGACGAAGCGCGAAGATATATTCGACGAAATCGTCGTTGTCATACTTATTGCCGTCGGAATCCCGGAACGAACGAACGTAAGCGCCGAATATCGCTCCGAATTTGCCAAGCTCAAGGTTCGAATTCACTGCAAGCAGCAGCTCCTGAGCGTCTCTTGTCCTGTACTTCGTGTCGAAACCCCACGGAACGGTAAGAAGTCCATAAGCCGCAAGTCCGCCGGAATACTTGAGGAAAATATTAGTGAAGCTGTTCTTTGCGTAACCGAAGAATCCAAGCTCGCCGCCGATCGACCAGCCGAAATCCTCCGGGAAGACGATCGCGTTTTCAGCATCGACAGGGTCGTTGCTCTGTTTGCCTGAACCGATCCTCTGGAACTCGCCAACGAGCTTCCAGCGCAACCCGAGTTTATCGTTAAGCATGTGTTTTTGTTCATATTTCAGACCGGTAACAAGACGCTGGCGATCCATCCAGGTTACGCTTTCCGCACCGAATGTATCGGAAACGACCTGGATCGACTGATACTGCCAGTCGACCTCGAGACGGTTGAAACCGATGTAGTAATCGATCGAAAAATCGTCGAAGTGGAGTCCGAAACCGCCGCCGTACATGTTGTCCTCGTCAAGCGGCCAGTAATCCAGAAGGTAGATGTCGTTCCCGCGGTACATCCTGCTCCCGATCCAGAAACCGAGCGGCTTCCAGATCACGTTTTCAGCACGGACAAAGAGGTTTCTGACTGTGTTGAGCGCGATCCATTTGCCAGAATTGTGGAAGAGGCTCTCGGAAAATGCAAGCGTCGAGACGAAATCAAAGAGCGGTCCGTTTTCGCCCGGTCTTTTGAAAAGGTAGACGAAATCGAGTTCGACATAGCTCTCCTGCTCAAGCCTGCTGCCGTGACCGACAACGTTGAGCCACTTGGGCGAGCCGCCGCGGAGATCTGTTGCGGGCTGGACCCTGCCGTAAGAGCCGAAGACGAACCCGCGTTTGCCGTCCTTATCTTCAGCCTTCTTTTCGGCATCGGTGTTTTCTCCAGCATTTTCGGCAGATTGCACATCATCAGCTGAGGCATCTTCGACTTTGGTTTCATCCGCGTAAAGCTGGAAAAAGAAAGAAAAAACGATCAAAAGTGAGGCTGAAAACTTTGATATAAAAGACATATTTTTCTCCTACTAAACCATTTCAGAAACAAAAAAACGCGTAATTATACCTATTTTACATTAAAAAAATAGGAAAAAGTGAGCACAAACGGCGATGAATCAGATCAAAATGAATGTTTTTCGGAAATATAAGGAAGAAAAGAGATGATCGTTACCAGTCGTAAGTGCTGTATGAGCCTATAACGTAACCCGAATCGCTGAATTTAGGAGTTATCTCACAGGTATCGGAAGTGTAACCTCCATCCCACTTGACCTCAGCAACCTTCCAAAGTTTACCTGCAGAACTAAATCCTCCTACCTGGGGCTCGACACCGAAGGTCGATTTCAAGGTTCCGCCGCAGTAGACATTAATTACCGGATGAGTCAAGGCTGAACCGCTGAAGTATCTGACTCCGATCCTGAAGGTATCTCCGCTGTTCGGATTGTCCAGGTTGATGTTCTCCGGAATTCCAGCTGTATGGATATTGTCGATGTCAAGACGCGGGTTGTGACCACTGGCTGTATTCGGATACCCCCAGCTTGACATGCTGTAAGACGGAGACCCTGAATTTTTGCAGTTAGAATAATAACAAACATTTGAGCCAGTCCACGCCGTTGTGGTCCCGACCTTCGCAAGGTGCAGATCGACATCGACAGATCCTGTCGTATCCCAGCAGAGCTCGACTCTGAAGCCCTCGGAAACGACACGGATAACCCAGGAACACTCTCTTGTCTGACCGTCGGTCCCCGTGATTTTTACGTTAAGGGTGTAGCTGCCGGAGAGCTGGAAGTTGACCTTGAAGAACTTCATCCCGACTCCGGAGACGACTGTTGTCGCTGCTCCTGTTCCCGAGACTTCGGCTTCGGTTTTGCCGCCCTTGACAGAGAAGCTTGTCTTGTTCAGAACGATGTCGCAGGGGCCCTTCGTGAGCGTCCAGGTCCATGTCGCCTGATCGCCGTCGGTAAGACCGTAGAACTCGCTTCCGTCGATGATCTTATCGGTGAACGGGAGCGCCGTTCCGATATCGTAAGCGCAGTCGATCGGAGGTCTGCAGCAGAGCTGGTCGTCGACGCAGCCGTTGCAGTTGTTGTCTGCATTGTCGCAGACATCGATCTTTGGCATCATGCCGCCTACGCACTCGCCCCATTTGCCGCTTACAGCCTTTCCGTCCTTGAGGTTGACAACGCATGTCTGGACACCGTCGACGCAGGCACCGACATTTCTGTAGTTGGGCGGTCCCATGAAGCAGGGCTGAGTCTGTCCAGGCGAGCACGTACAACCCTCGTCGACCTGGCCGTCGCAGTCGTTGTCGAGACCGTCGCAGAGACCGGCTGCAGCCTCGGAAGCCATTTCAGAAAGACATTCAGCCTGGATCGGAACGCACTCGTCGACGCAACCTTCGGGGTTGCCCTCGCCCTGCGGGATCTCGTACTGGTCGCTGTAACCGCCGGTGTTGCCGCTGCCGTGGTTACCGCTGTCAGGATCGCCGTCGGGAGCGGAATCACCTGCGTCGCCGCAGTAGCCGCCCTTGTCTGCCAGACCGTCGCAGTCGTTGTCAAGACCGTCGCTGCAGAGCTCGCCGCTCTCGATCACCGGAAGGACAGCGCCAGTGCACGGTCCCCATGTCCCGTCAGCCTTGCAGCTTCTTCTTGCAGCCTTGCAGACACCGACGCCTTCGGTATTTGCCGGACCTTCGTATTCGCATTTCTGGGAATCACCATCGTTGCAGCCGCCGGTAACATCCGTCGGAGTGTCGTCTTCATTGGGAACTTCGCCTGTATCACCGCTCTGACCGCTGTCCGCACCGGAATCAGGATAATCGCCGGAATCAGGGAGATCCTCTCCTCCTTCGCCGCCACCGCCTGAACCAGGCTTGTAACACGTATGATTGACCGGGTTGCACTCGTATCCGAGCGGACAGTCGGACCGGGATTCACAGTTCCCGGCTACAGCGCCGCCGCCCTCTTCTTCTCCGCCGCAGGAGACCGCGAAGAGCGCAACAGCCGAAACAATTGCCAAAAAAACAAATTTTTTAAACATCGATAATCCTCCTAAGAGTTAAACCTAACTGCGCATTGTACATTAAATTGTATTTTATTCAAGATGACGGGCAAAAAAAACGGATCGTAAAATTACGTGGAAGAACGTTAAAAAAATCAGAGGTTTACGCTGGAAAAGCAGTGAAACCGGAGTTTTTACCAGCCCGGATCCTCGATAAGGCCGAGAATGTATCCGTTCATATCGTCGTAAGGCGCCTCAAGCTCGCACTCGTCGGATTCGGCATCTCCATACCATGTGACCTCGGCGACCTTCCAGAGGATGCCTGTCTCGTCGAACGGGTAGACCTGCGGTATGACTCCGTAGGTTGCCTTCAGCGTGCCGCCGCAGTAGACGTTGACGACCGGATGAGTCTCTATCATCGAGTCCTCGTCGAAATAGTTTACGCCGATCCTGAACCTGTCACCGTCTGCCGGATTGTCAAGGTTGACATTCTCCGGCTTGCCGACTGTGTTGATGTTGTCGATGTCGAGACGCGGATTTTTCGATGTCGTCTCATCCTCGTTGACCGTATCGGCATAACCCCAGCTGACCGTGTAGTTCGCCTGATATCCTGTCATTCTGCAGGTGTTGTAGTAACAGGTCGAATCGTCGCTCCAGCCGCTGAACTGACCTACCTTCTGGAGATGCAGGTCGAGGTCGACGGCGCCGGTTTTGTCCCAGCAGAGCTCGACTCTGAGGCCCTCGGAAACGACCTTGATGACCCACGAACACTCGACGACCTTACCGTCGGAGGTCTTGATCGAGACATGGAGCGTGTAGCTGCCGGAGAGCTGGAAGTTGACCTTGAACTGGCTGAGTCCGAGACCGGAAACTTCGGTCACCGCCTCGCCCTCGCCGTAAAGCTCCTCAACTGTCGGAGCACCCTTGACCGTGAAGCTTGTCTTGTTCAGAACGAGATCGCAGGGGCCCTTCGAGAGTGTCCAGGTCCACTCGGATTCAGCCGCTTTCTGGGCTGCGATCTCCGGATCCGGACCGCCGTAGAAATTGAGGCCGTTGATTATCTTGTCGGTGAACGGTCTGGCCGTACCGATATCGAAGCTGCAGTCGATCGGAGGCGTGCAGCAGAGACCGTCGTCGACGCAGCCGTTGCAGTTGTTGTCGGAGTTGTCGCAGACATCCTGACCTGGGCGCGAACCGCCGACGCACTCGCCCCACTTGCCGAGGACCGCCTTCGGATCCTTCAGGTTGACGATGCAGGTCTGAACGCCCTTCGCCGTGCAGGAGCCAAGTCCGAAGTAGTTCGGAGGTCCCATGAAACAGGGCTGGGTCTGTCCCGCCTTGCAGCTGCAGCCCTCGTCGACAATGCCGTCGCAGTCGTTGTCGAGACCGTCGCAGAGCCCCGCGTCAAACTCGGATTCTATCGGATTCATGCATGCCGCAAGGACAAGCGTGTCGCATGTCGCAGTGCAGATATCCTCGTCTTCCGGAAGCTTGTAGGCGTCATTGTAGCCGCCCGTCGCGCCGCTGTTGAAGTAACCGCTGTCACCTGTATCGATGCTGTCGTCATCCGGCTGGGAATCGCCGGTATCACCGCCGCCGCAGGATCCGCCGATATCAGTCTTACCGTTGCAGTCGTTGTCAAGACCGTCGCTGCAGAGCTCGCCCTTCTCGGCCACCGGAAGGACTTCGCCGACGCACGGACCCCACTTCTTGTCCTCTTTGCAGGTACGTACCGCTGCCTTGCAAATACCTGTACCTTCGGTGTTTTCAGGACCGTTGTAGTCGCACTTCTGCTCGGAGCCCGGCGTGCAGTCGCCGGTTATCGGCTGAGAGGTGTCGCCGGAATCCGGGACCTCGGAGTCTCCCGTGTCGGGAAGCTCGGTATCGCCGGTGTCGGGGAGCTCGGTATCGCCCGAATCGGCCTGGGTGTCGCCGGAGTCAGCCGAACCGTCGGCATCTGGTCTCTCGTCATCCTTTTTACTTCCGCCGCACGCAGTCGCAAAGACCGTAACAAGGAGCGAAAGCATCACGATTTTGAGTATGTTCTTTTTCATTTCACCCTCCATTACCAGTCATATGTGCCGACAGAGCCGATAATATAAGCACCGCTCGAAGTGTTGAACTTCGGCGTCAGGACGCAGTCATCGGAATCGTAGCCGCCGACCCACTGGATCTCGACCACCTTCCAGAATTCATCTTCATCATCGAAACCTGAAACCTGCGGATTTTTGCCGTAAGTCGCCTTCAGGGTGCCGCCGCAGTAGATGTTGACGAGCGGATGAGTTGTAATGGGATCCATCGATGAATTTCCCCACTGATCCGATTCGTAAGTTTCGTTGTTGTAGTAATTTACACCGACTCTGAACCTGTCTCCGCTGTTCGGGTTGTCGATATTGATGTTCTCTGGAACTCCGACCACACTGCGGTTGTCGATGTCAAGACGCGGGTTGTGACCGTTGCTTGTGTTCGAATAACCCCAGCCTGACAGACTGTACTCGAAATAATTTCCAAGATTGTCACAAGTATAGTAGTAACAAACATTAGAACCTGTCCAAGCCGTCGTTGTCCCGACCTTTGCAAAGTGCAGGTCAAGGTCGACATGCCCGGTCTTATCCCAGCAGAGCTCGACTCTGAGGCCGTCCGATTTGACGCGGATGACCCAGTCACACTCGTGGACCTCGCCGTTCTGGCGCTGGACTTTGACGTGGAGCTTGTAGCTGCCGGAGAGCTGGAAGTTGACCTTGAACCAGCTCAAACCGACGCCGGAGACCTGAGTCGTCGCGGTGCCGCTGCCTGAAAGACCGGACTCGCTCGTCGCGCCCTTGACCGTGAAGGTCGTGTTGCCGAGAAGCTCGTCGCAGGGGCCCTTCGTGAGTGTCCAGGTCCAGGTCGCAGAAGCGTAGTCGCTGCGCTTGTAGAAGTTGGTTCCCTTTATGATCTTGTCGTTGAACGGGATCGCGTAGCCGATATCGTACGAGCAGTCGATCGCCGCGTCGCAGCAGAGACCGTAGTCCGCGCAGCCCGTGCAGAGGTTGTCGGCGTTGTCGCAGACATCCTCGGAAGGCAGGATCTCGTTGACGCAATCGCCCCACTTCCCTTTTTTGGATGCGGAATCGTAGACGCAGGTCTGGGTACCGTCTTGGCAGAGGCCGACTCCGCGCCTGTTCGGAGCACCGGAGAAACATGCCTGGGTAGCTCCCGGAGCGCAGTCGCAGCCCTCGTCAATCACACCGTCGTGGTCGTTGTCGAGACCGTCGCAATAGTCCGGAGATTCAGAAGCCATCGCCGGAAGCCAGCCCTCAGAAGTTACCGACGGAACGCAGCTCTCAATGCAGCCCGGATCGGTGCAGACAGCCGTGCAGTGACCGTCATCCGTGCCGTTGAGCGTGCCGGCGTCGCAGTCCTCATGGGCTCCGGTCATCGTTACGCAGCCTGGAATAGAGCCGCAGGCCTCATTTTGGATTATGTTGTCGCCGCATTTCGGTCCGATGCCGGTACAGTCGCTCTTGCAGTGGTTGTAGTAACCGTTGAAGGAACCGTCGTCGCAGACTTCAGGAGAGGTAACGATCCCGTCGCCGCAGGTAAGTACCGCTGTGCAGGTTTCGTTGCACTTGCCCCATGTGCCGTTGTCGGTACCGTCATCGCAGACCTCATTGACCGGGACACAGCGGGAGAGATAGTCGCCGACAGTCGAGCAAAGCCCTTCATCGATCTTTTCCTGGGTGCAGACGCAGTCCTCGACCTGAACAGTTCCGTCGCCGCAGCGCTCGCCGAGACCTGAGCAGTCAGATTTGCAGTGACCGTAATATCCGTTTTTAGCCGAACCTTCGTCGCAGACCTCCTGAGGCTCTGTCACGATCTTGTCGCCGCAACGGAGCTTCGTTTTGCAGTCCGCGCTGCAGTGGCCGTACTGACCGTTGAGCCCGCCTTCGTCACAGCCTTCGCCGTCTTCGACAACAGAGTTTCCGCAGACAGGCTGGGTATAACCCTCATCCGGCTGGGTATCGCCGCCGTCCGGCTGGGTATCGCCGCTGTCAGGTTGGGTATCGCCGCCGTCCGGCTGGGTATCGCCGCTGTCAGGTTGGGTATCGCCGCCGTCCGG
>DBXP01000024.1:0-26945 GCA_002309575.1 bacterium UBP6_UBA1209 | reverse complement strand
TCGCCGCCGTCAGGCTGGGTATCGCCAGTATCCGGGAGCTGAGAGTCACCGGTATCCGGGAGCTCGGGTTCGCCCGTATCTGGAAGTTCCGGGGTGTCATTCTGATCTTCGTCAGCAAGCGTGTTTTCGCTGTCATGCTTTGCATTCTCATCGGGATACTCGTAGTAGTCATTCTTTTTCGATGAGCTGCAGGCAACAAACACCACGCAGAAAATCAGAGCCAAAATAAGTTTTTTCATAACTTACCTCCGATTCAAAATGGAAAAAAAGCCGAAAAAATAACCTATATATTGTATACGGAAATTATTTAAAATCCACTATACGAGAAATATCGAGCTGAAAAAGTGACGATTTTCGGGGTATTTATGGCTTTTTTATGAAAATTTACGGGGAACTAGGATTTTATAGCCTCGTAGCAGCTTTCGCAGATCCCCGTGATCTCGTCGGAATAATCCTTGAGCGGACGTCTCTTCCAGCAGCGCTGGCACTTTTCGCCCTCCGCCGCACGGACGCCGATCCAGAGATCCAGATCTTCCGCCTTTTCAAGGTTGTCCTTCGATGCCGAGTGCTTGACCTCCGAAACGATGAAAATCGACTCGAGGTTATCGAACTCTTCGTCAAGAAGCGGTAAATTTTCGTAGTAAAGTTCAACACCTGCATCAAGCGAGTGACCGATTGTCTTGTCTGCGCGGAGAGGTTCCAGTCTCTTCTGGACAGCCTCTCTTGCCTTCTGGAGCTGCTCCCAGTCGGCAAGGAACTTTTCGTCCCCGGCAGAAAGCTTCGCCTCGGGGAACTGCTCAAGGAAAACGCTCTCCTTTTTGCTGCCTTTCAAGTATGAATAGGCCTCTTCGCAGGTGAAGCTCAAAATCGGTGCCAGAGCCTTGACAACATCGCTCAGGATAGAATAGACCGCAGACTGAGACATCCTTCTGCGCGGGTCATCGGCCTTCATCGTGTAGCGGTCCTTGATTATATCGAGGTAGAAGGCGCTCATCGGGATCGTGAAGAAATCGAGCATCTCGTGGTAGACGCGGTAGAATTCGTAGTTTTCGTAATATTCGCGGATCGCCTTGAGCCTTGCCTGCCAGGTGAGATAAGCCCACTTGTCGACCGATTTCAGCTCTTTAGGATCGATGCTCATCGTATCCGGGTCGAAATCGTTTACGAAGCCGAACATGAAGCGGATCGTGTTTCTGATTTTGCGGTAAGCCGTCGCACAGCTCTCGATGATCGAATTTCCGATGCTGTTGTCGTCACTGTAATCTTCAAAAGCGACCCAGAGCCTCAGGATCTCGGCGCCGTACTTGTTTATGTAGACCTTCGGATCGACGAAGTTGCCTTTGCTCTTCGAAATCTTCTCGCCCTTTTCGTCGACGATGAAGCCGTGGGTCAGGACCTGCTTGTAGGGTGCCCTTCCGGTGATGAGTGTGGAGAGTTTCAGCGAGGACTGGAACCATCCTCTGTGCTGGTCGCTGCCCTCGAGATAGAGATCAGCCGGGAATTCACGGCCCTTTTCGCCGTTCAGGACGTAAGCCCAGCTTACGCCGCTGTCGAACCAGACGTCGAGGATGTCGTTCTCCTTGCTGATGTGCGTGCCGCCGCACTTCGGGCACTTGAAGCCCTCGGGAAGGAAGTCTGCAGCCGTTTTTTCCTGCCATACCTTGATCCCGTGGACGGAAATTTCGTCGGCGACTTTGCGGGCGATCTTTGCGTCAATGATCTTTTCGCCGCAGTCGTCGCAGGTGAAGGCGATGATCGGAACGCCCCAGTTCCTCTGCCTCGAGATGCACCAGTTAGGAGCCTTTTCGAGCATCGGCGTGATCCTCTTCCTGCCCCACTCCGGGACAAGTTTGACCTTTGCGATCTCGTCAAGGCACTTCTGACGGAGCCCTGTGTCGTCCATCGAGATGAACCACTGTTCGGTCGCCCTGAAGATCACCGGTTTGTGGCATCTCCAGCAGTGCGGATAGCTGTGGTTGATGAGCTCGCCCGGCTTGTTGAGAAGGTATCCCGTGTTGTAGAGATGCTCGACGATGACCGGGTTTGCCTTGAAGACGTGCATCCCGCCGATGACCGGGATCTCGGCGTCGATGATTCCGCTGGCGTTGACCGGAGCGTAGGGCTTGAGCCCGTATTTCAGGCCGGTCAGATAGTCGTCGGCACCGTGTCCGGGAGCCGTGTGGACGCAGCCGGTACCTGCATCAGCAGTAACGTAATCTGCGTAAACGATCATCGAATCGCGGTCCATAAAAGGGTGTCTCGCCTTCATTCCATCGAAGCGTTTTGCGTCAAATTCGCAGAGATCGACCGGATTTTCGGCTTTTACGGCCTTGACGAAACTGTCGCGGAGATAGGTCGCGACGATAAAGACTTCGCCGTTATATTTTACTGCCGTGTACTTGAATTCAGGATGAAGCGCGATCGCCAGATTTGCCGGAAGAGTCCACGGAGTCGTCGTCCAGATCACGAAGTTGACCTTCTCGCCCTCAAGCTCCGGAAGCTTGTCGACAAGCGGGAACTTTACGTAGATCGACGGCGAATCGTGCATGTCGTACTCGATCTCAGCCTCGGCCAGAGCCGTTTCGCAGCTCGTGCACCAGTAAACCGGCTTTTTCGCCTTGAAGAGCGCGCCCGTTTCGATGATCTTCGCGAACTGATGGGCTATCGTCCCCTCGTATTTCGGGTCAAGCGTGATGTACGGATTGTCCCAGTCTGCAAAAATACCGAGCCTCTTGAACTCCTCGCGCTGAGTGTTCACGGATGCCATCGCGAACTTTTTGCACTCCTCGAGGAAGTCGCTCTTCGACATCTCCTTGCGCTTCGAGCCGAGCTTTTCAGCCGTTTTGAGCTCGATCGGGAGACCGTGGCAGTCCCAGCCCGGAGTGAGCTTGGTGAGATACCCCGTCATGTTTTTGAACTTGATGACAAAGTCCTTCAGCGTCTTGTTGAGGACGTGACCGTTGTGAAGGCTGCCGTTTGCGTAGGGCGGCCCGTCGTGAAGCACGAACGAGGGTTTATCAGCATTTTGCTCAATGATTTTAAAGTAAATGCCTATTTCATTCCATTTTTTGAGAAGCTCGACCTCCTTGACAGGCAGATTGGCCTTCATCGGGAAATCGGTTTGAGGAAGATTGAGTGTTTTGCCGTAATCCATTTACATCTCCATAAAAAAAAACGAGGGATGTTAGTCTTAAAGCGCCTAAAGTCAAGCAACTTGCCGATTTTGCTAAGTTTAGTTTGGCATTTTCCGGCATGGGAGTATAATTCGCCGTTTTTTTAAAGGAGGCATGCAATGACAATCATTCTTTTGGTAATTCTCGGACTCATCGTTCTGGCGGCACTCTGCTGCTTCGCACTCTACAACTCGCTCGTCGGGCTGCGCAACCTCGTCAAGAACGCATGGAGCCAGATCGACGTCCAGCTCAAGCGCCGCTACGACCTTATCCCCAACCTCGTCGAGACGGCAAAGGGCTACATGAAGCACGAAAACGAGACCTTCGTCCAGGTCACAGAGGCCCGCGCAAAGGCGATGGCGGCAAACAGCTCGAACAGCGTCGGCGAAGTCAGCGCGGCGGAATCCCAGCTCGGCGCGACACTTGCGAAGATGCTACTTACCTTTGAAAACTACCCGGAGCTCAAGGCGAACCAGAACTTCCTCGCCCTTCAGGAGGAACTTGCCTCTACCGAAAACAGGATCGCCTTCGCGAGACAGGCTTACAACGACGCAGTTTTCGGCTACAACAACCGTGTCGAGATGTTCCCCTCGAACATAATCGCCGGGATGTTCAACTTCACGAAGGCTGACTCCTTCGAGCTCAAAAACGAAGAGGAGCGGGTCGCTCCGCAGGTAAAATTCTAACAGATCTCACCGCGTAGACCCGAATGTGGGAGCTCATCCGGCAGAACAGGCGGAAGTCGCTTTTTGTCCTCTTCCTGATGTTTATCCTTATGGAATCCTTTTCCATACTGATTTTCTGCATGTTCGATTCCAGGCCGGATACAAATCCCGCGATGATAACCGCAGGCGCACTCTTCGGCTTTGTTGTCTGGGCAGTTCAGGCACTCGTCGCCTACTTTTTCGGAGACCAGATCGTCCTGAATTTCAATCAGGCAGTCCTAGTGAACAAGGACAACTATCCGCGCCTTTTCAACGTCGTAGAGGAGATGCGGATCGCTGGAGCGCAGCCCTACATGCCGGAGATCTACCTCGTTGAAGACAAGGGGCTCAACGCCTTTGCGACAGGAATAAGACAAGAAAAATCAGCCATTTGCGTAACACGCGGGCTTTACGAATCACTTAACCGCGACGAGCTTCAGGGCGTCATAGCACACGAGATGAGCCACATCCTGAACCGCGATGTCCTCTTTATGACATTCGCCGGAGTGATGCTAGGAACGATCACCATGCTCTCGAACATGGTGATCCGCGGCGGCTTTGCGATCCGCAAAAATAACAGTGACGACGATAACTCCGGCACGAAAAAACGCGGGATCGGCGTTCGTGGAAATCCGGCGATCATTCTCATTGTGATCGCTTTCGCGATTTTAGCTCCGCTCCTGGCAAAACTTTTCTACTTCACCATTTCGAGGAAGCGCGAGTTTCTGGCCGACGCATCCGCGGCAAGGCTCACACGCTATCCCGAAGGTCTGGCATCGGCACTCGAAAAGATATCGAGCAGATCATGGGTCTCATTCTCGAACAGGATCACCTCGCCGATGTTCATCATCAGCCCGGAGCCGGCAGGACTCTTCACCAGCGGCTTCTTTTCCGATTCGACCCACCCGCCGGTAAGCGAGCGGATCATGATCCTCCGGAAGCTCCAGAACGGCGGAAGCATCTCGCTCAGCGACTACCGGAAGATCTACCTTTCAAACGTCAAAGGGCGCGATTTCTTTCCTGATTCCGCGAAAAACGATACCGGATCCGTCTCCGTAAGAGCCGCCTCACCGGATGAAGCGCCTGCCGTTCAGCATCCGGAAGAACATATTGTTGAATTTATTGGAGATTCAACGCCGAGTGACCTCTTTAAGTCAGAGCTCGGCATCGACCCTGAGGCAGATCAGGAATTTGTCTACACGATACAGAAACCCGACGACTGGGAATCCTTCAAATGCCCGGCCTGCGGCAATTTCGTCTTCCACCTGGCACCCAACATCAGGACCCGTCAGGTCGTCTGCCGGCGCTGCAAAAAACAGATCAAAATAGAGTACCCGGAGTGATCGGGCTTAAGCAGAAAGCCGCTTTTATTCCCCGTTTTCTTGCCGCTTATTAAATTTTAAGGTATAATCATAATTTTTTTGCGTCGTTATTTGGATATGCCGCTTTTGACTGTAAAAGGGAGTTCGAAATGAAGAGATTTTGCTTAATTATCGCGCTTTTTGTGATGCTTTCAGCAGTTTCCTGCGATTCAGGAATAACATTCAACAATCCGAAAGACAAAAATTCCGGTGCATATCAGGGCGGCGGAGACGCCGACGCCGACATCATATCGAACCCGGACGGCGATACGGAGCCTGATACCGGCGACACGACAACAGATACCGGAGACACGACAACAGACACAGGCGATACGGCTGACGACGGGTGCGAAACCGAAAGTCAGGGCAGGATGTGCACGACCGATGAAGACTGCGGCAAGTGCATGATCTGCTTAAAAGGCGGAGTATGCGCCAAAGGCTGCACCAACGACTCCGACTGCAAAATGCAGCAGGGTCTTTACTGCAACACAAAACTTGCGCGCTGCCTCAGCATCTACGCTTCCAATAAAGCCTGCTCGGAGGTCAAATGCCCTACAGGATGCTGCTACGCCGAAAAGGGCCTCACCGGTGTAAAGTGCTCCAAGGAGGCATCTCCGGCGGTATGCGGGCTCTGCAACCAGGGCGAACTCTTCTCACCGGAAGATTCGAAATGCTACTCGGCAGTCTGCTCCACGACGACAGACAACTGCCCATCCATCAACCAGGATTCGGTCAACCCGCCCGCAAGCTGCTACAAGTGCAAGGCCGGCGAGCTTATCTGCCAGACGACCACTGCAAAAAGCGGCTGTTCCGCTTCCGGCACCATCATCAACACAGCGCTCTGTATCCCATCAGGCCAGCAGTGCGCGAAAGGCTCAGCCGAATGCTGCTCGGGAATGCCGTGCATAGACGGTTTCTGCTACTAAAAACAGGGAGATAAAATGAAAATTTACCGTTTGATTTTTGCAATTTCAGCGATCCTTTTCGCTGTTTCGTGCTCAGACCTCAAATTCAACAACCCCAACGACAAAAATTCCGGCGCAAACGACCATGATGCCGCTCAAAACGATGCCGACACGGAAACAAGCGACGACGACGCAAACGAACCTGAGATAGATCCAGAATATTTTGAACCTGAAAACAACAGGATCGTCATCCAGCTCGGATGGAAGCAGGGCTTCAAATCAAAAGCGGAGTCCGACTCTCAGGAGGGTGTTCTGGTCGACCTTGATCTTCACCTTGTCAAAAAAAACAGTATCGAAGCCAACATGTACAAATTCGACATTCTGGACGGTCTTCTCGGTACGAAACAGCGCCGTTTTGACTCCGACTGTCCACTCTCCTTTCCTGAATGCGAATCCTACTGGCGTCACGACGACTGCTCTTTCGGTGATCGGGGATTTCTTGACGATTATATCGAAGAGAGTATCGCCTGGAACGCGAAATTCGCCTTTGACAACTTCTGGGGCGGCGGCAACTATACAAATCCGGAGACGATCATCATGGGTCCGACCGCTGACTTAAAAAACAACACCACGGGCGAAAACGAGCCTGACGGCTACCCTGATGCCGTGATCCCGGACGACCAGTATCTGCTGGTCGTGACTTACAGCAACTGCGAATCGTCATACAGCGACGGCGAAGACCGCTGCGACAGCCATTATCACGGCGATGACAGCGCAGTCGAGGTCGATGCAAGGGTCAAGATCCTCGTTGACGGGGAAGAGGTCCCGAGAGAGGGCATCGACCACTATTACGAAACCACGAAGGATTTCACGATCAAATTCAACGAGTGGAAGGTCGTAGCGGTAATAAAGTGGGACAGCTCCTTGAAAGGTCCAAATTCGAAACTTAAAGGAGATGCAATAATTTCAGACACTTATCTGCCAGAGCACGGGATCGAGATCGATCCTGTCCGCTACCCAGTCTGTGTTTACGACAACACTGATGCGAACCTTGTTCCGGTCTGGAACAGGCAGGCATACATAAATCACATAACAACGATAGATCCCGAAACAAGTATTACGCTTGGGACATGTTACGACCCGGAAGAGCCGGAAAATCCCTATACCGGCGACAAGAGAAAGGCGGTCTGCGAAAATCTTCCGAAAAACGCCGACTGGAACCAAGTCTCCGAAATCGTTCAGGAATGGAACGGTCACAATTGGGTCCCCTCGGTCGAAGGCACCTTCAGCGAAGAACCGAGCGACAATGAATGCCGTTTCAAATGCAAAGATAACTACTCCTGGGACGGCAGCAAATGTGCGGCAGACCAAAGGAGAGAGCCATGCAACGGAACGCTTCCGGTAAACGCGATCTGGAACGACGACGGCAGCGAAGGATACTTCACCCAGACATGGACAGGCGAAGAGGGCGGATGGCAGCCGCAGTTCGTTGGTATCGCCTACAGCGACACCCCCGGAGAATGCGTATTCAACTGCCTTGAAGGCTACTCATGGAACGGCACAGCATGCGAGCCGTCACCTGACATGCTGCCTGAATGCGGTCCGGAAAGCGAAACTCCCTGCAAGGATTCGACGATGGGTTTCATCTGGTCGGCCAAGGGATCCGCAACTTACGAAAACGCGGTAACTATCTGCAATAATTTGAACTATGCCGGCTACGGCGGTTTCAATTCCGGCTGGTATCTGCCGACGATCAGCGAGCTCAGGACACTCATCAAAGACTGTCCAGGCACGATCCTGCCCGGCGGGACATGCGAGGTCCGTGAAGACAACGATGTCAACTGTCTTGGAAAAGAGGAATACGACTGCCAGGGCGAATCCTGCTACTCCTGCACTGGAGATCCTGACGGCGGATACAGCAAGTTCGGCGAAACCGGATGGTTCTGGTCATCCTCCGACAACTGGGACGATCCTGACAACAGCGCATGGGGAGTCGGCTTCCAGGGCGCCGATGTCTACAGCAACGCGAAGAGCGAAACGAACTACGCCCGCTGCGTCAGACGCATCTGCAGCTACGGCTACTACTGGAACGGATCTTCCTGCCAGTCGGACACGCGGAGCGCAAGCTGCCCCACATCAAAACCCGAGAACACGGAATGGAACGACGACGGACTTGGCGGCACATTCACCCAGACCTACGACATCTGGGAAGGCGCATGGGGCCCGGAAAGCCGTAACACCATTTACAGCCGGAACATCGGAGAGTGCCATTACAAGTGCGCAAACAACTACCTCTGGAACTACAACTCGAAATGCGAATATTACACGGCTGTACTCCCGGAGTGCAGCGAATCAAGCGGGACCCCCTGCTACGATCCCTCAAGCGGCATCACATGGTCCGGATTAGTGTCGGAAATGACTTGGTATGAAGCAGCTGAATACTGCCCCGGCTATACTGAAGGAGACTTAAACGGCTGGAGCCTGCCGACAATCGATGAACTACGCACTCTGATAAAGAATTGCGAAAGCACGGTAACAGGCGGAAACTGCGATGTTACAAACAACTGTCTGTCATCCAGCTGCCAAGACAGCATCTGTTTTTCTTGCGAATATCATGATGACGGTCAATACAGCAAATTCGGAGACACTGTCTGGCTGTGGTCTTCCAACGCTCTATCCAACAATGCAGACTACGAGGCATGGATAGTAAGTTTCGACTATGGACACGTCGGTTGGGAGAGCAAGAATGCCGCCCACAATGTCCGTTGTGTAAAGAGATAATTTTTTTGAGGTATAAATCGTTTTTCAGGAGGTAAAAATGAAAAGATCTTTTCTTGTTTTCACTTTGGTTTTCTGCGTTCTGTCGCTCGGCGCGGCTCCGGCAGCGGTCCAGACTCCCGCCCAGAACCAGCCTCAGGCTCAGAACGACCATAAAGCGGCCAAACCTAAAACTGCGGCAAAGGGCTACTCTTTCGCGGAGGAGCTCATCGATCTTCCGATCAAGCCCTTTGAAATACAGAAGCTCTCCGATTCCGAACTGATCAGCATCAATCCGCAGGCTTTGAAGGCTTACGAAAACGCTGCAGCGCTCGAAAACAATCCAAATGTCTTCGAGAATCCGAACGCAGTCGGCAAGGCGTGGACAGAGGTTGCCAAAATCACTGTGAACAACCCGTTCCTCAACACAGCGAACTCCCGTATAGAGGAATGGAAGAAAGTCATCGAGATCTTCAAAGCCCACAAGGACAATGTTGACAAGATCAAGACTCTCCTCGCAAGCTCGATCCTCACGAACGAGCAGAAAAAGGGTGTCCTTCTGAAGCATCTCGACGATTTCGGAATCACCTTCGGGACCCAGGAGATCTTTGACCTGACAAAGAATACAAACGGCTTTGATACAGTACTGAAAGGGACCGATTTCCAGGCTAAGATCAAAGATATCAAACGTGCCCGCTGCGAAAAGAAATCCGGCAGAGACTGCTTCGAATGCGGCAGGAACTACACCGACGTCGCATATGAAAAACTCACCTTCTTCACCAAAGCGTGCGACATGAAATATCAGCCAGGGTGCGAAGAGGTGAACAAAATCAAGGCCGAGCAGGAGGCGGAAAAGGCAAGGATCGCCGCTGAAGAGAGACGCAAGGCGGAAGAGTTCGCAACAAAATCTTACAACCTGACTGAAGAACCTATCGACCTCATAAAGCCTTTTGTTCTGGGAACAGTCAACGAGCAGGATGTCCTTAACGCAAGTCCCGCCGTTTTGAAAAAATTCGAGGCGGCAGTTGCGAAGGAGAAGGAAAAAGAGAGCATAAAAACTCCCGGCGCAATGACTGTCATGTGGGAGGAAATTGCGAAAATCACTGACAAAAATCCCTTCCAGCAGATCGCTCAGGCAAGAGGGGCCCAGTGGCGTGAGTGTGCCGAAAAGATGGAAAGGCACGAAAACAGCACGAACCAGATAAGAAAGAATATCCCTGAAAATACGGTTTCACTCGAACAGAAAATATACCTTACTCTCAAGCATCTTGACGAATACGGACTGATTTTCGGCGCACTGGAAGTCGCAAACGCGGTCACCTACAGCAACGAGATCGCAAATTACGACGCGGTAAAGACCAAAATCAAGGATGTCAGACTCCAGCGCTGCAACCTCAACTCCGCATCAGACTGCCACACCTTCGCCATGAACCATGCCGTAAACGAATTCGACAAAAAGGCTTATCTCAAAAAAGCCTGTGATCTCGGACGTATGGAAGCATGCAGCGGTCAGCCGGCTCCGGTGGTAGCCGCCCCCGCTCCGGCTCAGCAGCCCGTAACGCAGCAGGCAGCTGAACCCGAGAAAAAGGAACCTGAAAAGAAGGCTGAGCCGACAGAAGAGGACAAATTCAAAAAGGAACTCTGGGATGCCGGCAAAAGGACAAGGATCGCTGTTGCGACAACGACCCTCGTCGCAGGCGTTGTTGCTGGCGTTCTTGGCGGTGTCTCGCTCTACGGCGCAAGCAAGTACAAAAAAGACCGCGACAAATGGGGTCATTACTACGAGCAGAGCGAAACTCAGGAAGATATGGACAAATACCGCAAGAAAACGACTGACGCCCACAACAAAATGAACAAATACAACACTCTCGGCGGTGTCGGGCTCGGTCTCGGTGCAGCATTGATAGCGACCGGAATCACCTTCTACTGCATCGAATTCAAGGGCGAAAAAGAGGTCAGGAAAAAATATAACGTCTCATTCGGCGCAAGCCCGTTCGACGGGACACTGCAATTCGCGATCAACTGGTAACAGCAGACTAATAGTCAGGAGGCGTCATGATCCGGCGTCTCTTCGATCATATCGGAGGTTTCAATGAAAAAATTCATCTTTCTTCTTATTGCTTCGATCCTTTTTCCGCTTGCGGCAGGAGCAAAACAAATCGGTCCTGCCGTTTCGGTCTACCGCGATAAGGAACTGAAGTGGGAAGACGGCAGTTTCGGCTATCATGTGATGTTCAAGTCGCTTCTTGCAAACAATGAAACAGATGCATCCACCAGCAACCCGCAGGGTGACACCTGTATGGATTCAAGCACCTACCAGCTCGGCATTTCACACATTCCAGCCGATGCCGTGATCGAAGAGGCATTCCTTGTCTGGACAGCGGCGCAGCCTGTGGCGAAAAAAGATGAAATAACCGACAAGGAGGTCATGCTCTCATTCGTTTCCGATGACGGAAAGATCACCGAAGAGCAGACGATCTCAGGAAAAAAGGCATACAAAATCAACGAAGCCGGAAATGTCGATTTCGAATTTGACGCCTTTTTTGATGCAGATGACCAGAGCAAAAGCTGGTTCACTTACCGCGTCAGAGTCACGGATTTCTTCAAGTCGATCCAGGCAAAAGGAAGAGATCTGGCTGTTGCCGGCACAACTTTCTACGAAGGCGATTCGCTGATGGGACGATACACGCTCTCAGGTCTCGACTGCTCGGATGACACCGTCTACAAAAGCTCGACCGAAATGGTAGCCGACTGGTCGGTAATACTCATCTACTCCTCCGCCTACGTCAGACCGAAAAGCATCTATATCTACGACGGCTTCAGTCCGATCTGGCACCAGTTAAGCGAGATCATGGTCAGCGGGTTCGAATTCCCGGCAGACCCCGAGATCAGGATCACTCTTACCACCCATGAAGGCGATTCCGGACTTGCAGATGCGACGCACGAATCATCGACCGGGGAGCAGCAGGCTTTCCCGGAAGGGATCCAGGTCAAGGGCGAAACTCCGGCGAACTGGCTCCTTCTTTCAAACGAATGCAACCCGCCTGTAAGCTTATACGATTCTTCTGCACACCTTGATTATACAGAGGTTTTCAATTCGATCTCTTCTGTCTACGGTTATGCCGATACAAATCCTGTCTGCGTCGGCGGAACGCCTCCATACTTCAATAATGATGAAATCGAATACGGCATAGATGTCGACACTTTTCTCATAGATTCCAACTCGGATACAACATACATCTCCCACTTCCTCGAAGGCGGGGAGAGCATCTACATCAGGATCGGCGCAAACCAGGATGCGGTGATCACCAACTACATGATCGTTTCGGTCTCCACAAAGGCAGACGAGCCGGATACCGGTGACACTGAAATTCCGGGAGACAGCGGTGACACAGAAGTTTCAGGCGACACAGGCGATCCCGGCGATTCGGGAGACACCGATCCGACTGACACAGGCGATTCCGGCGATCCCGACACGGGAGATTCCGGAGATACCGGCAGCTCCGACAGCGGAGACTCCGCCGATACTGATCCAGTAACGACCGATCCTAAGCAGGGCGAACTCGGCGCTGAATGCTACCCCGACAAGACCTGCAACGACGGTCTGCTCTGCCGCGTATCCGACAACACCTGTTTCGAACCGGAACCCGTCAAAAGCTCGGGATGTTCGGTCCTGACCGTTGAATGAAACTTTTGCCTTTGAGGTTAAAATGAAAAACACAAAATTCGCACTATTCTTTTTAATTCTTGTCGCTTTCTCTGCCGTCACTGCCGAGGAAGATGACAATTACGGCAGCATGATCGGAGGGATTCCCGCGATGACCTGGGAAGACGGCGGTCAGGATTTTTTCGTCATGTTCAACTCGAACCTCGACGACCGCATCCTGCTCTTAGGCGAAAGCAACGAAAATCCGCAGGGAGACACCTGTATGGATTCGAGCTCGTTTACCCTCGACAACTTCCACATTCCGGAAGATGCGCTCATCGAGAAGGCCTACCTCGTCTGGATGGGAGCCGTCGCCCCAGACAGGATCGACGAACCGACCGACAACGATGTCCAGCTCTCCTTCACGCAGAGAAACGACAGCTCCGTAAAATTGAGTGAATACATCACATCCGGTGAATACGGCAGGAGGCTTACAGATCTCCCCTCTTTCGATTTCGAGGGTATCAAATACTTGACTACAGCCTACACCGACTGCTCCGAAACATATTACGGTGATCCCGAAGAAAATCTCGATGTCGGTTACTTCACATACCGCGTCGATGTCACGGATTTCTTTAACAGGATCTACGAAACCAACAAGACCAACGGGCTCATTGAAGGGACCGGAGAGTACTACGGCACCTATACCGTAAGCGGTCTTGAATGCACAGATCACGATGCCTACAAATGCACAGGGTCGATGGTCAGCGCATGGGCGGTCTTCTTCATCTACAGATCAAAGAGTATCGACAGACCGAAAAAGATCTATCTCTACAACAGTCTCGCATTCGCCTACGGTCTAATATCGACAGCCGAAGTAAGAAACTTGGAGCTGGCTCCCTATCCCGAACTCCGCATCGCCACGATGGTCGCCGATGGAGATACCGGCTTAACAAACGCAAATCTTCCTACAGAGGAGATCTCAGTCAAGGGCATCACTCCGGATGCCGAGGCTCAGGGCGCATATCGTCTGACCGATAAATGTAACCCGAGAGAGACAGGCTACACCGAAATTTTCAACTCGGTATCCTCTGTTCCGGGCTGGTATACAGACGAAATCGAGTGCTACAGCGTCGGTTGGGGAAACAGCAACTTCGGCATCGACGTCGACACCTTTGACCTCGATTCAGCAAAGAACATCAACCTTCAGGCTCATCTGCCGAAAGATGGGGAGGGATTCGACGTCAATTTCGGCGTAAATCAGGATGCTGTATTCTCGAACTTCATGGCTCTTTCGGTCGATATCAAAGGCTCGCGCTTCAACATCCCCGGCGAAAGCGAAAAGTATTCCTGCTCATGTCCGCCTGCGGCAAGTAACATGTATAATGACTACTACTGCCAGGGGAACGGCACAAACAAGGAATTCTATTACCTTATTAAAATACAGAACTGGGGCGACGATGCGGCAGAAAATGTCACGGTTTCCGACGAACTCGACCCTCAGCTTGAATATGTTTCCGGAACGACCGAGTTCGCGACGAAGTTCAACGACTACGGCAACGGGACCGACTGGGAACCCCTTCCTGACAAAAACGGCGGCAAATTCCCGCTTTCAGGAAACGGCGTAAAGATCAGCGACAGGATGGAGAAGTGCAACAAGTCGACAGAAACCTGCAAAGATACGATCCTTGTCAGATACAAAGTCAGACCGAAACAAGGTACCGCAGCAAACTATGTCTTCACGAATATTGCGCTTATCAGCGATTCCGGCAGCGACACGCCTTACAAAACCAACAACTCCTACCCTCTCAAGCTGAAACCCGGCAGCTGCGTCTCGGATGCCGTATGCACGAATCCGACTCCCGAAATGTGCGGCGGCTTGAAAGAAGAGGAGCCGGAACCCGTTGAAAAAGAGTGCGGTGAACCGAGCCTTCCCGATTGTCTCCCGGGATATGTCTGCGAAAACTTCAAGTGCGTAGACGACCAGACGATCATGTGCAGCGATGCGGAGGTGAAGGCAGCTATCGGCAAAAACTCACCTAAATCCGACAACATGATAATCCTGGCCAAGACCGACGGCAAACAGCCTATCGTCGTCGGACAGTTCACGCTTCAGGCTTCCGGCTGCGAAGAGGAAAAATTTATCAACTTCGATATGATAAAGGTCCACTTCGACACGAACCGCGACGAAGGATTCGAATTCAGCGAGCCTGAGCTCATCTATGACGCGGACGAAGACGGTCTTTACAACAATGCGATCGATACGATAGTCAGCAGCAAAGGAGCCCGCATCGAAGACAACTACATAAAATTCACGCTTGATGCAAGTATGAAGAAATACGCAGGAAAATCTTTGAACCACTTCCTTGTCAGGACAAAATTTACCTACAAAAGCGCAACTGTTCCGCAGGACACGTCGTTCCGCTTCTACTTCAAAGACGCAGATCTAACCGTCAACTCCGGATATGACGGCAGTTTTGTTTCCGTCGAGAACGGAACGGTCAATTTCCCTGAATTTTATATCGAACCGACAGGTAACTATTTCATCGTGGCAGCCAGCAACGACTCTCCTGAAATTCCGCCGGTTTCCATAATGAACACGGATATCCCCGTCCTGCAGCTCAGGACTAAATCGACATGGGAAGAAGTTATTTTGCGGAAACTCAGAATCAAGGCTCCGGGAAATGCCGTAAAATTCGGCGGCACAAACGGGATCACAGCCGTCTCGCTCTGGGTCGACACAAACAAAGACGGCATAGGTGACGTCAAAATAGCTGAAAAGAGCGGTTTCGGAACCAAATCCGGAGAAGAGGGAGTATCGGAAATCACTTTCGAGCACGAGGAGTTCGAGCCGCAGCTCTACTACCAAAAGGATGAGGAAAAAATCCTCATCATCTATGTCGATTTCGATATGAAAAAGGCGGATCCGCCCATGTACGGCATGATCACTATCCCGACAGGAGGCATAGCCCTTGACAGCCCTGAAACAACGATCTACGAACTTCCTGTCAAATCTCAGGTTTTCACATATGACTGTCCTGATGGCGACCTGGGGTGCGATGATACGGAAACCGACACCGAACCTAAACAGGGCGAGCTCGGCGCTGAATGCTACCCCGACAGGACCTGCAACGACGGACTGCTCTGCCGTTCATCCGACAATACCTGTTTCGAACCGGAACCAGTCAAAAGCTCGGGATGTTCGGTCCTGACTCTCGATCAAGACTTTCGAATGTAGAAATAAATGGAGTTTTTTATGAAAAACAAGTACTTTATTTTATTAACGATTTCTATGCTTTTGACCCCAATGTTCCTTTCAGCGGCAATCGGCGGCTCAGGCATCTCCGTCGCTCCTGACGGAACGACACTCAAATGGGAAGAGGGAGCATGGGACTTCTTCATCATGCACAAATCATTGATAGAGCAGGTCACCGGCACAGCGACAACAACTGCCGGAAACCCGCAGGCCGATACATGCATAGACCCGAATATCGGTTCAACTTATACTTTGACTTCAAGGCATGTTCCGGAAGATGCTGATGTCGACCGCGCTTTCCTGATATGGCTTTCCGGTCATGATCCGGATAATTTGAACACCCCGACCGACAACTCGGTCACGCTTACATTCACAAATGCGGTAGACCCGTCCTTAACGCTCACCAGAGAGGTCACTGCGTCGTATCAGGGAATGCCGAGTCCGACTTCTCAGGGCGGCTTTGAGTTCGAGACTCTCGATATGCCGGCAGACACTAATACGGGTGAAACGGCGGTTTACACCTATCGCGTTGACGTCACCGATTTCATGAAGGAGATCGTACTCATGGGCGAACAGCGCGGAATGAAGCCCGGCGAAGCTCTTTACGGAGACTACAACGTCAAGGGAATGGCGTGCAGCAACCATCAGAATTATCTTACGACAAGCGGACTTGTCGGCGGCTGGGCTCTTCCTTTCGTCTACACTTCGTCACACATCGCCGCGAAGAAGATCTACATCTACCACGGTCTTGCGGCATACCACTTCGAGGCTGCTGAAATCACTGTCAGCGGTTTCGAGCTTCCTAGCGAGGCAATGGTCAGACTCGGTCTCCTCTCCTTTGAAGGCGACCCTGGTCTTGCAAGTGCAACTGGACTCAACCTTTTCGGCGCTGCCGAACCAGAGGGCCTGGCGATCAGGGGTCAGCACGCAACATCGGACTACACGCTTATGTCGAATGACTGCAACCCGTTCAGGACTCAGGATTCAAACGGTAATGCTTTCAACTACACCGAGGTTTTCAACTCGATCTCGTCGGTTTTCGGCTGGCAGGATGATTATCCTTTCTGCATCGGTGATCCGAACAACCCGGCATCGACGACAAACCCGATCGAATACGCAATCGATGCCGATGTCTTCAGGATAGACGCCAAGACCTACGGTGGTTTTGCCGAGCACCTTCAGAGAGGAGACACACAGTTCAATCTCAAGATCGGCGCAAACCAGGACCAGGTCTACACCAACTTTCTCATCGTCAGCGTCGATACCAAGACACCGGCATTCGATATCCCAGCAAACCCGAGAACTCTGAACGGAAGGGAAAAAGACTACTGCTCATGTTCTCCTGATCCCGATACAGTTTGTTATGACAGACCTTTCTATTACATGATCAAAGTTCAGAACTGGGGCGAGAACATCGCTTTCGACGTAGATGTTCAGGATACGCTCCCGACACAGGTCGAATATGTTCCGGGAACGACCGAAATCGCTACGAAATTCGACCCGTACGGCAACGGTACGGACTGGAAACCGGTTGAAGATGTCAACGGAGGCTTCCCGTTCGCCAAGCCCCGCAAAATCGCCGATCAGATCTCTTACTGTGACAAGTCAACGATGACCTGCGAAGAGGGTGTGTGGATCAGATTCGCTGTAAGACCGAAGGACAACCTTTCAAAGAACGAGGTCATCAAAAATACAGCAGTTATTTCCGATGATTCAAATATCATTTACTACACAAACAGCAACATCCCGCTCAGACTCAGACTCGGAAAATGCCCTTCTGTCGCTGAGTGCGAGATCCCGCCGAAGGCTCAGTGCGGCGGCGAGGCAACCGATTCCGGCGACACGGAACCGGACTCGGGAGACACCTCCGGCGACACAGGTAGCCCCGACACGGGCGATACCGGCAACACAGATCCCGACTCTGGCAACACTGGAGATACCGGCAGTTCTGACACAGGAGATACCGCAGATACCGATCCAACCGATCCTGAAGGTTCGACCGAACCTAAACAGGGCGAGCTCGGCGCTGAATGTTACCCCGACAGGACCTGCAACGACGGGCTGCTCTGCCGCGCATCCGACAACACCTGCTTTGCGCCGGAAGCCGTCAAAAGCTCGGGATGTTCGGTCCTGACTCTCGATCAAGACTTTCGAATGTAGAAATAAAAGGAGATTTTTATGAAAATCAAGTACTTTATTTTATTAACGATTTTTATGCTTTTCGCAGTTTCGTGCGGTTCTGGGCTCTCGTTCGGAAATCCGAATGACAAGAACTCAGATGCATATCAGGGTGACGATGCCGATGCCGAAAAGACGGACGGCGAGAGACCAGACGTAGACCGGAACGACAGCGATCCATCCGATTCGGACGATGACGCCGAGAATCCGTCCGGCAGAAACCAGGGTGAGCTTTACGGCGAATGCTACCCCAACAAAACCTGCAACGAAGGGCTCGAATGCGATGAAGAAAATAATATCTGCATAAAGGATACAGGCGACTCAGGCCACACGACGCCCGATGGTGATTCAGGAGATTCCGGCGACACAGATCATCCAGATAGCGGAGCCGACAGCGGTCACAGCGGCGATACAGGCGAAGAACCGGATGAAGACGGCACTCCGACGGATCTCCCCGGCTGCAACGAGGGTGATTCCCAAAAGTGCGAATACGAAGGTCCGGCGAACACCGAAGATGTCGGCACATGCAAGGCTGCGACAAGAACTTGCAAGGCCGACGGGACATGGGGACCATGCTCCGGCGCTGTCCTTCCGGTGATCGAGAGCGGCGAGCTCTGCCGCGACGGTCTTGACAACGACTGCGACGGTCTGGCCGACAATGGCGGATACTGCGGCGATACAGGTGATTCCGGCCCTGACAGCGATTCTGACAGCGGCTACCACGGCAGCGGTAACACCGGCGGCTACAGCGACCAGTACGAGATCCCGCAGGACGAGGGCAACCCCGAAGGCTGCGTCGACACGTGCGTTCCGATCCAGGCTGAATGTCTTTCTGAAATGGCTTCCGAGGCTGCAGCAGATCTCTGCGACGGGCTCGACAACGACTGCGACGGTCAGGTCGACGAGGGTTGTCCCTGCACTGCCGGTCAGACTCAGACCTGCTTCATGGGCCCGCCCAACTACAGAAATATCGGTGCCTGTGTTGACGGTGTCCAGACCTGTGTTGTCAACCTGAAGGATCCGAAGGCGGTCCTCGGCAGGTGGGGCGATTGCGTAGGCGGCATGATGCCCAAAATCGATGTATGCGACAACTCCGACAACAACTGCAACGGCTGCATCGATGACCAGCTCTGCTGCCAGCCGCCGATCGACTGCGCTTACGACATCAACGCAGAACCGGCCAGACCTTTTGCCTACAAGACCATAAACGGAAACGAGATTTACGACACCGGTCACAGATTCAACGATGCCGACACTGCGACCTGGGAATGGACTTTGACGAAAGGTCCCTGCGACATCGTTCTCAACAAAATCAGCTTCAAAGTCAAGGGTGCGAAAACATTTGAAGAACTGGGAGGCGAAGGAGAGAACTCAAATAGCGTGAGCGGTGTCGGTCTATCACACTTCAAAGTGCTCTTCCAGCTTTCGGGAAGTTATCTCCTTCACCTTAGAGTCACCCGTCAGAACGGCGAAGTTTACGAATGTTCCTGGATCATCCGTGTCGTTTCCGAGGGCTTGAGGATCGAGCTCTGCTGGGATACGACGGGTCGTATTGATCTCGACCTGCACCTTGCTAAGGTAGGAACAACAACGGCGTGGACTGGCTCAAATGTTTGTTATTATTCTAACTGCAAAAATTCAGGGTCTCCGTCTTACAGCATGTCAAGCTGGGGGTATCCGAATACAGCCAGTGGTCACAACCCGCGCCTTGACATAGACAACATCTCCCAGACAGGAATCCCGGAGAACATCAACCTTGACAACCCGAACGACGGAGACACCTTCAGGATCGGAGTCAACTACTTTGGAAACAATAACACTCTGCTGACTCATCCGGTAGTCAATGTCTACTGCGGCGGGACCTTGAAGGCGACCTTCGGTGTCGAGCCTCAGGTTGCCAATTTCAAAAGTGCAAGTACGCTTTGGAAAGTCGCAGAGGTCCAATGGGCAGGAGATTACACTTCCGATGCCTGCGTGATAACTCCTAAATTCAGCGATTCCGGTTATGTTCTCGGCACAGTCACTACTTATGATTGGTAATATGGAGAGATCTTCGTAGCTTCTACAGGCAGCAATTAAGATAAATCCTATTTCACCACAACGAAAAGCGAAGCGATCCCCATTGCGATTATCATCTTTATTCTCAAGATGAAGGTTATCAAAAGCCCGGCTCCGCCGTCAAGCCCGAGAAAAGAGAACATCAGGAAGCCGGCGCCCTCAGAGACACCGAATTTCGCAGGGACAAGCGAAACGATATAACCGCTCAGGGTCACAGCGCAGTATGCAAGCGAGAGCATTGAAAAAGAGTAGTCGAAGCCCGCGAATTTCGCACAGGCGATAAAAGTCGCCAGAGAGACAAACCTAGCAAAGAACTGAATGAAAAAAACAGCCCAGTAGTCCCCCGGCCTCTCCTTTTTGAACTGTTTCATGCTTTCATCCAGCTCCTCCGCCTTTTTCAGCATATCGTCGCAGTTCTTTTTACCAAGCAATTTCAAGAGCTTGACCACTTTGACAGAGATGTTGGACTTTATAAGTATCATCATTCCGAAAAACGGGAGAAATCCAAGCGCTGCAGCCGCCGAGACGACCCAGAACTGGTTCGTGGTGTAATCAGGTCCCGCGGCAAACGAGATCAGAAGAATAACAACGAGAGCCCACGCTTTCGAGAGTTTGAAAATATAATTCCAGAGCACGATCCCCTTTATTGCCGGCGCAGTTCCTATCTTCTTGCCGATAAGCCCGCCCTTCACGACCTCTCCCGCCTCCCACGGGGCGATAAGGTTTGTCAGTGCACCGATACAGTTCGATGAAAAGACATTGATGAAGGATATTTTTTCCGGGATCGCAAATGAGAGCGCCAATGCATCGGAACCGTTTTCAATAAAACCGCAGAGCAGAAGAACGGCGGCGCCGGTAAGCCCGACCTTGACAAAAGAGTCAGCGACCTTGTCAAAACCGATGTGACGGAGAAGAAGAAAAAGGACCGCGAGGGAAAAGATAAAAATCAGGATCTTGATGATCCTGCCGGAGAGACTTTTTTTTGCCATTTTTACGACAGCGAAAGAGACCTCTCGGCAAACTCCAGCTCGCCGGGAGTATCTACCTCATACCAGGTCATATTGTCTGAATTGATTATTTCCGGAAAATCCTTTCTGTCTACAAGCTCCTGAATGACCATCTCGACGACCGCTTTTTCCTTCATGGTCTGCGCAACGGCCGATGCAGCATCGAGATACTTTTCCCAGAAATGCTTTTTGATAAAGGTCATCCCGATATATCCGGCATTCCATTCCGTCAGTTTTTTCGATATCTTTTCAACATAACCTTCCGGATTGATGTAAACCTTCATATCATCGTCGGTCAGCTTTCTCACGGTATCGGCAAAAATCGCAAAATTGCCGATCTCTTTCAGCTGAGGCGCGACTCTGACGGCAAAAGACCGCGGATAGATATGATCGACATTCATAATGAGCGTATCGTCATTCAGGAAGCGCTCGGCTGCCAGAAGCGAATAGAGATTCTGCTCTGTATACCTTTTGTTTTCGACCAGCTCGACAAAGGGAAATTTCTCGTCGCAAAAAGATTTCATATCCTCGTGATGATATCCTGAAATAACGATCGTGCGGTCCGGAGCAAAAGTGCGTGTCCACTCCATCTGGTGTTCAAGCATAGTTTTCCCGGCCACCTCGACAAGAGCTTTCGGCATTCCTTTGCCGAGTCTTGAACCCAATCCGGCCGCCAATATAACTACCTGCATCTCCCCTCCTCTGTTTCACTCATTTAAAAAAAGCCGGTAATTTTACAAAATACCCTCTTCATGTCAAAGTAAAAAGCCGCCATTGACTAAGCCTTAAAAAAACCGTATACAGCGCTACATGAAGGCGTGCAGATGTTTCAGGAGGCCTAAAACATGCTAAAACTGGCGTTGATATCAGATTACCCGCCCTACAAATGCGGAATAGCCAACTACACCGGCTATCTTGCCAATGCTCTCTACAGCACAGGCTTGTTCGATATGTGCGTAATTTCGGAAGGAGGCAGACAGGAAGGCGCATTCCCGGTATACGACACCTACTCGAGAAAGGGCGGTTTCAGACAGGACATCGTCAAGAAAGTAGCTGAAATCAAACCGGATATCGTCCACATCCAGCACGCGCTCGTCCTCTTTCCCGATACCGCTGAGTTTCTTAAAATGATAGAGGAGATATCCGCTCTCGGCATAAAGATCTTCGTCACGCTTCATACCGCGGACATCGGAAAAGGCAGAAAGATCGACTGGGGCATCTTCTACAAAACCGTACTTCAATACGGTCACCTCATCGTCCACAACGAAATGTGCGTGAACTCTGTCAGACACTACGGCCTTCCGACTGAAAAAGTGCATGTGATCCCACACGGGACAGAATTTCTTAAGCTCCCGGGAAAGGCCGAGGCAAGAAAAAAACTCGATCTTCCCGCAGACGAATTCATTTTTCTGATACTCGGATTCATCCATCCGCTGAAAAACCACCACACCGTGATTTCGGCCTTCCGCGGTCTGAAAACCGCAAAAAAGTGCCGCCTTCTGATTGCCGGGATGGCTGACCGCAACACATGGTACAACCGTCTCTACATCTTCGGCTGCCGCGTGCTTTCGCTCTTTTCCAAAAAAATAACGTGGCACAACGTCTTCGTTAAAAACGAGGATCTGCCGCTCTATATGGGCGCTTCCGACATGATGCTGATGCCCTACTGGCAGAACTACCCGTCAGCAAGCGGAATATTCCATCTGACGATCGGAGCGAAACTCCCCGTGATCTGCTCTGACTGCGTCAAATTTTCCGAGGTCAAGGATTTTATAAAAGAGGAAGATGTATTCATCCCGATTTTCAGCATTTCCGGGTGGAGGCGCTCGATGTCGAAATTTGCGGAAAAACCCGATCTGCTGAAAAAGGTAACCGAAAAACTGTTTGACTACGCCCAAAAGACATCCTGGCCGAATGTCGCCATGCAGCATGCTGATATTTTTACCGACGCAAAGCGGTGATCTCAGCCGCAATGTAGATCCGTAAGCGGAATTTTTCTTTGCTTTTTCTAAAAAGCCCTCTATAACCCTTTCGTACCCAGGATTAAGTTCCACTTGACAACATTTTTCGATATTTTTTTGTTATGGAGGTAAAAAATGAAAAAAGCGCTCTCAATTTTCTCTATTACGGTGCTCATCTTTTTCTTCGTTAGCTGCGGCGGCAGCAAATCAAATGATTCAGGACCATCAGCTGACAATGAACCCGCCGCTGACAGCGATCCTGCCGCCGGCAACGATTCGGACTCAACAGGCACAGAGCCTTCAGAAACAGAAACCATCTGCGGCAACAGCATCATTGAAACAGGTGAAACCTGCGACAACGACACAAAAGAGTGCAGTGAAATCAATCCTAACTTTACTGGCGGCATCGCTTTATGCCAGACAGACTGCCGAGGCTACGACTTGAGCGGATGCACCAGCGGCCAGAATTCGGATCAGGATCCCAACCCAAGTCCGGATCAGGATCCGACACCTGCAGGCAATATCGAATTTGAGAGATTCGTTGCCGACGAGAACCCGAACAAACCGGCTTTCGTAACGGTCGACGACCTCGACAACGACGGTTACCTCGATATGATCGTCGCACAGTACGGTCCGCTATTGTCCGGGAACTACGATATCTACTGGGGAACGGGAAAACTCGACCAGTGGACAAAAGAGACACTGAATATCGGCGGTGACAACGGGATCAGTTTCCCCCACCCTGTAAAAGTTGCGGATGTCAACGGCGACGGAATAAAAGATATAGTCTCTCCCAGCGGATTCCTTGCATGTGTGATGAACTGCGGAAACATCTTCTGGCTTGAAGGGACCGGAGAAAGAAACAAATGGATAAAACACGAGATCGTAAAGAACAACGACCACTTCTTCTTCGATGTTTCGCTTGTTGATATTGACGGCGACGGCAAGCTTGACATCCTCACAAACGCAAGCCAGAAGAAAAGCGGACTGACCACTACTCTGGACGAGCGCCTCATGTGGTTCAAAGGCACGGATACCGCAGACAGATTCGAGACAACGGCAAGAGTCATCTCAAGCGGAAACGGCGGCCCCTTCCCGAGATTTGTCGATATCAACGGCGACGGCAAAAAAGATATCGCCCTTGCGCAATATTTTAATAAGGATACATCAGCCAACGGAAGTTTCATCTGGTTCGAGCAGGTTGATGTTGAAAACGATGAATGGACAAAACACATTATCGACAACGAGTCAGGCGAAAGCTTTATGCTTGAAATCATTGATAATCTTTACGGCGACGGAGTAAGAAGAGCTGTCGGCGTAAACCACGTCAACTCATCAGACAAACCGAACGGGCCGAAAGAAGGCGTCTTTGTTTTCGACATTCCGGCCGATCCGACACAGCCGTGGCATAAAACAAACATCGCAACCGACATAAAGTCCAGAAAATCGCCTTTGACCGGTCCTCAGGGTGCTCCCGGCCTCTTCGGTTACGGTGACATCACCGGCAACGGCCTTATCGACCTTGTTGTCAGCGGCGACGGAGATTCACGCGTATTCTGGTTCGAGCAGAATCCGGCAGGAACTTTCACACAGCACACGCTTGACGGCGTTGCAGGGGCTGATATCAACAGCGCAGGCTCCTTCGGTCAGGCTGGCGGCATGAACATTGTCGACATCGACGGCGACGGAGCGAACGAAATCATCGTAACACTCTACGAAGCAGACAAAATCTACATTTACAAGGTCAAATAAATAATCCGATTACCACTCGGCTCTGATTATGAAGATGTGAATAAACATCAAAAGAGCGTTCACGACTGCCGGAACAAAAGCGATAACAAGAAAATAATTCAGAACATTACATACAGTAAGTATCAAAAACATGAAAATGATGCTGTCTCTCCATAGAAGTCTTTTCAAATAAAATGCAAGTGTAGGTTTTCTCGAGAGCACCTTCACAGGTTTGTTCAAATCCCACCAGTAATAAAAGCCGATACCGCCTTTTTTCCGCCTGGAGTGGAAATTCACCATCGCATAGGTGTAGGAAACCGCTCCGGTGAAGAGCCCTATGTAAAAGAACCATTCCGGACCGAAAAACCACCCCTGACAGCCCGTAATCATCAGGTGATATCCTGTCACAACATAAAGAAGAGCCCCCAGAGTCTCGTCGGAAAACGAATCAAGATTCGCCCCGATTTTGGAAGATTCGTGCCTTAATCTCGCGACCTCGCCGTCGACACCGTCGACTATTGAATTAAAGTGAAGGATCAAGGCGCCGACTACAGCCGCCCAGTAGTTCGGGATCAAAAAGAGCGACAAACCGGCAAGACCAATAAAAAAATCGAGGATCGTTACAAAATTAGGAGTCACGAATTTATATTTCAGGATCCTTCTCGTTATCCTGATCGAAAAGGGTCTGTTGAGATATTTGGCTACTATACCGCCCGGTCTGAACTGCAAAAATTTCAGCAGTCCCCATTCCGCGTCGACAGAGGACTTTTTGTCGTATATTCTGGCAGAGAAACTGCGGTCAAGCTTTTTTATACTTACAGAAACCGTGCCGTTCCGCTTTACATATTCATAGAGACCTGAAAGATTCTCGGAATTGTCCCATTCAGACCATTCAGAAAGGTAAGCCAAAGTATTACCGCCTGCAAGAACGATCGGAAGCAGCCCGTTCCCGTTTTCGAAAAAATAGACATCGTCACCTTTCAGTTCAGGCCAGTCGAATTCGGCGATCTTTTCGACAGTCCAGTCGTCAACTATCCAGTTTGAAAAGATGACAAACAATTTCCCCTTCTCACAGGAAAGAGAATCTTTGATATTTTCCGCCAGAACAGTACTGTTGTTGAAATCCTCTTTGACATCGACTTTTTTCAGAAGTCTTTCCCACCTCTCTTTCAATGGAACAGTCGCGAATGTCGGAACTTCGAAAGGGAAATCGACAAGAACCGACCTTATCTCGTTTTTTTCAGAATCAATACTCATAGACCTACTCTCTCCTCAACATAGATCTAACCGGTTATAAATTAACTACCGGGAGAATAATTCCGGTATCTGGGTTAATCTGTCAACGCAATAAATACCTGGAAATCTATCAAGAAATTCCTCTCTGGTCCTGATAGCGATACGACCGATAAAAGGAATCCCGAGCTCCCTGGCCACATCACCGTCATGAAGAGAATCCCCTACAAATATCATCTCATTTTCAGTGATCCTGAACTCGTTTATAACATGATGGATGTGCGCTCTTCCTTTAGCAAAGCCGTCTCTGTAAGCGAGAATCATATCAAAACCGAATTCTGTATATTTACTGAAATATTTCAGAACAAAATCATAATAATTGTTTGATGAAACAACGGTTTTTATGCCAAGCATCTTTAACTGCCTCAACGCAGAAATAGTATCGTCACTCGGAGGAGTATTAAAAAAAACATCAAGTTTACGGGCTTCAAACTCCTTCTGGACACCGAAATTCCTGGGATCTCCAGGGAATATGACCTCAAGCTGATGCTTAAACGGGATCCCGCTTGTCGTAATATAATTTCTGCGGCCTTCCGGAAAAGGCATACCATAATTTTTTTCGATTAATTCGGCTGCAAGATCGGCAAAGCCTTCCATCGTATTGATAAGAGTTCCGTCAAGATCAAACAGAATCGCTTTGGGAACAGAGTATTGAAGCGTTGCCATAAAATAACCACTAAATTTCTGAGCAAAAAAAAGAGGCGACTACCTACTTTTCCACGGCCACTGACCGCAGTATCATCGGCACAACTGCGTTTCACTTCTGAGTTCGGGATGGGATCAGGTGGTTCCACAGCGTTATTGTCACCTCAAATTCTCGGAAAGCCAAAAAGCCCCCAACTCTGATCTTAAAAATGCGAGAAAAAGTAACAGACATAATAAATCAATTGACCAATTAGTATTGCTAAGCTCTAC
>DBXP01000055.1 GCA_002309575.1 bacterium UBP6_UBA1209 | reverse complement strand
TTTTCAAAATCAAGACTTTTTTGATTCCGATATAAAGATCATTCATTTTAAACACATAAGAAACAAGTTTGCCAAACAAAGCAGTATTAATTTAAATAACACAAAGTAAAAGTCAAATTGTTTTTAGGTTTCGTTTTAATATAATTTTAGAACTTTGCCGATGAATTTGTGGAGACGTAACCTGATACGTCTCATTGATGCGGAAATTGCGTCTGTTCCCGACCCTCGTCGCCTCAGTTTTTCTTCAGAGGGAAGTTCCATTCAATATCCATTTTTTGTGTCACAAAATCATGCCGTGCAATCATATTTGAGAGCTGAGCAATGGGGAAAATCAGGTGTTGTTGAGGTTTTATTTTTTGGAGGCTAGGGATTTACGGAAAGAGGATGGTTAAGCAACCTATTTAGCCGGAATTATTAAAAAAATATTCCAAAACCTCTTGATTTTTCAACAATGTGCATATTGATAACAATGTTTTCAAACACAAGGTATATTTTGAATGAAAACATGAATTAACTTTATCATGATAAGGAGATTTTATGGAATTCATTACTTCAACGGATTTAAAACAATGGGCAGAAACCAAAGATTGTCAGCAATCTCTGCCCGAGCTTATCGAAAAACTCGTAACAGCTTCTGTATCTTCACCAGACAATATTGACAATATACGTTTCCCTTCAGGTGATGCAACGGCTCTTCACGGATGGGACGGATTTCTTTCCTGCAAAGAAAAGATAGATCTCGTTCCTGTCGGCATATCGTTATGGGAATGCAGCGCAAACAAAGACGTAAAAACAAAAATCGATGATGATTTCCAAAAACGTACAGCGGATCCGTTAGGATATGATACAGGTAATGCAACTTTTGTCTTTGTCACTCCAAGAATATGGGAAGATGCAGATAAATGGCGACAGAAAAACAATCAATACGGTTGGAAAAAAATCGTCGTTTATACCGCAGTTGAATTGGAACGGTGGATAGAACAAAGACCATCGGTTGGTATGTGGCTGGCGCAAAAACTAAAAAAACTTCCTTCAAACGGATATTCATTACCAGATACATATTGGGAAAAATGGGCAAAAGGTGAAAAAATAACTTTGCCATACGAAATACTTTTACATGGGCGGGAAGAAATTAGCAAACAAGTTGTTTATACTGCTAGCAACTCAAAATCATTGACCCTTCAATCTTTAACTCAAGATGAAAGCATTGCATTTGCCATAGCAACTTTGTTGACATGCAAAGATGCCGACAAACTTAAATCCCGAATAATTATTGCCTCAGAAAAGAATGCCTTTGAAGATTTGGTCGAGCATTATAGCAACTTAATCATAATAACTTCATTTATCGGCAACATCCAATACTATTTAAAAAATGGTCATTCAATTATTGTTGCGGCACATCCATCTGACAAAAAAACAGATATCAAAAAATTACCAAAAATAAAAAAAGAAGGATTCGTCGAGTCTCTGATAAAAGCTGGCTATAGCGAGGTTAAGGCCCGAAAAACAGCAACAGATACTGCTTGCGACATAAATATTCTGCGAAGAAAAGAAAATATAGCAAACAAACCAAAATGGGCAGAAAACAACGCGTTTTTAGACTTGCTTCCAGCCTTTCTTGTCGGTAAATGGAACAATAACAACGATGAAGATAAAAAGATTTTAGAATTATTATCCGGAAAGAAATATAAAGACTATGAATTAAAACTTAGAAATTTCTTAAACGCAGAAGATTCGCCGTTAATCAATATCGACAATATATGGCGTGTTCGTTCACCTCACGAGGCGATATATTATGCTCAAGATATGATAAACTCTCTCCTGGATGAATATAAAAACATCTGCCAAAAACTTATTCAAGATGACGATTCTGATATTGTTGACCGACTACTAAAAAGCGACTCTCTATACTTTGATTCAAAGCAAAAATATTCTTCTGACATCAAAGAAGGCGTTTTTCAGAATCTTTATTTGTTAACAATTCTTGATGATTCCGAAGATAAGCGACTTTGTAGATGGACAGAACAAATTATTGAAGAATTGTTAAAGAACTGGGATTTAACGAGATTCTTATCTAACAGACAGTATCTTGCAAATTTCGCAGAAGCGACCCCGAAACTCTTCCTTAATTTCGTTGAAAAATTCCCTGAAGAAATAACTTCAGAAATCTTCACATCAAAAGCAGAGAGATTCCCCTCCAACATTTATTACATTGAACTTTTATCTGCTCTTGAAATTTTTGCTTGGGATAAACAATATTTAAACCGTGTAACAGAACTTCTTTTGCGTTTTTCTAAATATGAAAATCATAGTAACTGGATCAACAAACCCATAAATTCACTCTACAATATATACCGATTCTTTGCTCCTCAAACAGAAGTTGGGTTTGAGGATAGAATGCAAATTTTGAGAATAAAATCTCAAAAATACAAAGCGAACATTTATGAGTTGTGTAAAATAATATGCGAATCTTTAAGTGGATTTGCAACTTTTGGCCAAAATTCTTACCCTAGACAGAAGATTCCACCCAAAATTGAACACCCAGCTAACGATTTTTCTCTAAGACATTTAGACTCTATAGTTTCTCTTATGCTGAAATGTTGCGATTATTCTGAAAAACAAATTAGCGACTTGCTAAAACTTTCTTTCAATATCTATATACCTAAATGTCGCATATCAATTATCAACGCCGTATCACCTTATTTGGCCAAGATAGACAACCGGAAAATAATTGATGACTTACGCAAGAATATAAGAGAGCATCAGGCTCATCAAAATACTGAATGGTCCTTGAGTGCAGCAGAGCTAAAACCATACATGGAGTTAGTCGACAAATTTGAATCGAACGACATCATGACACGCAACGCATGGCTGTTCGAGTCTGGAATTGTTCAATTGCCTTTTCAAGATATTGACAAATATCAGGAAAAACTACTTGAAGCCCGCAACTATGTCATCAATGAAATTGTTAATTCCCTTGGCAAGAACAGCCTTTGGGACTTTATCAAAATAACTAAATATCCCGAAAGTATCTCTAAGAGCTTGGTTTCATTATATGACAGTGAATTCATCGATGAAATTTGCCGAAAATACAAATCTAACGAGATTAGTAAAAGTTTTGCTTGCTCATATTTGAGAGAACTTTGCTTTAAGAATGTTCAAGAATATCAAAAACTCGTCAAAAACATCTTTGAATCAGACAACTCTTTAGAAATACTACTGTTGGCAGCAGGATATATTAAAGAATTAGCAGAAATAGCAGCAAATTGCGGAGCTTCCGTAAAAAGCAATTACTGGAAATCAGTTTCCGTTGATTATATTGCAATGAAAAATCCGGAAGAAGTAGTAAAAGAACTGATAAAAGCGAAACGATATTCTTCTGCTATTCATGTCACATTTCAACATGCAAAAACTATTCAGATGAAAGATGTTGAAATTGCCCGAATTATTTACGATTACGCTAACAAAGAAACCGAACGAGATTTACAATCAGATCCGTATTTTATAGCTAAATTATTGAAAAATTTGGATGAATCTGAAAATACAGAAGTGATCAATTTGCTGGTGATTGCAGAATTTCTCTTATACGAACAACTTAACCATCTCATGGATATGCAAAAATTAAGACTTATAAAAGAACTGACCCACAATCCGGAACGAATGATGGATTTTATAAAATTGGCTTACAAACCAGATTCTCCAACTTCTAAAACTAGTCTCCAAGCTTTCAATATTTTGAATTTTGGCTGCAGGTTAACACCTCTTGACGAAAACGGGAAAATCGATGAATCATTTTTGCCTCTTTATATAAACGAACTCTGCTCATTAGCTGAAAAAATGGGCTTGGAAAAAGAAACTAATTTCATAATCGGATTCATACTTGGAGACATTCCTCTGGATGATAATTTTCCCCCCGAATATCTTTGTAAAATTGTAGAAAATTTAGACAGTGACTTTGTTGACCAGCATATCAAATCAAGACTTTTCTTCCGAAGAGGAGTTACTTCACGATTGTGCAATGAGGGCGGAGATCAAGAACGCTTATTGGTTTCCAAATTGCAGAAATATAAAGAAAAAAGTGAACTTTTATATCCGAGAATGAGCAGAATATTAGACGATATAATTCGAGAATACAGCGATGATGCAATACAAATGGATCATCGGGCGCAGATTTATGATTTAGAAAATTAACTCAGATATTTTCGGGAAAAAGTTTATTGATCGTTTCTTACGCAACGGACATTGAGGTTTTTTGCGCTTGTCTTTTCTTTGCAGTACACTCCCAATTCAAAATCTACGCCCCATGCTGCATCAATATCGCCGATGCAGGTAGAGGAAGACCAGAACCAAAAATAATTTGACGGCATACCTGGAAAATAGGAATAAGGAGCGGACGATTTGCCATAATTCGACAGCGATGCGAGTTCATTCTTGTTTGGTAGTCTCCAATCAGAATAGCCTGCATAAGTTGAATCTTCACAGTATTTTAGTGCCTGTTGCCAGCTTTTGCCTGTCACATACTCTTTCTGCCACATAAGACTTGTCGTTGAATCTGTGACAATAATATGGTTGTTTATCGTTTGTGATGTAAAAACTCCTTTCTCCATTTTATCGCCTGAAACACAAAGAACTTTTAAAGTGCTTGTTTTTGCATATTTGGGATAAGAATCACCACCATATGGCGAGAAACTCCATGCATAACTTGAATTGCCTTCAAATGCGTTATCTGTCCACAAATCATGTCCTGCCGATACTCCGAAATTCGAGCTTGTCGCAGGATTGTAAGTGCTGTTGTCAACGATCGTCAGCAGTTCAAGTGGGGTCGGAACGCGCCAATTACTTTTTTCCCCATAATTTGTGCCGTTCAAATAATTGCAAGGGGTTGCGCGATTATCCCATGTGTATTCGCTTGACGAAGGTGATTTTGCCCATGTCAGACCTGTATTGTTGTCCACAATCACATCAGACAAAGACGAGAAACTTTGTGCTGTACATTTGTTGACATACTGCACATCCTGACCAAAAAAATTATACTCGTCATCTGTTCCTGATGGGCTTGCTGGACATGTTATCGATGAAGATGCGTTGTAACATGTGTCCTGACCAGTGCAGATATTACCTAAAGTTATCTTGCTGCACTTGGAGTTTCTCCATAAATATGTTTCTTCACACTCGCATTTGTAAGAGTCTTTAGATGTCAATATGCATGTTCCTGTCGAATTTGCTATATGTGAGCATGGATGTGAGTCGCAAGGACTTGTGCAGAGAGAGCCGTTCCATGTATAATTGGTTTTACATCCACAGGAATATTTTTCCCTACTGGAAGGAGAACAAATGCCTGTTGAATTTGAAATGCTGTTGCATGGATTGGAATCGCAAGGATTTACGCATTGACTGTCGTTCCAAAAATAATTGCTGTCGCATTTAAATTTGCATTCATTCTCACCTTCATTTTCGCTATAAACACCGATGTTGTTTGGCAACCATTCGTCTCCATCCCAAGTTTGTATGATGGTGGAAGATGAGTTCCAGTGCGCGTTTTCTGGCAATCCAGCACAGTCGATAGTTTGTGTCGGCGCAACCTCGCATTTGCTTTCATTCCAATAAAAACCTGTTATGCATTTAAATGTGCATTCCCCTGGAGTTTTGCTAAAAGTTGCTTCTGATTTTGGAATCCATTCATCCCCGTTCCATGTCTGCAACAAACTTAAAGTGCCGTTCCATTCGGCATTTTCCGGTAATTCTGTGCACTCTGCTGTTCTTGTTGCTGCTTCACAAACAGAGAATCCAAAATTCCAATTATAATTTTCTTTGCATTTAAAAAAGCACTCGTTTGTACTGGCAGTTTCACCATATATTCCTGCATTTGCCGGTTCCCATTCGCTTCCGTTCCAAGTCTGTGTTATGCTTGAAGCCGTGTTCCATTCTGCGTTTTCAGGAAGGTTTTCGCATTCTTTTGTCCTCGTGTCTGGAACGCAGTCGTCACCGGAATAATTCTCCTTGCAGATGCAGGAATAAGTTCCTTTTTCATTTGCGCAGGTGCTGTTTTCAGGACAATCGTTGAGTTCAGGTCTGGAACATTCATTTATATCATAACATTTGTTGCTGTTGTTGTCGCATTTATACCCAGTTTCGCAGTTACCGCAGAAAATTAAGTGAAATTTTCCGTCTGAATAGATGTTTACATCTCCGCATTCTGCATGGCGCTTTGCACATATCAGGGCAATAGCTTCAGAATCGGCTTGAGGATCTTTGGCATTTATCCATGTCATATCCTTTTCGCAGGAAAGAATGAATAACGAAAATATTGCCAACAAAATCAAAGATTTGATTTTCATCTAGCACCTCACAAAACTTAATATAAGACGTGTCAGGTCACGTCTCTACCAACTCAATGCGAACTGCAATGTTCCGTCCATAGGGCTTGTACCGAAAGAGAGATTATATTTTTTCTTAACCTCTTTTTCCCCTTTGAAATCAATGCTGTAAAAAACTATACCTGTCGTCATCATGGCGATTCCGACCCCAATACCCACACCGCCTAAAATAGCGTAGGTTTTTCGCCTTTTATCGGCATCCAACGCTTTTTTGCGATATGAAACTGCTGCTTGTTCCGTCACGGCATCAAGATATTTGCCGTAATATTTTTTGCGGTCCATTTCCGCATTTTCCATCCCGATAAATGATATTCCTCCAAGAACAGTTACAGCAATGCCGGGTATAAAAATTCCGGTGGCAATCGCGATCCTCTTTTTCCTTCCCGCTTTATCCAGCTCTTCATTGATTTTTTCGTTTTTTATTTTGTTTGCTTTAGCTTCATCGAACGTAGTTGTTTGTCCGTAAGTGATTGTTGCAAGAATTTTGCTGACTTCGCCTTCCTTCAAATGAAGATTTTGTCTGTATTCACCGTTCCCCGATGTGATCGTCAGCTTTTGGCTGCAGAAAGGTATTTTAAATGTATCCGGAGCAATTCCGATATACTGCCCGTCGACATAAACATCGCCTTTGATATCGTTTCCTTCAGTATCTTTAATGTTGACCTGTATCGCTGATTCTTTCAGCTCAAGTTGCAAATAGATCTCTTTTTTCTCGCCGCGTTTGACGACAACATCTTCACCGGAATTGTAAAAACATCCGTTACGGTGAGCGATTCTATGGGGTCCGATTTTGACGATATAGTTTTTTATCGGGAGTTCACCTACACTTTTCCCGTCTACAGTGACTTCTGTTGCATAGTTCCCGTTGATATTTAAACGTGCAAAGTCCTCTTCTAAAGTATACTGTATGGTTCTTTCGCTTGAAATATTCTCTTCTTTTATAGTCGGCATGTAATTTTCCTTCTGCATCTCTATTGTGTGGACTCCGAGATCTATCTGCTTCGAACAGGGAGTGCGGTCGCAAATCATTTTGCCGTCAACAATGACCGCCGCAGCTAAAGGATTACTTAAAAACTTTACAATAAAAGCTTTGGTGCCTTCGATCTGCCATTTATGATCAGGTTTTTCCTTGAATTTGCCTTGACGAATATTTGCTGCTTTGTTTCCGATGATGTTTGCCACAATAGAATCAAGAGCCGCTTTTAACGAATCCTCGCTTCCGTTGAATGTAGCGTTTGTTCCCACTTCGGTTGCCTCTTTCTCCAGACTGATGAGCTCCGAAGTTATAGTGTAAGTTCCGCCGAAAAAGTTGATTGAAGTCCGCAGAATTGTGTCAGCTGAAAGAGCTTTACCAAGTGGGATCTGGCAGTTTTTGTCATTGCAGAGTTTATAGGATTCCTCTTTCATCTTTTTTATCATAGCCTTTTCCTGTCTCTCTTTGGCTATGACAATAAATTTGTTGGAGGCGACAAAAGCGCTTCTCATGTATTCTGTTGCGCCAGAGAGCATTTCTTTCGGCAGATTTCCGCTTAAATCATCGAATTCCATTACTGCAAGGATCAGTTTATCGTCGTCTTCTGCAAACATCGTTGAAAATGTGCAAAAAAACGCGAATAACAATAAGAAAACGGTGATTTTTTTCATTTTGACCTCAAAAAACGAATCATTCAAAAAACCGCAATATTTTAGGTGATTTCAAGGTGACGGCAAGTTTTTGCTTTGACTCCAACGACCGCTCAGGAACCGAAGCTCAGGAAAAGTCTATTCACCCCAGACGAAAATGTCGTCGAACCATACTTTTCTTGTCATTTTTATCGGATACAAGACAGATATTGGGAATCGAGATCGAATTGAAAGAGACGTTGTCGCCCTGAGTATTCGAGTGTGCAGAGTACGCTTCCGACCAACCCGGCTGCTAATCTTTAAAGTTTCGTTAAAATTCTCCTAAATATCTGAAAGTAGTTTCATTTTCTTGTTTTAATCACATTCTCTGCTAGAATATCCTCCGATCAGATTTTGGGGGGAAACCATGAAAAAAGTGTTTGTTTTTGCTGCTTTTCTAGTTTTTCTGCTTTTTGCAGGGTGCGGCGGCGGTGCCCGGCATCTCGGAAATCCGGCCTCGGAAAAAGCCGGTGATTCGGATTACCCGGACTCTGATTCGGAGCACTCTGACTTAGATTCGGATTACCCGGACTCTGATTCGGAGTACTCTGACTTAGATTCGGATTACCCGGACTCTGATTCGGAGTACTCTGATTTAGATTCGGATTATCCGGACTTAGATTCGGATTACCCTGACTTAGATTCGGAGTACTCTGATTTAGATTCGGATTACCCGGACTCTGATTTCCCTGACTCTCCGGATCCGGAAGCCCCGGATTACACCCTGGATGCAGACAACGAAATTCCGGCTGAGCTCGGTGTCTGTCCGGCAGGTTACGCGCTTGTGGCGGACGGTACCTGTAAGCCTGACTGCGAGCATGCCGATTATCACTGTGCCGAGGGGGAACAGTGCAGTTACGATATATTGACAAATGCTCCGGGTTGCTACTGCAAACCCGGGTTTACGAACATTTCTGAAACTGATGAGCTTGACTGCGTAAAATACTGCGATGACACTTACTGCTACGATGGAACGAGACTCTTTATCCCGAGTCCTCAGGGCTATGACGCCTTTTCCATAGAAGCTCACGGCAAATGCAACATCAAAACGGGAAAATGTGAATGTCTGGACGGCTGGACCTCATACGATTTGGAGGAGGATATGCGTTGTTTCGAGCTGGCCGTCTTCGGTCAGTCGTGTCCGGCGTGCAGCAAACCGCCTGAGACGGATGAATGCGCGGAGGGAGAAAAATATTGCGACGGCAGAATCTACACCTGCAGGGATGGTCATTGGGATGAAGGTTCTTATTGCGAACACGGCTGCAACAAGGAGACGATGGAGTGCAACAGCTGCACGCCGGGGGCTGCGACATGCAGCGGCGGCAAGAGTCTGGAGTGTGCGGACGGCAGCGGCACGATCAAGGAGATCCAGTGCAGTGATGGCTGCAGCAGCCTGACCGGAAGGTGCATTGTGAACAGCTTCGGCCGCGTCTGCACAAACCAGAAAAAATGCTACAACGATTCCTGCGACATAACTTGCCCGACCTCTCAGGACGCCGCTTATTTCGGTCAGGACGCCTATTATGCGGATAGGGGATTTTGTGTGCCTAGAAGCTTTACGGTCAAGACTCTCTCTGGTCAGAAGGTGGTCATAGACAACAACCTCGGGCTTATGTGGCAGCAGGATATTCCGAGCGGATCGTATTCCTGGGGAGGTGCGGTGAGCTACTGCGGCAATCTCAGCTACGCCGGTTATTCCGACTGGCGGCTCCCTTCTCCAAAGGAGATTCTCACAATCTCAGATGCCGGCAGATACAACCCGGCTCTTGATCCGGCCTATTTCCCGGACACGTCTACGGTGGATGAAGATACCTATTTCTGGCTTAACCAAGAATACGTCACAAGTTACGCAGACAACGCTTTCGTCTTCAGGGTTTATTGGGGCAATGTTTTTTATTCCAAACCTAAAACATCGGGTTTAAATGTTATGTGTGTCAGAGGAGACGGGCTTCCGAAGCCCTCGTTTACGACTCGGACGATCTTCGGAGACGCGGTCGTTACCGACTCGACGACCGGTTTGATGTGGCAGAAGAGCTATCGTACTTATGGAAACTGGAAGGCGGCGCTTGAATACTGTGAAGTGTCGAATTACGCCGGCTATTCCGACTGGAGGCTTCCGAACAGGGATGAACTGGCGTCGCTTTTGGATTATGACACGCCTGACACTCCCTACTCCTACTTCCCCGGTATGCCGAAAAACAATTTCTGGTCATCCACCTCCAATGTCGGTAAAGAGTACTATGGATGGAGTGTCGATTACTACACAGGCGGAATCTTTATCGACTCCAGCAAGCCCGGCAGCATGCTCGTCAGATGTGTGAGGTGATTATGAAAAAAGTGCTTGTTTTTGCTGCGTTTCTGGTTTTTCTGCTTTTAGCAGGGTGCGGGAACAAGGTGAATTTCGATTCTCATTCAACTGTTCCGGCAGACGATGACAAGAGTCAGGATCCGGCGGATTCCGGTGAGTCTGCCGACAGCGGAGATCCAGATGATTCCAGTCGACCGGCAGACAGCGGAGATCCTGAGGATCCTGATTTTTACGACTCGGTCGATACCGATATCGAGCTGCCTCTGCCCGGGAATCCGGTCTATTTCGGCACTTATGAGCAGGACAAAGACATTTTGAACGGCAAAGAACCGATTGAGTGGCGCTTCCTCAAAGTGGAGAGATTCAGGGCTTTCCTGCTGAGCGAATACGGTCTGGACGCCTACAGATTCGATGAAAATTACACGGGCTGGAGGGGGAGCGATATACAGAGCTGGCTTAACGAATACTTCTACACGGAGGCCTTCAGTGACGGCGAGAGGGCGAAAATTCTGGAGACAAAAACCAGCTTGAGTGTAAACTCGGCGCATAATTATTACAGCTATGTCGCAGACAAGATCTTCCTTTTGAAGCGGTCAGAGATCGAGCAATATTTCGGTGAAAAGTGCGACCGCCTCGTCTATCCGACTCCCTACGCAAACGCGAACGGTGCTTTGATGACAGTGAGCGAGAGCTGCGGCGAAGCAGGAGCGGCAGGCGCCTGGTGGATTTACCCGGAAAGAAATAATTCTTATTCGGAATATGTTGACAGCAACGGAGAGATTAAGCTGGAAAACCCACGCAGATCCGATATTTCGGTGCGTCCGGCGATGTGGATCGAATACTGTGCGGACGGCACTTTCCGGTGTGACGGAAGCGTAAGCCAAAGGTGTGTCAAGGGCAGCTGGGATGCCGGAACCGTGTGCGGCGTTTACGGATGTGTTCCGAAAACAGGAAAATGCGCGGAGAAATTTTCATACGGAAATCTGGTTACGTTCGGAAAATACGAGCAGGACGCCGTTTCGGACAACGGCAAGGAGCCGATTGTATGGAGGGTGATTGCCGCAAAGGGCAAAAAGGCACTTTTGTTGAGCGAAAAAGGGCTGGATATAGGTAATTTCGACAGTAAAACGAATATCTGGCGTGACAGCGGAATCCGTACCCGGCTCAATGAAACATTCTTTGACAACGCTTTTAACGATGAGGAGAAAAAAAGAGTATCGACAACGCTGAATTTAACGGCAAATGCTGCGGAGTCGAGGGATAATCTGACGGAGGACAAGGTCTTTCTTCTGAGCGAGGCGGAGGTCGAACGCTATCTTGTCGGGAAGTGCGGCCGGGTACTCTTCCCTTCGCAGTATGTCGAAAATAAAAACGGCAAAATATTCTTTTTAGTTGACAGCGAGTGTGACAGGGCGAATGCCGGAACGGCCTACTGGTGGCTGCGTTCGCAGGGAGCCGGCGCCACGTACTACGAAGCATACCAGGCGATTGTAGATTACCAGGGGATTTTCGGGCAGGTCCTACTCGGCGGCAGCAGCAGCTCCGACTACGTCATCCGTCCGGCAGTGTGGGTGTGGCTTGGAGACAGACCCGAATGCGAGGAAGACGCCTACAGGTGCAGCGGTTCGATCCGCGAAATATGCAGAAACGGCTTTTGGAATCAGGAGAAGCTTTGCGGCAAGTGCTCAGCCGGAACGAACGAATGCACGGAGTGCACGTCCGGAACCTATCTCTGTGACGGCGGCAAAAGCCGGAAGTGCGTCGACGGCTACTGGGACAAAGGAACAGAGTGCGGCAAAGGCTGCGAAACCGGAACCGGAAAATGCTCCGAAACCGGCTATGTCATAGGAAACACTGTAACCTTCGGCAGTTACGAGCAGGACGACGACCTGTTGAGCGGCAAAGAGCCGATTTCGTGGAAGGTTCTGGAAGTAAAAGACGGTTCGGCTCTTTTGTTCAGCGAGTATGTTTTGGATCTCCATTACTGGAACAAGTCGGACAGCACCAATGATTGGGAGACAAGCGACAGCAGAGCATGGCTCAACGGCACGGAAACCGGAGATTTTTACGAGACGGCCTTCAGCCGCGAAGAAAAAAAGAAGATCGTCGAAGTCGAGATCACTACAAACGCCTCTGTTTACAGCAATGAGCTGCCGAAAGTAACAAAAGATAAAATTTTCTTCTTGAGCGGAGCTGATGCATACCTTTATTTCCGTGACGCATGTCAGCGGATAGCCTATCCGACACCTTACGCGGTCAAACAAGGTGCCTATGAAAGCACATACTCGTTTTGTGAAGGGCAGTCTTCGGGAGCGACCTACTGGTGGCTGCGTTCGCCCGGCTATGAAGATAATTCCGCTCAAAGAATTGAATATGACGGTTCAAGCTCGAATTCCGAGGTCTATCTTCCTTCAGGAATCCGTCCTGCGATGTGGGTGAAATTCTAACGCGAAATCCTTTCTGTTTTCAGCCTTCAAATGTGGCAATTTATTTGCCGGAAAGTACCATTCGCGGATTAAAGGGAGGTTTGACTTTGCTGTTCGCCGGCCGAAAAAACATTGATATGCTCAACGGAACGCTCTGGGACAAGATTCTCATGTTCGCGATCCCGCTTGCGCTGACGGGGATCCTGCAGCAGTGCTTTACGGCGGCGGATGTCGCGGTAGTCGGTCAGTTCGCTGGCGAGGCGGCGATGGCTGCGGTCGGAAGCAACACGCCGGTCGTCGGGCTCTTCGTCAACCTTTTTGTCGGCGTTTCGCTCGGCACGAACGTCGTGATTTCCCAGCTGACCGGGCGCGGCGACACCCGACGGATCCGTCAGGCGGTGCACACCTCGCTGCTTCTCGCGCTTGTCGGCGGCGTGATTCTGACGCTCATCGGCGAGCTTGCGGCGGCCCCCCTTCTGCGTCTGCTCGACGTGCCGGATGAAGTCTTTCCGATGGCGCTTTCATACCTGCGGATCTATATTCTTGGGCTGCCGGTGATCTTTCTCTACAACTTCGAGGCGGCGATCTTCCGCAGTCAGGGCGAGACAGGCAAACCGCTCATTGCGCTGGCCGTCTCCGGGGTCATCAACGTCCTGCTGAACCTCTTTTTCGTCATCGTCCTGAAGCGTGCGGCGGATGGCGTGGCGGCGGCGACGGTGCTTGCCAACCTCATCAGCTCGGCGATGCTCTTTGTCATGCTGATGCGCGAGCCGGGGGCGATCCGGGTTCATCCGCACGAGCTTAAACTCGATCCGGTTCTTCTGAAAAACATCCTGAAAATCGGCATTCCGTCCGGGGTTCAGAGCTGCGTCTTCTCACTCTCCAACATCTGCGTCCAGTCGGCGATCAACAGCCTTGGAACAATCGTCATCGCGGCATCGGCGGCGGCCTTCAACCTTGAGATTTTCTCATTTTTCATCATCAACTCCTTCGGGCAGGCCTGCACCACTTTTGTCGGGCAGAACTACGGTGCGGGGAAGGAGGAGCGCTGTGTCAGGACACTCAAAAGCTCGCTCCTGCTGGATGCGCTTTTCGCCGTCCTCTCGTGCTCGCTGATACTTGTCTTCGCGACTCCGCTGCTCTCGCTTTTCAACGGCAATCCGGATGTCATCCGCCTCGGCACGATTCGTTTGAAATATCTCTTTTTCGCCTATATTTTTTCACTTTTCATTGAGAATTTTTCCGGCTATCTGCGCGGCTACGGAATGTCGGCAATCCCCGCCATGACGGCGCTTGTGAGTGTCTGCGGAGTGCGGATCCTCTGGGTTTTCACGATTTTCCGGCACCATCCGGACTTCCCGATGCTGATGACCGTTTACCCGGTGAGCCTCGGAATAAACGCGCTCTGCCTTGGCGTTTCAAGCCTTGTTTTTGCCAGAAAAAGGGGGCGGAACGGCTTCGGCGGGAAGCTGCCTTATTGAATCGCGGTCAGCCGGATCTATCCGAGAAATTTGTAATCCTGCTCCTCGATTGTCTTGCGTATGATGTCGATTGAAACGGGTTCGCTCATCCTGATTTTTACGTTTCCCGTCTTGTGGTCGGCGTTCGCTTCGGTGACGCCCGGAAGAGACTCGAGAGCCTTTTTGACCCGCGCCTCGCAGTGCGGACACATCATTCCTTCGACCTTAACGCATTTTTCAAGTTCGTTTGACATTCTCTTTCCCTCCATTCTTTTCAGTTTTATCTTTTTGTCGCGTTTCGCGCTGTGCATGTCGAAAAGGTTGAGCCGGAGCGCGTTTGTGACGACGCAGAAGCTCGAAAGGCTCATCGCCGCAGCGCCGAACATCGGATTCAGCGTCCAGCCGAAGAGCCGGATGTAGACTCCGCAGGCAAGCGGGATCCCGATAACGTTGTAAAAAAATGCCCAGAAGAGGTTCTGCCGGATGTTCGCGAGAGTAGCTCTGCTCAGGCGGATCGCGGCACTCACGTCGGTGAGCCTGCTCTTCATCAGAACTACGTCCGCCGCATCGATGGCGATGTCCGTTCCTGCTCCGATCGCGATCCCCGTGTCGGCGCGGGTCAGAGCCGGCGCATCGTTGATGCCGTCGCCGACCATCGCGACGCTGCCCTGGGATTTCAGCTGCCTGATGATGCTCTCCTTGCCGTCGGGAAGCACTCCGGCGAACACCTCGTCTACCCCTGCCAGCCTGCCGATTGTCCGTGCGGTCTTTTCGTTGTCGCCCGTCAGCATGACGACGCGGATCCCCATGTTTTTGAGCTCGCCGACTGCCTGCGCACTCTCATCCTTGAGGGTGTCTGCCACTGCGATGAGGCCCAGCGCCGAACCCTCTTCCGCGAAGAGAAGGGGAGTTTTGCCTTCTTCAGCAAGCCTTGCAGCTGCCGATGTCAGAGTCTCGGGAACGGTAGCCTCGCCCGAAATGAAGCGGATGCTTCCGCCGAGGATCTTTTTGCCGTCACGCACTGCCGAAAGCCCGCGGCCAGGCAGATCTTTGAAATCCGAAACATCATCAGGCCAGATTTTCTGCTCTCTGCAGTAGCCGGCGACCGCCAGCGCAAGCGGATGAGCGCTCATGGTTTCGAGACTTGCCGCCGCCTTCAGGAGCCTGGCTTCCGTGACGCCCACCGCAGGCAGGATCCCGCTGACTTTCGGCTCTCCTTTCGTGATGGTCCCGGTTTTGTCGAGCGCGACGATCTGCGTCCTGCCGGTCTGCTCGAGCGAAGCCGCTGTTTTGAAGAGGATCCCGTTTTTTGCCCCCATTCCGCTGCCTACCATGATGGCGACCGGTGTCGCCAGCCCGAGCGCGCAGGGGCAGCTGATGACGAGGACCGATATCCCGCGGGCCAGAGCGTATCCGAATCTGGCGTCGAGCAGAAGCCAGACGATCGTCGTAATGACCGCTATTGCGATAACAGCCGGAACAAAAACGCCCGAAACCTTGTCTGCGGTCTTTGCGATCGGAGCCTTTGTCGCAGCGGCGTCGCTCACCATCCGGATGATTTTTGAAAGCGTCGTATCTTCGCCGACACGGGTGGCTTCGCAGCGCAGAAAGCCGCTCATGTTGACTGTCGCGGCACTTACGCTGTCTCCGGGAATTTTGTCGACAGGGATGCTTTCGCCGGTCAAAGCCGCCTCGTTTACCGCGCTTCCGCCTGATATCACGACTCCGTCGGCCGGAATGTTCCCGCCTGGCCGGACAACGAAAATATCGCCTTTTTTGACCTCTCCGACCGGAACGGCGATCTCGGTTTCGATGCCGTCAGCCCCCTTTCTGACAATTGTCGCCTCCTTCGGCGATAGCTGCATCAGCCCCTTCAGAGCGTCAGTGGTCCTGCCTTTCGAGACCGATTCAAGCATCTTGCCGACCGTGATCAGCGTCAGGATCATCGCCGCGCTTTCGAAATAGAGATCATGCAGAAGTACCTCGGCAAGCTCTGGATTTCCGGCTTTTACAGCCGCCGTCATCGCAAAAAGGGCGTATGTGCTGTAGCAGAACGAGGCAAACGAACCGAGCGCGACCAGCGTGTCCATGTTCGGCGAACGGTGAACTAAGCCTTTGAAACCGTTGATGAAAAACTTTTGATTGATCACCATCACGATGAGAGCGAGAAGCATCTCGGCGAGTGCGGTAGCCACTGGATTTTCGTGAAAAAAGGGCGGAAGCGGCAGTCCCAGCATCGTGTGACCCATCGAGATGTACATCAGTGCAACCAGAAATCCGAGCGACCAGAGCAGCCTGCGTTTCAGGAGCGGCGTTTCGGTATCCTTCAGCTGATCTTCAGGGGAGGATCCTTCCGCGGTCTGGTTTCTGCCCTTGAGCGAGGCTCCGTAGCCTGCGTTTTTTACCGCCTCGATTACCGATTCAGGTGCAGCCGAGCCTTCGACACTCATCGAATTTGTCAGCAGGCTCACCGAGCATGACGTGACTCCGGCGACTTTCGAAACCGCCTTTTCGATCCTGGCGCTGCACGCGGCGCAGCTCATTCCCGTAACGTTGTACTGTTTCATGTTAGCGATGGCTAATAATCGCTGTGGCGATAGTTTTAAAAAATTTCATTCCGCAAAAGATATCAGTCATCTAAGCTCCTTTTTCAACAATTTTCGAAAGTCTTGACCAGCCTGCCTGCAAAGTCAAGTTCTTTCTTTGTCACCTGCGCGATTACAAAGAAAATATTTTGATTTTCACAGCCTTTTAGATAAAAAGTTCCATTTGAGGCGAGCAGTCTCAAAGTTGCTGATTTAGGAGGATTTAATGGCGAGCAGAAAACTTCAGGTGTCGCTTGAGGAGTTTCAGAAAAACCCGACGCCGGCGGTGCTTATCGATCTTCTTGAGGTCTGCCGGAAGGAGTCCGAGTGGCAGCTGATCGAGGATACGATCTCCGCCTGGGAGGGGACTCCGACACCCGAAATTTCATACTATCGGGGGCTTGCGCTTCTCAACCTCGACAAGACAGCCGAGGGTGTCCGCGAGCTTCGTAAGGTCGTTGCCGCGAACCCGAACCACTTTGCGGCGAAGCGCGAGCTTGAAAAGTATCCGGATATAGAAGGAGATGGTGAACCTGAAAACAACAAAAAGATTCAAGTGCTTAAAAACATTACGATCGTTCCTCAAAAACCGGAAAACGACCCGCACTACAACAGGCTCCGTCTGAGGAACTTTTTTATCGCTTTCGTTCTTCTGATCGCCCTGGTCGTCGGGCTTTCGTATCTCTTTAAAAAAGATCCGGAGCAGATGTACCGCACGCTTCTGGAGAATCCTGAGGAGAATTTTACTTCGCTTTCGTATGCGGAGTTCGAATCGGTCGTCGAAAACTACAAGATGGCGGATATCCGCGAGGGGCTCGGCGACAGCCTGAAAAAGGCGGTCCTCTGGATGCAGGCCTTCGCGATCTACGACTTCCACATCGGAGCGGAGGAGGAGGAGATCCTTTCGCAGTTCAGGATCTATTCGACACTTGTTTCGGACAAGGGGAGGGAACTTTCCGACCTTATCGATATGATCGAGGGGAGGCAGGCTCCGGCAGGTATCGCGCTCTACCACAAGCTTGATTCCGAGTTCCCGAAATCCGAGCCGGCAATTGCTGCTCTTGAACTGAAAGAACCTGAAATTATTACTAAATCTAATCTTAGGCAGAGCTTTTACACAGCGCTTCTGATGCTTCGTAAGAGGCATTTTTCGGCAGCGGAGAACCTGAACAACAGGATACTGGCGGCATTTCCGCTTTACGAGCTCTCCCAAAAGCTTGAGATCTTGATAAAGTCGAGGATGGCGGTCGAATCCGAAAAAACGCTTGATGACATCGAGAGCGATCTCACGGCTCTCAACAACTGGAAGGCCCTCAGCAGGGAGCGTTATCTTTACGGCGAGGCGAAGGTCGCTCTGGGCGAGGCCGCGAAGCGTGACGACGTAATTGCCGACGGCTTCTATTCCGCTTGCCCCGGGAGATTCTTCTGCCGTGAAATCGTTCACGATTTTATTCAGAGAAACCCTGCTGAAGCTGCGAGGATGGCTCTCTACATGAAGGAGAAGATGGATACGAACCGCAGCGCGGATGACATCAAGCTGGTCCTTGAAACAGCCCTTGCGAACGGCGACTACAGCAGCTGCTATTTCGCATACCACGAGCTTCAGCAGTTCTTCCAGAACGATATCGACGATGAGGTCTTTGCGAAGGGAGCCGAGTGCAGCGAAAAGAACGGCTATCTCGAGGAGGCTGCTGCGGCATACGAAAAGATAAACGAAAAGGAGCCGGAAATCGAGCGGACGGCAAAGATTCTGCGGATGAAATACCGGCTTACGAAGGATGACATCTACTTCAACCAGCTCAAGGGGCTTCTCGATAAGAACCATGACAGTCTGGAGATTCTCTACGCCTTCTTCGATGTCTTGACCTTAAAGAATGAAATACCTGAAATCATTAAGGTTTTGGAGAGGATTTACTCGCTTGAGAGTGAAGAGAACAGGTTCAAAATAATAGATGAGTATCTCAAATACGGAGCTGTTTTCCAGGCTGTCGGGACTCTTGAAAAGCTCGGAGACAACAAGGAGGCGCGCAAAAAGCTGAACGAGATCTACAACAGGTACATGCTTTTCGACAAGGCGGATTCGAAGCTCGAAATCGGCAAAAACAACGACAAGCTCTGGCTCTTTGTCAGGGAACAGATCAAGCAGAAGGAGGCGGGCGAATACGAGTTCGTCTCACGCGAGGTCGACAAGATGATGGCCGAGATCAACCGCTGCGAGCCGGCGCTGCTCTATCTCAAGGCGGAGGCTTACCGCAATCTGGGCGACAAGCAGCGGACCTTCGCGATGATCGATGCGATGCTCGAGTGCAACAAGTTCTATCTTCCGGCTCTGGCGTTTGCAGCGGAAATCACCTACTACCAGGGCGATATGACAAAGACGCAGAACGGGCTCAACTATATTCTCGAAAACGAAAAATACCTCTCGCCGGGTGAGTTCAACTATCATAACTATCTGGTTTTATTGAATGCTGAGATCATGGTCTCTCAGGGCGAGGAGAGGAAGATCGTCAGCTATCTTAATAAAAATCTGATGAAAAAAAATCCGTTCGGAGAAAAGGAGGTCGACCGCATATCGGACATCTGCGAAAAGCTGAAAGAGGCTAACAAGAGGTATCTGGTCAACTTTTTGAAGAAGAATTACAGGTTTAATGTCCCGCTGAAGGATATATGATTTACGTTTGGAGGAACGATGTACGACCACAAGGAAATTGAAAAAAAATGGCAGGAAAAATGGAGGAAATCGGGCGTTTTTGAGTACAAGGGGGCAGACGATCCGAGACCGAAATACTACATGCTGGAGATGTTTCCCTATCCGTCCGGCAGACTTCACATGGGGCACGTCAGAAACTATTCGATAGGTGATGTCGTTGCCAGATACTACTTCAGAAAAGGCTTCAACGTCCTCCATCCGATAGGCTGGGATTCGTTCGGTCTGCCGGCTGAAAACGCGGCGATAGAGAACAAAATTCCGCCGGCAAAGTGGACCTACGCCAACATCGACAACATGCGCGAGCGCTTTTACCAGCTTGGTTTCAGCTACGACTGGAGCCGCGAGACCGCGACATGCAGGCCTGAATACTACCGCTGGGAACAGAAATTCTTTATCGAGATGTTCAACCGCGGACTTGTCTATAAAAAGAACAGCGAGGTCAACTGGTGCCCGAAGTGCAACACCGTCCTTGCAAACGAGCAGGTCGAAAACGGCATCTGCTGGCGTCACGGATGCCCTGTCGAAAAGCGCAAAATAGAGCAGTGGTACTTCAAAATCACCGAATATGCGCAGGAGCTTCTGGACTGCCTCGACAAGCTTCCTGGCTGGCCAGACAATGTCAAGGAGATGCAGCGCAACTGGATCGGAAGGAGCGTTGGTACCTACATCGACTTCAAATTCGCCGACAGCGACGAGACTGCGACTGTCTTCACGACACGCCCCGACACGCTGATGGGCGTAACCTTCGTCAGCATGGCGGTCGAACACGAGTTTACGGCAAAATTTCTTGAGGAGGCTCCGAACCGCGCCGAGATGCAGGCATTCATCGACGAGGTAAAGCGTCTGCACCTTGAGACACGCGACGAGAACTACGAAAAGAAGGGCTTCTTCACCGGAAAATACCTGATTCACCCGCTCACCGGCGAGAAGATTCCGCTCTATTTCGCGAACTTCGTCCTTGCCGGCTACGGAACTGGAATCGTCATGGCGGTTCCGGCTCACGACCAGCGCGATTTCGATTTTGCGAAGAAGTACGACCTTCCGATAAAAATCGTCATCCAGCCTGAGGACAAGCCTCTCGCAGAGCCGCTCACCGAGGCATACACCGAGCCCGGAATTCTCGTAAACAGCGGCATCTTCGACGGCACAAAATCGACCGACGCGAAGAAGAGGATCAGCGATTACGTCATCAAGGAGGGGAAGGGGAGAATCGGCATCAACTACAGACTGCGCGACTGGGGGATCAGCCGCCAGAGATACTGGGGCACACCGATTCCGATGATCAACTGCCCGAAGTGCGGCACCGTTCCCGAAAAGATCGAGAACCTTCCGGTAAGGCTTCCCGAAAATGTCGAGTTCAGCGGCGTAACAAGCCCGCTCAAGGATATGCCCGAATTTTATGAGACGACCTGTCCTGTCTGCGGCGGCAAGGCGACCAGAGAGACTGACACGATGGACACCTTCGTCGAGAGCTCGTGGTACCACATGAGATACTGTGACCCGAAGAGTCCGGATGCTCCATTCTCGAGGCGCGAGGTTGACCATGCGATGCCGGTCGACCAGTATATCGGCGGAGTCGAGCACGCGGTAATGCACCTGCTCTACACGCGGTTTTTCACCAAGGTTCTCGCCGATCTGGGCTATGTCGGATTCAGGGAGCCGGTAAAGAACCTTCTCACTCAGGGAATGGTTTGCATGGAATCTTATTCCAATGATTCCGGCTACTTGTATCCTGACGAGGTCTACAAGAAGGACGGTAAATACTTCACGGTTTCTGACGATTCGCCGGTCAATGTCGGCAGGGTCGAGAAGATGAGCAAATCGAAGAAAAATGTCGTCGATCCGCTTCAGCTGATTGATAAATACGGCGCGGATACAGCAAGGCTATTCGTGCTCTTCGCTGCTCCGCCGGAGAAGGATCTGGAGTGGTCGGAGGACGGTGTCGACGGCTGCAACCGCTTCCTCTTCAGAGTCTGGAACATTGTGGTTCCGAATGCCGAAATTATCAATAAATTAAAGCCGTTGGATAAGGTTGACGGCGCGGCGAAGGAGCTTTGGTCGAAGACTCACGAGACCATCAAAAAGGTGGGCGACGAAATCGAAAGATTCCACTTCAACACGGCGATCAGCGCGATCATGGAGCTTGTCAACGCAACCTACAAATTCAAACCTGAAACCGAGGATGACAAGGCGGTCCTCGCGGAGTCGCTGCGTACTATAATCCTGCTTCTCAACCCCTTCGCGCCGCACATCACCGAGGAGCTCGCCGAAATCTGCGGCATGGAGCAGATCGTTTCGACCCCCTTCCCGACCTTCAGCGACGAGGCGCTCGTCAAGGATGAGATGACCATCGTGATCCAGGTAAACGGCAAACTCCGCGACAAAATCTCAGTCAGCACATCGGCGACAGCGGCCGAGGTCGAGGCGCTTGTCCGTGCAAAGGATTTCTCCAAGTTCCTGAAATCAGGAGAGATCAAAAAGGTTATCTATGTTCCTGGGAAACTCGTCAATGTGGTAGGGTAACAACTGGATAATTGTTTTTCGGGACAGTTCTGAACTAGTTTTTCTTAAATAATTACAGTTACTTGTGAGTTATCGTGTTGTTGATGATTTCATCGGCGTATGGATCCGTGATGTCGAAAATCTCTCCGGCATCGGCTTTTTCGAGAAGCGTTTCACAGTCCATGTCTTCTGCAACTTTTATGAACTGAAAACGGCTTTTTTCGGTAAAGGTTACTGTGGTTTTCTGACCTCTCAAAGTCAGGTCGGGCGTCTCCTGATGGGTGTACTGATCCTCAAGCCACTCGACATTGCCCTCAATTCTGCCCTCGGCGGTAAGTTTGCCGTTGAAAGCGTATGAAAGACGCTGGACATAGTACATCGGAGCGTTCACAAAGCCGTTGAACTTGACAGTAAAGGCGGCATGTCCGTCCTCGTCCTGATCGAAAATACGCGGGTCGCTGTCGCTCGTCATCATCGGCTCGGTTTCCGGATTTTCCATATTTGCGCCGCGGAGCTCATAGTCTTTGTTGACGCGGAAGAGAATATCATCACCCGATTTCGCGACTTCGACAAACGGAGTGCCCTCGTGCCCCGGGATGTCTGCGGTTTTCCAGTAGTGGTAGATGTAGTTGAACTTTGACTGCGGCTCGTTGAAGTGGACAGTTCCGCTGTTGAGTGCATTCGTGCCGATCTGGTTGTCGGTGCGGCAGGTTCTGCGGTCAACCTTGTCCATGTCGAGTTCGCCCCTGTCGTTGACGAAGATGTCTGCGACGATGTATCTAACGGTTACGCTTGGAACATTTTTCATCAGCGATGTGCTTGAGCTGGAGTGGTAGATGATTTTCTGTGCCCATCTGCCGACAAATTTGTCAAAAAGCTCAGTATCGCTTTCGAAATCTGTTGGCTCATCATCACCTGTGTTCTGCTGTTCGTCCCGGGTTGGTTCAGCGTCTGACGGTTCGTCGCCGGTGGCCTCACTGTCGTTGTCTGAAGCTGCCGGATTTTCAGGTTCGCTGTCTGGCTGTGATGCCGGCTCCTCGTTTGAGGTATCAGAATCGGTCGGTTCCGCACTTGTTTCCGGATTCCCGTTTTCATCTTTTTCTGTTTCTCCACTCTCTTCTCCGCATGAGATCATGAGCGTGGAAAAGATAATAATAAGGATAGAGATATAGTATTTTTTTAACAAAAAAACCTCCTCAAATTTTAGTTTTTAGAAAATAAGCCATTAAATTTATTAGATATTTTTGTGAGATGTGTGTCGCCTGTTATTTTCCTGTCGCGTCGCCGGCATTCGGATCAACGAGGTCGAAAAGGGTGCCTGCGTCAACCTGCTGAAGCATTGTTTCGCAGTTCATGTCGTCATCAACCTTTACGAACTGGAATATTGACTTGTTAGTGAAGGTTTCTGTTGTCTTCTGACCTTTCAGGGTAAGGTTTGGAGTGTCCTGGTGAGCATACTGCTCGTCTGTCCATTCGATGTTGCCCTCGACCTTGTTGTCAGCGACAAAGTGACCGGTGAAGATGTGGCTGAGTCTCTGAACGTAGTAGATCGGACCGCTTACGAAGCCGTTGAATTTAATCGTAAATGCAGCTTTGCCGTCCTGATCGTGGTCGAAAATTCTTGAATCGTTGTCTTCTTGGGGCATCTCTTCGGTTGCAGGATTTGTCATATTTGCACCGCGAAGCTCCCAATCCTTATTGATTATGAAATCACCTTCTTCGCTGATTTCAATGTAAGGCATATCCTCCTGACCTTCGATGTCATAGGGTTTCCAGTGGTGGAAAATCGTGTTGAATTTTGAATCCGGTTCGTTGAAGAGTACGTTTCCCTTGTTTGCAACGTTGTCACCGGTGCGGTTGTCGGTTCTGCAGAGTTTGTTGTCAACCTTTTTCATATCAAGCTGACACTTGTCGTTGATGTAGAAGTCGGCGAGAACATATCTTGTCGTGATGCTCGGTACGTTTTTAGCGAGAGATGTTGAAGATTTCGAATGGAGGATTATCTCCTGCGCCCATCTGCCGAGATACTTTGCGTACTGCTGTACTTCTTCTGGACAAGCGGTGTCAGCCGGTTCATCATCGCTGCCGGTATCTGTCGGTTCATCGTCGCTGCCGGTATCTGCCGGTTCATCGTCGCTGCCGGTGTCATTCGGTTCGGTGCTGCCCGTATCTGCCGGTTCTGTGCTGCCGGTATCTGTCGGTTCGGTGCTGCCGGTATCAGTCGGTTCGGTGCTGCCGGTATCTGCTGGTTCGGTTGTGTCGCCGGTGTCTGTCGGCTCTGATGTGTCTCCTGTATCGGTGTTGTCTTTATTGCTATCGCCGCCGCAGGAGATAAAAAATAGAACTGCAAAAATCGTGAAAATTGTAAGTAGCTGTTTTTTCATAATAAAACCTCCAAATAAAGTTACCAAATTACTTCAAGTGCCAATCCGATATTAACTAAAAAACCTTTACTTTCCCATCCTGGGAACCCGGGGTTGTTTGTCTGAAGCCCCGATTTTATCTCATCAAATTCTTCTGATGTCGCCTGCGAACCGTAGTATTCCGCATCGTCGGGAAGCTCGTCAACAAGCCCGCCGTCCTTGACGGATCTTTCGAGGTCCTTTTCTTCGGTTCTGGCTATAAGCCACTGCAGCGAGCCGCTGAAGCCGGCTCCGATTTTGACCTGATCCGTAACTTTGAAATATTCGTGGTAGCCGAGAGAAAAGCCGAATCTGTCGTTGTCGACGTAGTTTTCACGGCCTGTCTGAGCCGGAACCGGGCTTGGAACATAGGTGAAGCCGAATGCCGCACGACGCTCCGGGTGGCGCATAATCAAGCCTGCGGTTGCCGAAAAGATGTCGTTCCACTTGTCAGCGGGTGTTTCGCCGTGACGGTTCACATAGGTTGACCACCTCGACCATTCAAAGCCGGCCAACGGGGTGAGAGTATAATCCTTGACCTGAAAATTGTAGTAGGTTCCGACAGAGAGCTTGATCGGCTGGCAGCCCGCCGTCATCTGTGAGTCGGCAGTCAGGTAACCTGTTTTGGTGCCCTCGTCATATTCCCAGCCGAGAACCTGCATCTCGTTGTTGAGTTTGACGATACCGGTGTTCGTCGGGAAGTGAAAAGTTCCGGTAAGATGCCATCCGGCAACCGGGTTTGCGACAAACGAGAAGTAGGGCATGACCGAAGCGCCGACATTCATTTTTGCGTTGATGAGCTGAATCGAAGGCGAAGTCGGGCTCGGGACAAAAACACGGTTCTGAGTCTTCGTATAGGTCGAAATCGCGAGTCCGGCACCGATTCTGAAGTAGTGGCTGAACCTTCCTGCGATTGCGAGAGCCGCGCTGAACTGTTTCAGACGGTCGCCGTAGAGCTCGAACTGGAGGCTGTTTGAGAAGTACTGTTCCCTTTCGTCGTTGAAGAAGGGCTCCTGAGTCTGGATGCCGGAGAAGGGGAGAAGTGCGTAGACGCCGACGGTGAGCTGGCCGCCGATTTTCTCAAGACTTTTTCTCGCGATGTTTTTGACAGCACCGAGAGTGATGACTCCGCCGAACGAGTCGTAGTCCGAGGAGCCTCGTTTGTTCAGAAGATCCGCTGTAGCCATCGGAGCATAAAACCCGTCTATCCCGGCACCCATGCTTCCGGTATCGACATCATAAATATGACTTGTGATATCGTATCCGTCAGGACGCAGCTTATGTCTGATCGACTTGTTCTGAATTGTCATCCCGATACCGATTTTGAAGGAATCGTCCAGGGTTGCGAGATCAGCCGGATTGAAGTAGGCAGCCTCGGCACCTGTCGAAATTATTCTTGAAGTGAACGGGTGGACTGAATCCTGCGCTCCGACAAGCTCAAGTACGGACGAAGCCGAAAGTGACAGCGTGCAGATCAGCAGAAAAATAAGTGAAGCCAGTTTTTTGCTATTATTACTCATAATACCTCCATTAAACCGGATATGAGACCTGTTTTTTTGAAAAAGGTTACTTGCAAACATGGATTTATCGTGCCTCAGCCAGAAATTTCATAACTTTTTTGATGTCTTCCCAAGTAGGCCGCTTCAGGTTTTCGTTGCGCAGGAGAGCGCTCGGGTGGTAGGTTACGAAGGTTTTTATGCCGTTGTAAGTGTGGCTTGTTTCGCGGGCTGCCGAAAGTGTCGTTTCAAGCCCCAGAATGTACCGCGTCGCAACTCTGCCCAGGAGTACGAGGACTTTGGGGTTGACGATCTCGATCTGCTTTTTCAGATAGCCGATACAGTTTGCCGCCTCTTCGGGAAACGGATCCCGGTTGCGCGGCGGACGACACTTCACTATGTTGGCTATATATACGGAATCTCTTGGAATTTTCATGCCGTTCTCGATAATTTTAGTGAGCAGCTGCCCGGCATCGCCGACAAAAGGTCTGCCGGTCTTGTCCTCGGTCTCTCCAGGCCCTTCGCCGATAAACATGATCTCGGCATTGAGGTTGCCTTCGCCGAAAACGGTGTTGGTCCTGCCGTTTGCAAGCTGGCATTTTTTGCATTGCGAGACTTCGCGCTGAAGGTTTTCGACGGGGGAAAGCGATGGATCATACTTGAATGCGCTCTCTTCCGCAGGCTGTGTCTTCTGCTCTGCCGGTTTTGCCGGGACTCCTGGTGCTGCGTTCAGAAGCGGAGAGATATCCGGTTCAGGAGAGATGGTTCTCAGAACATCTTCGAGTGTTTTGTTAAAGTCACCGAGAAAGCGGTCGCCGAAGAAAAAAGGCTCAAGTTCCTGCTGCCAGTCGAGCCAGTTTTTCAGCTTTGAATGAAAATCGTCAGAAGGCGTCAACTAAACTAATCCTTTTCTCTTCCGTATCTAAGCAGGAAGAGGTTGTCTTCGAGCGCGTTTACGGCATCCTCTCTGACCTTAGGATCGGTTTCGTTGCGGTTTATATCCTTCAGATACTTCTGGACGGACTTGTCGTTGATTTTTGCGAGCGACTCGATGCCGATCGACTTCGCAAGGATCGACCTTTCTCTTGTGATGAAGTCGTAAAGCGGCTTTGCCCCGTCGACGTGACCGACCTGACCGATCGCCATCGCAGCCGCCGTACGGATCTCCTCGTTCGGGTTTTCGTTCAGGACTGAGATGAGGAAGGGGAGTGTCTCGGGGAATTTATACTTGCCGACATAAGCCAGGATCGCCTTGTTCCAAAGTATGTCGCTTCTCTTTTTGAAGAGCGAAATGAGTGTCTTGGCAGTAGCTTTCGAGCGGGTTTTGTCAAAGTAAGCGTTGAACTCGAACATTCTTTCCGAGCTTCTCTCGTCGGTTGCAGCTTTGAGAACCATTTCGGTGAGGTCAGCGCCCTCGTATTCTGCAACGATCGCGAGGACCTTGGAAAGCCATTCCGCGTCGCCGCTCTCGATCTGGGCTACAAGAAGTCTCATCGTCTCGGGAGCGTCGATCTCGATAAGCGTCCTTACGAAAACCTCTTTGTTGCTTGCCGGTTTCTGAACAGGGAAACATTCGGATGTCGATGGATTGTAGATCGAAGCCTTGTTCAAAATTTTGCCGATTGTCGGAATGCTCTGCTTCGAATAAAGTGACATCGCAGCGTATCCGAAAGCTGTCTGATTGTCCGGGTTGAAGCCTTCAGCCTTCGGGAGAATGTTCTGGTTGAAATAAATTTCACCCATGATTTTGCCCGAGAATTTGACCGCGATGCAGGCAAGAGTGTTCGTGCCGCTGATAAATTTGTCGTAAGTCTCGTAATCGAAAACAAGATCTGCGTATTTTGCAACGGCAAGAGCCGCTCTGAGCGATGTCTGATCGTTCTTCTCGATATATCCGGCAACGAGGGCGTCAAACTCCGATTTTGTCGCGTCGTTCATCATCTTTTCGGATTTTTCGCGGATCGCCTTGATCGCGATTTCGAGAAGTTTCCCGTCAAACGGCTGCCAGAAGTTGATCTGATATGGGGTGATGAGCGAGAAGTTCGCTTTGTCATCACGGGTCATCGGGATCGAAACGCTGTCTTCGATCAGCTTGTACTGTGCACCGTTCTTTTTGAGCATAAAAAGGTAGGTGTCACCCTTTTTGTAGTCGTCGCGTTTGTAGCGGCGGCGCAGCTTTTCGTTGTCGATGCCGACAATTTCGATATCGCCGGAAACATCACCGACAATTGCCTTTTTTACGCTGACTTTAGCCTTTGTCTTTCCGCCCTGGATATAGACGGCGGTAACGACAACGTCCGCATCGGCAATGGCCTTTATGAAGTTTTCATCGTTCATCTGGATTTTGTCGTCAAGAATTGACTGGGCAAAAATCGCTGTACATGCAAGCATCAAAATCCCGAACACCATAACTTTTTTGAACATAACGATCCTCCGCATCTGTGCGAAATAATAAAGTATCAGATATAATTATAAGTATAAAGGCGATATTGTCAACTAGAACGGGGGTTTATTGAGTATTCTGCCCTTCCTGTTCGTTTTTCCGGTATTCCGCCACCTTGGCCGAGACAAAATTCATCAGTTCCCTGATGCCGCTGCGTGTTATTCCGCTGATCTCGAAGTAGGGCCGTTCGCCGACATATTCACGAAGCTGCCGGCGAAGTTCTTCCTGCTCTTCGGTGTAGGAATCGATCTTGTTGAGGACAAAAATCTGCTCGCGTTTCGCAAGATTTTCGTCGAAAAGTTCGAGCTCGCGGTTTATCTTTTCAATGTCGTCGACCGGCGATTTCCTTGCAGGGTTTATCTCGACGAGGTGGATCAGGAAGCGCGATCTTTCGACGTGACGCAGGAATCTGTGACCGAGCCCGGCACCTGTGTGCGCTCCCTCGATAAGCCCTGGGATATCCGCGACAACATAGGTAAAAAAGTCTCCGGCATCCACGACTCCGAGGTTCGGAATAAGCGTCGTGAACGGATAATCGGCGATTTTCGGACGAGCGTTGCTGATGATGCTGATCAGGGTCGACTTTCCTACGGACGGGAAACCGATGATCCCGACATCGGCAATCAGCTTGAGCTCCAGTCTGACGATCCTTGATTCACCTGGAATGCCGTCCTGAGCATAGCGCGGAGCCTTGTTTACGCTTGTTTTGAACTTGGCGTTGCCGCGTCCGCCGATCCCGCCGCGGCAGATGATTTCGCTCTGGTTGTGTGCTGTGATGTCCGCCAGAAGTTCTGATGTTCCGTTGTCATAAATCAGCGTTCCGACCGGAACTTTGATGATTTCATCGTTTCCGGCTCTGCCGTACATGTTCGCACCCATGCCGTTCTGACCGTTTTCGGCCTTGATTTTATGACGGTAGCGGATGTCGTAGAGCGTAGTGATGTTTTCATCGCCTCTGAAAACGATGTCGCCGCCCTTTCCGCCGTCGCCGCCGTCGGGACCGCCGAGCGGGATATACTTTTCGCGGCGGAAACTTACGGCTCCGGCTCCGCCGTTTCCTGCTGATACTTCAACTATGGCTTGATCGACAAATTTCATGATTCAACGAAGTAAAAAAAAACTCCCGTTGCCGGGAGTTCGTATAACGTATCTAATGGAGTCCTATTCTTCGACCGGACGTACGTGAACTCTTTTTCTATCTTTGCCGTTTCTGATGAAGGTTTCGTACTCTACAACGCCGTCGGTAAGAGCGTAGATTGTGTAGTCACTGCCGAGTCCGACATGTTCGCCCGGAATCCATCTCGTTCCGCACTGGCGAACGATGATGTTGCCGGCAAGAACCATCTCACCGCCGAACTTTTTGATGCCGCGTCTCTGACCTGCACTGTCACGACCGTTTCTTGCGCTACCGCCGCTTTTCTTGTGTGCCATGATAATCCCCCGATATTATTACTATTTTGTTATTTCAAGAACCTTAAGCTGGGTGAAGCTCTGTCTGAAGCCGTTTTTGACCTTGCTTGTTTTTCTTCTTCTCTTTTTAAAAACGATGACCTTTTTACCTTTGAAATTTTTAACAACTTCGAGTTTTACGGTCACGTCGGTAAGGTAAGGCTTGCCGACAAAAACATTTTGGTCGTCGGAAAAAAGAAGAACGTTTTTGTTTTCTATAAGTTCACCCTCTTTTTTGTCCAGATTATAAACGGAAACCTTCTCACCCGGAACTGCCTTGAGCTGGTTGCCGCCGAAATCGATCATTGCGTACATAAAGAACCTCCAAAAAATAGTACGAAAAAAACGCGGATACTTTAGTCAAAAAGTTTTGTAAGTCAATATTTTTTTAGAGACATGCTTTTGTTTCGTCTCCGGGAGATGTTTTCTCCTCAGGACTGAAAATGAAAACAGAGCAAATAATTGCCAAAAGCAATCTCTTTGCTAAAATATATATATTTTGTTTTGTTCATTAACCAATTATCTAAGAGGTAGTTTATGAAAAAACTTTTTGGACTTTTAACATTAATGCTTCCGCTCCTTCTCACAGCGGCTCTGGGACCGAACGTTTCGGTAGCGCCCGACGGCAAAGAGCTCAAATGGGAGGAGGGTGCATGGGACTTTTTCATTATGCACAAATCCTTGATCGAACAGGTTACAGGTACGGCAACGACAACAGCTGGAAACCCGCAGGCGGATTCCTGTATTGATCCGAATATTGGTTCTACCTATACACTCACTTCAAAGCATGTTCCCACGGATGCCGATGTCGACCGCGCATTCCTTATCTGGCTTTCAGGTCATGATCCGGACAACCTGAACACACCGACCGACAATTCGGTAACGCTTACCTTTACAAACTCGCAGGATCCGACCTTAACGCTCACCCAAGAGGTTACAGCTTCCTACCAGGGAATGCCGAGACCTACATCCCAGGGCGGCTTTGAGTTCGAGACTCTTGATATGCCGGCAGACACTAATGCGGGTGAAACGGCGGTTTACACTTACCGTGTCGATGTCACCGACTTCATGAAACAGATTGTCACAATGGGCGAACAGCGCGGAATGAAGCCCGGCGAGGCAATTTACGGCGATTACAACGTTAAGGGAATGGCGTGCAGCAACCACCAGAACTATCTCACCACAAGCGGACTTGTCGGCGGATGGGCGCTTCCGTTCGTCTACACCTCGGCTCACATCGCTGCAAAAAAGATCTACATCTACCACGGTCTTGCGGCATACCGCTTCGAGGCGGCTGAAATTACGGTCGGAGGCTTCGAGCTTCCGAGCGAGGCGCAGGTAAGACTCGGCCTCCTCTCCTTCGAGGGTGACCCGGGACTTGCCAGCTCGACAGGGCTCAACCTTTTCGGAGCTGCCGAGCCTGAGGGCCTGGCGATCAAGGGACAGCATGCAACAGCGGACTACACGTTGATGGCGAATGACTGCAACCCGTTCAGAACTCAGGATTCAGCAGGGATGCCCTTTAACTACACTGAGGTTTTCAATTCGATTTCGTCGGTTTTCGGCTGGCAGGACGATGTTCCTTTCTGCATCGGTGATCCGAACAACCCTGCATCGACGACAAACCCGATCGAATACGCGATCGATGCCGATGTCTTCATGATCGACGCAAAGACCTACGAGGGTTTTGCCGAGCACCTTCAGAAGGGTGACACTCAGTTCAACCTCAAGATCGGCGCCAACCAGGACCAGGTCTACACCAATTTCATGATCGTCAGCGTCGATACCAAGACGCCGGCATTCGATATCCCGCAGAACCCGCAGACTCCTGACGGCAGAGAGAAGAACTACTGCTCCTGCGCGAAGGAAGAGGATGCGATCTGCTCGGACAGACCCTTCTACTACACGATCAAGCTCCAGAACTGGGGCGAATACATCGCTTACAACGTAATGCTTCAGGATACGCTTCCGTCACAGGTCGAATATGTTCCTGGAACGACCGAGATGGCTACGAAGTTCGACCAGTACGGCAACGGTACTGACTGGAAACCGGTTGAAGATGTCAACGGCGGCTTCCCGTTCGCAAATGCCCGCAAGGTCGCTGATCAGATCTATTACTGCGACAAATCTACGATGACCTGCGAGGACGGTGCGTGGATCAGATTCGTTGTTAGACCGAAGGATAACCTTGCGAAGAACGAGGTCATCAAAAACTCGGCGGATATTTCTGATGATTCAAATGTCGTTTACCACACAAACAGCAACATCCCGCTCAGACTTAAACTCGGGACCTGCCCGCTTGTAACTGAGTGCGAGCTTCCGCCGAAAACAAAGTGCGGCGGTGTTGCGACCGATTCCGGTGAGGATTACTGCACCAATGATACCGACTGCAAGGACGGCAAAAAGTGCATCGACAACATGTGCGTGAAGGATGCGGCCGGCGACCTTTCTAACGGTGCTAAGATCGAGTTCAACGAGGGTGTAAACTCTCCGGACAGCTCTTCCACAGTAATCATCCCGCGTGAAAACCAGGGACTTGTTCTCGGACAGTTTTACCTGCTTTCAACTGCCGACAAGGGCAAATTCAGCTTCAACGGCGGCTCTTTCAAGATCAACACCGATCCCGATGTCCTTGTAAGCAACTTTAAACTTTATAAGGATATAAATAGCAACGGTCTTGTCGACGAAGGCGATGTCGAGATGGCTTCTGCCGCCGACGTCAAGTCTTCTTACTTCGAATTTACAGTTCTTGATGAGGTGAACAGACTCTATGAGCCCGGCGTAAAGCACAACTTCCTTGTTGTCGCCGATGCCAAGACGAATTCCGAGAGCGGTCAGGCTGGCAAATTCTTCATGACCATCGAGGGCTCCGAGTCCTTCAAAATTTCGGATGCCGGTGCAGTTGACCTTAAGGGCAGCGTGATCGACTTCGTAACCTACAGATTCGAGCCGACCGAAGGCTTTATCTTTACGAGATCAGACAAAAACGATCCTGAAGTCCCGAACTACAAGAACTTCAACGGTGTCCACCCGATGCTTCTTGTCAGAACGAAGTCCATCGGCACCAACGATGCGATCCAGTCGATAACGGTAAGGGCTCCCGGAGACTCCGTAAAATTCGGAGAGGGGATCAAATCGCTCGCTCTTTATATCGATAAAAACGGCGACGGCGTTGTTTCGCCCGAGGATACGCTTGTATCCAAGGTTTCGAAATTCGACAACCCGTCAACATTTATGTTCAGTGACCTTGCCGACTCTCTGCAGTACATGGTAGACGAGCAGAAGTACCTGCTTTTCGTCGCTGATTTCAAGCTTTCGAACGGTCAGAAGGCGAGGATCCAGATAAACAAGGTCAAGGTAAAGGTTTCGACTGACAACGTAAACGAGCTCCCGGTAAATTCGAAGGAGTTTGTCTATGAATACGATCCCACTGCAGATCCTGACGGCGGCGATGAGGGCAGCGGGTGCGCTGTAACGGCTCTTCCGACCGATTTCGGTTTTGCAAAGTATCTTCTTTTCGTCGTTATGGCTCTTCTTGTTCCATTTGCAGCGAGAAAAGAGAGATAGTTGTTTTTTTCCGGCCGGAGGGCGCAGGCTCTCCGGCGTTTTTTTTAGGAGGTAACCCATGAAAAAACTTATTTCATTAATGATTTTAGTTGCTTGCGCTATGCTCGTCGTTGCGTGTGCAGACGATGAAGATGGCGGAACAAGCAGCGGAAACGGAACGCCGTGCGACCCGACAACGGATACCCAGACCTGCACGAACGATCTGACTCAGGTCCTGGAGTGCAGGTATGTCGAAGATTCTGCTTCAAATGAATGGGTCCCGGTCAAGACCTGCAATGTAAATTTCGGCGAATACTGCCGTCAGCTGGCTAACGGCACCTTCTCTTGCCGTGACGATTCGTCGACAACCGATTCAGGGGACACGACACCGACGGATACCGGAGACTCCGAGCCGACGGATACCGGAGACTCTGCACCGACGGATACCGGAGACACCGTACCGACGGATACCGGAGACTCCGTGCCGACAGATACCGGAGACTCCGAGCCGACAGATACCGGAGACTCCGAGCCGACAGATACCGGCGACTCCGAGCCGACAGATACCGGCGACTCCGGACCGGACACCGGTGACCCGGGAGTCTGCACGGACTGCGACGGTTCCGGCGTAAAAATCACGGGAACAGTTACACTTTTCCACCCTACAGCGCTTCCCTCATCGACATATTCTGGTCTTGGCGGCGTTCAGGACGGTTCGGAATACTTCCCGCCGTGTGAAACGAGCGTGACTCTCGGTGAAAAATCTGTTTACGGTACGCTTGTTGTCAACATCAACACAAAGCATATCGCAACAGTCGAGGAGTTCGAAGCTCTCTCAAATATTTCAGGAACAGAAAGATTCATTCAGGTAAATCACTCTGTTGCCGGTGAAATGGGTTCTGCTGCATATCCGAAATACTCGACAGGCATAACAATGAGCTATTTCCAGTCGTTCACAAATTCCGATACGGGCGAGACAGAGACAGATTTCTTTATCGATGATATGGATTTGATCAACGGCAACATTTCCACTACCTATGCTATTCGAATCATCTGCAGCGGCGCAACTGTTCAGTCCGGAATTAAAAAAATCGGACCCTATAACGGTGATGACTGCATTCTTCATGTTCTCAATTTTGCAACAAATTCAAGCGATGCGTGCTGGCACGCGCTCGGAGTTTCGGATCCTGACTTAGTCAACGACGGTCTTACATTTACGGTTCAGTAACCTCTAACTATTTACATTTTCAGAAGGAGATTCATTTTGGGCAACGAATATTCGGAAAGTGCTGCAAGTTCGACCTCAAGGCTTCTGCAGCTTTGTTTCTGCTACTTCTTTTTTTACATCATCACAGGTGTCGGAGTTAAATTTTTTCTCAAAACCGGCGAGGGTTTCCCGGGACTTCCCGGCATGGAATACCTTTTCTACAGCACCCTGGCGTCCAGCGTGCTCGTCACGGCGGTCGTTCTCATCATGCGCTGGTACCGCCTCGATTCGGTCAGGAAAATCAAGGTCTGCGGCATAACGATGCCGAGCGAGCTGCCATACATCGTCTTTTCGGGCATCTGCACCGCTGTCGTAGTTCCGACCACGACTCTGCTCTACACGTTCGACCACATCTCGGTCATGGTCGCGATGATCATCATGCGCGGTTCGGTCATCATAATCGGCAGGATCGTCGATGCGATCCAGATCCGCAAAGGGATTCTGAAAAAGAAGGTCTTTATGGAGGAGAACATCGCTATGTGTATCGCGCTTTTCGCAGTTCTCATCAAGGCCTTCACCGGCGGCAGCGACGGCAAGGAGAGCCCCTTCTCGTCGATCCCCTTTATGGTCATTTTCGCAAGTTATATTGCGGCGTACGCGTTCAGGATCTACATCATGAACTATTACAAAAACACCCGTCCGGCAGAAGAAAAGGCTGTGAAAAGGGACAACAACAAGGCATTTTTCGCAATCGAACAGATCGCATCATTCACCACGATGACGCTTGTTACGATCTGCGTTCTTATTGCGGCAGGTAAGTTCGGCGTCACCGGACCGAGGATCGACCCGTTCGCAAAGGCGTTTTTCAACACCAACTGGGACTGGGCGATCTGGGCAGGACTTGTCGGCACGGCCTACGGTATCAACGCCTTCTTCTCAGTTTTCATCTTCATGTTCAAAGGCAGAACGGCGACCTTCGCGAACCTTGCGAACCGTCTGACATCGCTCATCGCCGGAACGCTTTCGACAGTCATTTTCGCAGCGGTTTTCGGCGGAAAATATCCTTCTCTCATCGACTGGGTATCGCTCGGATTCATCTTCCTTGCGATCTGGTTCATGGCCAAGGCTGAAAAGAAGAGAAAGGCTGAACTTGCTGCAGCAAAATAGATCCGGTACACTTTCATTTTTTTTCATTTTTGTTATACCTTAAATAAGTTTACTGTTTGACAGATGGAGGTTCAGAAATGAAAAAGTCGTTGTTTTTAATGACAGTTTTACTTATAAGTTTTGTTCTTCTTGCAGCAGGCAATTCCAGACATGCTCCGGCAAAGACCTCGGAGACGCAAAAGCCGGCTGCGGTGTCGGACTCTTCGGAAAAACCGAAAGCGTCAGCATCTGTAAAACAGTCTGAACAGAAGAAGGACAAGAAGGTCCTTGATGCCGAAAGATCCGCAAGGATCGCGGCTGTTTCCCGTGCGCTGCCGAGCTTCGGACGTATCGACCCGGGGAACGAGATCTGCCGCCAGAACTACAGCGGCTGCGGAGATCTGCGCTGGGAGATCCTCGATGTCCAGGGCAACAGGGCGCTTGTTTTCAGCAAGGTGAATTACCGCTACAGCGGTGATCTTGCAAAATGGTTGAACGAAGAGTTTTACCATGCTGCATTTTCACCTTCGGACAAACAGCGGATATTGGCTGTGAATCCTGCAGGCCGTATTTTTCAGATAAAAGAGATGGAGAATATGCTCAACAGCAGGGAAGGTGCGGCTCAGAACACTGGTGACACGGTGCGTCCTGCTCTGTGGATCGAGCTTGACAAGTCTCTGGCCGAGGATGCCGAAATCGAGGCTCACAACGCCGGTCTCACGCTTGCAAAAAAGATGGTCGTGCGTGAAAATGCCAAGAAAATCGCGTCAAAATTCGGCACTTACGCTGGAACAGGGATCGTCTGGTATGTTCTCGATATTCAGGACGGAAAGGCTCTTATGATCACCAAAGAGGGTTTGGACGCCCGCCGTTTCAACCCTGAAAATACTGGCAACAGCTGGGGCGAGAGCGAGATAAGAGGGTGGCTTAACGGAACTTTCTTCAACTCCGCTTTTTCGGATGAGGAGAGGTCGAGGATCAGTGCGAACGTGGAGGGCGACAAGGTCTTCCTGCTGAACAGCGCCGAGGTCGTCCGCTATTTCCCAAGGGTCGAAACGAGGATCTGCCGTGCCTCCGAAGAGGCGAAAAAGAACGGAGCCTGGACGGATGATTCCGGTGCCGGCTTCTGGTGGCTGCGCTCTCCCGGAAACAACCAGAATCTAGTTGAAAACGTCTCCTCAGGCGGTGAGGTGAACAGCGGCCGCAACGCCGGTTTCATCGATGCTTTGATCCGTCCCTCGGTCTGGGTCTCTCTGGATTGATCAAGGCAAAAAAAAAAGGCCCCGCGAGGAGCCGATATTCTTGGTAGGTTTGTCAAATCAGTTAGTAATCCGTACCTGCGGTTTTTACGAAAAAAAATGAAAAGGGTGTGATTTTTTTCTGCAGCCGTCCAGGGTGTCTTCGGTAGCGGCTATTTTACACTTCAACTATACCACTATAAACGAAACAAATCGCAATTCTTCAAGAACAGAATATTATCCGCCGTGTTTGGCCTGACAAAGGTGGTCTTTGGGAAATTGTAAAATAGAAGAGAGGTGAAAAATGAAAAAAATCGTTATTTCGTGCAAACTGCCGGGCAAAAGGTATGAAGAACTGCTTGCCGACAAAAATTTTGAGACTGTTGTTCTGAATGAGGAAGAGCATAAAAATCTGGCTGAAAGTCTTGAAAAACTGAATCCGGACGGGCTCATTTCGATGCTTTCCGACAAAATCGACGCCGGACTGCTTGTCAAAATGCCGGATCTGAAGGTCGTTTCCAACTATGCGGTCGGTTTCAACAACATTGATCTGGCTTACTGCCGCGAGCACGGGATCACTGTCACGAACACGCCGGGAGTCCTCACCGATTCGACTGCCGATATCGCGATCCTGCTTCTTCTGATGACTTCAAGACGTGCGGTCGAAGCCGAAAAATATGCGAGAGAAGGAAAATTCAAAGGCTGGACACCTGAACTTTTCAACGGAGTGTCGCTTGACGGCAAGAAATTCGGTGTCCTCGGAATGGGAAGGATCGGTTTCGCCACGGCGAAAAGGGCAAAAGCGTTCGGTCTCGACATAATCTACTGGAGCAGGCGCAGAAACGAAGCGGCTGAGAGGGAACTCGGCGCGAAATACTGCGAATTTGCCGAACTGCTGAAAGAGTGCGACTTCCTTTCGCTGCACCTGCCGTATGTGCCGGAACTTCACCACATGATCGGAGCAAAAGAACTCAAAACGATGAAGAAAAGCGCGATAATCATCAACACTGCCCGCGGTCAGCTTATCGACGAAGCGGCTTTGGCTGACGCTCTCGAAAGAAAAGAAATTTACGCGGCGGGATTCGATGTCTATGAGTTCGAGCCGAAAATCAACGAAAAACTTATGACTCTTGAAAACACGGCGCTTCTGCCGCACATCGGAAGTTCGGCCCTGGAGACCCGTTCCGAAATGGCGAGAATGGTGATAGACGACTGTACAGCTGTACTTCGCGGTGAAAAGCCTCAAAACATCGTTTGTTAAGTGATTTCAAAAAGAAGTGGTCGGGATGACTGGACTTGAACCAGCGACTTCTGCGTCCCGAACGCAGCACTCTACCAGACTGAGCTACATCCCGACTCAACGATGAGGCTTATAGCCATAACTTTTTAAATATCAATTTTTTAGGCAGTTTTTTTCAAAAAATCAGAAACCTTTGCCGTTAAGGATCATCTCTTTGCGTTTCTGCTCCTCCTGTTCTTCGAGCAGCTTCTTTTCGCTTTCGTAACGCTCTTTTATGAGAGCAGGTTTGTAATCGGGAAATTCTCTCATTATTTTCAGGTATTTCTGAGATGCGTAGTAGTGCATCTTCCTGCCTGCGTAGGTGTTAGCGATCTCCAAATGCCATGCCGGATTTCTGGAAATCGATGCGGCCCTTTCAAGGTATTTGAAGCCTTCGGAGTGGTTGTAGGCGTTGAAAGCCTTTCTGGAGAGCCAGCGGTAATAGCTCGCGAGGTTAGCCGAATGCTGAAGGGACCTCTGGCGCATCAGCTCGTCTATTTCGCCCTGTCTCTTTTCGTCGAGATGTAAAGAGCAGTATGCCGCCGAGAGGTAATCCTGGAAGCTTTGCGTGAGCGCGGCTCCGCGGATATAAAAGTTGTAGGCGTCATCGTAGAGTTTGTCCTTTTCGTAGAGTTTCGCCCGGTATACCAGAAGTCTGCCGTGGTCCAGGGGTTCGATATCCTTGCGTTCAAGCGATTCAGTGATGAGCGCGAGAGCCTCGGTAACGTTGTTTTTCTTTACCAGATCCCGGACGATCGAGACGAAGAAGAGTTCTCTGTGACCGTATGCAAACTGTATCGCAGCCTCGTTGTCGGATGAGATCCTGAATATGAACTGCTCCACCGGTTTTTTGTTGTATTCATTGATCTCGATCAGATCGACGATCCGTTCCTTGTGGCCGTTCTCTTCAAGCCTGGTGTAGATCTTGTCGAGGAGCCATGTGTACTTGCTGCGAAGTTGTCCTCCGAAGTGGTCTGCATAGTTCTGCGTCAGGGAGAGGGACTGCCTGAAGAAGTAGAGCGACGGCTCGACAGCGCCGATCTTCAGGAGATGGTAGCCCGAGAGGTAGTAGCCGTAGTAGTATTTCGGCGCCTTTGCCCGGACCGATGCGATCTCTTTCGATGCGTTGATGAACGACAGCCTGTCTTTGGAATTTATCTTTTCCAGAGCCTTGTCGAGAGGGACGCGGACATCTGCAGGCCTGTAGTAAAGCAGGGTTTCGTAATCGTAAGGAGCCCCCTCTTCCGTGTAACCCATCAGTCTCTGGCCGCCTGTCGTGGTCGTGAAAATCAGTGTCACGACCGAAAGTATGACAACGGAAGAGAGCACCGCGATGCGTCTCCTGCCCTCAAGAGCGATCGGTTTTGCAAGTAAGATCAAAACGATGGTCACAGGGAAAAGCGACGCGAAGTTGTGCAGGTTAAAGTCGAGCGTGTTGTGAAGCACGATAAAAAAGAGCGTGGCAATGAGCCCCTTTCTGCGTTTGCTTTCGTGCCTTCCTCTGACGACGATGAGTATAAATGCGGCAAAAACGAGAAGAGAGGCGATGATCCCGTTTTCGAGAACGAATTGCAGCGGTTCGTTTTCAAGCTCAAGGAAGAGGGATTCCGGGTTGGCGCGGTAGTAAGAAAAGACCTTCGAGAAACTGCCGAGCCCTGACCCGGTGAACCAGAAGTCCTTGAAGTAACCTGCGGCGTCTTCGCTGAATTTCACCTTGTCGAAAAAGCCCTCTTTTTGAAAATCGAACTCGCGGAAGATCAGCTCGCTTGCCTGGAATGCGACGAAAAAGGCAAGCAGGATAGAGACGAAGGCGATGTAAAACCTCTTTTTGTCAAGCGTTTTAAGTGATTTCGTGTTGAGGGCAAGCATCAGGAAAACGGCGAGAAGGTATGCCGTGATCCCCCCACGCGAGAGTGTCGCTATCACTGCGACCGTGTGGAGAAAAAAGAGGGATGCGTAGAAATATTTCTTGCGTTTGAATTCGGCATAGTAGATCGAGGTGAGGGCGAGCATTCCCGAGATCCCGAAAAATCCCGCCGCATGGTTCGGGTTGACGATTATCGAGTTGAGCAGGAAGGTGCTTTTACCCAGCTTTCCGTAGAGCCAGCTGGTCGTGTGCATGAGACCCAGAACGGTCGAAAAAACGATAACGATCGTGGAGATAAAGATAACGACGTCGATAGTGATCTGCTTCCAGCGTTTGTGGCCGACGTAGATGTTTCTCGTGACGATCACGCTGAGAAAGATCAGCGACAGGACTCTGAAGATCGAATAGACCGTGTCTGTCACCGACATCGTCGCCGGGTGTGCGCCGGAGCCGTCTATCAGTTGAAAATAGGCACCCTTCGGAGAGACGATCCTGAGCAGTCCGACAGGCAGCGGGATCAGCTGGAGCATCGCAAAGAGGATGATGAGCAGCAGAGGGAAGACCACCATCGAAATCGAAAAGCTCTTTTTCAGGACCAGAAGGTAACAGGTGTAGACAAGCGTTACAGCCGCGCAGACTGCAATTATTATGAGATTCGTTCCGGTGTGCGAGTAGACTCCGCCGAGCAGAAACGGCGGCAGACAGAGGATTATCGAGAACGAAAGCAGCAAAAAGAAGAATTTCAGCTTACTGTCACTATGCATGTAACCTCACAAAAAGTTGTAGTAGATCTGAACAGTCAGACTGTGTTCGTCGGTTATGATGTCGTTTGACTTCAGGCTTGCCGATTTTTCGACCTCGAATTCGTACTGGATTGCCGCGAAACGCGAGATCCATACAGATGCAGTGGTTTTTGAAAGAAAACTGAAGGCTTTTACGTTGTTGATCGGCAGTAGCGCGTCGAACTCCTCCTTGATCTCGAAAAAGCTGAGTGGATACCACGAAAGAAAGAGGTAAAACTCAGGACCGTAGGAGCTTGTAAAGTAGTCCATACGAACAATCGTCCCTTTGCTGTCCAGTTGCGATATGTCGTACGCGAATGGGTTGAAATCCTGACGGAAACCCCAGCCGACACGTCCGTTGATCTTGAAGATATTTCTGAGGGCGTATTCGGCGTTTATTCCGATACCCTCCTGGATGATCGTTGTCGAAAATGATTTCGCGTAGACAAAATTTGTGTCCGGTTCAAGCTCCCGCACCACGCCGTCCGACTCCTCGACAGTTGTCGTGATATCCTGCTCCGTCGATGTCGTGAAGTAGCGGTAGGCGAGCGGAGCCCTTACGCGGACCGAGACATATGGTCCGACATACTTGTTGAAACGGTAGACAAAAGAGCTGTCGAATTTCATCAGGTCCTTGATAAAACGGAGCTTTTCGCCTGCTGACTTCTGGAACTGCTCGTTGACCTCAAGGCGGTTGACAAAGAGAAAATTGTCCTTGTCGTAGGTGGCGCTCAGATACAGGTTGGCTCCGAACGTGAAGTTGTTGACTGAACCCGACCCTCCGCGCAGGTATCCTGTGTTGACGAGCGAAAAGTTGCCGGAAATTGACGCTTTGAATGACCACGCGCCAAGGTGCCTGTTGTCTTCGTGTTCGCTGTAGACCTCGCCGCCGCCGACGACCGCAAGCGTGTTCTCCTCGTAGATAATGACCACCTGGCTGAAGTCGCCCGGTCTTGTGTGGACGGTTACGAAGTTTTGAAACGAGTTGGGTGATTCGCCTCGTTTCGCGATCCTGTAGAGCGCAGGCTTGAGGATCCAGATCTGGTGCTTTTCGCCGCGGAGAGTGTCCGCACCGGTGCCTGATGCGATCTGGATCTTGGTCTCCTCGTCCATTATCGAGTAGCTTTCGCGGATATCGTTGTTGTTGGGGTCGATCGTGCGGACCGAAAGCGCAGACCAGACCGGTTTTACGACGCTGACACGCTCCCTTTCGACCGTAACGTCGATCTTCATCTGGAAATTTACAGGGCCAGAGCCGATAAAAAGCGTATATTCACCGGGCTTGAGCAGGACACGTCTGCCAGGTTCGGCATTTTTGATGAAGACGCCCTTTTGAAAAATCGAGTATTCTGGTTCGTCCGGCTGACCGGTGAGCGACGGGACGAAAAGGGCTCCCGTCTCCATCTGCATCAGCGTCAGGTCTTCGTTCAGCTGTTCGAGGATCTTCGGATCGTCGACCTGCGTCGAGTCGATGTATGCAGGGGCTTCAGATGCATAAAGGAGACCGGCTGTCGCAATAAAAAAAGCGAAAAAAAAGCGACCGATCTTCCTGAAATCCATCTCAGAATCCTGTGCCAGCGGCTATTCTTCTTCGGGAATCGAAGCGTAGATCTTTTCGATGAACTGCTCGATCTGCGAATCAATTATTTCGCCCATTGCCCGGACGACATAGACCGGTTCCTTGCCTGCGACCTCTTTGCGCTCCTCAAAGCTGTGGGCTACGATAACGGTGTTGGAATCGTAGTCTCTGAGTTCAAAGGTGACGCCGACTCTTGCATAGTGCTGCTCGCCGCTTAAGATCTCGTCAAGAGCAAGCAGCCTGCCGGTTATGACGTACTTCGGACGCTTGTCCATCGAAACTATCACCTCGGAGAACATATTCTTTTTCGCGATATGGTTCGCAACGATGTCGGTAAGCATGTCCGCCGGCCTTGAAGCCCAGAAGTGGGTGTTGTAGTAGAACATCTCCTCGAATGATTTGCGGTAGACGAGGTTGTGGCGGCGGTAGATCTTGTCCTCTTCGAAGGACTTGATCCTGACTGTCGCAGGGATCGTCCGTGCGGTGCCCTCCTTCGGGCTGTAGTATATCTGATAGTAGTGTTTTACCGGCGCCTTCGAAAAGAGCGAACATGAGACAATAAAAAGTGATGCCAGAGTTATCAGGATTACAGCCGTTATCTTCTTCATTTCTCATCTCCCTTAGCTTCGGAATTGCCGAACAGAGCCGACGGATTCTCCATGATGATACGGGTAAATTCGCTGAAGTTGCTCATGCCGTCGGAGAGCTCGTCGAGCGATTTGTCGATCTTTTCGCCGTTTCTCTCGAAAAGGAGCTCGATCGTGTCGACGGTCTTTTTGGTCGATTCGACCAGGTCGAAAACCTTCGCAAGTTTCTCGTCGACCTGCGCGTTTCTGTAGTCTTCATTGAATTTCGTGACTATCTCCTCGATGGTCGCGAGCGTCTTGGAGAGCGAACCCTCCTTGTCGGTTATCGCCTTCACGTTGGTCGTGATGTCGTGGATATCCCTGATTATCATCGAGATCTCGTTTTTATTCGAGCTGAGGACCGAGTTCAGTGAAGCGGTGATCCCGCTGACGTTCTTGACGATTTTCTCCACATCGTCCTTGTTGACGCCCTTGAGGTCTTCGTTCAGCTGGTTGAGGATCGATTCGAGCTTTTCAGCGATGACGGTCGCCTTGCCGGTGATCTCGTCCCAGCCGCTCTTTTCGGCAGGGATCTCTCCGCCGACCGGGATGTTCTCTCCCTGGCCTCCGCCCTTGAGCTCGAGATATTTCAGGCCCGTGATGCCGATCGTGCCGAGCTGCGCCTTGGTTCCGCCCTTGATCGGGACGCCAGGTTTGAGGCAGAAGCCGACGTGGACTACAGCGGTGTTGTCCTGATCGACGGTGATCTCTGAGACCGTGCCGATGTTCATTCCCTGGAATTTGACGGATGAACCTTCGGAAAGTCCGGCGACCGAGATGTTCTCAAAGCTTGTGAAATAGCAGTCTTCACGCTTCAGGAGCCTGTTGCCGATGAGAACGGCTATAAGCAGAAGCATGACTCCGATACCGAAAAGAAAAAAGTAGGCGACGCGCCGTTTTTGAGCTTTTGTAATCTGCATGACCCAACTCATAAAGTTAGAAAACGGAGGATTTTAGGATAAAAAGCCGTCAAGTCAAATTGTCCATCAATACTGAATTTCTATAATCCTACAAAAAATTTTTTTAACATTTTGCATTTTTGCTTTTTTTGTGCATATAAACCCATGTTTTTTTGTTTTTTTTATTTTTTAGGAGGGCTGAAATGCCGAAAAAGTACGTCTATTTCTTTGGCCCGGAGGGGGCTGAAGGCAATGCATCGATGAAAGAGATCCTCGGCGGAAAGGGCGCAAACCTTGCCGAGATGTGCAACATGAATCTTCCAGTTCCGGCCGGTTTCACTATTTCAACGGAAATGTGTACCGTCTACTATAAAAACGAGAGAAACTATCCGCCCGAGCTCCGCGAGCAGGTCCTTGAAAACCTCGCAAAAATCGAAGCGGTCATGAACAAAAAGTTCGGAGACCCGGCAAATCCGCTCCTCCTCTCGGTCAGAAGCGGCGCGAGAGTTTCGATGCCCGGCATGATGGACACCGTTCTCAACCTCGGACTTAATGAAAATACGATCAACGGTCTTATCAAAACCGACAAGGATACAAGATTCGCGTGGGACAGCCTCCGCCGTTTCATGCAGATGTACGGCAACGTCGTTATGGGCGTCAAGGGCGAAAATTTCGAGTCTGCGATCTCTGCAATTAAAGAGAAAAACGGCATAAAGAGCGACCTCGAGATGACTGTCGACAACCTGAAGGAGCTTGTCGGAGAGTACAAGAAGATCATCAGAAACGAGACAGGAAAAGATTTCCCGAGCGATCCTATGGAGCAGCTCTGGGGCGCGATCGAGGCTGTTTTCGGCAGCTGGATGAACGAAAGGGCGATCGTCTACAGAAAGATGAACGGCTTCTCCGACGACTGGGGGACCGCTGTCAACGTTCAGGCGATGGTTTTCGGAAACATGGGCAACGACTGTGCTACAGGAGTCGCCTTCACGAGAAACCCCGCGACCGGAGACCACCATTTCTTCGGTGAATATCTCATCAACGCACAGGGCGAGGATGTTGTTGCAGGGATCAGGACCCCGCAGCAGGTGACCTTGATCGGAAGCCGCAACTGGGCAAGGGACAACGGCGTTTCCGAGGTCGAAAGAAACGAAAAGTATCCGTCGCTCGAGGAGTACATGCCCGAGGTTTACAGCGACCTCTGCAATGTCTACAAAAAGCTCGAGCTTCACTACAAGGATATGCAGGATATCGAGTTTACGATCCAGAACAAAAAGCTCTGGATGCTCCAGACGAGAAACGGCAAAAGAACGGCAGCTGCAGCTGTAAAGATCGCTGTCGACATGGTCGACGAGGGTCTTATCGAGACGGACGAGGCGCTTCTCAGAGTCACTCCGGATCAGATCGACCAGCTTCTTCACCCGCAGTTCGTAAAAGAGAGCAAAAAGAGTGCGAAGCTCATCACGAAGGGTCTTCCGGCAAGCCCGGGTGCAGGTACAGGCCAGATCGTCTTCAACGCTGAAGACGCGGCTGCGTGGAAAGCTGACGGCAAGGAGACGATCCTCGTCAGACTCGAGACAAGCCCTGAGGACATCACCGGAATGGTCGCTGCGAACGGCATCCTTACCGGCCGCGGCGGAATGACCTCTCACGCTGCTGTCGTCGCAAGAGGCATGGGCAAATGCTGTGTCAGCGGCTGCGGCGGACTCAACATCAGCGTCGAGGAAAAGACGATAAAGACAGGCGATCTGCTCCTCCGCGAGGGTGACTGGATCTCGATCGACGGCAGCACCGGCGAAGTTCTTCTCGGTCAGGTCGCAACGGAGACTCCGAAGTTCGACGACGAGTTCGAAAAGCTCATGAAGTGGGCAGACAACCGCCGCGAGCTCAAGATCAGAACGAATGCCGACACGCCGAGAGACGCTGCAACGGCACGCAGATTCGGCGCTCAGGGAATCGGACTTTGCAGAACGGAACACATGTTCTTCGAGGGTGACAGAGTCAAGGCTATCCGCGAGATGATCCTTGCTGACGACCTCGAGGGCAGAAAGGCTGCGCTTGCAAAGCTCATCGGGCACCAGAGAGGCGATTTCTATGCGATCTTCAAGGAGATGGAGGGGCTTCCCGTCACAGTCAGACTCCTCGACCCGCCGCTTCACGAGTTCCTTCCGAGCGAGCCGCAGCAGATCAGGGAGATGGCTGAAATCATGGGTTGCACCGAAGAGAAGATAAACGACAAGATCAAAGCCCTTCACGAGATCAACCCGATGCTCGGTCTCAGAGGCTGCAGACTCGGTATCACACGTCCCGAGATCACCGAAATGCAGACAAGAGCCATCATCGAGGCTGCATGTGACCTAACAAAGGAGAAGGTCAAGGTCTGCCCCGAGATCATGGTCCCGCTCGTAGGCAATGTAGCTGAGTTCAAATATCAGGAAAAGATCATCCGCGAGACCGCAGAGCAGGTCTTCAAGGAGAAGGGTATAACCGTCGAATACATGGTCGGAACTATGATCGAGGTACCGCGTGCGGCGCTTACCGCTGACGAGATCGCGGAACATGCAGAGTTCTTCTCGTTCGGCACGAACGACCTCACCCAGATGACTCTCGGATACAGCCGTGACGATGCCAACAAGTTCATCTACGACTATATCGACAAGGGGATCCTTGCAAGAAACCCGTTCCGCTCGATTGACCAGACCGGCGTAGGCCAGCTTGTCGAACTTGCGGCAAAACGCGGCAAAAAGGCAAGACCGAACATCAAACTCGGTGTCTGCGGCGAACACGGCGGTGATCCGGATTCGATCGATTTCTTCCACAGATGCAGGCTCCAGTATGTCAGCTGCTCGCCCTACAGAGTTCCGATCGCGAGACTTTCGGCGGCTCAGGCGGCTATCAGAAACGACAACATGCGTAAGATCAAACAGACGACGAACGAGGTCTACGATACGGTTTACAGCACCGTCGAGTCTACCCTCAAGTCTCTCAGCTCCGAGCTTGAAAAGCTTCTGAAGAAGTAAATCCATAAATCACATTTTCTGACAGTCAATCTGCTTTTAAAGATTTTCTTTAATTATTTTTGCTAGTTACAACTTTTTTTCTTGTCATTTCCATGCGATAAAGTATTTTGTAAAAGACTGTTTTTGCCCAAAAACAAATTCTACGGAGGTGTAATATGAGTAAATTGCTGAAATTATTGGTTATTACGCTGTTTTTCGGATTTGTTTCCTGCTCGTCATCCAATTCATCCACAGATTCCGATGCGGTGCCTGACGCAGATTCGGACAATTCGGGAATCGTTGATGTCGATGTTTCGGAAGATTCGGATCCTGTTGATGATTTCGACAAAACACCGGATTCTGATGCGGACAACGATTCCGACACATCTGAAACTGTTGAGTGTCTTGATCTGCGCTACAACGAAAACACGATCAAAACACCTTTCCCGTTCAAAGATGAAAACGGGAAAATCACATTCTGCCGTCCCGGCTGCGACACGCCGACAGAAAACGATCCGCAGTGTGTCCGCAATATCTGGGAATGGGACAACTGGGAAGAGTATCAGGTCTATCTCGAGGCTCAGGAAAAAGATCCGAATCAGACAAAAGAGCGCGAATGCTATCCCTGGCCGTGCAAGCTGCCGGACATGCATCCGAAAACAAAAGAAACTTTGGACACTTTTGTCAGCGGTTGCGACCGGTTACTGACGGTTCACAACTTCAAGGCAAATGA
>DBXP01000048.1:70955-81867 GCA_002309575.1 bacterium UBP6_UBA1209 | reverse complement strand
TTCAGGATCAAATATTGAAAAAGATTAAACAGGCGCAGACGCTTTCAACTTCACACTACAAGTTTTTCCAGCGTCTCGAAAAGTGCTTCCGGTTCTATTGGTTTGCTCAGGTGTGCATTCAGACCGGCGTTAAGGCTGCGCTGGACATCGTCGTCGAAAGCATTTGCTGTCAGGGCGATAACCGGAATAGTCTTCGCATCGCCGCGTTCCATGGCGCGCACAGCTTTGGCAGCTTCAAGTCCGTCCATGACAGGCATACGCATATCCATCAGGATCGCCGAGTAGTATCCCGCTTCGTGCGAAGCGAACATATCGACCGCGATTTTTCCGTTTTCCGCAAGATCGATCTCCATTCCGCGCATTCCGAGGATCATTTTCACAATTTCGGCATTTACCGCGACATCCTCAGCCAGCAGTATGCGGCGGCCTTTCAGATCGGTTTTTCCGCCGCCGGAAAGTCTGCAGTCTGACGGGTTTCCGGTTGCGTCTTCCCTCTCTTTTCCGCCGGCTTCTCCGAGCGTTACCGTGACTGTGAAAGTCGTTCCTTTGCCCTTTTCGCTCTCAACCGATATATTTCCGTTCATCAGCTCGACAATGCTTTTCGTGATAGGCATTCCCAGACCGGTACTGCCGTAAGTTCCGGTAACTGTTGAATTTTCCTGACTGAATGTCTCGAAAATGCGAGGCAGGAACTCTTTGCTTATACCGATGCCGGTGTCGCTGATTACGAACTTAATCACCGCTTTTCCGTCAAATCGCGCCTCCTCCTCGACCACAAAGTTTATGGTACCTCCTTCCGGAGTGAATTTCACGGCGTTTCCGAGCACATTTATCAGAACCTGTTTGAGTTTCATCGCGTCGCCGATGTAGCAGCTGTCAATCCTCCCTTTGGTGCTGAAGTTGTACACAAGCCCTTTGTCGCTGCACTGTCCGCCGATTATGCTGTTGACCTGATCTATGGATTTTGAGAGTGGAAAAAGCTCGTTCTTGAGGGTCATACGGCCTGATTCGATACGCGACATATCGAGAATATCATTAATTATTTCAAGAAGATGCTGTGCAGAGACCCTGATTTTTCCAAGGTATTCCTTAACCTTCCCGCTCACCGACGGATCCTGCGCCGCGATTGTGTTCAGACCGATTATCGCGTTCATAGGAGTACGGATCTCGTGGCTCATGTTGGAAAGAAACGCCGTTTTGGCCTTGTTTGCGTGTTCAGCCTCCACAAGGGCATCCAACAGAGCCTTTTTGCTTTCGGAAAGCTCCGCTTTCTGCTCCTGCTCGCGGATCAGTGACTTCTCGAGCTTCCTGCGGTACTCCTCTTTCTCGTCCTCAACGACAAAACTGTGGAGCAGACAGGTTCCGACCATATATCCCATAGCGTAGAAGGGCCAGAGAGGATAAAGAATCTGCAGGACTATGAGAACTGTCATCGAAATTCCGAACAAGCCGATGGTAAGGTTTCTGCGCCGCACCTTTCCATCGCTTTTGAACGTGACCTGAAGAGTGTAGACCGATGTCATCAGGAACATCAGGATCTGGATCGCAAGAGTGATGTGTCTTGCCGTTGCAGCGTGGTAGGCGCCGTTTTCGTCGAACCAGAACATGACCGGATAGAAAATATTCACGGTGATCACAACAATTTCAAAGGCAAAAAAGACCCATCCGGTATAGAGAAGTATCGTATCAAAAACATTCCTTCCTTCGAGATAATCGACAACATAACGCGTCCAGAGCAGCACCGACGCCGCCATCGCCGCAAAGTAAACCGTTGTATCTGCGAACTGAAATGCAGTCATACGGTAGTCGTCAAGAATGCCCCACAGCGCATCGGTGACATAATAAGACATTACGCTGAGCAGAAACCACTTGTAAATCCGGCTGTCGCCCGATGCCTCCGCGCCTTTTGAAAGCAGCACATCCCTGTTCGTGATAACCAGAATAACTGTTGCCAGAATGCCGATAATCGAATATGTCATTTCACTCTCTTACACTCCAGTAAAAAAACGGATGCTAAAGATCCTCCAGACTCACATCCTGATCCACAAAGCCGGACGAACGGTGTATCCGGGGTTGTAGACATCGCTGTTGCCGATATCGCCGTTAAAGTTGACGATCAACGCAAATTCGTTGCCGGAACCCTTTGAGCTCAGCCACCACCAGCCGGCATCCGTTCCGGCTCCGCTGCAAGTGCTGTTTCCGACGGCATAGGCACCTTTTCCCCTGGCGTAGGCTGTCGGATGAACGACGCGGCCGCATTTTTCCGGGAAATAGCGCTCGACCTCTTCGGAAGTCAAAAGCGTAACCAGATCCCTGTTCTGATCAGGCTCGATCCTGCCCTTTTCCCTGCTCGTGAAGGCTGCATCGACAAAAGTTTCCGTGAGCCACTTGCGGATTTCGCTGATCGAATAGCTGTTGCCTGAGTTTTCAGGATTGAAGCGGCGTGCTTCCAGCCCTTTGACGCTCATAACGAGCGCCTTGCCGCCCTTTATCTCAAGAATCTGCCACTCGATCGGTTCGACATCGTTTGTTCCGTCGTTATCCTGCTCGTAGCGTCCGAATCTGATTATATCGCCAGCCTTGCAGCCCTCTGCTCCGCAAAGATTGCTCTTCGGAGACTCTCCTGCTTCCGATTCTGTACTCTGAAGCATTGAAAATCCGGTTTCGCCGCTGGAAGCCGCTTTGATTACCAAAAATGATCCTGAATCAAGGACTTTTTCCATCCCGCCGGCTCTGTCATAATCGTTTGCAAGTGCCTGGAAAAGGTCGTAAGCCGTCGGGATCCTCTTTACAAAAACCAGATAGCTGTAGGTCGAATTTCCGATCGCGTTCCTCTGGACCTTTTGATCCGAAGAGAGGATCCTCAGCTCCGAAGAGATCGCCCTGTCGGCTCCGCCGCCGTCCTCTTCGCTTGAAAGCAGAACGACCTTGTATGGCTTTCCGGTCTCCTTCCGTTCATCCAGTCTTGACTGCAAGTTCTTGATTTCATTGATCGCATTTTGAATTATCTGCTGTTTGAGATCCTCCCTGCCCTTTCCGGTCGCGGCGGCAACGATCTCCGAGGTCGCCGTCTCGAAAATGGTGAGTGTGACCTCTGTTCCTGATACGACATTTACCGAAGCGTAATATTCCGTGCCAAGAGTCAGCGCAAGGTTGCGTGCATTGTCAACGGCATCGCCCTCAAGAGAGATGATCCTGCTGATAAACGGATCCGCATGGGCGTCACGTACAGAATCGTAAACCCTGAAATAGTGGCGGAGATAGTTCTTCAGCAGATCCATCGAACCCTGCGAAAAATTATCCGTTCCGTTCACGATGACGGATATCGTCGGCAAATTCTCGCGGTTCTGATCACCGCTCTGATCCGCATGGGCGCACCCGGCGGCAAAGAGAGCGCAAAGGGTAAACAACAAAACGTAAAGTCTTATTTTCATTTTATATTTCTCTTTTCATGTCCGTTATAGACAGCAGCCTTCTGGTCGATGTTGCGCATCGGCTTCTGGGTCGTCTTCTCCTCAACGTAGTGAGCCATAAGACCAGGAACACGCGAGATCATGAAGATACCGTTTGCAAGCTCGGCAGGGATTTCAAGAGCGAGAAGAACTGCGCCGATCATTCCGTCGACGTTTACCGGAAGCTTCGTTCCTTTGACTGCGAAAAGTTTTTCTTCAATCATTTTAGCAAGTTTTATAAAGAAAAGCTTCTCTTCAGGAAGATTTTTGAAGCATATTTCAGCAAGTTTCACGCTTCTCGGATCCTCGGTGTGGACTCTGTGACCGAGCCCGGGGAATCTGAACTTCTGCTCGATTTTCTGCTTTACGAACTCCTCGACCTTGTTCGGATCAAGCTCGTTTCCGCAGAATTCGGCAGCAGATTTGAGCATCTTCATCGTGTTTTCGATAGCTCCGCCGTGGAAAGCGTTGATCGCCAGAAGTCCTGAAGCTACCGCAGCGTTGAGCGGTGCTCCGGTCGATGTCGAATTGAGGGTGGCAAGCGCACTCGGAGGCGTTACGCCGTGGTCGATCGACGAAACCAGAACAGCCTGGAAAACTCTTCCCTCCTCTCTTGTCGGAAGCTCGCCCTTGAGGATCAGATATACAGCCTCTGCGAAGCTGAGCTTTTCCATAATCTCCTCTATCGCATAGCCGCGAATCAAAATTTCATTCGGTTTGATCGATGTTACAGCAGTTGTCCATTCAGCCATGATTTCCTCCTAAAATTAAATAAATTCAATAAATTATCCAAAGTAAGCACCAATTATCACAAATAAAAAAGACCAGGAAATTCAAGGGACTATTCAGCCTTCTCTTCCGAAGCCGCAGCCGCCTTCTCCCTTCTTCGCATTTCGTAATACTCATCCTTCGGCATAAGAGGCTCATCTCCGCTCTTTCTGTCGATAAAGAGAACACCGTCCAGATGGTCTATCTCATGCTGGAAGATGACAGCGGTAAAGCCCCGGATCTTCTCATGTTCACGAACGACCGCACCCTCTTTCAGCCTGTCGTATTCAAGGTCGATCTCGTACCAGCGCATGACCTTTCCGAAGCCAGCCGGGATCGAAAGGCAGCCCTCCCAGCCCTCTTTCTGCTCGCCTGATCTCTTCACGATCTCCGGATTGTAGTAAAACTCAAAGGGCTGACCCTCCTTGTCTAGCCTCTGAACGATGATTAGCCGCCTGTTCACGCCGACTTGAGGAGCTGCGATCCCGACACCCTGGCCCGATTCAAGTTCACGCGACATAAGCTTTTCGAGCTTGTCATAACCATTTGAATTTATTAATGCTTTAGCCGAGACCTTGCGGAGTACGGCCTCCTCCTCCTTAACCGAGTTCAAAAATGTCCGGTGCTGTGATTCATCGGCAAGATAGCTGAGTTCCGCCTCGTTGAGCTCGCCGTTTTCACTCTGCTTTTTTTCAGCCGTAGCACATCCGAAAAAGAGGGCCGCCGTCAGAAAAACCAGGAAAATCTTCTTTAAAATCATTTAGTTACCTCTTTTTAACAAGATATAAAGTGTCATTGTCATCAATATCGATCTCTGCATGTCCGCCGTTTTTCAAAGAACCGGAAAGGATTTCGTCAAGCAGGAGGACTTCAAGTCTCTCTTCAACGATCCTCGAAGTCTCTCTTGCGCCGAAATCCCTGGAAAATCCGATCTTTGCAAGAAAATCGACAGCACGCTCCGAAATTTCGAGAGAAACATGCTTGGAAGCGAGACGCGACGAGAGCTCGTCCACGCATTTTTTGACCACAAGTCTCACCGTTTCGGGTGTCAGCGGCGAGAAGTAGACGATTTTATCGAGCCTGTTTCTGAATTCCGGCGTAAAGGTCCGTTTGATGGCCTCTTCCAGCACGCTGGACTTCGCTGACCACTCGCCGAAACCGCTCTGACGCCTGCTGAACTCGTTTGCGCCGGCGTTCGAAGTCATAACCAGGATCACGTTGGAAAAGTTCGCCTTCCTTCCGGCATTGTCTGTGAGGGTCGCATAATCCATGATCTGGAGCAGCGAATTGTAGATGTCGCTGTGTGCCTTTTCGATCTCGTCGAGCAGAAGCACGCAGGAGGGATTTTTGCGTACAGCCTCGGTCATAAGTCCGCCTTCGTCGTAGCCGACATATCCCGGAGGTGCTCCGAAGAGCTTGGAAACAGTGTGCTTTTCCTGATATTCGCTCATATCGAAGCGAAGGAGCGGGACTCCGAGCGAATCTGCAAGGACCCTCGCCAGTTCAGTCTTTCCGACACCGGTAGTGCCGGCAAAAAGGAACGACGCGACCGGCTTGTCCGGCCTCTTGAATCCGGCATAACCGCGTTTGACGGCGCGGATAACTTCGCTCAATGCGGTATCCTGACCGAAGATTTTTGATTTCAGTCTCTCTTCGAGACCGTTCACGAGATGACTCATATCGACCGCCGCCGACTCATCTTTTTTGCCCGACATGGAGGCCGCGATCCTTTCGACATGCTCACGCCTGATCTTCGGACTCGGACGCCTCTCCATCGAGTTCGCCGCACCGACTTCATCCATCAGATCGATGGCGCGGTCAGGCAGGAACCTGTCGCTCATGGCTCTCGCCGAAAGCTCGATCACAGCCCGCAGAGAGTCGTCGGTAAACTGGGTTTTGTGAAACTTTCCGTAACTTCCGCTGAGCCCCTTCAGAATTTTGAAGCTCTCCTCGCTGTCGGTCTCAGGAACATCGATCTTCTGGAAGCGGCGGACCAGCGCCGAATCCCGCTCAAAGTGCCTGCGGTAGTCATCGTAAGTCGTCGCGCCGATAAACCGGACCGTTCCGTCCGAAAGGACCGGCTTCAAAATATTGGCCGCGTCGATCGAGGAGCGGCCGTCGCTGCCGGCGCCGACGAGTTGGTGTATTTCATCAATAAAAACGATGAGATCCTTCTCTGCCTCGATCTCCTTCAGAAGGCGTTTCATCTTCTCTTCGAACTCGCCGTGGAACTTTGTCCCCGCGACGATCTGAGAGACATTGAGCGATACGATCCGGCAGTTCAGAAGCTGTTCCGGGACCTCACCGGCAACGATCAGCTCAGCCAGACCATCGACAAGCGCCGTCTTTCCGACACCAGGCTCGCCGACCAGGATCGGGTTGTTTTTCCTGCGGCGGAGAAGGACCTGGATCATTCTCTTCAGGATCACGCCACGACCTATGAACGGGTCGAGAAGCCCGTCGGACGCACTTGCCGTCAGGTCGGTCGAAACACTCTCCAGAAGCGATCCGCGCTTTACCCGGCCGGCAGGCTGGCTCTCCGGTTCCTCATCTTCGATTTCATGCATGAAGCTCTCGATCTCATCCTGCGAAAGATCGGAAATATCCCAGACTTTATCCTCGGCAGGAACCGGGATATCGATGACCTTCTCCTTCGAATCGGAAGAATTTTCCAGATTTTTAAAACCCTCGAGGACCGAAGCGCTCTGCTTTTTGATAGCCTGAAGCGTCACCTCACGCAGTATGCCGCCGCCGACCTCGCCGAGACGTTTCTCCTCTTCGCTCTCCGGCTCGCCAGCCGAAAGCCCGTGCGAGATCAGTTCAAGAAGATCAAGCCTCTCGGCTCCGCCGGAGTGAAGGATATCCGACGCGAAACACTTTTCGTCGAATATCGCAAGGATCACATCCTGGCTGCCGAAAAACTCCCTGCCGGAAGCCCCTGCCTGAAGCCGGGCCCGCACGATGACTTTTGAAAGCGATGCCGAAATGTGGAGTTCGCCCTCCCACTTCGTCTTCGGAACGGTCGTTTCGATGTACTCTTCGAGAGCCGGTTTGACCGAAAGAAGATCAAGTCTGAGCCCGCGGAGGATCCGGCGCACCTTCGGAAGGATCAGAAGTGCACGCAGCCACTGCTCCGGAGTCAGAAACTGATACTTGGCTTCCGCGGCATCGATCGAAGCGCAGATTATGACCTTGATCAGGCTGTCAGAGGGTAAAACAGTGCTCATAAAAACTCCTTCCGGCTACATGTAGCCCTCTTTCCGGAGCGTCTCGAGCCCGCCGCCGTCATCCTTGTCCTGCGCTCTGCCGGAGCGTTCGGCGATCTTTGCGAACTTTCCGCTCCTCAGTTCTTCGATGATTTCGTGAACATTTTTCGCGCTGCTTTCAACCGGCGAAGTGCATGGCCAGCAGCCGAGCGAACGGTACCTGACACCCTCGCCGTGGTCGTAGTAAAGCGAGACGGTAGGAATGTTTTCCTGCTCGATGTATTCCCAGATGTTAAGCTCCGTCCAGTCCAGAAGCGGATGGATACGAAGGTGCGTCCCGGGCGCGAAATCGGTCTTGAACTGGTTCCAGAACTCAGGCGGCTGGTTGCCTACATCCCACTCGTTCGCGGTGTTTCTCGGAGAAAAATAGCGCTCCTTCGAACGGCTCCCCTCCTCGTCGCTGCGGATCCCGAGAATGATCGCGGTAAAAGGTTCGTGCGACGGATCGACGACATATCTTCCGCTCTCGTGGTCAAAGATATAACGCCTGCCTGTCCCGCTCAAAGTGTCGCGCAGAGCCTCGGTCTTGAGCTTTTTGCAGCAGGTGATCCTGTCGACAGCGCCATCCGGGAAGGTCTCCTTTTTTTCAAGCGCAGACTCGTTGACGCCGACAATCATGTTAAGATGCCACTCCTTCGTCAAACGGTCACGATATTCGATCATTTCAGGTATTTTGTAGTGCGTATCGATATGGATCAGAGGGAACGGGACATGACCGAAAAAGGCCTTTTTCACGAGCCAGAGCAAAACCGTGCTGTCCTTGCCGATCGACCACAGCATTCCGAGATTTTTGAAGTTCGCGTACGATTCCCTGATGATGTGGATCGATGTCGCCTCAAGCCGTTCAAGATGCTTCATACCGCCACCTACGCCCGCACAAACATGTTGTTCTTACGCTCCCAGCCTATCTCGGTAGGCTCGTCATGGCCTGGATAGACCTTGGTCCCCTCCGGCAGGATATAGAGTTTTTCGCGGATCGAACGCTCAAGGACCTCGGCATCGCCGCCCGGGAAATCGCTGCGGCCTACACTTGATCTGAAAAGCGTGTCGCCCGAAAAGAGGATATTGTCCGACCCTATGTAAAAACAGACTCCGCCCTCCGTGTGTCCGGGAGTATGCAGCACCTTGATCGAACGACCGGCGAAATCGAGCATCTGCCCGTCCTTCAGCTCGATGTCGACCCTGCCGTTATACCTGAAATCCTCGCCGAAACTATAGGCAAGATTGCCCTCAGTAGAGAGCGCAGACCTGTCAAGCCGGTGTATGCAGACAAAAGCCTTTGGAAAGGCATCCGCGACCTCCTGAAGAGCGTAAATGTGGTCGAAATGGGAGTGGGTCAGCAAAATATAGAGCACCTCGAAACCGGATGCATTTTTGATTATCGCATTCGGCAGCCCGCCCGGGTCAACGATAAAGGCAAATCTGCCGTCGTTTACGATATAGGTGTTTTCACCGATCGGCGGGACCGACAGCATTTTAACATTAAGTGATTGATTTTGTTCCATCTTTGTACCGGACACTACTGGATGACCGCCGCGATCTGTTTGAAATACGGACGGATTACATCGATTTCGGCTTCGGTCAAATCTGCGGTATAATCCTTAAAAAGCTTGTCGCTCGCATTTTTCAAAAGCTCGACCTGACGCTCGTATTCGGCCTCCGACGAGGTGATCCTCCGCAGCTCGTCAGCCCGTTTCTCAAGCATAAGTTCGCTCGTATTCGCAAACGCTATGTAGCACTTCATGATCTTTTTCGACTTCTTCATGTATGAGACAGGCTCGATCCCGTGCAGCGTAAGATAGTTGTTTATCGCCTGTTTTCCCTGCTCGACAAGTGCGCTTTTCATCTCTGCCGGAGCCTCGGAGATCTTTTTGTCGTACTCCTCCGTGATCAGGTCTATCGCCTTTTTGTTCTGCAGAAAGAGCGCGACATCCCCGCCTGTCACTGTCAGGCTCACCGGTTTTGCGGGTTCCTCCTTGGAAGAGCACGAAACAAGAAGAGACAAAAGCAGCAAAGAAACCCAAAACAGATATTTTCGAGCACTATGATTCAAAATTCCCTCCGGAATAAGCAATAATCAGCCTCTTATGATACCACAGAGAGCACCTTATACAATTTTTTACAATATAAAAAAAAGAGCCGGACTAAGCCGGCTCATTAAGGTCACAATGGAGAACTTCCCTATTTTTTTGCGGTAAGAACTCTTTCCATTCTCTTGAGGCCCTCTTTGACATCAGCCTCTTTGATGTCAAGGAACGGTCTGAATCTGATGGAGTTGTCGCCGCATGCAAGAACGATCATGTTCTCTTTGTTCATGCAGTCTTCGATGAATTTGTTTCTTGCTGCGCCGTCTTTCATGTCGAATGCGCAGAGAAGACCTTTGCCGCGGACGTTGAAGATCTTGCCTTTCGTCTTTGCGGAGAGTTTCTCAAGTCCTTCAAGAAGGATCTTTCCCATTTTCGCTGCGTTCTCGACGAGCTTTTCCTCTTTTATGATCTTGAGGTAACGAGCGGTTCTCTTCATATCGACGATGTTGCCGCCCCAAGTCGAGTTAAGTCTGCTAGATTCAACAAAAACGTTGTCTTTGACGGAAAGGACTCTGTCGTTAGCCATGATTCCGCAAACCTGGAACTTCTTTCCGAAGCAGATTATATCGGGTTTTACGCCGTAGTGCTCGTGTGTCCACATTTTGCCGCTGAGACCGCCGCCTGCCTGGACTTCGTCGAAGATAAGGAGGAATTCATACTTGTCAGCGAACTTTCTGAGTTCCTGGATGAACTCTTTTCTGAAGTGATTGTCGCCGCCTTCGCCCTGAACCGGCTCGATGATAAGTCCTGCGATCTGGTTTCCGTATTTTTCACAAGCTTCGAGGATCTCTTTGCAAGCGATCTTCTCTGATTCGATGGTCTTCTTCAGATTTTCGCCCTCAAGCGGGAAAATAGCCTTCGGGTTGGTGATCCTCGGCCAGTCGAACTTCGGGAAATACATATATTTTCTCGGGTCGGATGTGTTGGTAAGCGAAAGGGTGTAACCGGTTCTTCCGTGGAAAGCCTGTTTGAAGTGGATGATCTTCATTTCGTTGGCATTGAAGACATCGACGCCTTTTTCAAGGTTCTTTCTGAATTTCCAGTCAAAAGCCGTCTTGAGTGCGTTCTCGACTGCAAGGCCGCCGCCGTCTACAAAGAACATCTTCTTCATGTAGTCGGGTTTTGCCGTCTCAGCCATTGCCTCTACGAACTCTGCCATCGTCGTGGTGTAGAAGTCGCTGTTCGAAATTTTGTGAAGAGCTACTTCGCCGATCTCCTTTACGAATGCGTCGTTGTGAAGTTTCGGATGGTTGAATCCGATCGGCATTGAAGCAAAGAACGAGAAGAAATCAAGGTACTCTTTGTTGTGTTTCGCGTCATACATGTAGCTGCCGTGGCT
>DBXP01000048.1:2679-70931 GCA_002309575.1 bacterium UBP6_UBA1209 | reverse complement strand
TCGCAGAGGATGTACTTGCCGAGAATTTCGTGAACTTTTGAAGCCTTCATTTCGTTTAATTTCATCACTTTCCTCCTAAAAAATTAAAAAAAAGAGTCTCTCTCCGTTGTTAATGGACAAATTACGCCTCTAAATAGACTATTTCTGAAAATATTTCAACTTAATTTATCTCAATAAAAAAATACCGCCCTGCGCGCACGCCGTTCGAACATCAAATCGAAAAATAAAAAAATAATTTGATTTATCAGAACTTTTACATATCATACTTTCACAAGTTTCGTTTTTTAAAACTTGTTGTTTATTAATATATTTCTAGGAGATTTAAATGCTGTTAAGAACAAAAAGAAAAATAATCTCTATAGCAATTTTATTTATTTTTCTAATCATTCCGTCATTGTTATTTGCAGCAGCCGACACAAACGGAATAAAGAGTAAATTTCAGGAAATGGCAGATATCGTTTTTGATGTCGCAAGATACATCGGAATTTACGGAGGTTTAGGAGGCGCCGTGATCTCCCTGCTCTTCAGATACATAAACAAGGACGCCAACATCTGGTCGGACGCACTCAAGATCCTCGGTGCAGGAGCGGCTCTGGCTGCCCTTTCAACTATTTTGAACATCCTTTCGGGGCTGATATGAAGGTCTACAAGATCTTAGGTACAAAACAGCAGCTCCTGGACAGGACACAGGCCGCGGCACTCTCTGTAAGCTTTTTTATCGGGGCTGCCTTTGAAAGTCTCACCTTTCTGCTGCTCATCCCGCTTCTTGCCTTCGGAGCGACTCTCTTCATCAGGGAGAGATTCTTCTCCGGCAAACCCGAATGGGGTACCCTGATTTTTCGCAGACTCCACGGCGGAAACATCCATTACTCCCGCCAGTACAGGGACAGCGCGCCGTTTTTGAGGCAAAGGCCATGACATCGATCTTCGAAATGCTGAAAATAGCCTCGATCGAAGATGATTTCGTGCTGACAAGCTTGATGCGCCGCTTCAGCATCTGGGAACTCTCCGGTCTTGAAAGCGAGTTCAGACATTTCGATTTTTCTCAAATCTATTCGGCTTTCGACAGGGAGCTGACAGAAAACTCGGTCGTCGAATTTTTCAGGATCTCAAAATGCCGTGACGAACGCGTCGAATATAAGGCTCGGAATGAAAAAAATCCGGTCCTTCGGCAGCGCCTCAATTTTTTGAACTCGCTCGGAGTCAAAACAAACAGAAACTTCCTCTGCGTAACGACAGATCCGCCGAAAAAGAGATTCCCGCTCGCCGGATTTTCCTTCAAGACCCATGCTGAGATCGTTGACAGCATCGGCTCGAAGTTCAGACAGTTGAAAACAGACGAGATAAAAGAGCTCCTCTACGGTCTCCTATCCTTCGACAGCGAACGCCTTATACATCCTGAAATGAGCGTCAGAGAGGAGCTTCTGCAGCATCAGTGCAGCGCCACCCCGGCATTTTTCAAGATCGGAAAAACTTTCTGCAAGGTGCTTTCACTAAAGCTTCTGCCGGAATCTACAGATCCGTTCATGACATCAGAAGCTCTTGACACTCTTCCGCTCGATTTTGTTTTTTCTGTGTCATTTCAAACACTTCCTCAGTCAAGAGAATGGCTTTCCCTTGAAGCGAAGGAGCGCTTTTATATTGCGACCAGCGGACGCGGGGCGGCAAAGAACGCAGCCGATGCAGACTCTCTGATGAACTCTCTGACAAAGACGCGCCGGAAAATCGGATTTCTCTCCTCAAAAATCATTCTCTGGAGCCAGAGCCCCGCCGGGCTTGAAGAGAACACCGAAAAAATCGTCAACATCCTCAAGGGGGACGGCTTCTGCTACGAAGAGGAGACCTTCGAGCACGACCTTGAATTTTTCAAATCCATTCCGACTCAGATGGCGGTATCGGAGAGACAGCACAGAGTTTTATCCCCCAACTTTATCGATATCCTGCCGCTTTCAAGACACAACCACGGCAACACAGAGGCTCCTTATCCTTTATATTTAAGAAACAGATGCGGCGAGCTTTACGGTTTTGACGCAGGAAGCAATCTCAGGAACAACAAAAACGGATCGATCTTCGGCTGCTCAGGAAGCGGCAAGTCAGTTACAGTCAACATGCTTATTTCGCACACATTTTTTCCGAATATAAAGCAGGACGTCAGCCATCCGGGACGGATCTTTATCGTTGATTTCGCCGGTGCAGAAAATTCAAGCTATTTAAAAGCCGCAAAGCTCTACGGAGGGACATTCATCCCGATAGATTCCTCTGGAAGCGTCGTTATAAATCCATTCCCGCCGAGGAGTTCGGTTCTGCAGAAGGGAGAATGGAACCCGTCGCTTTTAAGCTTCCTCGGGGCTGTGCTCGACCTCATTCTCGAAATCCGCGGCACAGATATGGATGCAGGGCTTTTCAGAAACATCGTCTCAAGAGCTGTCCGCAGCATGTACCAGAAGAGAGAGTTTCCCGTCCTTTCAGATCTTCTTGATTTTATTGACGATTTCGATCAGGAAAAATGTGAAGTGATAAAGAAGCTCCTCAGAGGCTTTATAGACGACCCCGTCTCAAGATCGATCAACGGACGCTCGACCGTAAAGTACAGCGAGGAGCCATTTGTGATCTACGATCTTCAGGGCATAAACACGCTTTCGCAAAAGCTGAAGGAGCTCTTCACCTTCATCGTTATCCAGGAGGCAAAAAAGACAGCCTTCGAGGTAACAAACAGCTTTATCCTCTTCGATGAAGCGGCGCAGCTTATCAAAAATCCGGCTCTGGGCGATCTGATAGAGGAGCTCTTCGCCACTGCAAGGAAGTACAATACCGGCATCTGGACGATCACCCAGAACTATCTGAGTTTCAAGGAGGCATCCCTCTCATCAAAGATAAAAATCAACACAACCACAACCGTCTTTCTGAACCATGCCGGCGACGAGGAGGCAAGGCAGCTGGTATCCGGGGATTTCGGTCTCAGCGAAGCCGAAAGAAGAGTCTTCAACTCGCTTAAAACAGTGAAAGGCAGGTACGCCGAGGCTCTTTTCAGGACTCAGATCGGCTCCGAGCTCCAGTCAGAGGCTGTCAGAATAGAACTCTCCCCGTTCGATTACGCGATCGCAACCAGCGACAAAGAGGAAAACCGTCTCCTTGAAACTCTCGCTGCAAAATGCGGCTTAAGCCGGGTCGAGGCGTGCGCTTCCGCAGCGATCTTCGCGCAAAAAAACGGCCTGTTCGTCATCGATGCCGTCAGAAAAATGCTGGAGATGAAGCAATGAACATCAAAATCTACAGCAACCCCAGAACGCTTCTTGAGAATGCCGGAGCCGGCTGGCTTTGGGATGCAGTTTTCATTGTCATAGCGATCGGTCTTGTACTGAGCTTCGTCATCGAGATCTTCAAGCTTCAAAGAGGTGAAAAGCCGAATTTCTGGGGAGTTGCATGGAAGAGCGCGATCATAATCATACTTTACAAATTTTTGCCGCAACTGCTTGAAAGCACTCTTGATTTTACAGGCGGCGCAGAAACCGTCCAGGAGCTGGACAGCGAGTTTTACAACACCCTCGAAGCCCTTACCGGGAACCTTATGATGGTTCAGGACGAAACACTCGTAACTCCCGAATGCCCCCGTTTCCACGACATCACGCTCAGTAACTCCGGGATCAAGTTTTTAGCCGATTTCTCGCTTCAATATATGACAAAACTATCTATATACATATTGATGCTCTCCATCTGGACCGCCAAGGAGGTCGTATATACCTTCGGCTGGAGCACAATGATGTCGCTGAACACGATAGCCCTCTGCGCGGCTCTCACCTTCCCGGCGTTTCCGAACCGCGGCTTCGCCTCGATAGGCCTCTTTTTCAAGGCGACCGCCGCTCTTATCCTCTGGCCGGTCCTCTATTCCGTATTCATTTTCATAATCTCTCCGGCAATGGTCGAACTCCTGAGAAATCTCGGAAAGAGCTTCACATGCCCGTATATTTACAACATAACCAAAGAGACAGTCTCCGCCGTATCGGGGCTGATCTTCACGGGACTCGGCTTTATAATCATTCCGTTTTTTGCCGGCAAAATAGTCAACTCCGACGAAGCGAAAAATGCAGCTGCAGCTATTCAGGAGATAAATATCAACAATTTCAGCTCAAGGTTCAGACGATGAAAAGAGAAGAGGCAAAGGACTTTTTTAATCTGGTGAAATACCGCGACATCGAGAAAAGCAGAAAAATATCGGTAATCCTTATGGTCTGCTTATCCGCAATGATGTTTTTGATAACAATAACGGCTCTTCTTTTCGCCTATTCGGTCGCAATAAAGCCGACTCCGGTAATAGCCTTCGACAAGCAGGGAAAGCGCGTCGTCTTTTCAGGGAACGACATTCTCGACAACGAGACGAACCGCGTGCGGATACACCGGTTCCTGACGGAATTTATCGGAAAATTCGAGGGTGTCAGCCCCGATATCGAAAACAACCTCAAGGATGCCTACAACATGCTCACGCCGAAATTCAGACAGATCCTGCTCGACAAGTCCGTCCACAGCGAAAAGATAGACCTCTGGAAAAACAGAAACTTTGAAACGACCTTCGCCCTGACCAGGCTAAAGATCCTCAAAGGTGATTTCAAAGCCGGTTCCGCCCTGACAGTCGAAGGGATCGGCGAGATGGATTTTCACAACGCCGTCGACTATTCGGGGGACGGCGAGACAAGGCGCGACTATCTCTGGTTTTCTGCTCTGCTCATCGTGACGCCGATATCTCTCGAGCTCTCGCCGGACGGGCTCTTCGTCGAATTTTACGCCGGCAGGAACTTTCCCGATAAAAGGCAGCTGAGGGCTTTTCTTTCGGAAAACAAAAAAGATTATCTCCTAAACGATGGAAACGAGGTTTTTGAATGACAAAATATCCAATAATATCGCTATATTGTATTCTAGTTTTACACTTTTCCTGTCTCTATGCCGGGGATACTGCCGCTGACAAGAGCCATCTCTCCAGTCCTATAACCGAAAAGGTCTCAGTCATAACGATAAAAAACAGCGATACAGTTATCTACCGGACGGTAAACATCGCCATCGGAGAGGTTTTTGTAATAGAATTCCCGCAGAATATCAGGCTTGCCGAAAATCCTACGATCGGCGATGCGGGACTTCTTCAGGTCGAAGTCGAGGAGAATCCTCTCAAGATGAAGATCTGGGGCCTGATCTTTCCGGACACTCCGGAAGAGGAGATGTACGGCCTCAATTCCAACGTCCAGTTCAAGATAAATTCCGGGCAGACCTTCATTTTCAATCTGATCCTCAGCGAACCGGCGAATGCGAGCAACCGGATCATCTTTTCATACCCAGACTGGGAAAACGCAAACAAAGAGCTCAACAAAGAACTGGAAACGATCAGAAAAGAGCTCGAAAAAGACCACGAAAAGAGGCTTAAGGAGCTTTCGAACGAGGTCGAAAAGCAGATGGTCTCACTCTTTGCCAGAGCCTTCAGCGAATTTTTTCAGTGCAGCAGCTACTCGGCAAGAACGGAGAAAGAGCTGGTTTTCCTTCGAAGCGACCGCATCTGCAAAATCGGCAAAGACGGGCTTGTTGCCGTAAACTTTTCAGTGAAAAACCGTTACAGACAGCGCTTCCACATCGAATCGGTGAAGATCTATTCAATGAAGGGCGGAAAGACGGAGATCGACAACGCCCAGTATCACGTCGACCGCTTTTCGATGCAGTTCGATGAGATCGTGAACGGCGGGATAGCCTTCAAAATAAAAGACGAGGACTACTCTCAGGAGTATCTGATCGAAGTTACAGAAAGTACCGGCAAAAAGAGAAAACTTGAACTCAAGGTGTCGTTCTGATGGAAGAAAAGAGAGATGAAAGATCGCTGCTCGAGCAGCTGGCGCAACCGGATCAGGAGCAAAAACAGCTCCCGCAGGCTGGATCCGAGGCGCCTTCGCAACCGGGAAAAACTTCAAGGCAAAAGCAGATCGTAATCGCACTTCTTGCAGTTTTTTCTGGACTGATCGCCATTTCACTGCTCGCAGAGCTCAAACCGTCCGAAAATCAGAAGGAAAATCATGCAGATACCGGCAGCAATGATCTCTTTGAAAGCTTTGCCCGTGAACGCCTGAGCGGAAGCCTCAGATCCGCAATGAACCAGGACAGAAGGCGCGAAATCAGCGAGCAGAGCGGGAAACAGGAGGAGACGAAACGCAAAAAAAGTCAGGTGTCGGGCGGCGGAAAAAACCAAAAAAAGGATGAGGAGATCCTTCTGAAATATGCAGAGATGAGCGATGCGGCGTCTGACTCTCCAGTTCAGAAAAACGAAGCTCAGCCGAGTGCGAGATCCGCCCGCAGAAGGTTTCTGCCTGGCAGCGGCGACGAGATGAAAAGGCACGGCGGGATCACGATAAAGGGCTCCGGAAGCGCAGAGCCGAAGGAGAGGAACAAACTCGACATGCACGACACGAGAGTCAAGGTGAGACTTGATTTTTCAATACTTTCGACAGCGCCATCCACCGTAGTCGCGACCGTGATCGAAGAAAACGAAGCGATCCCCGCAAATTCAAAATTTTACGGCAAGGCAGTCAGATTCATCAACAAAAGGACGCAGATAAGTTTTTCGGAACTTCTGATCGGCAGCAAAAAGGTAAACGTAAAGGGCTTTGCCGTCTCAGGGAAAGATCCCGGAGTCGAATCCGAGATAACCGATATCGCATCCCAGAACATCAACCTCTCCGTAAGGCAGGGAGCCGCCAGGACTCTGGCAAACACCGCCTTGAATATCGCCTCCGCGATCGGAGGAGGGGTCGCAGACGCCGCCGGCAACACCGTCAACCCCGCGGCATCCGAACTCAACCGCCAGGAGGAGGCAAACAGAATGACTCAGGAATACAGAGTTCCTGCCGGTAAAACCTTTTTTGTCTATCTGGAGTAAAATGAGGCTCAAGCTTTTTATCCCGCTACTTCTCTTTTCCGCCGTCCTCCATGCCGAAGAGGGCGAATTCCAGGCAGCGGTCGGAGCGGGAGGCTTCTTTCCCTTCTATTCGCCGTTGGACAAACCGGCAGTCGAACACGGCGCGAGCTGGAATGTAGCGCTGAACCTCTTTTTCGGCCTCACAGACAACCTTGATATCGGCATCCAGCCCTCATTCACGAACCTTGCCGACAGCTATCAAAAAAAGGAGTTCAACAGTTTTTACGGCCGCGAATACTTTGACCTGAGACGGCTTCAGATCCTGCTTCTGCTGCGCTACAACCTCTACGGCGGAACATTTTTTTCTCCTCACCTGATTATCGGAGGCGGAATAAAAACCGAGATCTTTTCCAACCGTGAGTTCATCGCGGATATCGGAAAAATAGCAGGTTTCGACAACTCAAGCTACACAAAAGTCAGCCCCGCCGCGGCAGGCGGATTCGACCTTCAGTTCCGTGTCTGGGAGTGGATAACGCTCTCGCTCCAGCTGCTCTACAAGTGGTCTCCGCACGACCATTCATTTGACCTGTCCGGCTTTTTCGGAGCCTCATTTTTCATAAACTACTACCGCTAGCGGAGGACATCATGCGAAAATTACTGATTTCTTCTATCATTGCACTGGCTTTTGCCGCCTGTAACGGGAAAAGACCGGCTCAGTCGGATTTTAAGTTCGATATTGAGATCCGCTCTGTTTTATCAAACGCAAGGGTCGAACTTTACAGCGATGACAGACTGATCGGCGAAGGAGAGACAGACAAGCTGGGAGCTGCGTCGATATCAGACATATCGGCCGTACAGAAACTCTCGGTCAAGGTCTGCGGCGGAGAGATGACCCTGCTGAACGACATAGCCTGGTCGGGATGCATGGAAAAATCGTTTGACGCCGCATCAAAGGGCAGAAAGATCCTTGTTGTCGATTTTATCTCCACTATGGCATCGGTTTATCAGTCAGAAACAGCCTTGAACGAGTGGCTCGATTACCTTTTTGTCGAGACAGACACAGCTCCTGAGGCAAATACGACTCTGACTGATTCCGCAAAACGCTGGCTGTGGCATCTCGGTCTGGCAAAAATCGCCCAAGCCACATCAGATTCGCAGGAGACGACGCCGGAAACACGCTTTTCAACAGAGAAACTCTTCAATCTTCTTGTTTCCGATCTTGCAGACAACAACAAGATCGACGGCAGCACGGACGAGAGTTTCGGCCTTCTCAAAATCGATCAGGATATACTGAAAGGCGTCATTGCCGACATCCTGCCGTCTGTTTCAGAGAACTTCTCTTCCGCGGACCTCCACGAATGGACTGAACATCTGCGCACTTCCGATGCCGCCTTTTTCGGAAAAACAGATGGTGAAACCGATAATGCCGCTCCTGTGGTAACAATTGAAAAACCGGCCTCTGGAGAGCTCATCTTCGGCATCACAGAGATAAAGGCTTCAGCGAAAGACAACAATAAAATCATAGGTTTATCCTGTTCTGTTTTGGATAGCGGGATCTATCTTGAAGATGAAGACGAGGCTGGCGGACTCTTTTCGTCACGGCTTGACACCACCCTTCTTGACGACGGTGAAATAACCGTAAAATGCACCGCGACGGACGGTCTCAACTCGGGATCGGCAGATGTGAAGGCGCGTATTTCCAACAAGAACAAGGTCGTTATAAAACCTTTCGTTACAAACCCTGCAGCAAACGCAAAGGCTGTGGAAATTTACGATTTCGACGGCAGCCTGATAAACGAGTTCAAGGATTTTAATGCAGAAAGCAACACTTTTTCGCTTGCTCCCGGCAAATACAGGTTCGCCATTAAAAACGCAAGCTACACGCCTGTATTTATTGAAGATTCAGCTGTTTTAAGTTTTGACCTTGAGACAAGGGCTGAGATCATGGCAGGCACTGAGACCTCTGTTGTCGCGACACCGCTCACTACACTCAGGGAGGCTCTTTACCGCGCTCTTTTGAAAAAGGGCTCAAGCGACAAGGAGGCTGAAACGAAGTCTCTTGAGCTTATTTCGGATCACTTCGACCGGGATTTTCCTCTCTATATCGAGCCGAAATCAAAGAAAATGCTCTCCGAAAGTTCTAAATACTTTATCGTTCTCGCCTCGCTGGAAAGAGTCGCCGGGCTCATAGCCGAAGAGCAGGATCAGAATTTCGCGGCAGTCTCGATAAACGACGTCATGGCCGAGCTGACAAGCGATTTGGACGAGGATGAGGTCGCCGTTCTCGACGGCTTCGGAGAGATAGGCGGATTCAAATCCGACAGCTACCTTTTCAGATACTGGTATGCGATCGCGCTAAAGCTCTTTCTTGAGGATGAAAAAAATTCGACTGAACTTGAATTTTCAGACCTTCAGACTGTCATAAACAACATTTCGACAGATAGATCCGAGCTTTTCCCGGAGGATGCCGGACCAAAAAAAGTCACGGACCAGCCGCCGGTCATTGCCGACAAGCAGTTCAGGCACACGGAGAACGAAGAGTACCAAAACTATTCCGCCGACAATATTATCTACGCCAACAACGACCCGTTTTTTTTAAGGTTTTCCGCCGAACCGTGCGACCAGGGCGATCTTAACATGAGAAAGGTCTCCGTCTCCGGCGATGCGGAGGCTTCACTTTTGCAGAAGGATGAGGAGAGCGGTCTCTTTTCAGCCGTTGTTTCGTTCCTGCCGGGAAGCGCTGACGGTGATCTCTCTGTAAATATCGAGGCTGAGGATGATGCGAGAAACAGAGGGACGGCGACCCTGATGGCAGTGAAGGATACTATTCCGCCAGTGATCGAGAAACCTGCGGAAAATCTGTCCGACATTGTTTACACGACGCTCCCCTACCTCGTTGCTTACAAGATTTCTGAAGAAAATCCGCATTTTACCGAGTTCAGCATCGCACCGAACGGTGCCACTGGTCAAGTTATGCACGCGCTGAACGACCCTCTAAGCGGACAGATCGAAATAAAAAAAGAGGATATTCAGGAAGACGGGCTCTACGAGCTGAAAATCATATCAAGAGATCTTGCAGCAAATTTTTCGACGAGAAGCGTCTATATCTTTTTCGACACGAATCCGCCTGAACTCAACTACTCAGTAGATCCCGCACTGAATGAGTCGGGCTTCATAAAAACCGAAACGCTCGAGGTCACGCTCCTCTCAAGCGATGACAACACGGCTCCTGAAAATATACGCCACGAACATTTCAAAGAGGGGGCTTGGATCGCCGACGGAGAGGGCAACTATTCGAATATATTCACAATCACTCACTCAGACGGAGAGTACGACGAAAAATTCAGAGCCGTCGATTCGGCAGGGAACACCAACACTCTCACTATCCGCTATTTTGTCGATACGACACCGCCCGTGCTGACGATCCACAACAAGAGCTCCCTCTCAACGGACCATTTCCGATCCGGCAGCGAGGAGCTCAAGCTCTCTGTAACATGCGAGGATGCATACTTCGACAAAATCACCTATTCGATCGACAACGCCCTGCCGGTCGAAATTGCCGATCAGGCTGAAACCGCACCTCTCGATATCGAAGGCGACGGAATGCACTCCGTAAAGGTTTCCTGCCTCGACAAGGCCGGCAACGAGACGAGCGACACACTTTCAATATTTATCGACAACACTCCGCCGGAAATCGTATTCACGCCGCACAACATTCCGACATCCAGCCGCAACAGTGCGGATGTCACATTTTCGGTAACGGAGGAGAATCTACAAAAACTGGAATATGCCTACATCTGGAACGACATCAGGTTTCCGAACAGCGGTTTTTATGAAATCGAAGGAAACAGTTCAGGCAACTACTCCCTCACGATCCCGGCGCCTGCTGATGCGGCAGGCATCGATCTTGAAGGAAAGGTCTCGGATTTCATTGTTGAAATAAAAGCTGCAGACAAGGCAAAAAACCAGAGCGGCAACGAAACCGGCTTCACGATCGACAAGGAGCCGGCAACGATCCTCGGCGGAGCAGCATGGATTTCGCAGAACGGAGTTTCGTCTCTGATGGTCTCCGCTTTTACAGACGGGAGCGTTACAGCCGTCGGGCAGTGTCCTGCTCTCAGGATCTACGCGCAAAAATACAACGGCGGAATAATCCAGGATATTACAACAAGAAAAACTGCCTCGAATTTCAACGAGCTTCCGCAGAGCGCAATGAAAATATGCAGCTATAATCTCGGTCCGGCAGAGATCAACACGACCTATCTCGTTGCGCTGGCGCCGGAGGATGAATTTGAAAATTTCACAAGCGACATAAACCGGTGCAAGCCCCTCAACACGATCGAAGAGGCATACTGCTTCGCCGGTTTTTTCAACACCGATTCACCCTCTCTGAATCTGGAGATCACCGGAGAGAGCGGGCAGACGATAAACTATGCGATAACCACAAACGGCCTTGTCACGAGCTGTAAGATCTATGACACGGACAACAACGAAAAAAAGAGCTGCGGGACCGCCGTCTATCCCCTCTCCAACAAGCTCGTCACTTCGGATCTCGATAACGGGAGATACTATATCTCGGTAACAGTCCGGAACAGTTCGAACAACGTCCAGTACACTAAAAACCACTACTTTACCGTAGACAGGGAACACAATAACTTTTCGTGCGACGTCTCGTTCACATACTCGGATCCGCAGAAAAAATATGCCTCCGACCAGAATTCCCTGATCTTGAAAGTCCAGGCGGAGGCGCCGGGAGGCCTGCAGGAGGTCCAGGTCTATCTGGAAGGCAGAAGAATCCACGTCTCCCGCTCCTCCGGCGGGACCTCGTTAAGCTGCGAAAACGAAGTGTGTTACGACAACTCCTACAGTAAAAAGATCCTAGACTGGAACTGGAGGTTCACTCCGGTGCTTATAGAGTTTGCCAGGGCAAAATCGACGGTACTGCCTGCACTTCTGCCATGGAGCCTCTCAAGACAGGCTGTAGATATCACGGGTTTTGCCGACGGCGCCTACGAGAAATACAAATGCGTAATAAAATCAAGAGATTACTGGAGAGACCCCGTAACCGTCACAAAGGATTTCTCTCCGGCGCTGAATATCGCAAGAAGTACTTTATCGCTGGTCACGGCAAGCGACATCCAATATGAAGGCAAAGACTTTTTCACCGTTAAATTCAGACCCTCAGTCTTATCCAAAATGAAAATCAACAACGAGATGCAGGGCGGTTTTGAGAACGACATAGCCATAAAAATCTCGGGCAGCCCGGAATTTCAGAATATCTGCTACAGCAAGAACGACTCGGAGTCGGCATATCTTTACAGAAGAAACGAGCTGGCAAGGCTGCGCGGGATAGGCCTGAACAAAATAAGCTACAGCAGCGATGAAAAACTATACACGGCGGAATTTTCTACAGTTGTCGCCCCTTATTCCTACCAGAAAGTCTGGTGCGGGACCTACGATGACTCAGGCATCGACCAGAAAATCGACTGTAAATCCCCCTTTTCCAAGGGATGCACCGCCCGTGAATGCGGGAAATGGGAGGATTCAGACGGCTGGATGAGCGAGAGCTACTGCGCCTCTCCCTATGTCTACTGCTCTCCGGACGAAACAGCGCACTATTTCGACAGCACGAAACTGGTTTCCCAAAAAATCTGCAAAGGCTCGTGGCTCAACGATATCTGTCAGGGAGGCTTTTTTCAGACATGCGAAGAGTATCTGAGAGTACACGGCGAGGCTATGGAGACCTGCACCCCGATGATCGATTTCCACTATGTGCCAGAAGGTACAAAAATCACTGTAAGCGATGATTTTTCCAAGGTTTCCGTCTCAACGGATCAAATCGCTTCACCTGCAGATTCCTGCAATTTGATGCATTCAAAATAACAATCGGATCAAAACTTCCGCTTTTAACTTGAAATTTTACCGTTTTAACAGACAATCATCCGGTTTTTTTGCTTAATTTAATTTGGAGGAAATTATGAAAAGAGCACTTATTTTTTCAGTTATTATTGCATTCTGCTTTGTTCTTACGGTTTCATGCGGCGGAAACGGCGATTCAAAAGACAAAAACGATAACGACAACAGCACGGTAACCGACGAAGATCAGGCTGACGGCGACAGTGAAACACCGGTTTCCGATGAAGAGACACCCGAAACAGACGATGACGTCGTTCCGACGGAAGACGATCCGTGTGCTGCTTTCACCTGCCCTGAAAATGCGACCTGCACCGCTGACGGCGACGAGTGCAAGATCGAGTGCAACGAAGGCTTCCATCCGAACGCAGGGACCTGCATCCCCGACACCGAACTCACCCAAATAGGTGAATTTACTGCCGAGTTCGACGGCGCGATCAACGCTGCGATCGCTCTTGACGGAACGATGCTTCCCGGCGAAGGCGAAGCGGTCTTCACATATTTCGATGACGAATTTACCTATCAGGCACAGCAGCTTCCTCAGGAGATCGTCGATGCATTGGGCATCAACCTCTCCTTCCCGACAACCGTTAAAGACGGCTTCATGGAGGGTATGCTGAGCGTTATCTGGGTCGACGAGATCGACTTCAACGCACTTATGACCGGCGCAAGCCTCCGCTTCATCGCCATCAATATCCCGACAGCTCTTGCTGCCGGCGAAGATTACGACTTTGTCGAAAACGAGATCTTTGCTTTCTACGGCGACCTCAACATCGACCTCTCGAACAACAAGATCGGAGCTAAATGCGTAAGAGCCGTCTCAGGAGTAGAATCGGCACTTACGATCAGCGACATCTCCGCAGAGTCGATCACCATTTCGGCGCACGGCGATCTTATCGATCCTCAATATGCGGTTGAAGAACTCGGAGTTGAGATCCCTGAGGTCTGCGCTGAATAATTTTTTTCGGTTTCTATACAACATTTCAAGGAGTTCCTTATGAAACAAACTTCTCTTTTTTGTTTTATCATACTTTGTCTTTTCAATGCCGGCGCTGCAAGCCTGATCACGACTGAAGAGATAGAGAAAGGTCCGACCTGTCCGAACGGCGGAATCCTGATCTCCATCATCGACGACGAAAACAACAACGGCACAGTTGACGAGGGCGAAACGGTAACCGACACCCAGATCCTCTGCAACGGAGAGGACGGCAGCAACGGCAGCGGGACCGCTGTAAAGATCGAAGAGGTCGATCAGGCAAGCTGTCCGAACGGAAAGGCGATCAAAATTTCCACAGGACCGGATGCCAACAACGACGGCGAGATCGACGGCTCCACCTACTACAACATCGTCTATCTCTGCGCAGGCAAAGACGGAACCGACGGTGCAGCAGGAGCTGACGGCGCAGACGGAGCTGACGGTGAAAACGGCCTCAACGCTCTTGTCAAGACCTCAAGCGACAGTGACGGCGTCTGCGAAAACGGCGGGATCAAAATCGAAGTCGGTCTCGACGAGAACAACAACGGTGTGCTTGACGCTGTAGAGGTCGATGACGAGCAGACCCAGTATGTCTGCAACGGAGCTGACGGCGCAGACGGCGAAAAGGGCGAAACAGGTGAAAAAGGCGACAAGGGCGCAAGCGGCACGAACGGGACCAACGGCGAAAAGGGCGACAAGGGCGCAAAGGGCGACACCGGCGACAAAGGCGCAACAGGAATGCCGGGCGAAACAGGTGAAAAAGGCGATGCCGGCGAAGACGGAAAAGACGGCCAGAACGGCATGACCACGCTTGTTTCCGTCAGCGACGAAGCTGCCGGGGAAAACTGCGCAGCCGGCGGTAAAAAGATCGAGTACGGTCTTGACGCGAACTCCAACAACAAGCTTGATCCGGAGGAGATCCTGCCGGAAAGCGCTTACTATGTCTGCAACGGAAACAACGCCGAAGAGGCAGGTCTGGTTTCAAGCTCGACAGGCTGCTCGACAACAGCAGTCGAATCCTGCCCGCTCACACTGACAGCTCTTCTGGCTTCAGTTTTTGCTTTTTTCACACTGCTTTTCGTAAAAAAATCTGAAAACAGCGGGAAGTAGCCATGAAGAGACTCTTTTTTACTTTAACATTTTTCATTTTTCTTCCGGCGCTGATCACGGCAGAAGAATACTGTGCCCGGAAAGAGACGCTGGGTGAGTTCGAGGTCTGCGGACTGGATCAGTACAACAACCCTGTTTCAGCCGTAAAATACACCTACTTTATCTGTTCGGATCCCAACAAGACAGAGCAATATTCCGTAGTCATCTGCGAAACTACAGGCGGCACCCAGGGCGCCGACAGCCTGATAGATGTCGTCAACGCCGACAGCGAGTGCCCCAACGGCAGAGGCTTCAGGATCAAGATCGGACTGGACAGGAACGACAACGGAACGCTTCAGACAAGCGAAATCACCTCAAACACCCTGATCTGCCAGCCGAACGGCCAGAACGGCCAGCCGGGAGCAAACGGTCAGCCGGGTGCAAACGGCAGCGACGGAGATGACGCTCCGCTTCTGATTTCCGAAATAAACAACGAAAATCCCGGAACGAACTGCGAAAACGGCGGAAGAAAGATCGAGTTCGGTCTCGATTGGAACGGAAACGGAGTTATCGATCCGGAAAACGAGCTCCTTGATATGCTTACTGTCTATATCTGCAACGGTGCAGACGGCGAAAAGGGCGAAACCGGCGAAAAAGGCGAAACCGGCGATCCGGGCAAAGACGGCCAGGACGGTCTGAAGGGTGAACCCGGCGACAAAGGCGAAAAGGGCGACAAGGGCGAACCCGGAGACAGAGGCGAACAAGGCGAAAAGGGTGAAACCGGCGAAAACGGCAAAGACGGAAAAGACGCCTTCGACTCCCTTGTCTCAGTCACTCCCGAAGAGGCAGGAAACAACTGCGAATTCGGCGGTGTCAAGGTTTCAAGCGGCATAGACACCAACAGGAACGGCGAGCTTGACGAAGACGAGATCAACGCAAGATCGACCTACTACATCTGCAACGGCGAGAATGCCGTCGAAGCAAGCGAAACAGTTGAAGAGAGCGGCTGCTCGGCAACAGTCTTATGAAATATGTAATCGCCGGAGCCGGTTCTGTAGGCTACGACATCGCCAAGCACCTCATCAAGGAGGGCAAGGATGTGCTTCTCATCGAGAGGGAGACCTACAAGGCGAAGCTCATCGAGACTGATCTTGACTGCATGGTGCTTAACCGTGAAATCACAAGCGCCCAGACGATCCAGGAGATCTCGCTTTCGGACGGAGACTATTTCATTGCCGTCACGGAGAGCGACGAAATAAACCTCATCGCCTGCGCGATCGTAAACTCCGTGACCTCCGATTCGCGTATCCATGTCAAAAAGATCGCACGCATCAGGAACCTCGAATATTCTCACGCCGAGATCCAGGGTCTCCCCTTTCTTGGTGCAGACTACATCATTTCACCCGAAATCGAGGCGGCGAACCAGATCGTCGAAACGATCAAGCAGGGTGCGATAAGCGATGTTCTTGCATTTGACAGCGGCGACATCAGCGTAAGAAACGAGATCGTCACGCCAGGATCCATTTTTAAAAACAAGTCTCTTATAAAAATCAGGAAAGAGATCGACAAACCTTTCCTTATCACCTTGATCAGGCGCGGCGACGAGGCGATCATCCCGTCGGGCAACACCGTCATCCGCGAAGGAGACAACATCTACATCATTTCCGACGCAAAGACCCTCGATTATGTCTTCACGAAGGCCGGCAAAAAGGCTATGGAGATAAAGACAGCGCTTGTCGTCGGTGATTCGCGGATCGCAAAAAATCTGCTCAGGACGCTCGCTCCGAGGCCGATCAACCTGAAAGTCCTGATCGAAGACTACGAAGAGGCGAAAAAGATCTCTCAGGCCTATCCGAACGTTCTCGTTCTGGAGGGTGATGTCCGTGACGAGTCGCTTTTCGAGGAGGAACGCCTGAACGATGTCGACCTCATCATCACAGTCACCGACAACCAGGAGCTGAATGTCCTTGCGGCACTCTACGCGAAGAGCATCGGGATCGACAGGGCCGTTGCCGCGGTAAGCCACGACAGCTACATTTCGATCGCCCAGAAGCTCGGTGTCGATGCGACTGTCAACCCCAAACGAAGCGCAGTCGATGCAATTTTGAAGTATATCCGCCACGGCAGGATCAAGACTTTCCACAGCCTTTTCGGCGGTGATGCCGAAGCGATCGAGTTCCTCGTCACCGAAGGCTGTCTTGCATGCAACAAGATGCTGAAGGAGCTCGCGATGCCGATGGATTCGATCATTGCAGCCGTTACGCGGAACAAAGAGGTCGTGATCCCAGGCGGAAACTTTAAGATCATGGAAGGCGACAGCGTCGTTGTCGTTGCAAAAACCCAAGTAATTGAAAAGGTTGAATACCTGTTTTCGGAAGATGCGTCTCTTATCGATTTTTAAACCTCTGGCGTTCATTCTGCTCTTCATCGCCTTTTTCATGATGATCCCATGCATCATGGCTTTGAAAATGGGCGAACATGCAGTATTCCGGGCCTTTTTGATCGTTGCCTGCGTTACTATCGCGATCTCGCTGGCGTTCATCTATGCGGTCAGGAACCTGAGGATCCACCGGCTGGCGACGCGGGAAAGCTTTATCCTGGTATCGCTCTGCTGGCTTTCGATATCTCTTGTTTCGGCGATCCCGCCCTATCTTTCCGGTGCGATCCCGAACTTCGCGTCGGCCTTTTTCGAGATGACATCCGGCTTCTCGACCACCGGAGCCACGATCCTTACATCGATCGAAACTATGCCGAAATCGATCCTTTTCTGGCGCTGCTTCGCCCACTGGATAGGCGGTATGGGAATAATCGTCCTTGCCGTCGCCATCATGCCGATCTTAGGGATCGGAGGTATGCAGCTCATAAAAGCCGAGGCCCCGGGACCGACCGTCGACAAGCTTTCACCGAGGATCAGCGAAACCGCGAAGTATCTCTGGGGCATCTATGTCGGTCTCACCGCGATCGAGATCATGCTGCTGAGGCTCGGCGGAATGGACTATTTCGACGCGATCGTCCACTCCTTTTCGACTATAGCGACGGGCGGATTTTCATCAAAAGACGCCTCTATCGCCGCTTACAATTCGCCCTTTATCGAGTGGATCATCATCATTTTCATGTTCATTTCAGGCATAAATTTTACGGTCCACTACAGGATCGTCATCGGCAAAACGGTGAATATTTTCAAAAACAGCGAGCTTCTCGCTTACTTTGCGATAGCTATCACAGCAACGGCTCTGATTACCTTGGACCTCTCGATCGAAACATCGCGCCCGGTCGATCTTTCGATCCGCCAGGCGGCCTTCCATGCAACATCCATCATCACGACGACCGGTTTTTCGACGTCCAACCACAACAACTGGCCCTTTTTTTCGAGATTCGTCATCTTTCTGCTGATGTGCACGGGAGCCTGCAGCGGATCGACCAGCGGCGGAGTCAAAATCATCAGGATCGTGCTGCTCTTCAAACTGGCAGTCAACGAGCTCAAATATCTTGTCCACCCGAAGGCCGTCATCCCGATTTTCCTCGACGGGAAAAATCTGAAAAAAGATATGATCTACCCGATTTCGGCATTTGTTTTTCTATACGTGGTACTTGTTCTGGCAACAGGATCCTTCTGCGCAATCGGCGGTATCAACCCCGATACAGCCATTACGGTCGCGCTTTCGATGGTCGGAAATATCGGCCTCGGCCCCTTTGAAAATTACGCATTCACGCCTGACTGGCTCAAGTGGATACTCTCTTTCGCGATGATCATCGGAAGACTCGAGGTCTTCACCGTTATGGTCATCTTCACAAGGGCATTCTGGAAAGATTGATTTGGGAGGAAACATGACTAAATTCAAAAAGTTATTTGTTATTTTGCTGATGGTCACCGGTCTCGTTTTCACATCGTGCGGCACCGATCAGACCAAAGGATCAAAGGAGCAGGAAGAACCTGCAAAAACTGACAAAAACGAAGAACCGGAAAGGGAGAAACAAACCATGAAAAGAGAGATCTACTACCAGGGGCACGGAAGCCTCAGGATAACGACCAGCAGCGGATTCACCGCATACATCGACCCCTTCGCAGGCGACGGCTACGACCAGCCAGCCGACCTGATCCTGGTCACCCACCAGCACAGCGACCACAACAAGACCGACCTCCCCGCACGCAAGGAAAACTGCCGCGTCTGGCAGAATACGGATGCCCTCGCTGACGGCGAATACAAAACCGAGACCATCGGCGACATCACGATAAAGGCTGTCGAAGCGTACAACTCCAACCACCCGAAATCTCAGTGCGTCGGATACATTCTGAGTTTCGACGGAATAAAGGTTTACGTTGCGGGCGACACATCGACGACCGAACAGATGAAGACCATGCCGGAAGAAAAGCTCGATTACGTATTCCTTCCGATCGACGGCGTCTACAACATGGATCCGGCAGAGGCGACCGAATGCGCCAGACTGATCCAGGCAAAAACATCCATCCCCTACCACATGGCTCCGTCCAAGCTTTTTGACCAGAAGAAGGCTGAGCAGTTCAACGGCCCCAACCGCTTCATCGTTCCCGCCGGAGAGTCTGTCAGGTATTAGACCGGCAAAAATCCGAAAAGAGACCTATTTTTTCACTTTGTCTGCTGCCTCAAGAACCGCTTTCGCAAGCTGGTCGGCGCATGAAGTCCCTTTGTACCCGCATTCGTTGCCGAGCAGTTTATCCGCGATCTGAGCGGCGGTCCAGCCGTCTACGAGTTTGGAAACGGCTTTCAGATTCCCGTTGCAGCCGCCGATGAATTTGATATTCGTGACGACCGTATTTTCATCGATGTCAAAAAAAATTAACTCTGAGCAGGTCCCTCTTGTTGCGTACTGGTATTTCATATTCACTCCTAATGCATCAATTTTATTTGGTTTTGAACACGAAGGGATGGTTCACGAAAACTATGGCACCACCTCTCGGAGCAGGGAATTTGATTTTTTTTATTTGTTCAGCAACACAGTTTTCGACTTCGGCATTGCCAAGCGTAGTCCTCAGCACTTTAGAAGAACTGACGTCGCCGCTTGCAGAAATAATGAAGTTAACGAGGACTCTTCCGGCGAGTTTCGGATCTTTCGCAAGTTCTTTTTCATAACATTTATTTATTTCATCTTCGCTTTTTCTGATATACGAATCGATCGTGCAATTGTCTAAAGCACCCATTATTACCGCAATCTCCGGTGGAACGGATTCTTTTTTTAAATCCACTTCCGTCACGCATCTCGCATAAAATTTTCCGCTTTTTTTGTTGCTTCCGACCATCGCGCTGTAAAAAACCACACCCCACGCGCTGTCCGGTTCGTCGGAAAGAGTTGATGACGACCAAAGAGAGACATTGTGTTCATCGCAGTTGGCACTGTAAAAACTCCCATTTGAGACCCTCTCGCAGCTGCACGAACCTTTCGGTTTTTTGCAATCCGATGAAAGACATCCGTTTTTCTCACAGACTCTGCACTCGCCGCCGGACTCGGTTTTTGAGCATCCGATTATCCCTTTTCTCAATACATCGATATTCGGAAGATGCCAATCGGTCAAACCTTTTTCCGACAGATTTTCGCAGTAGTTCACAGCATCGTTCCAAGTCATTTTTTCTGGAGAACGGTCGGACCAAAGCAGGACTGTTTTATTATTATCCGAAACTTTTTCCTCAACCACCGCGTTTCTGAATACAAAAGAATAATTGTAAACAACAGTACTTGCGTCTTTCGAAACAGGAAATTTGATTTTGCCTACCTGATCTGCGACACACTTTTCGACACCAGAATCATTCATCGTTGTTGACACGACCTTTGATTCACTGACATCTCCCGTTGACTGAATAACGAAGTCGAGAACGATTATTCCGGCGATTTCAGGATGTTTACGAACTCCGTTTTCATAGCAAAATCTGAGTTTTGGCAGAATTTTCCTGACATGCTCCTCTATTACTTTTTTATCAAGGGCTCCATTTACCGTAGCTGTATGCGGGTCTTCTGCAGTTGTCAATCCTCTTGCTACAATTTTGCCGCTGGTTTCTGCTTTTTCTTCCTTCTTTTCACTCTCTGCCGAAGCACAGCCGTAAAGAAACGCCGCAGTTATGAAAAGTAAAAACAGAATTTTTTTCATTGGTTCACCCCTATTCCAAATTCAGCCTGTGTTTCAGTATAAAGTATGTCGCAACGCCGTAAATTGCGGAAAAAGCCAACAAAATTAACGACATAGCACGAGCGTCGTGATATTTAACTATTTTGACGACACTGTCAAATACACCTGCCAAAATCCTCAAAGTCGCGCTCAGAATCACAACTACCGTAACAACCATCGCGATCTTTCTATGTTTTTTTGCAAGATGCCCCACCGCATTCACAAGGTATGCAAACAAAACGACAGTTATGAAAATTGATGCGAGCAGCAGCCAGTTCTCAAACTCATAGTCATATTTTTTTGCTATACCGGCAATAATCATAGACAAAAATCCACACACCAGACAGACAGGGATCCACGCAACAACCGATAAAATCCGTCCCCAGAGATGTTCACCGACCGTAACCGGAAGCATAAGGTTAAGGTAAGCTTCATCTCCCAGAAGACCTGTTTTGAAACGCCGGATAAAAACAGCTGCGGAAACAACTCCGGAAGTGACCAGAATCACAGAGTAAAGAATCATAAAAATCCCGGATATGCTGTCAAAAGCACTATCCAGTCCCTCAAATCCGTCTAAAAAAAACATCCGGCAGATCAATGCTACAAAAACAGTGGTGACATAGATCGGCAGAAGGATACGCGCCGTATTTTTCATTTCATATTTGAATACCTTCAAAATCCAGGGGAAAGGATTCCTGACCGACTTTGTTTTTTCCATAGAAATCCTCCTTTAACTCTGCCTTAACTTGAAATCTTCGCGGAAAAGCGCGTCTATCGACATTCCCGTTTCTGTGCGAATTTTGTCAACTTCGCCCTGACGGATCAGCCGGCCATCATGAAGAAACAGCACATAATTCAAAAACGGTTCGATATCGCTGATAAGATGAGTCGAAATAATTACGGTTGCATCTTTGTCGCGGTTGGCAATTATCGTTTCAAGAATGTAATCCCGCGCCGCCGGATCAACGCCGCCGATCGGCTCATCCAGCATATAAAGCTGAACATCGCGGCTCATCGTAAGAATCAGCTGCACCTTTTCCTTGTTTCCCTTTGAAAGGCTTTTGAGCCTGCTCTCAAGTCCGATATTCAGGTCTTTCAGCATTTCATGCGCCTTGTCAGTGCGGAAATCGGGATAAAAATCAGCCATCATTTTTACAAGGTCGCCGACTGTCATCCAATCGTTCAGATAGACACGGTCAGGCTGATACGCAGATATTTCTTTTGATTCGACTCCGGGTTTAAAACCGCAGACTTCAATAGAACCTCCCGTCGGCTGCAAAAGACCTGCCGCAAGTTTGAGCAGCGTTGTCTTTCCGCTGCCGTTTGGACCAAGCAGACCGACGACAGCACCTTTCGGAACGGAGACGCTGATTCCGTCCAAAGCGGTTTTTGCCGAATACTTTTTTGTCAGACTGACACATTCCAAAACCGAGTCCATTTATTCCTCCAGAAATTTTTCATTAGTTCACTCCGTCAGCACAAAAACACAAAAAAAATAGAAAAAAGAAAACGGAAAGCAAGAAATTTGATTGGCAGGTCGAAACGCAGGGCCCCATAACAAAAACTGCTGGATCCGCAGAAAAAATCAAACACAAAATTGAAAAAAAAACGGAGTAAAAGCAATTCGATTTTGCTCTTTCAGCAAAAGAATCGGTTAAAAAAACAAGGTAACCTCTAATATTTTTCATGGGGAATTTTTAGAGGTTGCCACAATTTTTTCATTTAGGAGGAAAAGATGAAAAAACAAGTTCTTACTATCATGTCTGTTATTTTTTGTATGCTTCTTGCATCATGCGCATCAAGACAATTTGCACCAGTCAGCAGAGTGACACTTCCGGCAGTCGAGAGATCGGATCGCGCAGATGAGTATCAAGTTCTCAATGCGGTAGATGGCGAAGTTGTTGTTTCAATGACTCAAAAAGGCAAGAAACGTATAGTCAAACCAGATTCAGGCGAAGATTTCGTTAATGTTTGCTATCAGGACAAAAATGATCCTGAAAAATACAATTACAGCACTGCTGATTCAAAAGGAACATTGCGTTACGGCATTATAGAAAATTTTAATAACGGTGGAGAACCTGACAGATGTGACGGAGAATCCATGGCGCGTTATCTGGCGGCTTACAGGCTCATCAACGAGGCTAAAAGTGTCCAGGCTGACGGTATCCTTGCTCCGTCGGTTCGAGTTGATACAGAAGAAATTAAAAACGGTATTTTGTACAGAGTTAAAATTTCAGCCAAGTTGATAAAGCTCAACACAGCGAACTAAGAGGAACCATGAGAAAAATCAGTATAATATCCATTATTTTTGCATTGATTTTTTCAGTAAGCTGCACAACATCACGACGCAATGAACCTGTTCAACCAAAAATGATAAGCCTTGAACTCGTCAAAGAGGCTCCGGCAAACAAGTACGTCAATCTGGATTACGGTATCCGTCTCAGTGTCAAGGATGAACGGGCAGATAAGCATATGATCCAAATTTATGATGCAAGCTATTCGGCAGATTACCGCGTTGACCCCGAAGTTAAAGACTTTGTAGACGAAAGTCTCCGCAAATACACCCGTACAATGGGTTTTGCACTCGAGGCCGATGTCTCCACAGATTATTTGCTGCAAATTGCAGTCAAAGAGTTCCATGTCGATTATCTGAGCGGCAAAGGCTGGACAGGAACCGTAATTCTTGACGTCGAAATCTATGACCATGACCGCAAAATCGTCTATCCGAGAACCAGCGCAACAGGCAGATTCAGCAATTCAGGCGGCGCTCCGAGCAATTTCTCAGCTGCCTCCAGAGTTGTCAACGAAGCTTATGCACGTGCTCTTGAAGAGATCGACTGGGACAGAGTAGCATTCTTCCTTCACCGCTCGTCTTCCCCGAAAAACGAGGCAAACAAGCAGGTAACAGGCGAAGGCAATACTGCACTTGAACATCTCACGATCCACTGGGCAATCAATTCCCGTCCTCAGGGCGCCGATTGTTCCTGGCGCATAAAATCATCGACGCCGAACGTCAAAAACCAGAATGAAAGATATCTCTCCGCAACTCCTTATGAGTCGACGGAAACCTTTGATATCAAGGGACTGACCTACAACAACGCAGGAAATGTCCAAGTAGAAGTAAAATGCACAAAAGCCGGATACTACGAGCAAAAGAAGGTTTTCGACATGCTTTCTGTAATCGATGAAAAAGAAATCTCGGCTATGTTCATTCTTGTAAAAGAAGAATAAGTCACTGTTTCTATTACATTCCCCAGAATTTTACCATTAAAGGCGGTAGCCGAGACCGAAATAGAGAAACGGCCACGGGGTCCCGGTAAACTCGAAACCAGTTTTCATGATAACATTGTTGACAAAAACGACATCGAAACCGATCCCTCCGTCAGGATCGATTTTGGTCAACCCTTCATATTTGCGCTCGGTTTTGTTAGTCTCCTGATTCCACGCAATTTTTCGTCCGAAAAGAAGATCAGCTCCTCCGAAAAGCCGCAGCGAGATGTAGTTTACTGTCCGGTTCTTCTGTTTGAAATCAAAGGCGAAATTAAGATGAAACGGGAGGTCTAAAAAATTATCGTAATCGTAACCATCATCGTCAGCAAAAATTCTGTAGCGTGAATATCTGATACCGGTGGTGAACCCCATATAAATGTTGTTGCCCTTTTCCGTATGCTTCACAAGAAAATCGAGATCCATATCGAGAGCCATCGTCATCAGAAAGACCCATCTCAAAGAGGGTGCAAAAAAGAACTTTTTCGGCTCTTTTACATCCTGATACTGATCACAGCTGCAGACATTTCCGCTTTTTTCAGATCCCGCAGGCTGCTGATTTTCTCCGGAAAACTCTTCTCCGCTCAAAGCAAGAAAGAGAAAAACGAGAGCCAGAAAAAGAGATATTTTTTTCATAAGACCCGCAAACATGATCAGAACCTGTAACCGACAAGGATCGTAAAATCGGGGTAAACTCCCACGAATCCGTCCACAGCCAACCTGAGCATCATGGAGTTTTCAAAGAGCAGATCGACACCCAATCCCCAGGCCTGGAAGCAATAGAAATTAAAATAATCCTGCCACCACTCTTCATCCCGGGCTCTGATAAACGTAAGATCCGCCCCGATCGCTATCCAGAAACTTGCCGATTTCAGTCCGGGAACATTCCTCTGCACGAAATCAAAAACGGCAGTGGCCTGGACTGCAAGTTCCCTCGGCTCAAATTCAATCATGGCGATCCTGGCTTCTATATCCAAACCGATATAGTAGTTGATTTTTTTTGTATTTATGAGGTTGACTTTATTTGTCTCACCGACAAGAAAAGCAGCAGCGACGGAAACTGTCGGACGGTACAACGAAAGACCTGTCCCGAAGCCGATAGCCGGCTGGATATAGAAAAACTTCGATTTTTCTTCAGTGTCGGGCTGAGTTTCGCAGCTGCACTCGCCGTTTATGGCATTTTCAGCTTTATCTTCCCTGTTTTCAGGTAGATCCTCTGCCGCCAGAAGAACGGAAACGAAAAAAAACAAGAGAAACAAGACCGCTTTTTTCATCACAGCTCCTTGTTTCTACCTCTTAAAACTCAGTGTGACGCCGTTCCCTATCGGTAAGATCGTGCTGAAGAGCTTTTTGTGGGCGAAAACCGCACGGTTGTAGTCGTGAGTGTAATCGCCGAGACCGCTTCTGACGCTCTCTGTGACGCGGAAAAGCGTGTCATCCGCCGCAATTATGCCGCCCTTTTTGCAAAGCTTGACAGTCGTTTCGAGAAGCATCGGATAGAGATACTTGCCGCAATCCTGGAAGATAAGATCGAATTTTTCGCCGTTTTCCACCATTTTTGCGCACTCCTCTTCGGCCTTTCCGTGGATGAGCGTGATGATGTCAGAATAGCCTGATTCTGCGATATTCCTTTCAGCCTCTTTGATGATCCTGTTGTGATTTTCGACAGTTGTGATTTTTCCGCCGGTCTCTCTGAGTGCAGTAGCCATCCAGATCGAAGAGTATCCGTTGCTGCTTCCGAGCTCAAGGACATTCTTGATTTTTTTAGCCCTGATCAGGAATGCCAGGAACTTCGCTACCTCGATCTCGATCATCGGCTGGATGTCGTTCCGGCTGCGGTTGGACTTTTCAAGGCTTTCGAGAAAAGGAGAGTCGAATTTTATGAAATCCCTTAAATATTGAGCGGTTCGAGGGTCCATAAAGTGCTCCTACAGGTGTTTGAAACTGCGGATCCCCGTGAAGATCATCGGGATCCCGTGCTCGTTGCAGGCATCTATCGACTCCTGGTCGCGGACCGAGCCGCCGGGCTGGATGATCGCCGTGATCCCGGCTTCAGCCGCTCTGTCGACGCAGTCGCGGAACGGGAAGAAAGCATCGCTTGCCATGACGCATCCGGCTGTCGGCTGCTGCGATTTTTTGATAGCGATCTCAAGCGAATCTATCCTTGACATCTGGCCTGCGCCGACACCAACTGTCGCCTTGTTTTTGGTCAGAAGGATGGCGTTGCTCTTGATGAAGCGGACCATATTCTGCGCAAAGACAAGCTCTTCGATCTGCTCTGGAGTCGGTTTTGCGTCAGTTACTACATTGAAATCCGCTGCAGTGATCATTCTTCTCTCCGCGCCTTCAAAAAGAAGTCCACCTGAGATTTTCTTGAGCTCGATATCGCCGCTGTTGTCGGCGAATTTTCCAAGTTCGATCAGGCGGATGTTCTTCTTTTTCTCAAGGATCGCCAGCGCTTCAGGCGTAAATTCAGGCGCACATACCGCCTCGACGAAGAGTTTGCTCATAAGCTCCGCGCTTTCGGCATCCAGAGTCCTGTTGACCGCGATGATCGAACCGAATGCGCTGACCGGATCGCAGGCAAGAGCCTTCGTGTAGGCCTCGGCTAGAGTCGAACCGATCGCCGCTCCGCACGGATTTGTGTGCTTGACGATTGCGACCGCCGGGTCGTCAAAGGCTGCAACGATGTTCTTCGCGCTGTCCAAGTCCATGTAATTATTGAACGAAAGCTGTTTGCCGTGAAGCTGTCTGCCCGCAGCTGTCGTGCCGGAAGCCGCGTCGTGCTCGACGTAGACCGATGCAGTCTGGTGCGGGTTTTCGCCGTAACGGAGCGACTCTTTTTTCTTGAACTGAAGCGTCAGAAGCTCGGGAGCGTCGGCGATCTTTTCGCCTGAACAGCTGACTGTCGAGAAGAAGGAGCTGATGTAGCCGTCGTAAAGCGCCGTGTGCGAAAAGGCCTTTCTTGCAAGGTCGAACCTTGTTTCAAGAGAGATCTCGCCGTCGTTTTTCTTCATCTCGTCGAGAACTCTCGCATAGTCGTCGGGCGATGTGACCACTGCGACGAACTTATGGTTTTTAGCCGCGCTGCGGACAAGCGTCGGGCCGCCGATATCGATGTTTTCGATGATCTCGGCCATCGATTTGCCGCTTTCGACGGTCTTTTTGAAGGGATAGAGGTTGACAACGACCATGTCGAACATCGTGATGTCGTGATCCTTCGCCGCCTGAAGGTGTTTTTCGTTGTCGCGGCAGGCCAGGATACCGCCGTGGATCTTCGGGTGGAGAGTCTTGACCCTGCCGTCCATCATTTCAGGGAATCCGGTGTAATCTTCGACCTTTACAGCCTTGATCCCGTTTTCGGCGAGAGCCTTGAAACTGCCGCCGGACGAGAAGATGTTGACCCCCATTTTGGCGAGCTCAGACGCGAATTCTACGAGCGATGTCTTGTCGTAAACGCTGATGATCGCATTTTTTACCTTTGTCATTGCAGCCTCCGAACAATATTAAAAAAGAAGTCCCTGCTTTTTCATGACGGCAGGGTTGAATGTTGCGAAATCCGCCTGATGGATGAATACGCCCTCGATCTTCTGAGGTCTGCCGTCGCCCTCCTTGGCGTGACAGATGATGATGTTCTGGATCTCAGGCGGAAGTCCGTGCTTTGCCGCAGCGATCGCGCCGCTGATAGGATGTCTCGCGCACTTTCCGGCATAGCTTTTGCGGTAGCTCCCGTCGGTCTTCTCTATCTCCATCAGTTTGCCTACATCGTGGAGAATACCGCCTGCGATGACCCAGTCAAGGTGAATGTCGAAAGGGTTGTGTTTGTATGTCGAAATTATCGCGTTGGCGATCCCTAGCGCACCCTTTGTGACTGCGACCGTGTGTTCAAGCAGATTGACCCCTTCGGTGTCGGTGAGGAGCGTAAAGGGGATCTCGCAAAGCTCTTCGAACGATTTCCAGCCGCCCTCTTTTGCGCAGTCGACCCATACATCAACGACCTTTTCCGAAAGTTCCTTGTCCTGCATCTGGTCGAGCAGCCCGGCAAAAACAGATTTGATCTCTTCTCTCATGGTAAACTCCTAAAGTGCAATTTCCGAAAGCATGTCGGAAATCAGGTTTGCAAACTTGACCGGGTTCTTCGGTTGGATCCCCTCGATCAAAAGAGCCTGATCATACAAGATTTCAGCCATATCTTTCAACTTTTCCGACTCAGGATCCGCATCATAGATCTCGGTGAGCTTTTTGAAGATCTTGTGGTCGGGGTTGATTTCAAGGATCTTGTTGGCTTTCGGCGCCGTCATCGCGTACATCGGCGTTTCGGCAAGGACCTGCTCCATGTTGAGGCTGATACCTTCGCCAGCTACGATGCAGACTGCGCTGTTTTTGAGTCTTGACGAGAGTCTTACATCGCTGACCTCGCCGGCAAGGTGCTTTTTCAGAGTCTCGAGCAGCGATTTGCTTGCCGTCTCCTGCTCTTTGCGTTTTTCCTCCTTTGCCTTTTTCTCCTCGTCCGTATCGAGGTTAAGGTCGCCGGCTGCGATATTTTTGAGCGGTTTTTCCTTGTAGGTCGCAAGGACAGTCGTCATGAACTCGTCGATCTTGTCGGTGAAGTAGAGCACCTCGAAGCCCTTGTCGGCAACAGCCTCCATCTGCGGGATCGCGGAGATGGAAGCCTTGTCCCTGCCTGTCGCGAAGTAGATCTCCTTCTGGTTTTCAGGCATACGCTTTACATATTCGTCAAGCGTTGTCAGCTCCTCCGATTTTGACGAATCGAAGAGCAGCAGATCCTGAAGTTTATCCTTGTTCATGCCGAAGTCGGAGTAGATGCCAGCCTTGATTGCGCGGCCGAATCCGAGCCAGAACTTGACGTATTTGTCACGGTCGTTTTCAAGCATGTATTTGAGGGAAGCGAGGATCTTTTTCTCAAGGTTTTTGGAGATGATGCTGAGCTGAGCACTGTGCTGAAGTATCTCTCTCGAGATGTTGAGCGAGAAGTCGGGGCTGTCGACGACACCCTTCACGAAGCCCAGATATTCTGGGATAAGCTCTTTGCACTTGTCCATGATGAAGACCTGCTTGCAGTAAAGTGCAAGACCGCGTTCGAACTGCGACGAGTAGAAGTTGAACGGGACATCCGACGGAATGAAGAGCAGCGCCGTGTATTCGACCTGACCTTCGCCTTTCGTCTGGATGATATCTGCCGGTTCATCGTAGGAATGGAAGGTGTGACGATAAAAATCCTTGTATTCTTCATCGGTTACTTCTGATTTGTTGCGGCTCCAGATGGGTTTCATCGAGTTCAGGATCTTGTCCTCGAGAACCGTCTCCTTCTCCTTCGTGACCTTTCCGTCCTTATCCTTCTCCTCGGGGATAGTGTTCTCGACCATCATCTTTACGGGGTAGCGGATGAAGTCGCTGTAGTGCGAAACAAGCTCCTCGAGTTCGTAGCGGTCGAGAAGCTGCATATCGGTGATGCAGTCAGGCTTGAGGTAGAGCGTGATCTCGGTCCCGCGTTTTTCGACATCAGTTTTGTCGATAGTGTAGGTGCCGTCGCCCGCCGATTCCCAGACAACTCCCTCGTTTTCCGGAGCACCGGCCGCCCTCGTCCTGATTTTTACCCTGTCCGCGACCATGAAGGCGCTGTAGAAACCGACACCGAACTGACCGATGAACTCAGCCGCATTCTTTTCGTCGGCCTCTTTGTCCTTCATCATCTTTTCAAAGAACTCCTTCGAGCCGCTCTTTGCGATCGTTCCGATATTTTCAATGACTTCATCGTAGGTCATACCGATTCCGTTATCAGAAATCGTCAATGTTTTTGCCTCTTTATCCGGATTGAGTCTGATCTCGAAATCGCTGCCATCCTTCAGGAGCGCCTCGTCGGTCAGAGCCTTGAATTTAAGCTTGTCTATTGCGTCGCTTGCGTTTGAAATCAACTCTCTTAAGAAAATTTCACGGTTCGTGTAGATCGAATTGATCATCAGATCCAAAAGCTGTTTCGTTTCAGCCTTAAAAGTTTTTTTAGCCATTTTCTCCTCCAAAATGAGCCTTAATAATGTTAACCGGGTATATAAAAACGGATTGGCTAAAGTCAATAGATAAAGGTCACGGTTTCGTTGGATTCCGAAAGCTTTTGGATGTTTTCAGGCTGATTTGACTACGATTTTTTATGTCCACCGTAACCCGTTCCGATCGAGCGCCCGATCATTTTTATTCTGAGACCGATGCAGCTTCGGCAGTGCGCAGGCGAATCGTTGACACAGATCTTCCCGGGATAGAGCTCGTAAAGTCTGCGGTATTCGCCCTCGGTGACATTCGGCATGACGACGTTCGCGCCAGCCTTCAGGGCGAGCATCCTGCCGTCCGGATGGAGCGTCTCCATCGCCGTCGTCGCCGGGATATTTATGTCGGGGAGCAGGATCCTCATGAGCGCCATTGTCCGGAGCGAAAGATCCAGCGAACCGCCCTTTTCATCTGCAAGCGGAGTGTCCGGGTTCGGGATAAATGGTCCGATCCCGGCCATATCGACGCCGATCTCCTTCAGAAAAAGCAGGTCGTCGGCAATGCTTTCCAGGGTCTGCCCTGGTAGCCCGACCATGATGCCGGAGCCGAGTTCGTAGCCGAGTTCGCGGATCGCCATGAGGCAGTTATAGCGGTTTTCCCAGCTCATGCCAGGATCCAGCCTGTGGTAAAGATCACGGTCGGTCGTCTCTATCCGCATCAGATATCTGTCCGCGCCGGCCTCTCTGAAGGCTTTGTATTCGTCAAAAGCGCGCTCGCCGATGCTGAGCGTTATAGCGACGTCAAACTTTTTGATCTCTCTGATGATCCGGCACATCCGGCCGGCATTGAAATAGGGGTCCTCGCCCGACTGCATTACGATCGTTCTGAAGCCGAGTTCAGAGGCACGCCTTGCAGTCTCGATGATCTCCTCCTCGCTCATGCGGTACCGGTGCGCTTTTGTATTGCCGGCACGCAACCCGCAGTAGAGGCAGTTGTTTCTGCAAATGCTGGAAAATTCAATTAATCCGCGGAGTTGCACTTCGTCGCCGACATTTTCCTTCCGCACGGAATCTGCCCAGGCGAACAGCTTCTGCTGATTCTCCTCGTCGGCAAGCAGCCTTACAATTTCACTTTTTTCAATCGACATCCTGAGTCCCGCTTATGATACCGCCGCCCAGAACGAAGTCGTCGTCATCGTAAAAAACGACCGACTGTCCGGGAGCGATTGCCTTCTGTTTTTCAAAAAAACGGACGATGCATCCTTCGCCATTGGGTTCAAATTCCGCTGGTACCGGATCCTGCGCCGAGCGGACCTTTACTCTGACAGCGCTCTTTTCCGTGAGCGGCGCCACCGACTGCCAGACCAGATCGACTGCTGAAAGAGCGCACTTCATCCCCTCCTCCGCATAACCGACAAGCACCTCGTTTTTATCCTTGTCCAGCCCGAGGACATATAGCGGTCTGTCCGCGCTGATCCCGAGACCTCTCCTCTGGCCGATAGTGTAGTTCCAGATCCCGTTGTGATGTCCGAGGACGCACCCGTTTTTATCGACGAAATTGCCAACTCTCGGTTTTTGTTCAAGAATATCGTTTATATCGCCCGTGTAAAAATCCTGACTGTCGGGCTTTTCGCTCACCTTGAGACCGTATTTCCTCGCGATTTTGCGGACACTCTCCTTATCGAAACCGCCGAGCGGCAGCAGGATCTTTGAAAGCTGCTCCTGGCCGAGACGGTAGATGAAGTAACTCTGGTCTTTCTTGAGATCGACCGCCCTGCGGAGCTGGTAACGCTGAAGATCTTCGTTGAAGGAGAGCCTCGCATAGTGCCCTGTTGCGAATTTGTCGAAGACGATCCCCCTGGCAGCCGCGCTTTCCGGCAGGACTCCGAACTTTATCGTCGCATTGCACTTGACGCACGGATTCGGAGTGCGGCCTGCAAGGTATTCGCTCTTGAAATTTGCGAGGACCATCTTTTTGTACTCTTCGCTGCAGTCGACGACATGGTGCGGGATCCCCAGAAGGGCGCAGACAGACTTCGCCTCGGCGATATCCTCCTCCTCGTGCGGCGAAAAGCAGGCATCTTTGCGCAAAGATTCGCTGTAGTGCCGCGTTTTATCCCAAATCGACATCGTTACGCCGATAACATCATGCCCGGCCTCCTTCAAAAGGCAGGCAGCAACAGAGGAATCTACGCCTCCGCTCATACCGACAAGTACCTTCATTTGCCTCCGGAAAGTCTGGAAAAACCTAAAAAACGCCTGGGACTCTACCCGTTTTGCCGCTTTTTTGCAAAATGATTTTCATTATTTTTATAATGTTTTAAAATATGTTGTTGGAAATGAAACCTGTTTTTGGAGGCGGAAATGCGGATAATCACTGTCAGCAGACAATTCGGAAGCGGCGGGAGAGAGCTCGGAAAGCGGCTCGCCGAGATTTTGGGCTGGGATTATTACGACAAGGGTATCCTTCAGCAGCTCTCGGAAGAGAGCGGATTCAACCCTGAATACGTGAGCACCCTCATCAGCGGCCACGAGTGGCGGAACGTGCATCTCAGCTACAACAACACCTTCAGCAGCATCCTCGCCTTCGAGCCCGGGATGAAGACTTCGCTCCTCGTCAGACAGCGCGAAATCATTGAGGATATCGCTAAGGCCGGGAACGACTTCATCATTGTCGGACGCGATGCGGACGTAATCCTCCGCGACTACAGGCCGTTCCGGATCTTCGTCTGCGCCGACATGGATTACCGCATAGACCGCTGCATGAACCACGAAAACAAAAAGGATGAAAAAGAGCGCCTCTCCGAGAAGGAGGTGGTCCGCAACATCAAAAAAATCGACAGCAGCAGGGCGCAGTCCAGAGAGCTTGTGACAGGCAAAAGCTGGGCTGACAGCACATGCTTCGACCTTACCGTCAACACCGGAGGACGGGACATCCCGAAGCTCGCGCAGGCAGTTGCAGACTACACTTTGAGGTGGTTCGAGCTCTAATGGACGCTTCGGGCAGAAGAGACGACCTCACCATCGGCTCCGTTTGGAAAAAGCTCCTGATCTTCTTCATTCCGATTGCCGCGGGAACCTGCATCCAGCAGCTTTACAACACTGTTGACGGTCTGATCGTAGGGAGATTCGTCGGCACCTCGGCGCTGGCGGCTGTCGGCGGAAGTTCCGCCCACATCATCAATGTTCTGATAGGTTTCTTTGTTTCGATGACAAGCGGCGCGGCAGTCGTAATTGCCCAGATCTACGGTGCCGGCCGGATCGAGGATGTCCGCCGGGCCTCAGGCAATGCGATCGGTGTCAGTATGGTGCTCGGGCTCCTGCTCGGTGCCGCCGGATACTTCTCCTCTCCCGCTCTGCTCATGCTGATGAAGACTCCGGAAGAGACAATCGAACTATCAATCCTGTACCTTCGGATCTACTTTGCAGGAGTCCCCTTTATCCTTGTCCTCAACATGGAATCAAACATCCTGCGCTCGCTTGGCGATTCGCTGAACCCCTTTATTTTTATGGTTGCCGGATGTATCGCTAACATCGTTCTCGATTTTGTTTTCGTACTTGGCTTCGGCTGGGGAGTAGCAGGCGTGGCGCTAGCAACAGTGGCGGCCCAGATCGTCAATCTGGCACTTCTGACCTTCAGACTGATACACTCTGACAGCCCGTGCAAACTAGCCCTGAAAGAGCTTAGCATCGGCGGCAGGCATTTAAAAGGAATGATCAGAATGGGTGTCCCGGCAGGAGTTCAGTCAGCGATGTACTCACTTTCGAACATGCTGATCCAGGTTGCCGTCAACACCCTCGGAACAGTCGTTGTCGCGTCGTGGGCAATGACATCGAAAACAGACGGGATCTACTGGGCGGTAAGCAGCGCTTTAGGTGCTGCAATCACGTCGTTCATCGGACAGAATTTCGGCGCAGGAAAGATGGACAGAGTCAAAAAATGCGTAACTCAAGGGCTGATGCTTTCACTCGGGATCACAGTTTTTCTGAGTATTCTCATTATGGCTCTGGCGATGCCGCTTCTCAACATCCTGACAAGAGACACCGGGGTGATCGAGACAACATATTATTTAATGTGGATGTTTGTACCCTTCTACTTCACATGGTCGTTTATCGAGGTCTTTTCCGCCGTTTTGCGCGGTGCAGGCGACGCCACGCGTCCGGTCGTCATCATCGGTCTAGGGATATGCCTTTTCAGAGTGATCTGGATCTTCAGCGTTTTCGCATACTTCAGGACACTGGAGATACTTTGCATGTCTTACCTGACATCATGGATTGTCACTGATATTGCACTTTTTGTCTACTACAGACGCGGAGGCTGGCTTGAACGTTCGAAAAACCGATTCGGCGAGTAATTTGAGTTTGACTGCAGGCTCGTTTTTTATTAGCCTATGCAGTTATGTTGGAGTGTGCGATGAAGAGTGATGCCGATAAAATTTTGAACACCCTTTTTGACCCGAAGGAGAGCGCCGAACTTCTGAAGTCGAAGGGTCTGGATATGCCCGTTCTCATCTTTCTGCAGACCTTCGGTATAATCCAGCGGCCCGTCAATGCGCTCCTTTCGGTATCGACTCCGATTCTGGGGCTTCTGTTCGGCAGCACTTTAGCCAATAAAATCGATGATTTCTCTTCAAGAGACGAAGCTTGGCAGGCTCTCGAGGAGGCGTTAAAGAAATGAGCCTCACACTCTTCACATCATTTCTCGTAACAAAGGGCAAACTCAGAAGCTTCTTCATCGAGACCGACTTCACCGGAGGACGCAAAATACTGCAGATACAGACCGAGGATCTGCCTCAGGATTATACTCAGGATTATCTCAGAGATAGGACAAAAGCCATATTCGAGCGCCGCAAAGAGAAGGTCGACCCGATGGGAACAGTCAATAAAATCAGCGGCATAGTCATCGACGAGCCGCTTCTCACAGCTGCCGTTTCAGGTATCAGCATCGAGGGTTCTATGAAGCTCGCCGAGCAGCTCGCATGGTCGCTTCTGCTGGATGTCAAAAAGCGTATGACGAGCTACGACGATTTCAAGCCTTCGGACTTTGACAATATCGACTTTCTCGTTATCGCCGGAGGCTACGACGACGCAAAAAGCACGCGCCTCGACCGCATGATCGGCAACATAGCGGTAAACCTGAGCGCGACTCAGAACAGACCGACGATAATCTTCGCCGGCAGCAAACTCTCCAGGGAATGTGCCGTCCGCGAACTTTCGCACTATGCAAAAAACAACGACGTGATCATCCGCGAGAACGTCATGGATCTGGAATCCTCCTATTATCAGGGCGACACCAAGCATGACAATTCGATCACCCAGGCCGAAGCCAAGAAAAGCAATATCATATTGAAAATACCGGAGATCCTTCCCAAAATCAGCGAGCTTTACTGTCTCAGGAGAAGAACAAGCGCGCTCTCCTTCGTCTTCAACGACGACTATTCGCTCATCTCGACTGTCGAAAGGGGCGATGTCGAACCGGTGTTCCGCAACTATGCGATCGCCGAATCGATCGAAAATATCCCGGAGGAGCATTTCGAGAGCGCCTACAACGGACTCTTCACGAAACGCCAGACGATATTCGACGAAGACGAGGGGCTTCACCGCGTACTTCCGATCGTCAGAAAAAACGCCAGAAGCGATTTCCTTCCCGACAAAGTTATAGGGATATCACTGACAAAAGGTGTGGATCTGAATAAATTCATATCGATCCTGACAAAGATCATACACAACCAGCCGACTGTCGAGTTTATCTTCGACTCCACCGGCTTTTTGACTGCCGTCGCCTCTATCTACATATGCGACAGGACGACAAACTCCTACATAGACGTATTTTCCGACAACAACGAACTTAAATCCGGCTGGCTGATCACCCCGGAGGGAAAATTCGACTTCGGAAAGCCGGCGCTCACGCTGGAGATCGTCGGTGAAAAAAAGGAGGACAGGACTTTAAAATGGGGAGAAATTGAGTATATCGAAGTTGCACCCCATTCAGTTGTCGAGGTCTACGCAGAGGAGAAGGTCTTCCTCGACGATGAAAAGAGTGCCGAAACCTTCCATTCGAAGGATGCCGGCAAGCTGTTTGTTTTTGACCTCAGGAATAAGGGAAGAAATGGCTGATACACTGATAACCGGGCAACAAACCCTATATGAGCTCGACAGCTTTGACATAATCCTCTTTTTCGCCATCTTTTCAGCCGTGATAGCGGTCTCGACAATCTTCATGAACCGCGTGAAAAAAGAGGAAGGCAAAGGATCAGGGTTTATGAAATTTATCAAAAACCTTTTCCTGCTCTCCACCGCCGATTCCAGAAGCAACGATTTGGAATCGTCAGGTATTTTGAACTACATCAAGTCAATCGTCGACGAGGACAGCAACCGTGTCGCCTTCAACAACTCCATCGAATCCAAGACGCATCCGCTCCTCTTCGTCACGACTACTTTCATTGACGAAATACTGACCTCGACTGAAGAGGACAACTCGGTTTCGACGACCGTTCCTCTTGAGTTTTCGCTCCTCTCCAACGGTCAGGAGGGCAGAGGGCACATAAGATTTGTCCCGGCAAACAACGCCTCTCCATCGTTTTATACGACCTACCGGAGACACTTCGACACAACGCCGCTGACTGTCGAGTCATCGGACAGCTCCCTCTTTTCGGGAAGCGACAATCTAAGGATGAATCAAAACAGCAGGAGCATCGTCTTCGCCGACGGAATACAAAGCTTCTTTCTTGATGCCGTCAACGGGAAAAAGTGCCTGATCTCAGTTGAACCCTTCCTTCTCGAGAGCCAGATGAAACGGATAACAGGCAGCAGGACACTGAACACGGACGGAGTCTATCTCTTCCTTCTGATACTCTCCGTCATCATACTTTCACTCTCAATCATCAAGACTTTCGAGGTGATCCGGTGAAGATAAAAGTAAGGATCCTTGTCATAATATTTACCGTTTTCATAGGACTTTCGTTCCTCGTCATGTCCTCCGGTATCGGCCGGGAACTGCTTACTTTTTTCACCACTTGGGCGCAGATAACGGCTGCGTTCGCTATCCTTGCGGGCTTCGGAAGGTTCATCTGGAAAGAGATGAGTTCCATAAGATTCAACAAAAATTTCTCGCAGCTGCACTTCAACTCGATAGTAATCGTCATAGCAGCTGTCTTCACCTTCTCCGTAAGCTTTTTTGACTGGTTCCAGGGCAACTACACCTTCGACAACATAATCAGAGAACACTCGAGCTTCCTTGTAAAGACTTCGGAAATAATGATCAACGAAGACGGCTACTTCTCCAAATTTCCGGCAAAGAAAAAGCTCGTCCTCTATCTTGCGCGCCAGATCTCGCCCGATTTCACAGCGACAGAGGAAATGCTTTCCGATGCGAACCTGACACGGGCAAAATATGTAATGATCTTAAAGGAAAACCTTATCAGCAAATCACCGGACATCATCTTTTTGAGCGACGACGAGAAGAGACTTCTGAACGGGATAAAAAGAGAGGTCAGGGATACCGATATCGATGTCATCGCGGCAATGCTCCCGATCGCCAACGAGACGAAAAAGTGGTTCGACAACGAAATAGCATACACAAAAAAGATGTCGTTCGCGCCGAACATGAAATTTGACGATCTCTTCATCAACAACCGGAAAATCGAGCACAGCGGAGAGATCCTCGCCGCATGGTTCAAGGAGATGCGCGACAAAGAACTCCCGCCGGATTACAGCAGCTTCATAACATACAGAAAGGATAATTCCGATATCGCGGCCCTGATAGCCACTTCGGACATTGTCATTGCAGCTCTTCCGGACAAAACCGGAGGCGGGCACGTAAAAAAAGAGACGCTGTCGAAGATCGCTGCGGAATTTATGCGGATCGAGACCACGGCGAATCCGCAGATGAAGGGCATCCTGCGCTGGATCTACCGCTACGCCTTCGCCCCGCTCTTCTCGTCATTCGCGGCGCTGCTTCTGGTATCGATGCTCTCGATAGCCTTCAAGCTCTTCTCGACGAGGGCATATTCTTATTATGTTATAGCCTTCGCCTTCTGCCTCACGCTTCTTGATTTCGTTCCGGGCTACGCATCGCTTATCACAATGATCCTTCCGGAAGGCTGGGCGGGACCGCTCTCGGCAGACTGGATGATGAACGTTCTGGCAGTTCCGGTATTCCGCGCACTCTCCATAGGGGTCGCGATCGGGCTTCTCTACTTCGCCGTAGACCACTTCTACTCCAACCTGTTTTCGAGGGATTAGACAATGAGCGGGAAACGGATGAGAAACCTCTTTAAATCCGAGATCTCGGTTTCGAACAGGACCCTTATCCTGCCGATCCTTCTGATGATCCTCTTCCGTTTTCTCTTTTTCTACGTCTTCGAGCCGGATGCCGAAACCATCAAAAACAGCCGGAACGTGCCGCTCTACTCTGAAAACGATATAAGCCCTAACGTCAAACATTCAATCGATATCATTAAAGAAATCCCTCAGAACACGCACGTTCTGATCCTTGTGAATTTCGGTCCTGAGGCAAAATACGAACTTGAACCCGCTCTCGCGATGCTCATAACCTACCTCGCGCAAAGGAACGTTTCTATATCATTCATTTCAATGACACCGACCGGGATCGAGTCCTCCTTCCTCGCACTGGAGAGAGCCATCGAGCGTGGAAACATCGGAAAGGACAACTTCATCTACAACCGCAACTACACCCATCTGGGCTACGCGGTGGGAGATTCCATCGCATCCTACATGGTCGCCAACGACTTCGCCGACTTCGCCGAAAAGGATGTTTTCAATGCATCGACAAAAAAACAGCTTGCGATGGAAAAAATAGACGACCTTTCGGATTATTCGATGGTCATCGAGTTTTCATCGCGCACCTTCGACGGTGTCCCGGCAATCGTCGCCCTATCCTTTTTCAGCAGCCAGCCGATAAAAAAGGCGGCTTTCTGCACTACCGACATAGTTCCGGCCTATATTCCGTTCGACGGGGTCTATCTTGACGGATTTATAGGCGGTTACAAATCGATATCGCATTTCAAGAACCAGATACGGCTGAGCGAATACGAAAGCGAATCAGACAAGATCTTCCGCTGGAGCCTGATATACATTCTGCTCCTGGTTTTTGTCTCCGCATTATCAAGTTTTGTCAGAGGCAGGAAATGAATATATTAAACAGCGTAAGCAACATCACCGCACTTCTGCTGACACTTATCGTATTCTCCGGGCTTCTGGGAAGAAACTTCCTTTTCCGTCTGGCAGAATCGCTGCTGATCGGCATCTCTGCCGGCTACTTTGCCGCTGTTCTGATCTTTTCAGTTATAATCCCGACCCTGGAATCGGCGACAGGCGACCAGGCTTGGCTTGTCATACCGGTTTTATTAGGACTGCTTTTATTCCTGCCGCAGAAGACGACAGGACCTTGGGCAAAAATATCTGAGGCGGTCTACCTGCCCTCAGCCTTTATTCTGGTCATCTCCCTGGCGCTCAACGCTCCGCTATACTTCTCGGCTTTCCTTCGCGAAATGATCAGGGCTTCCATCGTGCCGATGGTCTCGCTCAACGCCGACGGTTCGATCCGCTGGGATCTTACGCTCAACGCGGTCCTGAGTGTGATAAACGTCGTTTCGGTGCTCTGGTTCCTGGTCGCAAGGCACAAGATAGGAAACCGCGTCATATACTCTGTCGGCGAGGTCGGACGCCTCTTCCTGCTCGCTGCCGTCGGGACAGTTTTCGGTTACGCCCTTGTCTCCAGACTGATATTGTTTATAGGAAGATTCAATGTTATCATACAGCTGATACTACAACTTACATCATAGGTGCAGATATGAAAAAAAAGATTCTCATTGGTTTGATCCTGCTTGTTACGATCGCTCTCAACGCCGATTTCTTCGGGACCCGTCTGAGAACGCTGGACCGTCCCTATTCGATCTCCCAGGGCGAGGTGACCTTTTATGCGCTCAGGGTAATAAAGAACAGCTATCTCGACAAGTCGAAGATCAGGATCGACGACCTCTTTTCCGAGGCACTGAACGCGATCCAGGAGGAGATCCCGGAATCTGTCATTGCCTACGACAAAGCTGCAAAACGCGTAAATGTCCAGATTTACAACCAGAATTTCGTCGTTCCTGTCAGACGGATGAAGGATATCATCGACATCGTAAACGTCCTGCGCCAGGTATATGCACTCTTTGAAAAAAACTATGTCCCGGAGCCTCCGCTCGAGATAAACGAGCTTGAATACACAGCCATCAACGGCATCCTGAAAAAGCTCGACCCGCACTCCTACGCATTCACCCCGCGTGATTTCGAGGAGTTCAACAACTCGACCGAAGGCAGCTTCGGCGGACTCGGGATCGTTATCGGCAAAAACGACGACAACGAGCTGACGATCATCTCGCCGATGCAGGGGACCCCTGCGACCAGAGCAGGTCTGGAGGCAAACGACGTGATCGTGCAGATCAACGACGAATCGACGATCAACATGCCGCTCGACAAGGCTGTCGAAAGGATGCGCGGCGAGCCCGGGACCGATGTCACGATCAGGATCAGACGTGCCGGCATCCCGGATCTCCTGACCTTCACCCTGACACGCGAAATCATCAAAATCGAGTCTGTCCTTCCGGCTATGCCGAAACCGGGGATCGGCTACATCAACCTCTCCGGCTTCATGGGGAACACCTATGCGACCCTCGTGGAGGAGATCGAAAAGCTGAAAAAACAGGGCATGAAGGCGCTGGTCCTCGACATGCGGAACAATTCCGGCGGTCTTCTGTCGCAGGCTATCAAGATCAGCGACCTCTTTCTCGCGAAGGGCGAGATCGTCTCGACAGTCAGCGACGAAGAGGATGAGACCAACGAAGCGCACTCCCAGAGGAGCGATATACTGGACATCCCGATGATCGTGATGATCAACGAAGGCTCGGCTTCGGCGACGGAAATCGTTGCGGCGGCTCTCAAAAAGAACAACCGTGCGACAGTCATCGGCAGAAAAAGCTTCGGAAAGGGCAGCGTCCAGAACCTGACTCCACTTCCCCACGGCGGCGGTCTGAAGTTCACCATCGCGCAGTACCTGACTCCCGGCAAAATTTCGATCCAGTCTGTCGGGATCACCCCGGATATCGAGCTGCGCCCCTCATTCGTTCACTCCGACAAGCTCTCTCTCTTCGACTCAGGCGACCTTGCGCTGAAGGAGAGCGACCTTGAGGAGCACATCATCAGCCAGTACGCACCGAAAAAACCGGAATTTCCGCGTATCAAGATCAGATATTTCAAAGAATACAAGGACATAAAGACTCTCCGCGAAGAGAGACGCAAAGAGAAGCACGGCGAATTCAGAAGCGACGACGAGATAGATATCGCGGTCGAGATCGCATCGGAGATGGTCGAGCGCAAGCTCTCCGCATTCCAGGCAGCTGAAAACATTAAGGATTCTCGCTGGAACGCAGTCCTCGGGAAGCTCAAGGATTTCGGTATCGACTGGAAGTCCGCGACATCCCTCAAGACACCGGACAAGGCTTCGATCAAGGTCACGATGCTCAGCGACAAGCTCCTGACCGGCGGCAGGACCCACACGCTCACCTTCAAGGCAGAGGCGGAGGGCGAAGTCGAGAACCTTGTCGGCATACTCGAATCCTCCATCCCATACCTCAGGAACGTGGAGATCCCCTTCGGGACCTTCACCGGAAGCGTCGAAAGATCCGTCAACGTCAAGCTGCCGGAGGCGATACCGTGGCGCAGCGAAGAGGCAACGGTCAAACTATACCTGAACTCCCCGGAACCCGGCAAAGAGTTCAAATCCGAAAAGATAATGCTTGAAACGAAACCTGTCGAACGGCCTGAACTCAAGCTCAGCCTTCTCGCCGTCGAGACAAGCGGGAACCGCGACGGGATCATCGCCGAAAACGAGGAGCTGAAACTCAAGCTCGGCATCAAGAATACAGGCAAGGGCGGTATACTCGAGGGAAAGGCGCTCCTCATCAACCAGGCGAACTCGGAAGAGATCTTCATCACCAACGGAAACACCTCGTTCACGCTGGAGCCCGACAAATCGACGACCGCTGAGTTTTCGGTCAAGATCAACAAGTTCACCGACCTGAAAAAGGGAAGGATCCCGAAGCTGGTCGTCTCGATCTACGACTACAAGACAAAATACGCGGCCGATTTCACGCTTGAGATCTCGCAAAAAGAGCCTCTATGCAGATTTGCCGAAAAAAAGGCTGCAGTCCTCCTCGAAAAAGATACTCCCCTCTTCGAATCGGTCGAGATGAAGCAAAAACTCGGCGTAATGCTTGAAAAGGGCACCAGAAAGGCTCTCGGCAGCTGCGGCGGGGCTACTCTCCTTGAAAACGGCTACTGGGTCTCGAACCAGGCCGTCACCGAAAATCCGGACGCTTCGGCAAAACAGGCGAAATACGGGGTCTACTACCCGATCGTCATGCCGAAACTCAACTTCGACAAGTCGCCCGTAACGACCGGTTCGGCTGCGGTAAACGTTCAGTTCTCCGTCAGCAGAAACGATGTAAGGGACGTTTTTGTCTACCTCAACAACAAAAAGATCTTCTACAAACGCCTGACCGAAGGCGATAACGGCGAATTTTCGATCCCGGTAACGCTGGTAAAACACGACAACAACGTCACAGTCACCGTTGAAAACGCCGACAGAGAGAGAAGGACCGTCATGACGAAGCACTTCATCTTCACCAAAGGCAAAAAGGAAAAGGATGAAGAGGCCGCATACGAAGGCGAAGACCAGTAGCGCAAAATTTCCGCAGATCCGCAGGATTCACCTAAAATCGGCAAAAACACTTTGAATTAAAATCCGATCCGGTTAAAATTTTCGGCTTGGAGATTGATTCCAGGCATTTTTATCAACCTAAAAAAGGAGAAGAGAATGAAGAAATTTCTTGTTCCTGTCGCCATCGCCGCACTGATTTTCCTTGCGGCGTGCGGCAGCTCGAAAAAAGAGTCGAACGACTCCGATCCGACTACTCCCGACGGGGATGCGATTGAAAATCCCGACAGCGGAGACACAGCTCCCGACACAGGCGACACCGCTCCCGATACAGGCGACACAGCTCCTGACGGCGGAGACACAGCTCCTGACGGCGGAGACACAGCTCCCGACACGGGCGACACCGCTCCTGACGGCGGAGACACAGCTCCTGACCTCGACGGAGAGACGATCCAGGACGATCCCGGCTACGATCCTGAAGAGATCACGACGATCGAAGAGACCGAAAACTGCGCAGAGCTCAACCTTCCGGATTTTGCAGGCTTCACAAACGACAACATCTCGGTTGCCGAAGCTGCCGACACCGAATCAAAAGAGCTCACGATCACGATCAGCTCGACCGAAAAGGTCTGCCTCAAGCTTTCAGGCAGTTATGACGGCGGCATCAAGTTCAAAAACAAAAAGGATGTCGACGTTGACCTGATCCTCAATGCGGTCACCATCACAAGCGAAAACTTCCCCGGCTACCTCAAGCTCAACACGAGCAACGAGGCGTTCACGGCTGACTACAAAAACAACACCTACACCGTTCAGCTTGAAGGCGACAGCACGATCACAGGCGCCGCGAACTCAGGCAGCAAGAAGGTTTTCGGCTGCCAGGCCAACCTGACTGTTGTAGGCTCAGGTACGCTCACAGTCACCGCGAAGTACAAAACAGGCATCGGCGTCGACGACGTCATGACAATCAAATCGGGCGTGATCAACGTCAATGTCGAGCGTCCCTCCGAGATGACCTGGACAGACAAGGCTTTCGCGATGAAGATCACGAACGGCTTCGTTATGGACAACGGAAAGCTCACGATCAAGGCGACTGACAACATCGACGGCTTCGAGGCACGCGGTCTCAAGGTCGACGGTCAGGACTGCCTGCTTACCTGCGAAATGGAAGAGACCTGCGTTGGCGGCGAAGTCTGCGACGCGACGAACGGCAGCACCTACGGTCAGGGGAAAGGCTACATCATCATCAACGGCGGCGAGATCAACGTCGAATCCGACGCTAAGGCGATCACAGCCGGCTGGGATATCGAGGAAGACTTCACCAACAGCGACGCTAGCGACAACCCGACACCGGACCTGACGATCAACGGCGGCAAGATCACGCTGAAAACAGTCGGAACCCCGCGTGACGAGACGGCGACAAAGGCTTCCCTCAGCCCGGAAGGTCTAGAAGCCAAGAACAAACTCGTCATCAACGGCGGCGAGATCCGTGTCTACTCGACCGACGACGCGATCCAGGCAGGCAACCACGTTGAGATCGCAGGCGGCAAGATCATCGCCTACGCTTCGAAGAACGACGCTGTCGACTCCAACGGCACGATGCTCCTGAAGGGCGGGCTCCTCATCGCGATGGGCGCAACGGCTCCGGAAGGCGGCATTGACGCTGACATGAGCTCCAACGTAACCTACGAAGGCGGCATCATGATCGGCATCGGCGGCAGCAACAACTATCCGCAGACAGTCAACGCAGGCAGCTTCGTAATGACATCGCTTGACGGTTCGACTCAGGGCGGTCCCGGACAAGGCGGTCCAGGTCAGGGAGGTCCAGGTCAAGGCGGTCCAGGTGACATGGGAAGCGGCGCAGCGTATGCCGGCAAGACATTCGCGCTCACCGAGACAGACGGCACCAGAGCTATCGCAGCGTTCAAGCTTCCGGCTGATTTCGCAGGCGGGAAGAGCCTCATCATCATGGCTCCGTCACTTGTAAAGGATACCGTTTACCAGCTTAACGCCGACACGACGCTCACCGTTGCCGAGGGTTCCGAGCTTTTCGACGACATCGTCCTGAACTATGACGGCACAATAAGCGGCGGCACAGCGATCAGCGTAACAGCCGGTCAGGGCATCAATCAGGGTCCCGGCGGCCCCGGAGGCCCCGGCGGCGGTCAGCAGCCGTAACCTGAACATCCGTTTTTTTCTTTTTTTTCCCGCTTCATCCCTTTAATTTATTTTGTTTCTGTATAAAATCTCCTGTTTTATTTTTTTTTTGGAGATGACATTATGAAGTTTTTCAAAAATTTGCTCACTTTGACAGCAGTCATGGCTCTGATTTTCCTCGTCTCCTGCGGCGATGAGGAAGATGATCCGACATCAGTTACAGATACCGGTGATTCGGTTGCGGATACCGGCTCAGGCGACTCCGGCGCAGACTCCGGCTCGGGAGACACCGGGACATCGGACACCGGCTCCGGAGACACGGCACCCGATACAGCTCCCGATACAGGATCCGACTCAGGTCCTGACGGCGAACCCGACACAGGAGACCCTGACGAGCCCTTCGTATGCCCGTGCGGAAGCGACGAGCTTGACCCCGACGGCGACGGCATCCCGAACGGTGTCGAGGGCTGCGACGACTTTGACGGCGACGGTCTTGTGAACTGCATCGACAACGACAGTGACGGCGACGGCATCGCCGATTCAGTCGAGTGCCCGTCGGTCCCCTGCGCCGATACCGACGGCGACGGCATCCCTGATTTCCTCGACCGCGACAGCGACAACGACGGTTACCCGGACAAAAAGGAGAAGGAGACAGGCACTGATCCGCTCCTGAAGGATACCGACGGCGACGGCACCGACGACCTTGCCGAGATAGCTTACGGTTCGAATCCGCTTGACCCGGCCGACAACATCCCTGCCGGCATTTTCTATGTCGTCCTGCCCTACAACGCTCCTGAAGACGTAACAAGGACGCTCTCCTTCTCGACAAAGATCGAAGCTGTTGATATTCTTATCATTTTTGACCGAAGCGCTTCAATGAGTACAGAGGCTGCGAACCTTAAGAACGAGATCAAAAGCGGCATTATCGATGCGATCGCCTCAAAGTACGACGACCCCGACTTCGCGGCTTACGGTCTGATGGGCTTCGGCTATTCTGAGCTCTACAAACTCTATCAGACGATGACTCTCGACATCGATGCGATCAAAAATTCGGTTGACACGCTCGACGCGAACGAAGACGACGAGATGACGATCGAGGCGATCTATCAGGTTGCGACCGGTGAAGGCATCAAAGGAAAGTATTATCATCAGGTCATGGGCCAGCAGATGCTTGCAAAGCAGGTAAACATCCCGAAGATGGACTGCACCGGCGAGCTCGGAAATATCGGCGGCGCATGTTTCAGACAGAAATCGATGCCGATTTTCATCGTGATCACGGATGAAAAGTTCGCTGAGTGCCTGCTCGCAAGCGAAAGCACCGGAATGGGCTGCAGATGGGAATGGGCTGATCCGGACGCTCACAGCAGAGCCGAAGCTCTGGCGGCAATGGGCGGTATCGGCGCCAAATTCATCGGGATCGACTCGGGTTTCGACGACAACGGCAGCAGAACGGACCAGGCCAAGGATGATTTCAAACTCTTCGCAGAGTATACAGGCAGCCTCGACGCAGAGGGCAAACCCTTCACATACCACACCGAAAACGCGAACGGAACGGGTATCGGCGGCCAGATCGGAGATGCGGTCATCGCCCTTACGACCTGGATCGACATGGATGTCACGACAGGCAGCTTCAGCAACGAAAAGTGCGGAGAACACAGCGCAGCTGATTTCGTAAAATCCTCAAAAACGCTCTCGTCCACACCTGAGATCGACCACGACGACACAACGTTCTTCTCGGTCCCGCAGGATGCAGAGGTAACCTTTGACGTCCGTTTTTACAACGATTTCTGCATAAACGGAACAGACAAATGGGCTGAATACGAAGCAAACGTTTCGGTTCTCGGCAACGGAAGCTACCTTTCGAGCCGTCTCGTCCACGTTGTCGTTCCTGAATCAACCAACAAATAAAGATTGAGGTGACAAATGAAACGAATTTTGACATTACTTCCGGTTTTATCACTTCTGTTCCTTCTCACAGCCTGCGGCAGCGAAGAGGACGAAATCCCGTGCTTCATGCAGGGAGACTGCCCGGGCGGCTATTCCTGCGACATGTCCAGGAACATCTGCGTCAAGGACAGCACGGCAGACAACGGCGGCGATGACAACAGCGACAGCGGCAATAACGGCGGCGGAGACGACAACGGCGACAAAGATCCGGCTGCTCCCGATGCCGACGGAACGATCCCGAACGAGGAGGAGCACGGCTACTACGTCAACTGCACTCCCGGCGACACGCAGCCCTGCTACGAAGGTCCGAGCGGCACATCAGGCATAGGTATCTGCACAGCAGGCGTAAGGACCTGCGTTGAGGACGGAACCGACTGGAGCGAGTGCGTCGGTCAGGTCCTTCCGCGCCGCGAAATATGCAGCAACGGTATCGATGAAGACTGCGACGGTCAGGACATGACCCCAGAAAACGCGATCGACCTCGACGGTGACGGCTACACATACTGCGACGGAGACTGCTGCGAAACCGGCTGGGAATCAGACTCGCCAGGCTGCCGCGGAACAGATTCTCCTGAAAGAATGAACCCGGGCGCATATGAATTTACAGACAACTCGGTCGACGACAACTGCAACGGCGAGATCGACGAGGTCGAGGTCTGCGACCAGGGTCTCGTGCTGCAGGAGGGCGATTACGACGGCAACGCAGAGAAACTCGCTAAGGCGATGGGAATCTGCCGCGGTCTTGTTTCGGCAAAGATTTCGCTCGCCGGAACACCAGCAACGGAACAGATCGACAGCAACCCGCAGGCTTGCAACTCCTCAAGCAGCGACGGTCAGTCATACCAATACCAGAAGACTGACAGACCGAGCCTCGAGCTGCCGCACTACGATTCCACCGCGAAGACATTTGAAGTCCCTGAGGTATTCGGAAGTGCAATGCACCCCAACGAGGGCACAAGACTCGCTGTCCTTTCGACAGGTCAGTGGAACTCCCCGACCCAGAACGCTCAGTGCGCGACGATCGGCGCAGGCGACATGCAGACGGCAAGCACCGTTCCCGAGGACTGGATGAACATGATGCCGAACTGCGAAGTCCCGAAGGCACCGTCCTGCGGCGGCACAGCGATGCAGGATGGCCTCACCAACCAGTGTGCAGGCAAGGCGCTCCCGGTAGTTCAGGATCCGATCATGCTGACGCTCAACCTGAAGGTACCGGCAAACGCGAACGCCTTCGAGTTCAAGCTCTTCTTCATGTCTATCGAGTTCCCGTCGACCGTCTGCTCACCCAACAACTACAACGACTTCTTTGTCGCTCTGCTTGATTCGACCTACAACGAGAAGAACCCGAACGCTGAGTTCAGAAACCCGTACGACAAAAACCTGGCAAAGGACGAGTTCGGCAACCCGGTCGGCGTTGACCTTGCTCCGGCAGGGCTCTTCAAGGCCTGCAACCCGAACTGCAACTCCACCAACAAGTGGAACTCCTGCACAGGCGACAGCGTACTTGCAGGCTCAGGATTCGGCTCAGGCGGCTCAGGATTCATCGCGTGCCAGGACGCACACGGCGGAACAGGCTGGCTCACAGTTACCGGCAACGTCGTTCCTGATGAAGAGATCACCCTCAGACTTGCGATCTGGGAACAGGGTGAGGTCGGCTACGGTCCAGACCACTCATGGGATTCGACAGTCGTTCTCGACGGTTTCAGATGGCTGCCCCGTCCCGGAAAGGCCGGTGTATCTGACAAATAAAATCAACAGTTTATTCATTATTTCACACAAAACATCAAGGGTTTAGTGCATGTTGAAACCAAAGCTTGCAATACCTTATCTTCATGATCACCACAACCATTTCACACTCTATGCCGGAATGAACGGCTCGCTCTGTCTCAAAGAGGTTCGTGACAAAGACAAAGCATTGGAATTACTAAAAAAACTCCCAGACTGCGGGCTGAATACGGCTTACGCATGGAACAGCGGATTTTACACCTTCACACAATCGGAGCTGAACTCGCTTCCGCCCGTCCTGATCGTGAACCTCTCTCTCCACGGCTTTATCCTGAACGACGCGGCAAAAAGGATCTTAGAACCGCAATATCCGGAAATTATTAACAATTTCGAAAACTCAGAGTGGCGAGAAGCCCACGTCAACGAGCTGCTGCTCTTCTTTGTAAGGATTATGCCGCACTCAGTTGAGTCGATGTGTGCTTTTGCGGAGGATCTGCGAGCAAAATACGGTATTTACGAAATCGAAGACATGCTTATGCCATCTGCTGAAATGTTTGAGATGATCCAGAATTCGCCGCTTCGGGAGCGAGTCTCGTTCTGGGCGGACTACGAGACCTTCAAGACTCTCCCGGAAGGGATCCGGCGCCAGATCCACGGAGTCAAGCTCTTTGCCGACGGGGCCAACGGCTCAAAGACCTCGGCGATCAGCGAACCCTTCCTTGACGGTTCGACCGGCGTTTTGAACTATACTGAAAAGCGTCTGACCGAAATTTTCGAGGAGTGCGCTGAGATCTCCAACGGGATCGCAGTCCACACGCTCGGCGACCTCGCTTCTAAACAGGTCGTGGATGCCGCCGAGGTGCTCAGAAGGCACAATTCCGACCTTCCGGTGCGGATCGAACACGCCCAGTTCATCGACGAGCCGACGGCTAGGAGAGCCAGGGATCTCGGTATCGTTCTCTCGATGCAGCCTAACTTCAGCGAAGATTCGGTCATCTACCGCGACAGGCTGAGCGAGCGTCTCCTGCGTGCCAACAACCCCTTCAGGATGCTCATCGACAAGGTCGGTTTCAAGCCGGGCGCCGATCTTCTTTTCGGCTCCGACGGAATGCCGCACGGCATCAGGTTCGCGCTTTCACAGGCGCTCTTCCCGCCCTACCCCGGACAAAAACTGACCCTGAGCGAACTTGTCTCGGGCTACTGCACAGAAAAATGCGGCGAACTATTTGAATTTGACGCAGAGGAGGTGCTTCAATGAAAAAATCGAGAGTCATCAGGCTTGGCAGAGAGCTGATCGGAGGCGACAACCGGCCGCTCATCCAGACGATGATAACTACCCCGCTGACCTCGCCCGAAAAGGCTGTCGACGAGGCGAAATACGCTCTTGACCTCGGCTGCCGCGTCGTGAGGACTGCCTTCAAGGACAAGGCCGAGACCCAGGGGCTTGAAAAGCTGGTAAAAAGTTTTTCTGGAGAAATAATCGCCGACATCCATTTCGATTACAGGCTTGCGCTTGCGGCGATAGAGTGCGGAGTTAGCGGGATCCGTTTCAATCCGGGCAACATCGGCTCTTCTGACCGCGTGGATGCAATCCTTGAAGCTGCCAAAAAACGTCCTGAACTTGCGATCAGGATCGGCGTGAACGGTGGATCTTTAGATAAAAAAATCCTCAGCAAATACAACGGTATAACTTGGGAAGGCCTCGCAGAGAGCTCGATCTTTTGGGCAAGATACCTTGAAGAGCGCGGCTACTTCAACTTCAAAATTTCGGCGAAATCGTCAAATGTCCGTGAAACTGTCGCCGCCTGCAGAAAAATCAGGGAACTCAGCGACGCGCCGCTCCATGTCGGTATCACCGAAGCCGGCGGAGGAAAGCACGGGATAATCAAGGGGACAGCCGGAATCGCGGTCCTGCTCTCGGAGCACCTGGCCGACACCTTCAGGGTAAGCCTGACAGCCGGGATAGACGAGGAGATCCGGACAGCCAACATGATCCTGAAATCACTCGACCTGCTTGAAAAAGGTGTCGAGATCGTAAGCTGCCCGACCTGCGGCAGAACTCACGGAAAGGTCATCGAATACTACAACCGGCTTGAAAAGTGGCTCGACGAGAAGCGCTGGTGGCTGCTGCCGAAACTCAAAGTCGCCGTCATGGGCTGCGAGGTGAACGGTCCAGGCGAAGCCAAGGATGCCGATCTCGGGATGGCACTAGGCAAGGATTGTGCGATTTACTTTGAACACGGTGAAATCATTAAAAAATTTGATGATCAGGACGCTGCGTTCGACTATCTGGCTGATAGAGTGCGGGAGATAGAAAAGATAAGCTAACCTTTTGCCTTCTTTAGTGATTCTAAAATATTTCCAGCGATTTCTTCAGTAATTCCTGATATCTGCATCAGTTCGTCGACACCGGCTTCCGAAATTTTCTGAAGTGTCCCGAACCTCTCCAGAAGCGCAAGTTCGCGCTTTAATCCGACACCTTTGACTTCGGCAAGAGAGGATGTAAGCTTGTTTTTCCTCAGCTCGCGGTTGTAGGTGATCGAAAAACGGTGGCTCTCGTCACGGATCGACTTGACCGTGAGGGCAAAGATCGAATCCTGAAGCACAAGCTCGTTGCCGAATTTATCCAGAAGCAGTTCCATCCCCTTGATTTTTTTACGGTCTTTGATGATCCCGGCAATCGGGAGATACCCATGCAGCACTGAATCGACAGAAGAGATCTGCCCTGCCCCGCCGTCGATCAGAAGCAGCGACGGTCTCTCGAAATCGCCTGCCTGCCAGTGTTTCAGGAGTCTGGAGGCGACCTCTCTGAGAGAGCCGAAATCGTCAACGCCGCTCACGGTCTTTATCTTGAACTTTTTATACTTTTTTCTCACGAACCTGCCGTTTTCCCACCAGACGGCACCGCAGACAGAGTACTCGCCGTAGAGCGTCGAGATGTCGATGCAGCATATCGAAGTGACATCCGTCTGCAAAAATTCAGACAAAATACTTAATGTTTTTGCTGTCTTGCCGGATTCGCTGAGATAGACCTTAACGCTCTGCTCGATATTTGCCTCGAGCATCTTCAGGATCTCGCCGCCGACATTTCCGATCTTTTTGAAATCTTTTCCCAGAAGCGTCGAGATCTGTTCGGGATCGACGACGTTCGGAAAGACGTTCAGGCGCTCCGGAAGATGGTTGGCAAGCGAGGAATAGAAGGAAACCAGAAAGACCGGGATCCAAATTTCGAGCGTCGGGAACTCGCCGTTCACAGTCAGCGACTTCAGGTAGACGAGCTTCCCGTCGGCATACCTGGCGACCGCGGCAAATAGCACATCCCCGTGCTGCCTGAAGCAAAGGTTGTCTGCTACCCCGCTGCCGGTAAATTCGACGCTGTACCTCTTCTGCATCTCTGGAAGCATGATGAGCAGATCCCGCAGCTTCACGGCGTTTTCAAAGTTGAGCGCTTTTGCGCTTGTCTCGATCTTTTCTTTAATGATCCCCGACAGTTCCCGCCACTTTTTGCCTTGAAGGACCTCGATCACGCTCTTCAGATTCGCCATGTACTGCTCCGCCGTGATCTTCCTCATGCATGGACCGGGACAGAGGCCGATCTGGTAGTTTATGCACCCTTTCGGATGCTTGTCGCTGCAGTATTTCAGCGGATAGACCACCTGCAAAAGACTCTTCAGCGAATTCATCAGCGCGACCTGAGTGAAGGGACCGCGGACGAACTGCATCTTCTTCGTGATCTGGCGCGTAACGACAAGGCGCGGGAACTCCTCGTCGGTTATCGCAAGGTAGGGATAGGTTTTATCGTCCTTGAGCTCGACGTTGAAGAAGGGTTGTTTCGCCTTGATCAGCAGGTTTTCGAGGATCAGAGCCTCTGTTTCGGAGTTGGCGATGATGATCTCGACACTCACGGCCATTGCCATCAAAGCGCCGATCATCGCTCTGCTGTCGGTCCTGAAGATATACTGAGAGACCCTTGCGCGGAGGTTTTTCGCCTTTCCGATGTAGATGATCCTGTTTTCGCGATCCTTGAAAAGATAGACTCCGGGCTTTTCCGGTAAATTCAAAAGAAGATCATCATCGATAGTATAGGAATTTCCGCTTCTCAAAGCATCGACCGAAAAGATTCAGGGAAGGAAAATGGCGACCCCAGGCGGATTCGAACCGCCGTTGGTGACGTGAGAGGCCACTGTCCTAACCACTAGACGATGGGGTCAAAAAGTGGATCCCGAACAAGGATTCGAACCTTGATTGACGGAGCCAGAATCCGTAGTCCTGCCATTGGACGATCCGGGATCACATTTATTTGTATATGCGGGCATAAACCTTGTCATCCCAGGAGATGACATAGATCTTATGCCAATAGGCCGTTTTGCGGAGATTGTAAAAGACATAGACCTGAAAACCGGCTTCACTGGTCTGAAGCTCGCTCTTCACCATGTCGTCCCCGACAAACAGCGTCTGGATCTGCTTGACCGAAGTCTCAAAATCCTTCATCAGCTGGTACTTGTCGTCACCGACTTTAGCCGCCTGATTCGGAAGGTATGCAAGATTCAGATCTTTCGCATATAAACCGCAACTCAAAAGTAACAGAACCAAAAAAACGGCGGCATTATAGTGAAACGAACCCTTCATGTCAACTATTTTTTTCATAATTTTCATTTTTATCGCGCTCGCCCGTCGTTTTATTTCGCTTCGTTCTGCAATTGCTTGATTTTTTCCTTGAGAGCCTTCTCGACTTCCCAGATCTCCTTAAGCTGCTTTCTTGCCTCTTCGTCAGCCTTTTTGGTGTCTTCGATGAGCTTCTTGAGGTTGTCGCGCTGCTGGTTTTCCTTCGCAAGCTCCTCAGGCGTGATGCGGACACCGTCGATAAGGTAGAAGTTGAAAGAGAGCGGCTGATCCGGATCCCACTCGTCCGGGATATCCTTAACGACTGTCTTGAAGACCTTTACGCTGCTCGGAAGAAGCGAAGTCCTGAGACCTTCGTATCTCATATCCGTGACAGGAAGGAAGTTCTCTGCATAGATAACGTCGCCGTTTTTATCTTTGAATCTTACACGGATACCGACTCTGATCATGTCGAGGTCGCTGCTGCCGTTGAGGATCGTTCCGGTAAGCTCTGCCATTCCGGGACGGTCAGGGATCTTTCTGCCTGTGATCTCGTCGATCTTGATAAGTCCCTTGTAGTTCTTGAGAAGGCCGGCAAGTCTAGCCTGCTCCTCGTTGCGTGCAGTGATTTCAAGCATGAGATCCTGCTGCTCTACTTTGTAAGCCTCACCCTCCTTTACGACACGTACCGTAAAAATAAGGCTCTGGTCTTCGTTCATGACATTTGCCATACGACCCATGTTCGAGGTCCTGCCGGTCGCCTCGATAAAGGCCTTTGTCTCGGCGTCGATAACAAGATTTGCGTGTGCAGTCCTGAGTTCCGCACCGATCTTTCCCTTGTAGGTCGATGTCGCGTAATCCTTGAAGTCATCGAAGGATACCGCCTTCTTCATCTCGGATGAAAGCCAGTTGTCATAAACCTCCTGCAGTGTTCCCTGTTTGCCGTCGGAAGCGTCTCTGACAGCATAAAGATAACCCTGAATAAACGCATCGACCTGATCCTGAAGAGATTGCTTCTTTTCGCATCCGACCAAAGCGAGCAAAAGCGCAAGCAAAACGATAATCTTTTTCATAATTCCTCCTGAAAAAATTAAAACCACTGATTTTCTTTACCTAAAAATCGATGTCAAGAATATAGCTGCCCGTAATGTTCATTGCAGAGATATTTGAGCTCTCGCTCATGAACGGGGTTACCTTAATAAGGTATTTTTCACCCTTTTTCACACTTTTCGAGATATAGCTGTACCTGTTGAATCCTATCCTCTCGATCATGTCGTCGGACTGTGCGACGACAACGTCGTCCAGGTAGAGCGTCAGAACAGTGTTGATATCGAAGGGATTCTGGGGATCGCGCATGGTTTCGGCATACAGAAAACCGTCGTTTTCTATCTCTATTTCAAAGAAATTTTCATAAAAATCGCGGTTCGTATCGAAAAATCCGCGGTAACTGCCGCTCGCGCTTACTTTGACCGGAGTTTTGTCAGTATCCTGAATCCAGTCGCGTATCTCGCTCTCCGAGGCGCGGACCGAGAGTTCCATCGTATCTCCTGAGTTTTTCTCGCACCTGTTGATGTAGATCCCGAGCAGAAGAGATTCCGTACTGCCCGACCTTCTTGCAAAAAATTTAATAGATCCGGCAGGTTCGATGTAGGCAAAAGGCAGGAGCGAGCTGTCGAAAACGTGCATCCCCACCTCTCCGGCTCCGGATAAACCGAGCGTGATTTCATACCTTTCCGCAGTATCAGGGAACTCGCATTTGAAAAAGCGCCAGCCGCAGTCGTCAGACTCGGCCATGACCTTAGCGCTGCCGGATCCGTCGAACTCGAGATGCGGTATTTTTTCTCCCCTCTTTATATCAAGCGTATATCCGATCCCCCGTCCGACAAGGTCGAAATAGAGCGAACCGCTGAAGGGCATCACCATGTTGATGACATTTGTCTCCATGCCGCTCAGCTGACTTGCACGGAGCGGAATTGCTCCGCCGCTCGTTATCTGGTAGTTCGCAGCCCACATCTCGGCAATGAAGGGCTCGGCAGAATCAGGCGTGACCAATATCGAAATCAGATCGCCGCGCTCGAGGATGAACCTGAACCAGTCCTCGTCGTCCGTAACCGCGCCGGAGGCTCCCTTTTTGTCCTCTGCAAGAGCTCCAGAGACAGAATCAGATAAAATTATATTTGCATAACCGTATATATCGTTCGGCTCAAGCTCCTCGTCTTCAGGCTGCTTTCTGAACGAAACGGAAAATTTCTCAGATGACAAATCACTGAAATCGTTAAGAACTTTCCCGAAGACCAGAAGATTTCTCGAAACCGGGTAGAGACTTGCATAAATCAGAGGATCGAGCTTTCCGCTGTAAAAATCCTCGTCGTCGCTTCCGCCGGCGACCTCACCGCTTCCGCAGTCAAGTATATAGGCGAACTTGTCGTTAATTAACTCCGGTGTATCGATATTCATCTGGTAATAGCCAGGCTCGGAAAAATCGAGTTCAAAGATCCTGACTGTATCATCGGGCCCTCGGAAACCGAGAGTTTTGGTCTCTTCGCTCTCCAGCCGCTCATAATCCGGCTCGTCGCAGATAAAACCTGTGATCACCCTGAAATAATAGTCAAAACCTCCGACCGGCTCGGCATCGTCGTGAGTGTTCCGCCTGTCTCCGATCTCAAAAAACTGCCAGCCTCCTGTTGAGGTGATAAACTCGACAATGTATCTGCCCTCTCTGCCGATGAGGGCGAAGGTATAGTTCCCGAGAGTATCCGTATGGGCTATGTAAGGCTGGAAGCCGGCGTCGGTCGTCTCGAACTCGAAGAAGACCCTTGTTCCTACAGGACGCCAGATTTTGACGATATCCCTGTCGGAGAGAACCCCCTGCGGCTTGTCGATCCTCCCGCGGTATGCGATCCCCTCCTCTATTTCAAAGGCGTTGTAAAGCATTTCGTTGGGTTCAGCAACAAGTATATAGTCGTGAGGATCGGCAAGATGTTCATTCCCGCAGGCCAGCAGAAACAGAAGAAAAAGCGGTGAAAAAAGTCTAAAAAGCCTTGTCAAAACGGATCTCCGGAAACAAAAAACCAAAAACGCTCCAGTCTAACAAAAAAAAATAAAAAAATACACATCTGCAAACTATCAAATTGACTTAACCTTGGTTAAAATTATACTCCTTGCTTGTTTTTTTGTATGAGGCTGATTGTATATGATGGGTTCCGGGCTTATAGATAAGGTTTTAGGCTTTCTCAAAAAAGATCCCGATTCAGCTATCTCAAAAGAGGCTCAGCAGGTTCTCGAAAAGATACCGAGCCTTGACCTAAACGAACTTCTCCGCGACATCAAATCGGCGAAGCTTCTTGCCGAGATAAACAAGGATCCCAACAACGCAGACAACTTCATCCAGCTGGCCGAATACTACAAAAACCACAAAAAAATCGACAACGCGATCAATATTTACCTCTCGATCGCGCAGCGCGAGCTTGAACATCAGAATTTCCTTCAGTCCTCGAACTACATCCAGATGGCGATGAAGCTTGAACCGGACAACGGTCCGCTCAACATGTTCAGCGCCGATATCGACATAAGGACAGGCAAGTTCGCCGAGGCTGCAGACAAATACCGTGCGGCTGCTAACTACTTCATCAAAAAGGATGACAGGCTCACCGCGATCTACCTTCTCCGGAGGATAATGGACATGAACCGGGCCTCCATGCGGGATCTGCTGAATCTGGCAAGCATCATGATCCACGAGGAGATGTTCGACGAGGCTGAAAAGATTCTCAACTCGGTTCGTGAAAAACACAGGAACGGAACGGTCGCCAACCTCTTCGACCGCGAATCCTGCCTTCTTATGCTCTACTCGATGCGAAAGGACGATCAGGATATCCTGGCGGAGCTGATCGAGACCCGTATCGAGCTTCACCACTATGAAAACGCCCTCGTCCTGCTGAAAAAGCTGGTCGCCAAGGATCCGAACAATATCAATTTCCTGAAGCGTCAGGCTTTTGTCTACAAGCAGTTGAACGATATCGACAATGCCGTCAAGATTTTCAAGAATATCGCAAATATCTACGCGAAACAAAACAATTTGATTTACCGCAATATCTTCTACTATAAGGTTTTGAAGTACTCGCCGAACGATATCGAGGCGCTTTCGGTCCTCGGCAAGGATGCAGAGCTTAGAAGAAACCTTGACGACAAGATCGAAAACACCGATTCACGCATCAGATTCGTTGACCTTCCGAAAGACGAAGACAAGAATAACTAGGCACTCCTGCTTGATTTTTCACATTTTACGGTTATGTGACAGTAACTGTTTTTGGAGTTTGATATGAGGTTTTTTTCAACTCTTTTTACCTTTTTCCTTACCGCCGCTCTCTTCGGAGAGACTCTGTTTGTCAGACCTTACGACGACTCGAAACCTGTCACCAAGGCTCTGGTCAAAAGCTGCGAAATCGAAAGCATCTACAAAATAAAACGCAGCAGTTTTTATGCCGTCCACACAAAAAATTCATTAAAATCAGCAACTTGCCTCAAAGCTTTACCTATGATCGATAGCGTTGAGGCGGATAAAAAAATCGATATCACGTTCAAAAGCAACGACCCCTATTTCAAAAATCAGTGGCATCTTCAGAACACGGGGCAGCGGGGAACTGCCGGTAACGACGCCAGGGTCGCCGAGGCTTGGGAAATCATCGAAGAGCTCGGCCTTGAGCCTGGCAGGGGGGTAAAAATCGGCATCATCGACGATGCCTTTGACCTTCACCACCCGGATATGGAGGGCAAATTCCTGAAGGGTTACGACCTCGAAGACGATGACGACTATCCCTATGCCGACGAGAACGAGCCTCACGGGACCTGCGTTTCAGGGGTCGCCGCGGCTGTCAGGGACAACAAAACCGGTGTTGCCGGCGGATGTCCCGGCTGCAAGATCGTTCCGGTAAGGGCGGGATCCTCCTTCGGCGAGGGCGAAAAGATGGCTTTAGCCTTCAACTTTCTGCTCGACAGAGGCGTCCACATCATCACGAACAGCTGGGGACCTGCCGACAACTCAGGTCATGTCGAAATGCCGGAAGTCCTTCAGGAGATAATCGGGCACGCAAGAAAATACGACCGCGACGGGCTTGGCGTAGTTATCTTCTTCGCTGCCGGCAACGGTAACGAAGACATCAGCGCCGACGAGAGCTTCGACGGTTTTGCGGCAAACGAAAACGTCATCGCAGTCGGTGCCGTCAACGCCTACGGGATCCGCTCGAACTACAGCGATTTCGGCAGGGATCTCGACATTCTTTCACCCTCCTCCGACACGGATTCAGACTATCTCTGGAACCCGTTCGCGATCGAGACGACGAAAGACGGTATCTGGACGATCGACGCCAGAAGCTACTTCGGCTACTCATCAACGGATTACACCGGATTTTTCGGAGGGACCAGCAGCGCGACGCCTCTTGCGGCTTCGATCGCTGCACTTCTGATCGGGGCATACCCGCAGCTTAGCCGCGATGAACTTTACGAGATCCTGACGACGACTGCGGACAAGGTCTCGCCGAACGACGCGATGTACGACGAGAACGGCTTCAGCGAAAAGTACGGCTANNATTCGGCAGAATCAACGCGGCGGCAGCCGTTTCGGAGCTCTGCAAAAGGCATGAATGTACAGGAGGGCTTCCCGAGATCGAGGAGGAGACCTACCCGGCGGAAGAGCTTGACTACGAGCTTACCGACAGCGATATGACAGAGTTTCCCGACGATGACCTGGCGCCGGTCAAAGTGAAAGGCGACGGATGTTCAACTACATTTATTGATTGGAGATTTTGATATGGAAAAGGAACAGTTCCGAAAAAACCTGAAGGAGTATCTGACCATTATTTTCATGGCGGTCCTGCTCGCCTTCAACTACATCATCTTTATCATCGAGAACAAATTCGCGCCTGCCGGACTCAGCGGTGTCGCGATCATGCTGCAGTACAAGCTGGGGCTCAACATCGGTCACTTCACACTGATGGTGAACATCCCGCTCACGGTCCTCGCCATGATCTTTGTCAACCGTAGATTCGCGCTCCGCTCGTTTCTCTTCACCGTCGCCTACTCTGTCGCATACATGGTTTTGTACGAATACCGCGAACCGCTTCTCGGAGGCTATATCTACCGGGCGAACGGCGTTGACACGGTGCTTCCCGTACTCGCCGCAGGCATCGTGAACGGCTACATCTACGGCATGACATTCAAATCGAACGCATCGACCGGCGGTGTTGACATCATCGCCAAGCTGATAAGCAAAAAATTCCCCGCCTTCAACTTCGTCTGGGTGATTTTTATCCTCAATGTTGCCGTCGCCGTCGCCAGCTACTTCGTCTACGGGGAACCGGATGAGACCGGCAGGATGATTTACGACATGAAACCGGTACTTCTTTGCATCATCTACAGTTTCGTCACATCAAGGATCGGGGATTTTGTCCTCAAGGGCAACGAAGGCGGCATCAAATTCGAGATCATCACCGAACACGCGGAGGAGATCTGCCAGGACATTTTTGACGAACTTCACCACGGTGCAACGATTTCAACTGTCCGCGGCGTCTACAGCGGCAAGGAGAAGCAGCACATCATCTGCGTCATCAACAAGCATCAGCTCAACGAGTTCAAAAATATCCTCTACAAATACCCGGACGCCTTCGCGTTCGTATCTTCCGTCGATTCGATGATAGGAAGGTTCGTCAGCGTAAAAAAGCGGGTCATTTAAACGCCGTCGCTCCCCTACCCTAAATTTCCTGCTAATTCGACGGTAAAACCGGCGAATCCTTCCTTACGCAGCGGACATAGTAGCTGTTACTCTTAAATTTATAATATACACTGCCATTATTGAAATTGACGTTCCATGCGTAACTAGAACTAGTGTTGCCGGAAAGAGGTGAAGAAGACCAGAGAATAACATTGTCACCGTCTCCGAATTTGCTGTAATAACCGCCGTTGTTATCAATGGCATCGCAAGAGCGGCAATTATTAGCACTTCCCAAATTATCCGGGTCTGATGCAGGACATGCCCCGCCCGGCTGAGTAGCCTCGCAGTTCAGGATAAGTGTCCTGAGCTCGTCAACGGTCGGAAGTCTCCAGTCAGAGAATCCGCCTTCTTCAAGGCTGTCACAGTAAGAACCGGCATTTTCCCAATTCATTGTGTTCTCAGACAACGAAGACCATGTAAGCTCAAATTCATCAGTATACGGAAAAACAACCTTTTCCCTGCATTCAGATTCACCTGCCCAGAAATAGCCTGTTTCACAACTGCAAAGGTATCTTGTCGCTGAGTCCGAAATACACCCGTCAGAATGCACGACATCGCCGCAAGGATCTCCTGTGCATGGACTTACGCACTGAGAATCCTCCAAGAAATAGTCCTGTTCGCAAGTACATGTATATTCTGTCAGCGAATTTGGGACACATCCATTGGAATGTTCGATCCCGGCACAAGGATTTGCATCGCACGGATTCAAACACTGAGAACCGTTCCAGAAATAGCCCTCTTCACAATCACAACTGTATACATCTGCCGATGCAGCGAAACACCCGGTTGAGTACTGGACACCTGCGCACGGTTCGTTTCTGCACGGGTTAGGACCTTCCGAAACGCAGCGGATCCTTTCTGCAGAATCTTTACCGCCGGTGCGAACAATTCTTGAAAAATCAATAGCAAAATAAGATTCATCCCCGTAGTATTCACTTGACAGCAAAGTGGAAATATCTCCGAGGACAGAATATTTTCCGTTTATGTCGACCGGGCATCCGTCTTCTTCTCCGCAGTCGTTTCGGATTAGTGTCCTGAGTTCATCCACTGTCGGCATTCTCCACCAGTATTCATGATCTATTTGGGAAAGTTCTTTGCAGTAGTATTTTCCGCTGTAGACCCAGATCCAGTCAGGTGAAATGTCTGACCAGAGAAGCCCTGTTTCGGGATCAAGCCACGGGGTTTTCTCGTAGTCTGGCAGAGTTTCATCGAGAACGCATCTCTGCGTAAGTCCCGAAACAGAAATACTGTAATCAGTCTCATTCAAAGATCCTTCTCTTACATTTACAGCCCACAGATTCCAAATATCACTACCGTATAAGGTGCCCGAATACATAATTCCGTAATCGTAAAGAAGTGTCTGAGAGATATTATCGCCTGTACAGTCATCTTCACTGAAACAGGATTCTTCAGAACATGCTGCCGTAACACCGCAGCTTCCGCCTGTTTTGAGTTTGTCAGTCGTAACAATCGAGCGGATCTCGTCTATCGTCGGAAGTCTCCATTTGTTCGAGCCGTTTTCGTTCAGATAGCGGCACATTTCCGGAAGTGCGGAAATTCCAATTGTGGCATCATATTCCCAATAATAGAAGTGCGGATAACCTGCAAAAATTTCGGGATAAAGTCTTGACGACCAGACAGTTCCGTTTGCATCTCTGCATGGCGCGATACCTGTTTCATCACACTCGGGGATTTCCGGTTTTTCAGTTAGATCGCTCCTCACGCAGCGGACTGATAACAGCATATTTCCGGATTCTACCGGGAAGGGATAATGTTCGATCTCTTCCTCATCTATTATGTATAACGGAATATATGAGACAAAGCCGCCTTCGAAATAGACCATCCATGCGTATCCGTCTGACAAAACTTTATTGTAACTGTCATAATAATCATATACCGTCGAACTCCAGAAGCCGTCTGTCGGCATATCGGGGAAAGATGAGAAAGATCCTTCCTCTTTTGAATAGTCGACAAGCGTCATAAGTTCGTTTTTATTGGGAAGCCTCCAGTCGCTTTTCCCTGCGTATTCAAGGTTTTCACAGTAGGAAAGCGCCTCTTCCCATGTTTTGTTTTCTGCGTATTCCTTCTGCCAGACAAGATTCGTTGAAGAATCAAAAACGACTTTCTCGTTCCCTTCGCCGAGTATTTCATACATCTCTTCATCGACTTTGCCGTATTCTTCGCCGCGGACACACCACATAAGCGCCATATCGAGATCGTCATAAGATCCATACACTAATCCCTCATCTATCTGGTATATGAATCTTTCCGCAGTCCATATATTGCTGAGATACGTGAAATAGGTCTGATCTATCAGAGCATCGTAAAGAATGCTATGGTCGGCAAGAGTCATCACCTCTTTCGTAGTCGGAAGTCTCCAGCCGGTATCTAAGTAGGAATATTCGGAATATTCTTCGCCGCATGGATCTTCCGTCTGGTTCATATACGATAAGCGCCGCTCTCTCATATCAATGATCCATGTGAGTCCCGTGACGTTGTCATGCACCTGATCTATATAATCGGTTTCATTATATTCTTCCGGTTTCGGAAGCTTAGTGTAGCTGTGCGGAACACATCCTTTTCTCGCGGCATACTGCGCGTCCTGACCGTAAAAATCTTCTCCTTCTTCCGGGCATAAGATCTGATTTTGGTAGTTATTGCAGATGGCCTTACCGGTGCACAAAACCTTGGAATAAACAGGTTCGGGCGCGGGGATAACATCGTCGTCTGCCGGTTCTGTGTCACCGTCAGGTTCTGTCGTGTCGGTATCATCTGTGTTGTCGGCATCATCGATAACTGTTATATCGTTATCAGAAATGTCTGTATCGCCGTCATCATTTAACTCGTCCACGTCAGGTTCCATCGTATCGGTATCGCTGTCATCGACCGGTTCGTTTCCGTCAGGTCTTGGCGGTACATCATAGTCTGGCTCAGCAGGTTCGTCATCATCCGGTCTTGCCGGTTCGTTGTCTGAATCGCCTGGCTCATAATCTGCCGACTCGAGCGTGATGAAGGTGAAGGCCGTGAAGTGGCCTGTCGTCATCATGATAGGATCTCCCATCGCCGCGCTCATGATCGGATCTCCGAGGGAACTAATCATTATCGGGTCGCCGCCTGCTTTCAGCATGATCGGATCACCTGCGGCAGCAAGCATGATCGGGTCTCCGCCGGCATCCATCATTATCGGATCCCCGCCGGCGTTCAGCATGATGGGGTCTCCGCCTGCACTCAGCATTATCGGGTCGCCGCCCGATTCTCTTCCGGCAAGAACCACATAAACTCCGTGCTCGTTGTAACTCCACCTGTTTTCGGACTCCTTCAAAACCGCGGCTGTCAGGATCCTTTTATGGAAAGCATTTTCCACGGGCATCGTGATGATGAGCGGTTTTTTGAAAATCAGTCCGCTCGGTTGAAACTCTACGACTTTGGTCACGACCTGCTCGCCTTCGCCGAACGAATATTCCGACGAATTGTAGATCCTCATCGTGATCACAGTGTCGCTGTCAAGAGCGCCGGCGCTGACCTCGATCGAGGTTTTTCCGTCGGAACTTTCGATCGTTCCGCCCTCCTCGGCTTTGATCTCTTTCGTGATCTCCTCTTCAAAACGCGGTTTTTCCTTTTTCTTGCCGCCGCATGACGCAAAGGCAAAAAGCGAAACAAAAACAATAACCAGAATTAAAAATCTTTTCATGGAAACCCTCCTTATTTTGGGAGACGTGTCAGGTCAACTACTCAATAGTGAGAATTTTCACACACTCGTTGTCGTCCCAATAATAGTCTTCCCCGCATTCGCATACATATCCGGTTTCGATTTCAGGATCAGTGGTCGTCAGGCATCTTCCTGTTGAATTTTCAACCGACGCGCACGGATTTCCGGCACACGCACTCTCTCCGCCTGAAACACAGCGGACATCGGCAACATAATAAGATGAATTTACCGCGTCTTTCGGCGTCGGTGAAATTTTGACTGAGATAAAATCAAATCCGTTGACTGTTCCGTCTTCATTAATATCGGAAGACCATGAAAACGATATATCGCCGAAAAGCGAATGTCTGCCGTTCAAAGCTATCGAACACGGTTCTTCTTCGCAGTGCCTTACAAGCGTATGAAGCTCTTCTGTTGTCGGAAGTCTCCAAAAGTTAGTATCATCTTCACTACCGAGTTCTGCGCAGTAATCATAAGCCTCATCCCACGTCATTTCGTCCGGCGCAAGATCTGACCATGTGAGTCCTGTAGCCGGATCGGTGTAAGGAGCAGTCACATAATCAGGCAGAGTTTCGTCAAGAACGCACCTCTGGACAAGTTCCTCAACGGGGAGAGAGTAGTCTTCCACAACCGACAAAACACCTCTGCTGACATCCAGGCTCCAGAACAGCGGGTTAAGATCTTCCTCTTCTTCGCCAGAATCCCATTCATAGCGTGTCAAAGTTCCTGAAAGCATAATCCCGAAATCATTCAAGGCTGTTTTTGAAGCTCCGTCACCGCTGCAGTCCTCTTCATCAAAGTAAGACTCTGAGAAATGTTGAGTTGTTATGCCGCAGCTTCCTTCAAATTTAAGTTTTTCGGTCGTTACGTTCTTGCGGATCTCGTTTATTTTCGGAAGTCTCCACTTGTTCGAACCGTTTTCGCTCAGATAGCGGCACATTTTGGCAATATCATATATATAAACACTCAAACCGGAACCGCTGCTTCTGGGTTGGTCAATAAAGCCGGAATACGACGAGAGATAAGACTTGTTGAAATCTGCAAAAATTTCGGGGTATATCCTCGATGACCAGATCGTGCCGTCTGCATCTTTGCAGGGTCCCGTGCCGGTTCCGTTACAAGCGGGAAATTCCTCTTTTTCATCAAGATCACTTCTGACGCAGAGGACTGCGGGTACATCTTCTTCATCCGCGATTTCATCTCTTTTAAAGTTCTTAACTCTCCGCGGCTGCTGCGGTCCTACTATCGGTTCGTCTTCCGGATTTTCGACTTTGCCGGACGGGCCGACAACTCCGTACTGCATGTGGATAAGCCATACAAGATAATCGACAGGCGCCTGAGTCGAAGTCCAGAAGAGATCAGGCGTCATGCCCGGGAATGAAGAGATCGCCTCGACTTCATCATCTTCTTCAAGCGTTTCTTCCACTTCTGATCCTATTTTGGAATAGTCTACAAGGGAAAGAAGTTCATTTTTGTTCGGAAGTCTCCAGTCGTTGTGCCCCGCATAAGTCGAATCTTCGCAGTATTTAAGTGCCTCTTTCCAGGTTGCCTTCTTAACCGGCTCTTTCTGCCAGAAAAGATTCGTACTTGAATCCAGAATCATTTCTTTGCCGTTTTCAGTAACGGTCGAATAGGTTTCAGCACTTACTTCACCGTATTTTTCTCCGCTTACGCACATAAGGTAACCGGATTCTGAACCAAATGTGGCAATCACGCCGTAATCAAGCATATAGAAATAGCCTTCGAGCGAGGTCAGGATCAAATCGTAGTCATAGGATTTGGATTGCGGCAAAGATGTGTCAGAGTAAAGCCCTGCAAAATAAACCGGATCAATCTTATTGCCGTAAAGCATTCCGAGATCGGAAAGGCTTGCTATTTCCTGCGGTTCTGGAAGTCTCCAGTCCTCGATCCCGCCGTATGAAACTGCACATTCGTCTTTCATCTCTTCGTAAGTTCCGCCTTTTCCGGTAAGCCACCAGGTAAGACCGGTAACATTGTCTTTAATGAAAGAAGAATCCTGAACCGTTGCTTTCAACTCTATCTCATGTTCTTCCGAATTTTCGATTTCGGTGTAGCTGTGCACAACGCAGCCTTTTCTTGAGGCATACTGCGCATCCTGACCGTAAAGTTCTTCGTTTTCCTTCGGACATAAGATCTGATTTCCCTCACCGTCAGTGCATATCACCATGCCCGTGCAGAGCACTTTTGAATAAACTTTCGGGGGCTCAGGAATGATGATCTCCTCGTCTTCATCCGTGATTTCATCCGGAGTTTCATCCGGAATTTCGTCCAGAATTTCGTCCGGAATTTCATCTTCATCTGTTTCGATATCAGACATATCGGCATCGTCTTCTTCATCTGTAATTTCGATGTCCTCGTCTTTATCCGTGATTTCGGTATCATCTTTATCGTCTTCAGGTTCTTCTGTCGGTTCTTCTGTAGGCTCTTCAAAAGGTTCATCCTCATCTTCAACATCAATAAAGAAAAAGGCGTAAGCTGTGAAGTGACCGGTCGTCATCATGATAGGATCTCCGGCAGCGCTCGTCATAATCGGATCACCTGCTGCAGTAATCATAATCGGATCGCCAGCAGCGCTCAGCCTTGCGCCGTTACTCTGCATAATCGGATCGCCAGCAGCATTCAGCATGATGGGATCACCTGCAGCCGTTGTCATGATCGGGTCGCCTGAAGCATCTTTGCTGACCTTTACTGCAGCTCCAGTTTTGCTGTAGCTCCAGTTGCCTTCGTCCTCCTTGTAAACCGCTGCAGTGACAACTTTTTTCTTAGCTGCTCTGAGTTCTGCACCGGTTCCTGTGCTTATCATCGAAATAAAAACAGGTTTCTTGAAAATCGTGCCCGTCGGTTCGAACTCGACTACTTTGCTGATCACCGTTTTGTCTTCTGTTCCAGGATAATCCGCGACATCATAGATTCTCATCGTGATCGTCGTGTCGCTTTCAAGAGCGCCGGCCGGGATTTCGATCGCTACCGATTCATCGGAATTCGTGATCGTTCCGCCTTCTTCGGCTGGAATTTCCTTCGCGACCTCTTCTTCGAACGATGGTTTTTCATCATTTTGTTCAGGTTTGTTTTTCTTCTTGCCGCCGCATGACGCAAAGGCAAAAAGCGAAACAAAAACAATAACCAGAATCAGAAACCTTTTCATGGGGACCCTCCTAAACAACAAAATTCAAAGACTTTTTGCCCAGTCTGCGAGTTCTTCTTTGCTCCATTCTCCGTTGAGGACTCTGCCTTCTTTTACCATCGTGGTTTCAGAAAGGGAAGGAATCAGCGATTTCACGCTGCCGTCAAGTTTTGTCGTTCCGCCGCTGGTTGCAAAAACAACGATCGTTTTTCCCGAAAAATCGTGTTTTTCAAGAAAGGCATTGACTATCGAAGGCGCAGCCCAGCCCCAGACAGGAAAACCGAGGAAAATCTTGTCGTAGCCCGAAAGGTCAAGCGGTTTGTCAACGATTTCGGGGCGTTTGCTCTTGCGTGTCGCCACTTCGCGGAAACTGCGCGAAAGCGGATTCATCCACAAAAGATCGGCCTTCGTGTACTTTTTCACAGGCTCGATTTCAAAAATGTCAGCCTCGATCGCCTCCGAAAGCTGGAGCGCCTTCACCTTCGTGTGACCGCCAGCTGAAAAGTAAATCACCAGTGCTTTCGCCATGTCTGCCTCCTTGTCGCCCGTTTATTCAACTATTTCCCAATGACCGTTTTTGTTGGAACCGATGCGCCTGATAATTCCGTCGTTTTGCAGTTTTGAGAGCGCTCTTGTTACTGTTGCCCTGGATTTTCCGATTTCAGCCGCAATCATTTCTTTTGAAAGATAAGGATTTTTGCGAACAACATCCAAAACTAATTTTATCGGCTCATTTATCGGCTCGTTTATCGGCTCATTGTTCTGATTTTCAATAATCTTATCTATTTCTTTTGAGATTACCTCCAGCATAAAGTCGATAAAAGCAGTACTGTCGGCATTCTTGTCGCTCGAAGTCAGCGCAGCATAGTATTCAGCCTGATGCTCCTTCACGAGAGTTTCGACGGGAATCCACGCAAAAACAGGTTTCCACTCTTTCAAAATCACCGTCTGCCAGAACCGGCCCATCCTGCCGTTTCCGTCCTGGAATGGATGGATAAATTCAAACTCATAATGAAATACACAGCTTTTTATAAGCGGATGTTCGTCGCTGTTTTTGAGCCACGAGAAAAGATCAGCCATCAGAAACGGCACATTGCCTGCCGGCGGCGCAACATGAACGACTTCGTTTCCGTCAAAAATCCCGACACCGCCGCTACGGTATTTTCCGTTTCTATCGACCAGGTCAGCCATCATCAGTTTGTGCGCCCGAAGCA
>DBXP01000048.1:0-2667 GCA_002309575.1 bacterium UBP6_UBA1209 | reverse complement strand
TATGCCTGAACCGCATTTTTGACTTCCTGAATTTCGTTAGGTGCACCGAGAACGCGCTTACCCTCGATGATTGCCGTCATCTGCTCGATTGAAAGAGTATTCTGCTCTATCGCAAGCGAAGAATGGATGGTCTGAATGCGGTTTTTCTTGCGCAGTTCAACATGAAAAGGGTTGTCGGAAAGCGCGGTTATGATTCCGATTTTTTCCGAAATATCCGAAATAAGATTTATCGCTTTCGCCGTGATTTCAAACGGTAGTCTGTAGCTCATTTTCCACTCCCTCGAATCATTTGCGGATATTGTAATCCATTTCTCTAAATTTCAATAAAAAACAAATAGTTACAGAGGAAAAACGGAACGGGTTTCTACCTCTTCGATCATACCGCAGACACAAAATGCGGCGGGGTATTCCTTTGTGCCGCCGATCACTTCGAGCCTGTTGCGCTCGGATTCTGCAAGGATCCTCTCTCTTGTGAACCTGAAAAGACGGATGCAGAATAAAACAAAGAGAATATTGACGAGAACAGTCCAGAGAGCGGGAATTTGCAACGACATGGCAAGGGTGTCGTAAGTACCGTGCAGGATGACAGGGATCAGCCAGATCTTCAACCTGTCACCAAGCGTGCTTTTGTGCCACCCGAAATGGTTTCTGGAATAGTAGTATCCCATCGCTATTGCAAAGGCGAAATGACCCGGCACTGCAAACATGGCTCTTGAAGCGCTCACAGCGAGCCATGACGCACCGGAAGAGATCACGTACATGAGATTTTCGACACAGGCGAAACCCAGCCCCACGCAGGCCGCATAGACCAGGCCGTCGTAACGCTCGTCAAATTCCGGATTTTTGCGAAGAAGCAGCCATAGCATCAGCAGTTTGGCGCTCTCCTCCGGCACAGCCGCTCCGAAAAAAGAGAGCTTTGCCGCCTCAAGAAGGGTCCCGCGCTCTTTCGTAAAGAGCCCCAGGCACATCAGCGGCGAAGAGATCAAGGCAGATAAGAATGTTGACAAAGCTCCGTAGCAGAACCCTTTGAAAATCAAGCGTTTAGGCTCCGGTTTGAAGTCCTTGCTGTAAACATAGTAAAGCAGGATGAGTACCGGCGCTATCGCAGCAGCTACAATGATCCACATAAATCACCCTCTCAACTTAAGTCTCGCCTGATTCTTCGCACCGACCGGAATAAATCAACAATTTACCTGATTATTTTTCGGCAGTTCCTTAAAATGTGAGATTTTTTATTGACCTGCTGGACACTTTTTTACGATTTGCCAAAATTGTCCGTTAAATTTTTTAGGAGAAAAAAATGATCGAACTTAAAGAGCTGAATATTGCGGGCGAAACATCAAAAGCCCTGAAAATAGCTGAAAAATCGGTCCGCGCAGTGCTTGAACTCACCGAATCTGGCTGCACTATCCCCTTCATCGCGAGATACAGAAAAGAGATGACTGGCAATCTTGACGAAGTACAGATATCTGAAATCATTGATTTTTCAGAAAAACTGACAAATCTCGACAAAAGGAAGCGCGCTATTCTCAAATCGCTTGAAGAGACAGGGAACTATTCTGACGAACTTGGCATTGCGGTCGCAAACGCGGCAGATATGACCGTTCTTGAAGACATCTACGCTCCGTTCAAGCCTGGGCGCAAAACCAAGGCCGACAAAGCAATTGAAGCAGGGTTAGAGCCGCTTGCGGAATACATCATGCTGAACAATCCTTCTGTGGCAAAGATCCTTGAAAAAGCTGAAGATTTTATTTGCGAGGCATTTAACGACCGTGCCTCTGCAGTGAACGGCGCCAAGGAAATAATTGCACAAAAGATCGCAGACTCTCCGAAAGTGCGTGATTTTGTGAGAAAAAGCGTCGAAAACGGATTTGTCGTTTCGAAAGTAAAGCGCGGAAAAAAGGAAAGCGGCATTCTTTACAGCGACTACTTTGATTTCAGGGAAAGCGCGCAGAGGATCACGCCGCACCGCGTCATGGCGCTCAACCGCGGCGAAAAAGAGGGATTTCTCTCGATTTCAGCGGAAGCTAATAAAACAGAAAAAGAGCTCACGAACGGCATTGAATCGATATTTTTCGCAAGACATTCCGACTTTTTCGGCGAGTGCTCTTCTCTAGCCCTGACTGACAGGATCTTCGGCAGCATAGAAACTGAAAACTTCAATAAAATCAAAGAAATTGCAATCGACGCTTCACTTGATGTCTTCCACAAAAATCTAGAGCAGATCCTCCTCATGCCGCCATTCGGCGAAAAAGCGGTGATCGGCATTGACCCCGGCATCAGAACAGGCTGCAAGGCGGCTCTCCTTGACGAACACGGAAACTTCGTCACTTCGACTCTCCTCAATCTCCACATCGACAAAAACGAGGCTAAAAAACTCGAAAAGTGGATAACCGGGTACAAAGTTGCCGGAATTGCCGTCGGAAGCGGAACTTTCGGCCGGGAGGCGCATGAGATCCTGAAAAGTTTCTTCGGAAAACAGGTCGTCGTTGCCTCTGTCAGCGAGGACGGGGCTTCGGTCTACAGTGCAAGTGCCGTAGCAAGAGAGGAGTTTCCCGATCTCGACATAACGGTCCGCGGTGCGATCTCGATCGGGCGCAGGTTTCAGGATCCGTTATCCGAACTTGTCAAAATTCCGCCGGAAAGCCTCGGTGTCGGGCAGTATCA
>DBXP01000010.1 GCA_002309575.1 bacterium UBP6_UBA1209 | reverse complement strand
CCGCCGCTGCCTGAAAATCTTATCTCTTTTCTCATTTTGCCCCTCCGTTGAAGGAATCGATAAGTTTCTGATATTGTTCGATCAATCCCGGTTTTTCTATGTCGTAGAGAACTCCCGTGACGATTTTGTCCTCAAGCTCTTCCGGGCTCATCTCCGCTGCTTTCGCAACCGGAACGGCGTGGTCACGCTGCCATTTGAGCATGTCAAGGTTGCTGGGACCGTATTTTTTGCGGTTCTTTCTGCCGTGAGTCGTGAAGCACGCCTCGGCAGCTTCGATTACCGAGAATCCTTTGTGCATGAGACCTTTGTAGATGAGGTCGTCAAGCTGCGGAACGTGGAAGCTCGTGCCTCTCGCAACGTAGGTCGCGCCAGCGCCCTTTGCAAGCTCTGCGACATCGAAGTGGGGCTCTACGTTGCCGTAGGGCGATGTTGCAGTCTTGTCGTCTGACGGAGTCGTCGGCGAATACTGACCGCCGGTCATTCCGTAGATCCTGTTGTTGAAGCAGATGAGCGTCATGTCGATGTTTCTGCGGCACGCGTGGATGAAGTGGTTCCCGCCGATCGCAAGGGAGTCGCCGTCACCGGAAACTACGATCACGTGCATCTCCGGCTTGGCAAGCTTGATGCCCGTTGCGAATGCGAGAGCTCTTCCGTGAGCCGTGTGAAGCGTGTTGAAATCAACGTAGCCTGGAAGTCTCGAAGCGCAGCCGATACCGCTGACCAGAACGATGTCGTCCTTGTTCCAGCCTGCCTTTGCAACCGCTCTGATCAGCGATTTAAGAACTATTCCGTGTCCGCATCCGGGGCACCAGATGTGCGGGAGCTTTTCGTTTCTCAAGTATTCTGAATAGTCAAACATCTTTATTCTCCTTAATAAATGTTGAGATGGTTTACAGCCGAAATAATGTTGTCCGGACCGAGCGGTTCGCCGTTGACGAGGTTGACGGAGACGATCTTCGTCCGTTTTGTAAATCTTTCGGCTACGGTCTTAAGCTGTCCCAAATTCATCTCGGGAACTACAACGTAATCGGCGTTTGCTGCGAGTCTCGAGAACTCGTCCTTCGGGAAGGGCCAAAGTGTGACAGGCCTGAAAAGTCCTGCCTTGATGCCTCTTTCACGAAGTACCGCAACCGCCTCTTCAGCCGCTCTTGCCGCACTTCCGACTGCGAGCATGAGGATCTTCGCATCTTCGCACTGAAGCTCGTCGAACTTGTCAACAAGGTGTCTCTGCTCGTAAACCTTCGTCGAAATCCTCTCGTTTTCGCGTGCTACGATTTCGGGATCCATGGTCGGGAATCCTGTGTCGTCGTGGTTGAGACCAGTAACGTGGATGCGGCTCTTTCCGAAGTTCGGAAGACATGCCGGCTTGTTTCTGTCGGAAGCGTACGGGATCGTGCAGACACCGTCGTTGTTCGGAAGGCTTCTGTTGACGACTTCAAGCTCTCCGGGCTCCGGGATCCTGATCTTCTCTCTCATGTGACCGATGATCTCGTCGCCGAGAATTATGACCGGAGTCCTGAAATATTCCGCGAGGTTAAATGCGCGGACCGTCTCGGTGAACATCTCCTCGACCGAGTTCGGTACTATCGTGATAGCGGGGTGGTCGCCGTGGGTCCCCCACTTTGCCTGAAGAAGATCAGACTGAGCCGGCGAGGTCGGAAGACCGGTCGACGGGCCGCCGCGCATAACGTCAACAACGACGATCGGGACCTCGGCGATACATGCGTAACCCAGAAGCTCCTGCATAAGCGAGAAACCGGGACCGCTGGTCGCGGTCATTGCCTTCGCGCCGGTAAGCGATGCGCCGATGATCGATGCGATCGATGCGATTTCGTCCTCCATCTGGATGAATTTGCCGCCGTGTCTGGGAAGATATTCCGACATGAACTCGGCAATTTCTGTAGACGGAGTGATCGGGTAACCGCCGAAAAATTTGCAGCCCGCGTAGGCAGCGCCCTTAGCGCAGGCGAGGTTGCCTTGAATAAATTCGTAATTTGGATTTGCCATCTCTACTTCCTCCAATGTTACTTTTTCTCAATGTAAATCGCGAAATCGGGACATCTGAGCTCGCACATTCCGCAAGCGATGCAGTTTTCAATGTGATCTGCAACGACTACCTGCTGTTTTCTTTCAAGCGAAAGAGCCTTTTTCGGACAGAATTCGATGCAGACTTCGCAACCCTTACAAAGTGCCGGCCTTACGGTAAGTACGCACTTTTCGTTTTCATACTTTGTTTCCAAGAACTCTTTTTTGCCCATGTTTAACCTCGTCAAAAAAAGATTCCGCCGTCGGAATCAATTGATATTACCAGCGGAAAATCCGCTACGTCAACCAAAAAAACCGCCTCCGGCCCCAGCTCCTCGAACATCAGCGGCCTAATATCCGAAACCCTGCTGCCGTAGTATGCCCCTACTCCGCCTAAAGCCTGAAAGTAGAGCCCGCCGTGCGCCGAAAGCGCCGCTACCGCATCCTCGGGGATCGCCCCCTTCCCTACGAAGCCCTTGACCCCGCAGTCGAGAAGATAAGGGATAAAACCCGCCATCCTCGCGCTGGTAGTAGGCCCGATGCTTGCCCTCGACTCTGAAAATCCCGGAGTCGGAGCTGCAAAAAAGGCATAGGCGCCGGAAAGATCGAGCGGTATTTTGCCACCGCTCTTTAAAATATCTACTAACTTTTTTACGGAATTGTCGCGAAGTGTAAAAAATTGACCGGAAACCCTAACGATTTCACCAGCTTTTAAAATTTCGGAAGAGAATTTCATAACAACCTACAAAATTACCTTTCCAACCCGGAAGCTGTGGCAGTTGAGAGCGACAGCCGCTGGCATCATTGCAATGTGTGTCGGAGCCTTTTTCACATAAACCGCTTTTACCGGACAAATTCCAGGGAAACCGAGGACTCCGAAACCTAAATTTCTTATCTTTTTATTAATCATTTCAAGCAGTTCGTTATCTTCGCTGACCTGTTCGAGAAGAGCTTTTTTAGCCAAAGCTGCGACAGAATCGAATGTTCCGCCGACTCCGACTCCGACAAAATAGGGAGGACAACCTTTTCCGCCGGCGTTCCTGAGCGTTTCGAAAACAAAATCGGCAACGCCATCGCGCCCGACGGCAGGGACGAGCATCTTCTGCGCACTTACATTCTCGCTGCCTCCGCCCTTGGCGATGCCGTAAATTTCCAGCTTGTCGCCGTCACAGAGCTCCCAGTGGATGAAAGCCGGAAGGTTTTTCCCTTCGTTTTTCCGCTCGAACGGGTCAATAACTGTCGATTTCCTGAGAAGACCTTCGCTGTATGCCTCCTCCACCCCTCTGTTCAGAAGTTTTTCAAGAGAGGGCGCACCGCTGAAGGACAAGTTCTTTCCGACCTTGACAAAGAGCTGCGCGACTCCGCAGTCCTGACAGAGCGGACGCCTCTCGGAAGCCGATTTCTCGATATTTTCCTGAAGAACAGCGGCAAGAGTGCGCTCAAAAGAGCCCATAGAGTCGTCGGCAAAGCTTACACCGCAGAGAGATTCCGGCTCATAGTTTATCTCGATAAAGAGTCGCCTGACGGCGGAAACTATTTCGGCTCCGTCAACAATCCTCATTTGCCCCTCCGGGAGGTGTCTTTAATAGTTACGCTCAACAAAGTCAAGCAAAACGCTTCTTTACAAAAGAAATGTAGAAATACTATAATTCAGTTGATTTTATACCTCTTTGGACTATTTTTCGCTGTTTTTTTTTGAGGATTTTAAGATGTTTGAGAAGTACAGAACAAATAAGTTATTGAAAAAGCTTGCAATTTACGGCAACAGGCTTCAATGGATAAAGAAAAAACGCAAAAATCTGCCGGAGCAGACCGAGAAAAAACTCGATGAAAATATCAAAAAGATTTCGGATATTTTTGAAGAAAAGAACAGGGCGAAAAACAACAGCGGATCTTCTGAGAACATTTACCAGAAAATATCCTTTGCTTATGTCAGCAAGATCCTTGGCGAAACCGAATACAATTTTTCGCATTTTTTCAACAAGTACAAGCAGAATCCTCTTGCCGAACTTGTTGAAGAGCTCTGGCTGGTCGTTCTGATCGCGCTGCTCCTCAAATTTTTCGTGATCGGTTCCTACCGGGTCCCGACGGGCAGCATGGTCGACACTATCAATATCGGCGACAACCTCTTCGTTTCGATGTTCTCCTACGGTCTGACGCTTCCGTTCGCCTCAGGCCAGTTCGTCGAATTCCGCAACCCGAAGCGCGGTGAGATCATCACCTTCATCGAGCCGGGGCCTGAAAAGAAGGCTCTCGTAAAGCGTGTTATCGGCGTTCCGGGAGACACTGTCTTTATTTCCGGTAAGGATGTCTTCATCAACGACAAAAAGCTTGAGCACAATAAAATCGGCAAGTTAAGCTACACCTCCTCACGCGGCGACGAAAGAAATACGACTCAGTTCACGGAGACCGACAGTGACGGCAACAGCTACAACGTCATCTTCAACGACGATTTCAGCGATGCGATCCGGGCAAAGGTCGAATCCCAGTGTCCGTACTGCGCCAGAAGCATAAAGATCCCGCCGCGCTACTACTTCGTAATGGGAGACAACCGCGACGACAGCTTCGACAGCCGCTATTTCGGGATGGTCCCCCGCAACAACGTTCAGGGCAAACCGCTTTTTGTATGGTTTTCGATACAGTTCGGCAGTTCAATTTTTGATATCATTGATGTTCGCCTCGACAGAATCGGTCATGTTTTCAAATAAAATTTCCAATAAAATTAACAATTTATATCAAAGGAGAGTTCAATGAAGGTTTGGACAATAGACGAAGTAAGAGATACCTTCCTTAACTTTTTTAAAGAAAAGGGCCACACGGTAGTGGCTAGTTCGCCGCTCCTTCCGGCCGAGGACAACACGCTTCTTTTCGCGAATGCCGGAATGAACCAGTTCAAAAAGCTGTTTCTCGGGCTTGAAAAAAGAAGCTACACCCGTGCGTGCAGCGCCCAGAAGTGCGTCAGAGCGGGCGGAAAGCACAATGACCTCGAAAATGTCGGCTTCACGACAAGGCACCACACTTTCTTTGAGATGCTCGGAAACTTTTCTTTTGGCGACTACTTCAAGGAAGATGCGATAAAATATGCGTGGGAACTTATCACGGAAGTTTTCAAACTCGACAAATCGCGCCTTTATGTCACGGTTTTCAGAGAGGATGACGA
>DBXP01000049.1 GCA_002309575.1 bacterium UBP6_UBA1209 | reverse complement strand
GGCGACTCGAGCGACTCGGGTGATTCCGGACCGACACCTGCTCAGGTCTGTGCTGATAACGGCGGGACCTACAGTGCCGGGATCTGCACCAAAGAGGTCTCCTGCGGCGCACTTTCTGAATCCGGTACCGAGTGGAATAACGGCGGAACGGCGACCCTGACTTTTGATTTTGATTCCGGAGAGTGGCCGGCAGTGCCTTCTCCGAACTACAACGAAGCTGGCGGCGTCTGCACTTACAAATGCGAGGCGGGGACCAGGCGCGAGGATAACGCCTGCAAGAATTTGTGTTCAGTAAAGCTTAACGGAACAAATTCATACATCTTCCTTGACAACGATCCCAGGTCGCTTTTTGACACTGATATGGGGTCGGAATGGACGATCGAGTTCTGGTACAAACAGGATTCTCTTCCAACTTTCTCGCAAAGCACATCGACACCTCCTGTCCTGAGAAGGGGCGGAAACGGTGTCTCGTCACCCTCCTTCGAGATCTATCCGGTCGGAACTTATACAAAATACGGCGGCACCAGACGCTACCTCTACACCACGGTGACCACCAACATGACATACTCGGTGATGGGATTCGGACAAACTAAAGAATACACCCTTACATATGACAATCAGGTTTCGACTCTTCCTTCCTACGACTGGGTACATGTCGCTTTGACCGGTAAATCGACGGTGAGCGGCTCTCTTGTCCAGTCTGCAGATATCACGCTGAATCTTTACGTCAACGGGGCTAAGATGGCGACAACTACAAAGGACAATATCTCCAGCTCTGAAGCCCTGAAGCTTGCAAGTGTAAACGACGGGCTCTATGTCGGCTATAACGGAAGCCGCTATTTCAACGGTCTTGTCAGCGGTCTCAGGATCTCCAAGGCTGTCCTGTACAACGGAAGCTTTACTCCGAGCGCTGATCTGGCGGCTGATACAAACACTCTCGAGTCATGGAAGTTCGATCACGAGACGATCATGAAGCTTGTCGGCTCGGCAGGGGTCCCGGAATCCGATCTTCACAATATCGAATGGTCTACAGACTGTCCCGGAAACTGATTTTCTAATCCGTCAGTGAATGTTTTTGTAGAAGATTTCTCTTCTGTCCTGAAATAAATTGTTGTATTTGTTGAGATTCTTGTCTCTTGAGAGGGCCGGGTCTATTTCAGCCGCAAAACAGCCTGTTTCGGTTTTCGGCGCATCTATGAGGTAGTTCCCGAGCGGGTCTACGCAGACGCTCTGACCGGTGTAGTGAAGCTTTTCGCCGTCACGCTCTTCGTCACCGATGCGGTTTACGGTCGCGATAAAGACCCTGTTTTCGATCGCTCTCGCGAAGTCGACCCGCTGGCAGTGAAGCATGACGAGGTTGCAGCTGTGCGCAATGAGGTCAGCGCCCATCAGGGCCAGAGTCTTGAAGCTCTCCGAAAAGTACCAGTCGAAGCAGATCGCCTGACCGATTTTCAGTCCGCGCCATTCGATCACGCGAAAACCGGTGTTCCCGGGTTCAAAAAAGAGTTTTTCCTTGTAAAAAAGGTGGCTCTTCCGGTAGATGTTGAAGGCTCCGTCGGGCATGATGAATATCGACGAGTTGTAGATCCTGCCGTCTGCCGCCCGCTCGGGGAAGCCTAAGATCACGGCTGCGTCGTTCTCTTTCGACCAGCGGAAAAAACGTTGGATATTCTCCGATTCGACAGAGTCCGCCAGCTGCTCCAGCTCATCTTTGGATCTCATCTGGTAACCTGTGTAGCACATCTCGGGAAGGATATAGAGACTGGCTTTCTCTTTTGACATAAGACCAAAGATCTGATCAATGTTTTCAGTGACTTGACCCCATGCGGGATCGTTCTGGACAAGTGCGGTTCTCATGGTTCTCAGTAGTCTCCCTCGTCTGTCGGCTGATACTGGTCAAGATAGCTCTTGTCCTCCTCTTCGTCTTTGTCGAACGAGCCCCAGTCGCCGCCGCCGGCAGTTGTGACGCCCTCCATCCTGAGCTTGAGGTCTTCCGGGTTGGAGGCGTTTTCCATCGCCTCTTTCGCCGTGATGTGGCCGTCTTTGTAAAGCTGGAAGATCGACTGGTCGAAGGTCTGCATTCCGTAGGAGAGATAACCCTTCTCGATGACTTCGCGGAGCTCGCCGAACCTTGAACTGTCAAGGATGATGTCCTTTACGAGCGGTGTCGAGATAAGGACCTCGATCGCCGGGACACGGCCCTTTCCTCCCTTGACTTTGATCAGCCGCTGGCTGATGGCTGCGACGAGGACGCTTCCTAGCTGGTGGCGTATCTGCGCCTGACCGTTCGGCGGGAAGACCGAGATGATTCGGTTGATGGTTTCGGCTGCGTTCATCGTGTGGAGTGTGCTGATGACAAGGTGGCCTGTCTCAGCGGCAGTAAGGGCGATTTCGATAGTCTCCAGGTCTCGCATTTCGCCGACCATTATTACGTCGGGGTCCTGACGGAGCGAGCCGCGCAGCGCTTTGGCGAACGAGAGGGTGTCGATACCGATCTCACGCTGGCTGATCGCGCTTTTTTTGTCGCGGAGAAGGAACTCGATCGGGTCCTCGATCGTGATGATGTTGCAGGAACGCGTCGAGTTGATGTGGTCGATCATCGCCGCCATCGTTGTCGACTTACCGCTTCCCGTCGTTCCTGTGACAAGGACCAGACCGCGCTGAAACTCGGCGATCTTCCGGATCACCGGTGGCAGGACAAGTTCATCGATCGTCTTTACGGAAAATGGGATAGTTCTGAAAACTCCGCAGAGCGAGTTGCGCTGTTTGTAGATGTTTACCCTGAATCTCGCAACGCTCGGCAGCGTGTATGAAAGGTCGACTTCGATGTTGTCGCGTACCATTTTGCGCTGCTCGTCGTTCAGGATGGAAGCAAGCATCGGGTTGATGCGCTCGGGCCTTAATACACCGAACTCTTCGACGCGGTGCAGGGTTCCGTTGATCCTGAAGGTCGGGACGCTCATGGTTTTCATGTGGATATCAGATGCGTTGTATTGGACTGCAGTCTTTAAAAGTTCGTTTAACTGAGCCAGTAATTCGTTCGGTTCGCTCATTTTGCCGCTCCGTTGGATTTTTTGTTGCTGGTCTCTGCCTGTTCGGTAGTCTCGTCGGCTTTCTGCTGGTCTGCCGCATCATCTCTCATGAAATTGTGTTTCTTTTTGATCTTATTGACGATCTCCATCATCATCTCGGGAGAATCCTTCAGCATTTTTGCAGTGTTTGCAAGACCCTGCGCCAGCTTTTCGTTGTTGTAGGAGTACCAGCTGCCGCTCTTTGTGATGATCCCGTCAGCCTCTGCAACATTCACCATATCGGTGAGGCGGTCGATACCCTTGCCGTAGATGATGTCGAATGTAGCCTCGCGGAAGGGCGGGAAGAGTTTGTTTTTCTGGATCTTCACGCGGACCTGGTTTCCGATGACATCCTCCTTGTCCTTAATGCTTGCGACCTTGCGGATATCGATACGGATCGAAGCGTAGAATTTGAGCGCGTTGCCGCCTGTCGTCGTCTCCGGGCTGCCGTAGAAGACGCCGATCTTGTTGCGGAGCTGGTTGATGAAGATGAGGCAGGTTTTCGATTTGCTGACTGCCGCCGTGAGCTTTCTCAGAGCCTGCGACATCAGACGCGCCTGAACGCCCATCTGGCTTTCGCCCATCTCGCCCTCGATCTCGCTTTTAGGTACGAGTGCCGCGACGGAGTCGATGATAAGGATATCGATGGCGTTGCTTCTGACAAGGGTCTCGGCGATCTCAAGCGCCTGCTCGGCGTAGTCGGGCTGTGAAACGACGAGCGAATCGACCTGGATACCGAGTCTTTTCGCGTAGTTGATGTCGAAAGCGTGCTCGACGTCGATGAACGCGGCAGCTCCGCCCTTTTTCTGGGCTTCGGCGATAGCGTGGAGCGCGAGAGTCGTCTTGCCGGAGGATTCGGGACCGAAAATTTCTATGATCCTGCCGCGGGGATAACCGCCGATCCCCATCGCGATGTCAAGGCTTGTCGAGCCTGACGGGATTACCGGTATATCGGTGATATCCTCGTTCCCGAGAAGCATGATCGAGCCCTTTCCGTACTGTTTTTCAACGCTTTTGATGACACTGTTGAGCATCTCTTTTCTGTTGTCGTCCACTTTGTCCTCCATTCGTCAGTTAATATTGTTTATATTGTATCTATAAATTTCAAATTTGAAATAAAAATTTTTATTATCCGGTCGTTTTGTTAAAAAATATCTGTAATCAGCTGTCAGCTCTCTGTTTAAAATTCCTGTTTCTGTACAAAACGAACTTCTCGAGGAAAAATTCAAGCTCCGCGACGCTTTTGTCCGCAAGGTATGTCAGAAAACGGTAGATTATCAGGCTCGGTATCGCCACGGTAAGCCCGGCAGCAGTCGTGATCAGTGCCTCCCAGATGCCGCCGGCAAGAATCATCGGGTTGCCGCCAGCTTCAGTAAAGCGCGTGAATATCTTGATCATGCCGAGGACGGTTCCAAGAAGTCCGAGCAGCGGAGTCACTGTAGCCATGATCCCCGGGATGGAGATCCACCTGTAAATATCGGCTGTTACCTTCTTTGCGTAGATCTCTGTCGTCTTGTCCGGCGGATTGTCGGAGGTGTCCGAAAGGGTCATGTCGACTATCTGCGAGCAGAAGTCGTCGCCCTTTTTTGCCTCTCTGGCGAGCTCCTCCCAGTCGTTTTTTTCGGCAAGGTGGAGAAAGAGTTCAGGGTTCGAGATTATCCTCTTTTTCCGGAGTGAAAAGAGCCTCTCAAAGAGTACGGCAATGCTCACGACCGAGCAGAGAAGGATCGGATACATTACGAATCCGCCCTTTGTGAAAATTGTGTAAATATCCATTTTTACTCCGAAATTTTATTCATTCTGCATTCGTGGTCCCTGTATGTCGTAAGCTTTTTCACGAGCTTGTCGAAATCAACAAGGTCTCCGTCAAATTCGGGACCGTCGACGCAGGCGAACCTGGTTTTGCCGCCGATAACGACACGGCACCCGCCGCACATTCCGGTCCCGTCGATCATGATCGGGTTGAGGCTGACAGTCGATTTTATGCCGAGCCTCTGGAGCTCTTTCACAGTGAACTGCATCATCCGTGCAGGACCTGCGACAAAGGCATGGTCGAATCTGCCCCACTTTTTGGAGGCGGGTGCGATACAGTCAAGCGCGAAGCCCTTTACGCCGAGAGTTCCGTCATCGGTCGAGATCATCAGATTGTCCGCCTGACCTTCGACTTCACTGCGCATGATCAGGGAATCAGCTGTTTTGGTCCCCATGAGAACTGTTGTCTTTACGCCGTTTTTATGAAAGTGCTTTATGAGCGGAAAGAGCGGCGCAATGCCTATCCCGCCGGCGACAAAGAGTACGTTCCGCCAGCCCGGGTCGGTCTCTGTCGGCTTTCCGAGCGGACCGACGATGTCGCGGACCGGGTCTCCGGCCTTTGCTCTGCAGATTTCACGCGTGCCCTGGCCGACAGCCTGGATGATAAGCGTGATCTCACCCTTTTCTTCGTCTCTGTCGCAGATCGTGAGGGGGATCCTTTCGCTCTCTTCGCCGAAATGTACGATCACGAACTGACCGGGTCTCCAGTTTTTCGCGATAAGCGGTGCCGTAACGACGACTCTGTTTATGTTCGGTGCCAGAAGTTCGTTTGAGACAATTTTTTCCATTCGCTGCTCCGTAAAAATATCGGTTTCATCTAACACGAAAAGATCAAAAGGCAACAAATCCGCGTTTTAGCCTGCCTGATCATCGTGCTTCTCTTTCAAAACAAAGAGCGGCTGGCCGACGGAGACCTTTTCTCCTGCAGAGACCAAAACCTTTCCGACAGCCGATTCAGGGACGACCAGGACGATCGTCGAACCCATCTCGAACATGCCGAGCTCTTCATTCTGACGGTAGCTGCAGTCGACACTTTGCCAGCTCTCCGCCGCAAGTTCTTCGGCGAAGTTCATCTTTATCGAACCGACAAACGAGGCGCCGACAGCAGTGTAAAAATATTCGAAATCCCTGTGCTGAAATTTGACGACGACACGCTCGTTGCGCACGAAGAGTTCGTCGATCGAGTTTACGGCAAGCCTGTTGACAGGGAAGAGCCTCCACCCGGTGTGAAGGTAAGCTCTGGCCTCTGATTCTACCGGGACATGGAACCTGTGGTAGTTGCTCGGCGAAAGGTAGATAGTGATAAGTCTGTAACCGTCGCCGAAGTTCAGCTCCTTGCGGATCAGCCCCGATATCGTGTACGTCCTTCCCTTGACCTGGGTCGCTGTATCGGATTCAGTCAGTTCGCATACGCTTACAGTTCCGTCGCACGGGGAGAGGAATTCGCTGTCGTTCCCGGGGATCGAAACTTTTGAAAAGTCCAGTCTCCTTGTGAAAAACCGGCAAAGGGAATTGTAACTTTCCAGCACTCCTTCGTATCTTGACATATCGATCTCATAGTGCGATGCAAAAAGCTTTATTGCCGCCTGAACGAGAATGCCGGGGTGTTCGAGTCTGGTGATCTGTCCCCAGATCCGGCTCAAAAACGGCAGCGAGATCAGGTTCAGGAAAAGTTTTTTCAAATGCTGCAATTTCATCTCCTTAAAAAAAGCCCGAGACTATACCATATAAATTAAAAAAGCAGTTGAAAAAAAAACGAGCTGTGTGCTTTTTTTATTTTTTTGTTATAATCGCCTGATTTTGTAAGGAGGAGCGATGAAAGCCTGTCTGAAACTTCTAAGACCGCATCAATATGTTAAAAACCTGTTGATATTTTTCCCGATTTTTTTCGACCTGAAGATACGCGACTTCAACCTTCTGAAGTATGCCGTTATCGCTTTCATCTCGTTCTGCCTGGCGGCAAGCACGATTTATATCTTTAATGATATCAGAGATGTAGAGAAGGATAGAGAGCACCCAAAGAAGTGCAGGCGCCCGATAGCTTCAGGAGCCGTTTCCGTGAAAAAGGCCTGGATGATCGATGTCGTCATCCTATTGCTTTCGCTGGCTGCCGCCTATTTCGCCGGGCTGAAAATGATGGCGATCATCGCCGCCTATCTTGTAATAAACCTCTTCTATTCGCTTGGAATGAAGAATATCGCGATCCTGGACGTCTTTTCGATTTCGACCGGTTTTCTGCTCAGGCTCATCTCCGGGACCGAGCTAGGAGCCGTTCCGGGAGTCGTTCCGTCGCACTGGATCATAATCATGACATTTCTTCTGAGCCTCTTTCTTGGTGTCGCCAAGCGCAGGGACGATCTGTTGCTTGCGGAGAGCGGCGTCAGCGTCAGAAAGTCGATATCTGGCTACTCGCTCGAGTTCGTCAACAGCGTCATGAGCATGATGTGTGCTGTCATCATCGTTTCCTACCTGCTTTACACGCTTGATCCTGATACGATCGCACACTTCAATTCACACTATATCTACTTTACCACCTTTTTTGTGATACTCGGGCTCCTGCGCTATCTGCAGATCACCTTCGTGCACCAGAAGAGCGGTTCTCCGACGGAGATCGTCCTGAAGGACAGGTTTTTGCAGCTGACTCTCGTCGCGTGGGTCGTCTCTTTTGCGGTATTTGCCTATTAGATCGGAAAATCAGTAATAAAATCCGAATGTCAGTACATATCCTCTGACCTTGATCTTAGTCGGTTTGCCGTCGTTTTCGCGGAATTCTGTCGAACCGGAAAAGCCGATCCCGAGCTTCGGATAGATCCCGGCTACGATATGGAAGGGGATGACGTACTCTAAAGCTGCGTAGTATTCGACAAAGGTCTGCTTTACTTTTGCCGTGCCGTAAGAATAGCTGCCCTCTTTCTGCTTCAGCACGGTCGAGATGTACTTTGCCTGCCAGACGAGCAGGTTCCCGCTTATCAAAAGACCGCCCGCCTGCTTGAAATCAATGAAAAACTCGTCCGAAAACTCTGCCGCCGGCATTTGCATGTCATCTGATTCATTGATGTTTTTTGTCGGTAGAATGGGCCTGAATAGGCTTTCCTGCTTCATCAAAAGGTAGTAGGTGGGGAAGAATGTGAGGGCGAAGTTGTTCTGAATCTTGCTTGTCTCCTTGTCTGCCCTGAGCCTTAAAAAGGGGAAGATCGTGTGGATAGTCACGTCGTTTTCAAAGTTTACGGTCGCCGTTTTTGTGTCGTAGAAGCCGAACTCTTCTGTCTTTATCCGCTTGTACTCGAGTCCGAAGCTGAGAGCGATGAATGCCGGCTGGCGGAGTGCGTAAAAGCCGAATATTTCCGCTCCTGCCTGCAGAGTCTTCGAGAATGAGGCGTATTTGCTGCCGTCGTACCCTTTCAGGCTCTTTTTTTCGGATTGAAGAGTGTAACTGCCGTAGATCGATGAGAAATAGTTCGGGTCGTAATGCCAGAGGATATCCAGGGAGGGATAAAAACCTGAGGATGAAACATAGCTTAGATTCAGGTTGAACCTGTTGCTGTTCGCGCTCTCCTCGGGATTTTTTTCAGCTTCGCCGTTTGCAGGTGGCTCGCCTGCGGAAAGGGATACAAAGAGCAGGACAAATATGAAAACCAGTGCGGACTTTTTCATCATTTTGTGTCGATTATCCAGAAGTCGATGTCGTTTTTGTGCAGATAAGAGGTTATCTGCGAGCCTCTGGTGATCGTTTTTGCCGTACTTTCGAGATCGTTCGGCTCGTAGTTCGAAACATCGGTGAATGCCTCCAGATCCTGCTGCCATTTTTCGGAATCAAAGGATCCGACTCCGATCGAATAGATCCCCTCGCTGGCTGTGCTGAGGCTCTGCGCGATGAGCTTGTACTTCGCGTCCGGTCTGTAGGGGACCTGGATCTGCTGGCCGGCTTTTATGATCTCGCGGTGCGGCGAAAGCAGGATGAAGGGGTTGGACATCTCGGAGCGGACGTAGATCGTGACCGGTTTGCGGTAGATCCTGATCATTACCGCATCCTCCCAGACCTCGCCGTTGATATCCTTTATTTTGATATCTAGCTCGACATCGTGATAAACCGTATTCGTGAAGCCGCTGAGCTTCGTGAAGGGAACGGTCGTGATGTCGAAACGGTATTTTTTGCAGATCGAAGGCTCGATCGTGCCGAGGATCTCGTCCTTTGCCGTCAGATTTACCGCCGGATCGGCCGTGCTCATCGAAATCGTTGCAGCGGAGGCGTCGGAGGAGCCCAGGTTGCAGACGTTCAGGCTGATATTGTAATCGTTTCCCTCTTCGGGTTTGTCGGCCTTTTCGGCATAAAAGACTGTGTCCGAATCCATAAACGCCTTGTAGATGAAGCCGCTGCCGAAGTAAAAAACGCCGGCGTCAAGGTGTTCGCTGATGTTCATCTCAAGCTCGGTCGAACCTACGGAAATCAGGTATTTGCCGGATATCATGTCGCTGAACGAAGCGTTTCCGTTGCTGTCTGTCTTGTCGGAATATGTCTCTCCCGGATCGTCAGTGTTTTCGACGATAACGTCGACTCCGCCGGCTCCGCCCATGCCGGGAGACTTCGTGAAGGCCTCTTTTCTTTTGGCGTGGACCTCCAGGCGGGCATCCGTGATACTGTTGCGGATGAGGCGGATCTCCGTATCGTTGAGCGTCATCCGGATCATGTTGTCGTCAACTCTCTGCAGCTGTGCCGGGTAGACCTGGTAGGAGGAGCTGAGGTAAAGTTCCTTGACGCCGTTCGTTCCCAGATAGTAGTCTTCCTCTCTGTCGAGCCTGCGCCACTTGCCGCGGTATTTTTTCTTTATCAACGGAACGCATTTTGCCTCGGACCAGAGATCTTCCGTGATATCTCCGCAGGAGCCGCCGTCCGTTACCGACGATTCGTCGGACGGGAAGGCGTTCCTGCAGCTTTTGACAAAAGACCACGTGCTTCCCGAGTAGCTGGTCAGACTGACGCATTTGTCGATCGCGCCGTCTGCCTTGCAGCGGTATCTCCCCGGATTTTCGCAGATCTGGTTGTTGCTGACAGTACAGTTGCACTGCGCGGATGTCGCGGTTTCACTGCACGATGCCGTTCCGGGACACCCTATGCTGCAATCCGTGTAGGTCCAGTCGTAGTCGGAAGAGACATAGGTGCATTTTTTCAGTGTCACGGAATCTGCACATTTTTTATCGCCGTAATCGCTTGACGTGCAGATATCGCATGCTGTAAGGCAAAACAGAAAAAGAGAAAGTGATAACAGACAGATACGTTTGCTCATGGACTGGCTTTCGATGTTATTTTGCTGTCTTTTTGATCGTGTCGAGAAGCGTTCCGTCACGCCATTCGATAACGTGAACGACTTCGTCAGTCGTCGGTTTGGGCTGCGGGATCACGCCGAAGCTCTCTGCCTTTGCCTTCGACTTCGCGAGAAGCTCGTCCATCGTGATGAGGTTGAGTCCGAACTCTTTGCCGCGTTCCAGGATCGTCTCCTTGTACGACGATTTGCTGTTCGGGTTGACGCAGACGTAATCTTCAGTGACGACGACATCGATGACATCGCCTGGAGTCGTGCGGGTGTAGACCTTCTCGACGACCTTCGGGAAGCCCTTGCCGTCCTTGCCTGTTGCAAGCGGAAGGAACATGATCGTGAGGTCGGCGCCTGCCGCGACATCCTGTCCGCCGCCGATCCCGCCGATGATCCTGCCTGACGCGCAGACGGTGTTGACGTTGAAGTTCCTGTCGACTTCAAGTGCAGAGAGGACTGCGACATCAAGCATGTTGACAGCGCACTCCTTGTTGGCGATCGAGGCGTAGAAACCGGTTGAGATCGGAATATGGAATGGATTCATCAGAAGCGAGTTGATGACCTTTTCGCTCGGTTCGAAGAGCTGACCGTGGAAGATGTGCTTCAGGGTGCCCTCTTCAAGCATCTCGACATGCATCGAGGTGATCCCGCCGATTGCGAAGTTCGCCTTGATGTTGTTCTCCTTGAGGTACTGGCGGATGTTGTCGAGGACGATAAGCCCGGCTCCGCTGCCGACCTGGAATGCAAAACCGTCCTTCATGACGCCGGCAGCCTTCATGATGTTGGTGACGTTTTCGGCGATCTGGGCGTTGAATTTGTTCGAGCGGATCTTCTCGAAGTCGAGCGTCCCGGAGCCGATCCCCTCGGAGAGACCGGGTTTTTCCATCGGAACGACGAAATCTGTGAGCTCCATTGAAATATCGGCCGGGATCAGCGTTTCATCGATGACTGTGCCTGCGATGAGACAGGTGTAGTCTGCGTATTCCGCGTCTGCCGTGGCGAGTCCGAGCGGGCCGCACGCCTCGTCCGGGTTGCCCATCGTGCCGTTTGCGTTGCCGTGGATGTCAGAGATCGGGACCGGCAGGAAGGCGATCTTTACGTGGACTTCGCCGACCTGAAGTTTTCTGACTCTGTTGCCGTGGCTCAAGCCTACGCCGACCCACGGAAGCAGGTCTCCGTTGACCAGATGGTTGCCCATCAGCCTGTAGATGTTGCCGTAGATCCCGGAGATTATGCCGTCGCGGAAAGCTTCGTAAAGCCAGGGATCGGTATGGTCGAAGATCGCGTTGCCGTAGAGGATTATGCCGCGTTTTTTGTGCTCTCTGAGCTTTTCGACAATGACCTGAAGAGCTCTGTCGCCCGTGCGGTAGTAGTGCGGATAGCTGATGACATCGCCGTCCTGTAGCATGTCTATTACGTTGTCAAGTGTCGTGACCTTGCTTCTGCCGCGGGGAATGAAGTTCGGCGTCTTCCTCGGCGCAAGGTGTGTGAAAAGGTTTGACTCGTCAAATGCGGAGACGAAATTTTTGTACTCTTTACCGTTAAAGTTCATGAAATCCTCCTAAAAATTGAAAATCAATAAGAACGAAGGCGGGCGATTATATTCCTTTTAAATGTTTTTGCTAAAAAATTGACCTGCTACAGACAATAAATAAATTATTGTGTTCTTTCTTTATATGGACTGAAAATTGAGGTGAATCCATGAAAAAAGTTCTTTTTTGCGTCATTTCTTTGGTACTTTTCGCAGTTATCGGCTGCGGAACGACGATGTCTCTGTTTGAACGCGGAAACTCGTTGAGAGAGACCGATAAGGTCAAGGCGAGGGAATTCTATATGAAGGCCTGTGACGAGGAAAACCACCTCGAAGCCTGCCACAACGCCGGCTTGCTCTGGCAGAACGGCGATTCCATCAACGATGACAACAAGACTGCGAGGGTATACTTCCAGAAGGCGTGCGACGCCAAGTACGACGAGTCATGTCTGGTCCTTGCCGAGATGTGGGCTAAAGGAAAAGGCGGCGTCTACAAGGATTCGACATCGGCTTTCGAGCTTTACAAGGCAATCTGCGACAGAGGCAACGGAAAGGGCTGCCGCGGTGTTGCAGATTTTTATGTAAAGGGTGAAGGAAACGTCGAAAAGGACAGAAAAAAGGCTGTTGAATATTTCGAGCTTGCCTGCGACAAAGGCGATATGAAGACCTGCGTAGATCTCGGCCAGACCTATTCGAAGAAGGCTTCCGAGGAGGAAAACTTCAGCAAAGTCGAAAAATACTGGGGCAAGGTCTGCAACGAGGGCAACGACCTTGAGATCTGCGAAAAGCTCGGTGACATCGTTGTCGACAACAGAGAGGCCGAGGAGAAGTATCCGAAGTCAAAGCCTTACTACGACAAGGCCTGCCAGGGCGGTTCGACGGCTGCCTGCTACAAGTTCGCGAGAGTGATCGTCGATAACGTCGAAGGCGGCGCGGCAGAGGCTCAGGAGTACTACCAGAAAGCCTGTGCGTCCGATCACGCCGAGTCCTGCTACTACATCGGCGTATACCTGAGCGAAGCATACGGCGAGACTCTTGAACTTGACAAACTCAAAGAGATGCACGGCTACTACGATAAATCCTGCACAAAGGGCTTCGAGGCCGCATGTCCGAGCGCGACATCGCTGAAGGCGACGATCGACGAGCAGGAAGAGGCTATCCGCAAGGCCGAGGAGGAGAGAATCCGTGCCGAGGAGGAGGCTAGAAAGGAGGCTGAGCGCCGCGAGGCTGCCGAGGCTGAAAGGCTGAGACTCGAGCAGGAGAAGGCTGAACTCGAGGAGAGGCTTGCCCAGGAGGAGTACGAGCGTCAGGAACGCGAGGCTGCAAGAGAGGCTGCCGAGGCAAGAAAAGCTGCCGAAGAGGAGGCTAGAAGAGAAGCTGAAGAGGCAAGGAGAGAGGCCGAGGAAGAGGCTAGAAGAGAGGCTGAAGAGGAAGAAGAAGAGGACGAGGAAGATATCGAAGAGGAAGAGGATGAAAGACCTTCCAAACCCGCAAAGCCTGCAAAGAAGCCTTCAAAAAAGTACGAGCCTGAAGAGGATGAAGAGGAAGACGATATAGACGAAGAGGAAGAAGAGGAGGAGGAGGAAAAACCTGCTCCCAAAAAGAAGAACAACAAGAAAAACAATAAGAAGAGCAACAACAAGAAGAAAGGCAGAGATGCCGAAGACGAGCTCAACGACCTCTTTGGCGACTAATAACTTTCAGAACGAGATCTAAAACCAGTCCTTCTTTTTGAAAATCCAGACAACGACGGAAGTTATAACGAACGAAACGGTGATGAAGACCGGCAGAGCCATCTGCGATTTCTCTCCCCAGAGCGGTATGTTCATGCCGTAAATCGATGAAAAGAGCATCGGGATCGTGAGAACAATGGTGATAAGCGTCAGTATTTTCATGATGTTGTTCAGCTTGTTAGAGATAAGCGAGCTGAATGCGTTCATCATTTCGCTGACGATGTTGTTGTAGATCGACGACATCTCGATCCCCTGCTTGCTTTCGATGATTATGTCTTCGATCCTGTCTTCGTTTGCCTCGTTGCTCGGGATGATCCCGACCTTTTTGAGCTTCATCGCCATAAATTCGTTCGATTTCAGCGCAGTCGTGAAATAGACAAGGCTCTTTTCGAGGTTCAGGAGCTTGATGAGGTCCTCGTTTCTGCCCGTATCCTGGATGTTTCTCTGCGTGAAGTCGATGATGTTGTTTATCTGCTTGAGGTAGAGCAGGTAGAGCTGTGTCGTGTCGTAGAGGACCGAAAGGACAAAATCGTCCTTTGCGAGGTTGCCCGTGTAGCTCTTCTGCATTTTTGCGATCAGCTTCGTGACAAGTTCGCTCTCCTTGCTGCAGACCATCACGATGCTTTTGCCGGAGAAGATGATCCCCAGCGGAACGGTCCCGTACATGTCGTCGATATCGTTTTCGAGGTAGGGGATCTTGACGATCACGAGCTTGTTGCTGCCGTCCTCTTCGACGCGGGCTCTCTCATCGTTGTCGAGCGCGTAGTCGAAAAAGTCGGCCGGGATCTTGAATTCGCTGCATATAAAGTCGATCTCCTCCTGATCCGGGTCGCAAATCGTAACCAGCGTGTTTTGCTCTAACTTGTTGATTTGTTTTAACTTTTTGTTGAACGGGCGGTAGACTCGGATATTTTCGTGGATAGTTCCCTCTTTATCTCTGATAATGCCGGGAATGTGCGCGAACTGCTGTTCCTGCTTGATCTGCTCTTCGTTGTCGATCTCCTCGATAAGCCTCTTGATTTCAAGCTGCTCCTCTTCCGGAAGAGTCGAAATTATCTGGTTGTGGACGGATTCCGGCAGCTCGTAGAGCAGTTCGGCAAGCTCGCGGCTCGGCAGTTCCCTTGTCAGCTGTGCCTTGACGTCATCTTCGAACTCGGAGTAGATCTCAGCGGCGATGTCTTCGTCGATAAATGAGAAGATCTTGATGATTTCGTTCGTGCTGAGCGCCTCGAAGAAGTCAGCGACAACATCAGGAGGGTTCGATTCCGCAAAGTCTTTGATATCATCGTAGAGCTCGTCATCGAGCATATCGCGGATTTCTTTAACAAGAAGCGTATTTTTCATGGTTACCTCCCATCGAACGCGGGAGGTCAGACGGTGCTAGCGGCTCTCCGCGCCGATATTCGTTAAATTGTCGCTACTGAACGGATCGTCCATATCACCCTCAAAAAAAATAACAGTCGTTGATACTCGTTTCGCCCCGTTTTTCAAGTCAAAAAGGCTGTTGAACATCAAAAAAAGATCAGGCTGTGTTTAGATACACTTTTCTTGGCAGGGAAATTGCAGGAGTTTTTATAGCGGGACCTTATTCATTAGAAAGTCGTATATGTTAAGAATGAGAATTCCGTCATCATTGCGATATGTAGGCTGCATACCTCCGGCAATAACCACCTTTTGAAAACTGTCGTCAATATTTTTCAGCGAACGCAATTCCTGTTTCTGTTTCTCTTCAGACTGCAAAGCAAAAGCCGATTGTATGTAAATCCGGTCATATCCTTTGTTGCAGACGAAATCGACTTCCAGTTGTTTGCGTTCATATTTTCCTTCGGTGTCCCTGCCGAACATCGTCAGCTGTCCCACATCAACGGCAAATCCTCTGATACGCAATTCGTTGTATATCAGGTTTTCCATTAAATGAGTCTGCTCAGTCTGTCGGAAATTGAGTCTGGCATTCCTAAGTCCGATATCACCGAAATAGTATTTTGCAGGAGTATCAATGTACTTTCTGCCTTTGATATCGTAACGAACGGCTTTTTCTATCAGGAAAGCATCCTGCATATAGTCAAGATAGGATTTAATAGTGTCTTGAGTGATACGGCTCTGCTTGATACTTTTGAAAGTGTTTTGAATTTTATGCGGATTAGTTAAAGAACCGATACTGCTTGCAATCACATCGATCAGTTCGTCCAAATCGGCGTCCAGTTTAATAGAATGTCTTTCTTTGATGTCTTTAAGATAGGTTTGAATGAATAAACTTTTCAGATACTCCTTTTTATCGTTTTCATCACTCATTGTAACTGTTTTCGGCAACCCTCCGTACTGCATATAATCAGAGAGCAGTCTCATACTGTATAGATCCTGCTGAGGCTGGGCCGACATATATTCTTCAAAATTCAAGGGGTGAATCATAATACTTTGACCTCGTCCCCTGAATTCCGTAATCACATCCTTCGACAGGAATTTTGCATTGGATCCGGTTACAAAGACATCGGCATTTTCAATTTGAAGGTAACTGTTGAGTACATCTTCAAATTCTTTAACCATCTGTATTTCGTCAAGCAAAATGTAATATTTTCCGTCATCAGCCAAGTGCGCATCGATGTAATGCAATAGATTGTCCGGATCACGCAACTCGTTGTTACGCCTGTCTTCCAGATTTATTTTTATAATATGATCTTTAGGTGTTCCTTCTTTTTCCAAAGCATCGGCAAAAAGATTGAACAATAAATACGATTTTCCGCTTCTGCGCATACCGGTAATGACCTTTATCATACCGTTACTGCGGCTCCTCAATAATTTCTGCTCGTAAGAATCACGTTTTATTCTCATGCACAACCTCGATATTTTTGTGTCAGTAAACACTTTTCTCGATCGTATAATAACGCGATTTTTCAAGGAGACAAATATTCAATTCGATATTTTTGCATATACACACACTTTTGTCGACTGGAAAGCCCGGTGGTTTTGTCCAAACCGGCATTTTTATGATTTTTGATCAGGAAAAAATTTTTAGATAAACAGCAGCGAACAGCCGCCGGATTTTTTTCTTTGTTTTTTCGGCAAAAATTCTCAAAGATTTTGAATTATTTTGCGATAACGCTATAGAAAACTGCTTTTTTGAATTGAGGTAAATATGGAAAACGTGAAAAAAGCTCCTGCCGAGTGGTTGAAAAACGCGGTAAATTCAAGCCGGATCGACCCTGTGTGGTTTCTGGTCATGCTTGCTTTCGTGCTGCGGCTCACAACTTTTATGGGGATGGCTGAGGGCGACGATCTGTACTACACGATGCTTGCGAACCGTTTCGCGAACGGAAATTATTCCGCCGGCTTTATCTTTGATATCCGCTGGGTCGTCTATGTTCCGGTTGCCCTGCTTTACAAAATCTTCGGTGTGAACGACGTTACGTCGATTGCTCCGACCTTTATCTACGGGCTTGCGGGCGTCTGGCTTGCCTTCCGGATCGTCGAGCGCGAAACCGACCGGTTTACCGCATCGGTGGCGACTCTGCTCTACCTTTCCTTCCCGGTTGTCCTGATTTACGGCAACTTCCTGCAGGTTGCGCCGTCTCTTGAGTTTTTTACCCTGCTCACGGTCTATGCCTTCCAGCGCGGGACGGAAAAGCTCTCTTCGGGCTGGGCTCTCCTTGCCGGGCTCGCGATCGGCGGGGTCCTTCTTGCCAGAACGACCGGTGTCATAATTGCGCCGCTGATGTCGCTGTACCTTGTCGTAAAGCGCGGTTTCAACAAAAAAACGGTAGGATTTATCGCGCTTGCCGCACTCTGCACCTTCATAATCCCGGCGGTTCAGGGCTTTGTCTACCTTGCGATCCACAACGACTTCTTTCACCACATCAAAATCAGCGAAAAGGCCATCACATACCAGAATTCGATGGATGACGTCGATCCGAAGGATACATTTTTCTACGTCAGGACGATGTTCCTCAAGCAGGATTTCGCAAACTGGCGCACATACGGTTTCAACGGCTACTTCCTGATCGCGGCGCTTCTGTGCATCGGTGTCAGGCTCTGCATGAAGAAGAGGGGGAAGGAGCTGCTTTTCCTCGCATGGTATGCTGCCTGTTTCCTTTTTCTTTCGTTCGCCCCGACAAGCTTTTCTCCGTACACGATGCTCATCAGGAACATCCGCTATTCGATAGTCTTCATCCTTCCGATATGTGCTGTCTTTGCAGTCCTTTTGGTCGAATATATGAATAAAAACAAAGTGTTGACAGTCGCCATGTCTCTTCTTCTGGTCGCGATGTTCGCAAGCAACGTCTACTTCTCGGAGAGTGAGAGCGGAAGGTTCAAGGCGAGGCGCGAGCGCCAGAAGAGCTCGACAGAGTGGGTCCTTGAGCACTACCCGACAGAGCAGATCTATCTTGCCGACAAGAACATCGACCGCAGACTGATGTACTATTCAGGATATAAACACAATAATTACAAACATATACGTTCGCTTGACCAGATCAGGAAACCGGGGATCCTGCTGCTTCTGCACTCCGGAGGTTACAGCGTGACAAGGTTCTACATCCCGAAAAAGGAGGTCCGGAAAATCGAGAAAAATCCGCCGGAGGGGTTGAAACTGGTAAAGGATCTTCCCTATTTCAGAGTTTTTGAGGCTGTTCCGGAGGTTTTGAACAAGTGATGGAAAAAAATATGTACAGATTTTTCGCGACGGCTCCGCGGGGACTTGAAAAACCGCTTTCCGACGAACTTAAAGCGATCGGTGCGGCAGAGATCTCAGTGACCGACGGGGGAGTCCACTTTTCGGGGAATAAGGCGCTCTGCTACCGGGCGAATCTCTATTCGGCGGTCGCCGGAAGGATCTATGTCGAGGTGGGCTCGGCAAACTATAAAAACGAGCAGGATATCTACGAAACGGCGCTAAATATCCCGTGGAACGAGTGGTTTTCAAAGGAGATTACCTTCAGGATCGACAGCGTAGCGAACGACTGCCCGTTGAAGAGCCTGAACTTTGTCAGCCTCAAGATAAAGGATGCGATCTGCGACAGGTTCAGAGAGCTTTTCGGAGTTCGTCCGAACGTCGATCCGCACAACCCGGATATGCGCATCAGAGCCTTTTTGACACACGATCATATTAAGATTTTTCTCGACACAAGCGGAGAAGCGCTCTTCAAGCGCGGTTTCCGTGAGAGGACGAATGCCGCTCCGATACGCGAAAATCTGGCTGCGGGGATCTTGTCTCTCATCGGCTGGAAACCCGGGATCCCGCTCCTTGACCCGATGTGCGGAAGCGGGACCTTCCTCATCGAAGCAGCCCGCGCAACACTGAGGATCGCCCCCGGCGGCTCGCGCAAATTCGCGTTCCAGAAGTTTCTTGATTTCGACATGGAGCTCTGGAGAGGAGTTTACCAGGAGTCGATCGATAACGAACTCGACGACGACACCGAGCTCAAAATTTACGGAAGCGATGTCGCGAACCTCGCGATAGAGGCTGCCCGCCAGAATCTCCGGAACATCGGACTTGAGGGGAAAATCGAGCTTAAAAAGGCGAATATTCTCGATATAGATGCTCCGGCAGAACACGGGATCATGATCGCGAACCTTCCTTACGGCGCGAGGATGGGCGAGCTCGACGAAATGCGGAAACTCTATCCGAAAATCGGCGATCTCCTGAAGCAGAGATTTGCCGGCTGGAACGTCTACCTTCTGACCGGAGACCTCCAGCTCCCGAAGCTGATCCACCTGGCGGCGACCCGCCGCATACCGATCAAAAACGGTGATATCGACTGCCGTATCTACGAATTCAAAATGGTTGCCGGAAGCAACCGGAAAGCGAAATCCTGAAACACTAACCTCTTGTCTTTTTGCTCTTTTTATATAAAATCTACCGGTTTTTTTCAGCGGGGGCATCATGAAAAAATTCATCAGATTTTTCACAGTATTGGCGGTTTTTCTTTTCATTTTTACAGCGTGCGGCGGCAAAGGAAATTCCGGGAAACAGGAAATTTCGGACAATGATCCTGAAAATTCGGTTTCCGACGGGGATGAAATTTCGGACGATGAGCCGGAGCCTGATGGAACGGAAAAGTTTGTTACGATATCGTCTTCGGACTATTTTGAAGAAGATTGCCCCGTAGATGACACGGAGGTTTATGACAATTTCGCTTTAAAGGACGATATTCCTGATGTTCCACGCGAAATTTTTGAAGGTGATGTCTACAAGCTTGACGGAAACACGCTTTTGATTTTGCATCCGTACAAAGGAATCGTCACGGTCGATATAAGCGATCCGGAAAATCTGGAAGTTTTGGACAGTATAAATCTGGCGGGGCAGTATGGTCACCACATTTATCTTCAAGATGAGAGAGCTTATGTCCTTGTCAGCAGGACAGACGGAGATTCCGATGACGGCAAAATCATCTATTACGGCAGAGAATATTCAAAGCTCGTTGCAATCAACACGAAAGATCCGAAAAATCTTTCGATTGCAGCTGAATTTATAATTGACGGCTATGCGAGAAATTCAAAACAGATAGGTGATATAATCTATGTTGTAGCCGCAGACAAGGCCTATTCGTGGACGGAATGTGACGGAACCTGGGGAGAAAGCCGTAATGAGCGAAGTTCAATAGTTGCGATAAACATAAAAGATCCGGAAAATATAAAAATGGCTGATAAAATTTCAGCAGAAGTAGCAGCTGATCTGGTCTATTTTTCCGACAAGCACATATATGTTGCTGAATCCAAAACAGACGAATGGGATGATCCCATAGGTGAAAACAGATTTTCAATATTCGATATAAGTGATCCTGACGGCAGAATCATCCAAAAATCGACGATTTATCCGGAAAGATTCGTCAATGGAATGCACGAAACAGACAATTTTTTCTATCTTGTAACCTCAAGCACTTACGAACCTTATTACACAACTCTTGAAAGTTTCGATGTCAGAGATCCTGCAAATGTCATAAAACTCGACACTATTGACGGTTTCAGCAATGCCGCATTCAACGGTTATACAATGTATGGTTCCAGATATTCTTATTCCGGCGATCAGAGACACTACTTTTTAGAGACAGTGGATCTTACACCTGACAACCTTTCTCTGGTTTCCGAGCAGGAAATTTTCGGTAGCATATCGGATTTTAAATTCATAGGCACGAAAATGCTCACAATCGAGCAGGAAAAGAAAGACTATCAGGTAAAGCTGGGTCTCTACGATTTGGAAGATCCTGAAAATCCCAAGGAAATCAACAGTATTTTGTCAGAAAAAAATATTTCCGTTTCTATACCGGATTGCAGGATTTTTGACGAGCTCGGGCTTATCCTCTGTTCCGTTTCTGAAAGCACTCCTCAGGAGAATTTTCTCAAAGTTTATCTTGTTGATCTTGACCTTGAAAAAGGGCTCAAATTACGCGGATTTATTACAACGGATGACTTTGCAAGATTCGGAACAGCTGTAAAAAACCGTGTTTTCGCGGCATCCAACTATAAGGTCGTTTCTGCCGACATTACCGACAGGGACAAACCGAAAATCCTTTCAGAACAGCCGATAGCCGTCAAAATCCCCGGACTTACAGGGTGCGGAGAACATCTTTGCGGCATAAACGAAAGAAAACTCTTTATTTATGACGGTGCGGCAAGCAGCACCCTCTGGCAGAGCAATCTTCTAAAAAGTTCTGAATATACAGCGAATCTGGTTAAAAACGACAGTTCTTTCTATCTTTACAACAACCATCAGAAATACTGCGGTAACAGTGACAGTTTTTTTGCCGACAACCCTGTTTCCGTTAAAACTATAAAAAATGACGGAAACGGCTCTTTTGGAGAAACTGAGAGTTTCAACATTCCTGAAAGTATCGGTTATGACGCGGCTGCAGTTGTTTCCGATAAGAACATTATGGCTTTCAGGAGTACAAAATGGGAAAAGTATTACGACGGAGAGCGGGAACGCCGTAAGACAAAACATGAACTGCATTTCGTTGATATGAACGAACCGGCTGAAAAAATCACAGCTTCGAAAGTCGATTTCAACTATCGTAAACTCTTTATAGAAAACAGGATTTTCGTCAGCGGTGACACTTTCTGGACAAGCGGATGCATCAAGAATACAGCGGAAGAAGAGGCAAATCAGTATCTTTGTTATGCAGTTCCTTTTACTGTTGACAAGTCTGCAAAACCAAAAGCCGGAAAAAGAATAAATATCCCCGGAGAACTTATGGGAATCAGCAAAGACGGCCAGTATCTCTACACAAAAACTCCTGCGGTGAAATCAGAAAAAGATTGCGAAGATATCGGAAACTGCAGAATAAAAATAGAAACCAGCGATTTCTATATCTTAAAAATTAACAACGAAAAAAATTCGGCAGAAGTTGTAAAAAAAGAAACTCTCGAAGACTGGAAAGTCATTAATTACAACAGTGACAAGTATCCGAAACAGTATTCTGTTTCAAACGATGTTTTTATAAAAGACGATCAGCTGTTTTTTGTTTCAAGAAGTTATTATCGGAGTACAGAATGCGTTTCGAAATCCGACATTGTTTACGAAATCAGAATCGTCTCCGCAGCTGACGGAAAGGAGATTTTTGCTGATTCTTTCGAGCAGGTATCTTTCTTTAACGATGTTCAGGACGGAGGTTTGCTTCTCTTGACAAACGGGGAATGGATATATGTGACCACCGACGGTAAAACCAAAAAAGTTGAATTGAGCAAAGATCTCGGAACAAGCGAACAGTATTCTCCGAATTCCGCACAGCTTATAGGCGATACAGTCTATGTCGGAACTCTCTGGGGCGGAATTTACTCTTTCGACGTGAAATAATCCGAAAAAACAACTTTTTTGCCTGTTCGTCAGTAAAAAATGCGTATATACGCAAAAAAAACGAATAGATATTGCGCGAATTAAAAAAAAGAGTATTGTTCTATTCGTGAAAAGTGCGTATTGACGCAAGAAAAACGAATGGAGGATTTTTTATGGATAGACCGATATACTTGCAAAAACTGATTGACAGGCAGCAGAACGGGATGATAAAAATAATAACCGGAATGCGGCGCAGCGGCAAATCCTATCTGCTATTCTCTCTATTTTTCAACTATCTTCGCGGTGAGGGTGTGGACAATACCCGCATTATACAGATCGACTTGGAAAATATTTACAACGAACACTTGCGGAAGCCGTTTGCGATATTGGATTATATCAATAAGAGAATCACGGATACCAAAAATTATTATGTACTGATAGACGAAGTTCAGCGGCTCGACCGTTTCGAGGAAGTTCTGAACACTTTGCTGAAAAATCCGCAGCTTGACGTTTATGTGACTGGAAGCAACGCCCGCTTTCTCTCCAAGGATGTGGTGACAACTTTCCGCGGACGCGGTGACGAAGTCCGTGTCCATCCGTTTAATTTTAAAGAATATATGTCAGGCAGGCCCGAAGCTGTATTTTTGGAAAATTATCTGAATGAATTTATGCATTTTGGCGGTCTTCCTCAGCTTATTTCAATGCAAAGCGAGGAGCAGAAACGGGAATATCTCCGGCAGTTGTTCGATAACACTTATCTTGTAGACATAAAAGAGAGATACGGAATCCGCGGCGATGACGATCTGGAAGAACTTATTGATGTCGTTGCGAGCAGTATCGGCAGTCTTACCAATCCCCAAAAGATAGCAAACACTTTCCGTTCCTCCAAAAACAGCACAATTACAAGAGACACTGTAAAGAATTATCTCGATTATATGCAGGATGCGTTTTTGATTGAAAAATCAGTGCGTTACGACATTAAAGGGAGAAAATATATTGATACTCCGTCAAAGTTTTATTTTGAAGATTTGGGAATAAGAAACGCCCGTCTGAATTTCCGTCAGACGGAACAGACTCATTTAATGGAAAATTTGATCTACAATGAACTGCGTGTTCGCGGATATTCGGTTGATGTAGGACAGGTGACTTTAAACACCCGTAATGAGGCCGGGACCAGCGAGCGCAGGCAGCTGGAAGTCGATTTTGTCTGCAATAAAGGCTATGACAGGGTTTATATTCAATCCGCTTTTGCACTTCCTACACTGGAAAAACAGGAGCAGGAATTCAATTCACTGAAACATATCGGCGACAATTTTCAAAAAGTTGTAATTGTAGGCGGCACACAGCCGACATACCGCAACGACGACGGAATACTGATTCTCAATATTTTCGATTTTCTGCTGGATAAAGTCACAATTTGATTGATTTCAGAAGCTTTTCACGGTAAATCCGAAAAAAATCACTTTTTTTACTTTTTTTAAAAAAATTATCAGAAAAAATCACACTTTCAGGAACTAAACTATTGTATTTTTGCTCAATTTGTTAAAAATTGAGGGTTTTGAGTATTTTTTTGACGGAGGTCGGGATGAGTAAAGTTTTTAAATTGTTGGCAGTTTCCGCGATGGTCGCTTTTCTTGCTGTTTCCTGCGGCGATTCGAAGAAAAGTGAAGAGAAACTGGAAAATCAGGGTGATCAATCAAACGACTCTGAAATTCAGGAAAACGGTGACACCGGAGAGCCTGCGGACAACGATTCGGAACAAAATGATGATTCCGACACTGAAAATTTGACCGAAGAATTTGTCACGATTGCCAATGCGCCTGTAGAAAACAACTGTACTGAAGGTGTCATCGAGTCTGAATGCAACAGCATCCCTGAAGAAGAACCGGTTGAACCTGAGTCTGAACCTGAGCCGGAGCCTGTTGATACCGGACATAATGTCGCCTATGTCGCAAAATGCGGGAACAATCTCTGCGCTGTCGTTAATGCAAAATGGGTTGTCTACGAGGGCACAACGGACAAAGTTCTGTGGGAGAGCGGCGAACTCAGTGAAGGTTTCGACAAAGTGCTGAGAAACAACAATTTTGTATATATTATCGGACGAAAAAGTGCTTACGCAGCAGTTGATCAGGAATTTGCTGTCAAAGTCATAAAAATCAACGACTGGAAAAACCCCGAAGATTTGGGCAATTTTGAACTTCAGAAAGAAGAATCAAGCTATCTGAATGAAAACTATGCCGCCGTTTCGGACAACAATGTTCTGGCTTACAGTCTCGCCGTAGTTGATGAAAATCACAAAACCAGAACAAAGCTCGTTTTTTACGACATGAATGACCTGAGCGACGCGCCAAAGATGAAAAGTTTTGAATTCGACTACAAACAGCTTGTTTACAACCCCGATCTGATGTTTGCGGTCGGCAACACTTTCTGGACAAGCGGCTGTGAACTCGAAACATCACTACTTAACACCGACACCTATCGCTGTTATGCTATTCCTTTCGATGTAAGCGATCCGAAAAATCCGAAAGTCAGCAACCGTGTAAATATCCCCGGAATGCTTGTCGGAATGAGCGATGACGGAGAATATCTCTACACAAAAACTCCGCCGTCATGGAGAAATGAACCCGGAGAAGCACCCCACACCTGCTCAAAACTGAAAATTTACGACATTTACACCTTGAAATTCAACACGGACAAGAGCGCAGTCAGCGTTGTCAACAAGGAACCTTTGGAAGATTCAGACACGGACATCGACTGCAATGTCGCACAGGTTTCAAACTATGTTTATATCAAGGGCGGAAAAATGTTCTTTGTCAAAAACGATTTACGCTATTCAAGAAGAGAGTCATCAGAGATAACCAGAACTTCGGAACTCAGAATCGTTTCCGCACATGAAGGAAAAGAGGAATTCAATGACTCTTTCGTCTCAGAATATTTCTGGGTAAGTGTCAGTGACGGCGGAATCTCCTTCGCCGGTGAAAACGACGCATCTTACGTTTCGTCGGAAGGCAAAGTGACAAGCGTAAAAACTGACGATTTCCCGACTTTGAAAGAAATGATCAGTAATTCTCAGTTCTTTGACGGTTCGGTTTATTTTTCCGCAGGAAAGAACGGCCTCGTCTCGTTCGACGTGAAATAATCAGAAAAAATCACTTTTTTGAAAATTTAGTTTTTCAAAGCCGTATTGTTTTTGGCTTTCAGACGGTATTTCTGCGCCTCTTCATGTTGACCCAACTCATCGTACACATCAGCGATATTGTTATATGTCGTGGCTGTATCGGGATGATTTGTTCCCAAAATACGTTCTCTGATATCCAAGGCTTTCTTATGCCATTTTAGTGCTTCCTCATATTTGCCTAAATCAGAGTACACGTTGGCGATATTGTTATATGTCGAGGCTGTATAAGGATGGTCGGTTCCCAGAATACGCTCGTAAATATTCAAGGCTTTCTTATACCATTTTAGTGCGTCCTCATATTTGCCTAAATTATAGTACACGCTGGCGATATTGTTATATATCGAGGCTGTATCAGGATGGTCGGTTCCCAGAATACGCTCTCTGATATCCAAGGCTTTCTGATGCCATTTTAGTGCATCTTCATATTTGCCTAAATAATAGTATACATTAGCGATATTGTTATATGTCGCGGCTGTATCAGGATGGTCAGTTCCCAGAACATGCTCACAAATGCCTAGTGCTTTCTTATACCATTTTAGTGCTTCCTCATATTTGCCTAAATAAGAGTACACACTGGCGATATTATTATAAGTCGAGGCTGTATCGGGATGATTTGTTCCCAAAATACGTTCCCTGATATCTAAAGCTTTCTTCAGCCATTTTAGTGCTTCCTCATATTTGCCTAAATCAGAGTACACGTTGGCGATATTGTTATATGTCGAGGCTGTATAAGGATGGTCGGTTCCCAGAATACGCTCGTAAATATTCAAGGCTTTCTGATGCCATTTTAGTGCTTCCTCATATTTGCCTAAATCAGAGTACACACTGGCGATATTATTATAAGTCGAGGCTGTATCGGGATGGTTAGTTCCCAGAACACGCTCTCTGATATCCAAGGCTTTCTTATACCATTTTAGTGCGTCCTCATATTTGCCTAAATCAGAGTATATAATAGCAATATTCTGATAAGTTCTAGCTGTATCTGGATGATCGGTTCCTAGTATACGCTCCCTGATTTTTAGGGCTTTCAGAGAGTATTTTAAGGCTTCTTTGTATTGACCTAAATCATCATAGACATAGGCAATATCATTATAAGTTCGAGCTGTACCGGGATGATCGATTCCCAGAACACGCTCCCTGATTTTTAGGGCTTTTTGATACCATTTTAGAGCTTCTTCATATTGACCTAAATCATCATAGACATANNCAATATCATTATAAGTTCGAGCTGTATCGGGATGCTCTGTTCCCAAAATACGCTCCCTGATATCCAAGGCTTTCTGATGCCATTCTAGTGCGTCATTGTATTTGCCTAAATCGCTGTATATTCTGCCCATTGCGTCATAGGTTTCGACCGTATACGGGTTATCTGGTCCTAAAGTATTTTCCCGAATCTTTACGGCTTTCAGCACCAATTCCAAAGCTTCGGCATAGTTTCCTTTTTTTTCAAGAGTATTTCCCTTGGCCAGATAAGCTGAAGCCGTTTCCGGGTGGTTTTCGCCTAAGTATTCTTCCCGAATTTCAATGGCTTTATCTAAGAACTTTAGTGCGTCGGCGTAGCGGTTTTTCAGATTCATGGATTCAGCCTGATTCATCATGTTGATTGCAAAAGTCAGTTGCCGCTGACGCGGCCATGTCGGGTCATAACCTTCGTCTGGGTTTACGCCCTCACTGAGATCTTTAGGCAATACCTTAGTCTGGAAAATCTGTGTTTTTTCTTCCGTTTCTTCAAACTCGTCTTCAAAGCGCAGCTTGAGCTTGAGGAAGGAGAAAAAATCGAAGGCGTGACGGTTCAGCTCATCGAAAGCATCTTCCGTCATGCAGAAAATGAAATTCCTGTTCGTCCGCGCCAGCATATCCCTGCTGAAATTCAAGCGTTGCACCGCTTCCTGCTTCATGAGAGCATTTTGCATGTTCAGCAGGAAAATTGTCCGAGCCTGAGGATGTTCCTCCAGAAATACTGCCACATCCCGAAACCTGTAATCGTTCGGCCGCTCCTTGTAGTCATACACCGCCACAGAACCGAGCCGGTAATGAGAAACCACGTGTTCCTGCATTTTTGGATATGCGATTAGAGCGTAAAAACCTTCGTCTGAATGGTTCAGAATCCATCCAAGGTTTTCATAAGAGGCAACATTATCCGGCTTCACTGGTTGATTTCCCCCACTGTCAGTTCATGGATGTTCTCTTCCCTCTTCTCTACAACACCCAAATCCACCAGATAATCGGCAACAAGAGGATGAAGATTGCACCATCTTGTGCCATTATATTCCAATACGACGCCTGCCAAAAGCATTCCAAGCAAGGCTTTTCTATCAGATATTCCCTTTCTGTTACCATTGTATATATCTTTCAGGAAATCATAATCTTTCTTTTCTATTCTTCTGGTGATTTCGGACTGAATTTCTTCAAGGGCTAAAACAGCGTCATCCATGCTGATTGAATCTGCTTTACGCCGACAGGCATAAATTGCACTCTGCCTGATTGCGTCGAACAAATCCCGCAGGGCGCCTCCGGTTTTTTCGATCATAAAATCTTTTACATTTTCATCAAACAAGTTTTCATCTGCACGTTTTTCAATAATGGCTCTGATCGCTTTGTATCCATCTTCAAATTTTTCGTTTTCAATAGAAGTTACTTTGATCATGGGAAAAAATTTATATTGAAAATATCCTTTCAACGTATGGAACCTCGGTTCATACGACAAGGCAATGGGAAATGTGAAAATAACCGGAAAAGTAAAACTTGTTAACGCCGACGGTTTTTCGAAGAACAAATCCCATGATTTATCCTTTTTATCCTGTCCAGCGTCTATGTCCGCAAGTTTATCCAATTCTTCAAAAATAATGATAGGCCTCCGACCTTCTGTGGTGTTGGATATCTTATCCGCAATTGCATTGAGGATATTGATCCAATCTCCAAGACGATCATCAATCCGTTTTTCATAGGTTTTGCGAACCTCTTCGCTCAGTCTTACACTGCCTTTAACGTCTAAAAACAGGCCTAAAATTTTCTCCAAAAGACTTGATATGCCTGCTCCCCCAGTGGCAGAAAGATCGTATTGTTCTGTCCTATCTTTTATTTCAGTGATGTCATCCCAATAATGAACAAGGTCATTCAATAGATTTTTGTCAATTTCGCAGTTGATTTCTTTCGCTATCTCTATTAAGGCATCACCCATCAGAATCATCAGGTCGGAATAGAACGGTCTGGTCATATCCAATTCTTTTGCGCATTGCACTGTGTGCACCGGAAAACCCTCATTTTGAAAACGGCGCGACAATACGTTTAATTCGGTGCTTTTTCCACAGCCTCTATGCCCCATCAGCAGGAATTTATTAGATAATGATGGATCGTGGCAGGCATCAAAGATATCGTCAATTGGAGATTTTACGGGGCTTCCGGTGCGAACCGGCATCGTTTTATCATAATAGTATTTATCTAAATCGTCTCCTGATAATTCCCTGGGACTGAACGCATTTATCATTCCTGCAATGTTTGTCGCTTTTTCTACCATCTGCTTTTTTCTCCTTCCCTTTTCATCTTTTTGCTCGTGGATAACATATAATTGATTATCCGACGGCTCCAATATAATGATATTCTATGGTTTTTGCAAGGGATTTTTTCTTTTCTCCTGATTTCATAAGAGTTTGCCGGTTATTTTTAGACGACAGAAACGGCTTAATTCCGTTAAACGTGAAATAATCAGGAAAAATCACTTTTTTGAACTTTAGTTTTTCAGACATCCGATTGGAACCACGCAGATTCCGTCAGGTCGTCTGTAGGCGAAACTTCCGGTTGCGGTAAGAACCATAAGAAATGAAGGCGGTCTCATTCTACCGGTGTCTATTTTGCCGGATAGTGTTTTCAGCGAATCGCAGCCTTCTTCAATCAGTTTATCGCCTCCAAGTTTTATTTCTATAAGCCCGTAAGAGCCGTTTCTCAAGTGAATTACGGCGTCACATTCCAAATCGCTTTTATCTCTGTAATGAAAAATTTCCCCGTCAAGAGAATCAGCATATATGCGAAGATCGCGGATAGCCATAGTTTCAAAAAAGAGTCCCAAAGTTTCCAGATCTTTTCCAAGATCACCGGGACCTATGCCGAGTGATGCTACAGCCACGGAGGGATCCACGAAATATCTTGTGTCGGAAGTCCTTATCGCGGTTTTGGATCTCAGATTGGGGTTCCATGCGGGCATGTCTTCTACAACGAAAATCTTTTTCAACGCTTTGATGTATTGTGAAGCTGTTTTTGAGCAGATTTCGGCATCTTCATTGCTGGACAAATCGTTGGCGATAGTGTTTATCGATGCCTGACTTCCCTGATTTCTGGCGTAAGAACGAAGAAGTCTCTTTAAAAAAACGGGATCCCTTTTTATTCCTTCGACCCGTGAAACATCGTCGTTTACGATCGCATCATAATAATCCAACGCCTGCCGGAGAGCAATTTCCGGTTCGCAGTCGAGTGCCATAGGCCAGCCTCCGCGGCAAATCAGGAAGCAGATATCCTTCAAAGAAAGTGCCGCATTTCCGCGCACATTTGCTTCGGAAGAGGAAAAAAGTTCTTTCATGCTGACTTCGCCTGTCGATTCTCCAGATTCATAAAGACTCATCGGCCTCATTTTCAGCCAGGAAAACCTTCCGGTACCTGTATGATGTATCTCACCAGTTTCAGGCGGAACAGCTGAACCTGTCAGAATGTAAAGCCCGAACCGTCTTTTGTGATCTACGGAAAATCTGACAGCATCCCACAGTTTAGGTGCCAGCTGCCATTCGTCTATCAATCTCGGATTTTCACCTTCCAAAAGAGATTCCGGATCGGTATCGGCACGGAAAAGATTGCTCTTTATTTCTTTCGGGTTATCCATATAAAGCACACTTGCCGCAGCCTGCTCGGCAGTCGTTGTCTTTCCGCACCATTTCGGACCTTGTATCAGCACCGCACCTTTGCTTGCAAGCCTTTTTTTCAGCATCTCGTCAGCGATTCTTTTTTTATAAGCCACGTTCCCCTCCGTCAAAATATCTTAGTGATTATACGCTACTTCCGCATTTGGTCAAATTTTAATTCCTCACTTGGCGCGATTTTGATTCATCATTTGGCGTAATTTTGATTCCTTGCCTGGCGCAATTTACTTTGTTCAGCATCTGCCTATCTTCGGCTGTTTTTCAGAAGGATGAAGATAAAGAATGGGCCGCCGAGGAGCGAGGTGATGACTCCTGCCGGGACTTCCGAGGGGGCGATCACGCAGCGGGCAAGCGTGTCTGAGGCGAGAAGGATTATCCCGCCGAGAAGCAGCGACGAGGGTATCAGAAGGCTGTGCTTCCTGCCAGTGAATTTAGCGGCGATGTGGGGTGCTACCATGCCTACGAAGCCGATGGGGCCTGTCTGCGAGATGACTGCGGCGATTGCGAGCGAGACTGCCAGGAAAAGCAGATTGACAGTAAACTTCAGGTTTACTCCGCGTGAAGCTGCGACATCCGAATTTATCCTCATAAGGTCGAGTTCCCGGTGGAAAAAGGCGAGGATCACTGTCAAAATCAGGAGCGACGGGGCTATTTTCATCAGCGGTGAGTAGCCCGAAAGGTCGAGGCTCCCCATCATCCAGCGGATCATCAGCGAGCTTTCGCTGCTGTCCGAAAGGTACTGGATGAAGAGTATTAGACCGTTGCAGGTAAAGCTTACGGCGATTCCGGCAAGAAGCAGGAATGCGCTGCTGAGCTCCCGTTTGATTGCGGTCAGAAGGTAGATGAGGACGATCGTCGCTGAGGCTCCGGCAAAGCTCATGACCTGCGAAAGCGCAAAGCTCCCGGCGAAAAAACGGATTGCGATCACTGCTCCGAGCGCCGCACCGCTGCTGACTCCGAGCGTGTAGGGTGTCGCGAGGTCGTTTTTGAACATCGACTGGAATGTCATGCCGCAGAGGGCGAGGACTCCGCCGCAGGTGAAGGCGCAGAGCGCTCGCGGGACTCTGATGTTCCAGAAGATCCTTGCAGCGAGGTCGTTGCCGAAGAGCTTCGATGGTTCTATCGGAATGTGTCCGAGAAACGGGACAGTAACGAGCAAAATTATCGATATCGTTAGCAGGATTATGTTTAAAGATGCTGGCCTTCTCATTTCAGCTTCGTCTCCGCGATCGAGTTCAGGAGTGCGCGGGCAAGTGCTTCAAGAAATTTGTCGTTTTGCAGCAGAGCCCTGTCTGTCGGGTTGCTGATGTAGCCGATCTCGAAGAGGAGCGAGGGCATTCTGGCTCCTACCAGAACATAAAAAAGCGCACCCTTCCGGTAGTCTCTGAGCTTGATTTTGTAGCCTGCAAGATCCTTGTTTATATTTTTTGCCATCGACGAAGCATAGCTGATGCTGTCGTCGATGTAGTAGGTGAGGTCCATATCTATCAGGATCATTTCGAGTGTGGAGACGTCTCCGGAAATTTTGTTCTCGACCGAAGCGAGCTTTCTGCTGTATTCGTTCCGCGTGTTGTCGAGGTGGTAGATCTCCATCCCGGCGGCGGTTTCGTCCTTGAACGAGTTGACGTGGAGCGAAATAAAGAGGTCTCCGTCCAGCCTGTTCGCGATCTTGGCTCTTTCCGGGAGTTCAAGAAAAATATCGCGGTCGCGTGTGAGCCTGACCTCGATCCCTTTATATTTTTTTGAGACGTCGCGGATCTTTTTCGCAAGTCTCAGAACTATATCCTTTTCATAGAGCCTGCCCTTGACCGTGCCGGGGTCCTTGCCTCCGTGTCCAGGGTCTATTACTATGATTTTATTTGATTTTTTCTTGGCGGGAGTCTGCTTGGGTTCAGGTTTTTGCTTAGGTTCGGATTTCTGTTGCGGCTGAGGTTCAGCCTTTTCAGCCTTGGGAGTTGCGTCCTTCTCTTTCCTGATGATATCTTCGATCAGATCGCCGAGCGGATCCTCTTCGGCATCGTCGGCCGAAACCGGAATGTAGGGGATAAAAAGGAGAAGAAGAAGGAGTATCTTTAGCATCTGTTAAAAACTGATGCCTCCGAAGGCGCCGACCGCGAAGCTGTTGACCGCCTTGTAGTGAGAGTCCCAGCCGCCGACATTGTTTCTTTCCCAGACCAGGAGCCATTTCGAGGAGGCGGCAAATCCTATACTGAAGTATTTGTTGATGACATAGGTGACAGATGCTCTGTAGAATGGCTTGTCGGAGAGCCTTTTGCCCTCTTCTCCGAGGGACTGGAGGGTCATCACGAAGTCGAGGTCGAGGTGTTTGAAGAGAAATGCGTTCAGCAGGAAGCTGAGCTGTATGTTGTTGTAGTATTTATCGTTGCCTGCGCTGTTGCTGTCGTAGAGTTTGTTATGTTCTACCGAGGCACCGACGGAGAAGAGCTCCGCGATGCTGAAGACCAGGTCGAAGTAGTAGCCGAATGTCCAGTCTTTGTTGCGCGAAAGCCACTCTGCTATGTACTTTCCCTTTGTTTCGCCGTTTTTGTAGTATTCACGCTCAATATCATAGAAGGTGTTGAAATAACTGGGAATATAATTAGACTGCATTGCGCGGAACTCCCATTTGCTAAGAAGCTGGAAGTCGTTCTTGGCCGAGAAGTCGATCTTATGCTTGAGACCGATATGGATACCTGTTCCTGCATCTATTATATGGTTTATGTCTGTGTAGAAGGTCAGGTGATAGTGCTTCAGCGTGAGCAGTCTGAAGTTTACGTCGAAGCCGAACATCTGGACCGAGTACTTTTTGGGGATGCTGCGCTCCTTTTCGCCGATTTCGGAAGATGTGATGTCGTAGGGTGCCGCGAAGTCGGTGAAGTAGGTGAAGCCGAGCTCAAGGTTGTTGCCGTAGTTTTCCTTCGAGAGGAAGCTGAGCGGCTTGAAGTAAAAACGTCCTCCGATCACTGTCGGCGGCGTAACGTCGTCCATGAAGAAGTCGATCCCGAGGTAGTCTGTGTTGATTTCAACATCGATCCCGCGTTTCGGATAGTAGAGTTTGAGGTCTGTATAGTATGCGCCGAGGATAGTGCCGTTCCCGACATAGCGGTTTTCGTGGTTTCCGAAGAAAAAGTAGAAGAGGTCGCCAGAGTGGCCGTAGTGAAAATAGGAGAGCAGCCTTGTCCAGTCGCGGGCATCGTTCCAGTCCTCCTTCGGGAAAACAGAGGCTGTCGTCTCGATGTTGTCCTTGTTGCTGAGGATGAAGCGTATCGGAAACTGGAGTCCGAAGCCCAGCATGTCGAACTCGAACGTTCCTGTGATGTCGAGATCCAGAAGGACGGAGCTGCCTTCGTATTCGGGGTAGATGGATCCTCCGAGCGAAATCCCTTTTCTGAATCTCCGGTACGCTGCATCCGGATCAAAGTCGATTGCGCAAAGGTTCAGGAAAAGCAGGGAAACCAGCAGGACCGTTAAGAATTTTTTCATCTTGACCTCATATTAAAGTTCGAACTCTTCAGAATTGTCCGGTAAAAGTTTCTGGTACGAATAGTATTCCATAATAAGCGCATAATCCGGTGTCGAAACCATCTTCTGCAGCTCCTCGTCGTTTTCCGGGATCTTTTTGCCAGGAATCACGTAAGTCGCAGTGTCGCGTGTCTCCTTTGATTTGTAAAGCGCGGCATCGGCGATTTCAAGCGCACGTTCAAAGTTTACCAGCATCGGACGGCTTTTATAGAATGGCAGGAAGGAGATACCGACCGATACCGTTATCCAGATCTGTGTGCCGTTTTCAGTGATGAACGGAGTCTTTTCAATGATTTTCCGGATGTTCTGGGCAACACGGAGCGCGTTTTTCTGCGGAATGTTTTCAAGCAGGACAAGGAACTCCTCGCCGCCCCAGCGGATAGCGATATCGTCTACACGGACCGAGTTGACAAGTATCTGGGCGATCCCTTTCAGAACGATGTCGCCTGCAGAGTGACCGTAGATGTCGTTGACGCGCTTGAAGTGGTCGATATCAAGCATCAGAAGGGCGTAGAGCTTGTCCGACGTGCCGCTGTGCCGCTTGTCGATGAGCTGGTTCCCGCGCTGCCACGACTCCAGGAGCCTGACGATCTTTCTCTCCTCGACCTCGAAAAGGAACCGGCGGTTCATCAGGTTTGTCAGCGGATCCCTCATGATTGCGGTCCGCAGCATGTTGTTGGCAACTTCAAGCTTGTGAACGTTTTCGTTGATGAGAAGCTGGACCTCCGCACGCTGCCTGCGGGCCGAATAGCGTGTCCAGAGGAGGATGCAGATGAGCAGAAGTATCACCAGAAGTATGCCGATTTTTATGAGAGTTCTTGCCTCTCTGCCGCTCCTTTCGATCTCGATACGTATGGATTTTTCAGTAAAATCAGCTGGATCTGCGCCAGGAAGCTTGGCTTTTACGGTAAGTTTATGGCTTCCGGCGGAAGGTTCCGAAATCAGGATTTTTCTGTCGAAGGCAGTGAAGTTTCCTTCGTCAAAGGTAATTTCAAAGATTACGTTTTCGGGTGCCGCGAAGACCGGGGTAGAGAAGTAAATCTCGATCGATCTGGGCTCGCGGGAGAGCCTTATCTCTTCGTTTTCGCCGAGTGCTATCTCCTGATGCTCGTCTATAATCGCGTAGTTCAGGAATATTTGCGGCGCCACGCCCGCGGTTTCTGTCTTGTTTGTATCAATCAGGAGCAGTCCGGCTGATGTCGGCATTGCCATTCGGCCGTTGCTGACCGGTTTGAGCTTCAGGCTGCCGGCTGCGGCATCGTTGTTGAAAAGGTCGGACGCCCCGCCTGCGCTGTTTGCCGGGATCGTATCGCAGGTGCTTGCAAAAAAACAGGCGATATATTTTTTTTCGATTTTCACGAAACCTTTGTCAGTTGTCAGCCAGAAGTCGCCAGATGAGCCTTCTGCTATGGAATAAATTGTCGATATTGCTGAGTTTATTTTCAATGGCAGCTCGATTTCGTCGCTGCCGTCAATAATTATGAAGAGCTGTGCCGAGGGAGTCGTGATCCAGATGCGGTTTTCCGAATCCATGAAGACCGAGGTGATAAATGTGTGTTCAAGATTCAGCTGCTCGGGTTCGAATGTGCCGTTAATATAGCGGAAAACACCGTCCTTTTCGGTAAAAGCCAGGATCTTTTCGTCATATTCGGCGAAACCGGCTATTCGGGCATACTTCACAGGCAGGGATGCAGTCGAGAGCTCTCCGTTGCTGTTGAAAATATAGACAGACTGGCTGGCTGCCATATCGTTNNCTGCCTGCCATATCGTTAGTCCAGACTGTGCCGTGGGAATCCTCGAAGAAGATGGTCGGTTCGGCCGGATAGAGCCCCTCTCTGGAGCTGAAATGACTTTCGACCGGGTTGAAGGTGTCGTTTTCAAGCAGGAAGATCCCCTTTTCATCGTAGGATGCCCAGATCCGGTTCGTTGAATCGGCGAAAATCGCGAGCGGACCAGCTTTTGTCAGGTTGTTTTTAAAATAATTTTCCGAGCCGAAGGTATCAAGTTCGGCAATGCCGAGCTTCGGACCGATTGCCCAGATGTTGCCTGAACCGTCAATGGCGATGTCTGTAATTTCCTGATTTTTAAATACAATTTTGTCGACATTGCTGCATCTCGCAAGGCAGAAACCGTTCTTTGAGGCGAACCAGATATCGCCGTCACGGTCAACTGTGATTTTTGAGATACCGGTGATCCGGAAGGTGAATTTTGAATTGAAACTGACGATTTTTTCATTTTCGATGACAAAAACTCCGTCGTTGGAGGTCCCGATCCAGACTCTTCCTGCCGGATCCGTGAATAGGGAGGTAACTTCCCGGAATGGTAAGTTTTCATTGCCGGCAGTGGTTGTTGTTTCACCCTCCTTCAGCGTATAAAGCGCCTCGTCAGTGGCGACAAGAACCGAATTGTCCGGACCTCCGGCAGCCGTCCTTATCTTTGAGCCGAAGCTGAAGAGCAGCCGGAACTCGCCTTCGTCAAAGCTTAAAATATCCATGCCTGCGGTACAAAAAAGCGTTCCCTCCTCTGTCACGAAGAGCTTTTCCGGTTTCGAAACCGGAAGCATAGCGTTCTCCTTTGTGTAGTAGGTGACCTTTTCGTCTGCCGGTGAATAGGAAAAGATACCGATGCCGGGGAGCGTGCCGAAGATGAGGCCGCTCTTTTCCAGATATGCAAGCGAAGTGATTTTCAGCGCTTCGACGGCATCGATCTTCGTGATGCTCCCGCTATTCAGGTTTTTGACGGAATACAAGCCGTAGTCCGCAGCGATGAACTTTGTCCCGTCCTTTAGTATCAGAAGGTCGTTGATCCCGTACGGAAGAGCCGTGGCTTTCCGGCGGTCAAAATCGGTGGTCTGCAGTCCGTCAAAGCGGGAAAGAGAGTCTCTGGTCGCAAAAAAGACGAAGCCGTCCGGGTCGTTTTCAATATCGGTTACCGCAGAATTTGTGGATCTGCAGGTCGTAAAAAGCGTCTCTGTTTCGCCGCATGTCCCGGCCTGAAGCAAAAGCGGCAGGAGGGCAATGAGGACAGAGAGTAAAAAAACTGGTTTCATTCGTTACTCCGGCAAAATGCCAAAAACTAAAACAAAGCACGAATATTGCCATAAAAAAATTATTGTAACAAGAAAATTTAATAGCTGTTTGCAAAGAGAGTCTGCAAAACTATACTACACCGAAACATTATGGAGGGTGACATGGATGAATTGAACTGCATTTCCGTTGTTGACGGCAGATACGCCAGGCACACAGAGGAGCTTCGCGATATCTTTTCCGAGTACGGTCTGATAAGACACCGCGTTCACGTCGAGGTCGAGTGGCTTCTTTTTATTCTGGGAGAGCTGAAGCTCGATTCCGTGACGCCGCAGGAGCTTGATTCGATCGCAGCGATCGACCGCGGCTTCAACCGCGAAAGCGCAGGAATGGTCAAGACATTCGAGGCGACCACGAACCACGATGTCAAGTCGGTCGAGTACTACATCAAGGCCCAGCTTGACAACCGCAGGCTAGGAAGGCTCCGCGAGTGGGTCCATTTCTGCTGCACTTCGGAAGATATCAACAATACGTCGTACGCACTGATGATCAACGAAGGACGCGCCGTGGTGATCCGTCATCTGGAGGCGCTTCTCTCCCGTCTGAAGGAGCTGGCTCTCGCCGAAAAATCGACCCCGATGATGTCCAGGACGCACGGCCAGCCGGCAACTCCGACGACTGTCGGCAAGGAGTTAGTCAACTTTTCTGCCCGCCTGACACGAGAACTCGAGCGGCTGAAAAACGCCGGGATCGAATGCAAATTCAGCGGCGCCACAGGCAACTGGAACGCTCATTTCGCGGCAATGCCCGAGGTGGACTGGATCGCGGCGAGTGAAAATTTTATCAGGAACAGGCTCGGTGCAAAGCCGCTTCTCTGGACGACGCAGATCAACAATTACCACTATATTTCGGAGATTTTCCACATTCTGATCCGCATCAGCTCGACGCTTATCGACCTTGACCGGGATTTCTGGACATACATTTCGCTCGGCTACCTCAAACAGAGACCGAAGGCTGGCGAGGTCGGATCTTCGACGATGCCGCACAAAATCAATCCGATCGACTTTGAAAACAGCGAGGGAAATTCGGGCGTCGTGATCGCTCTGGCAGAACATCTGAGCGTGAAGCTGCTCAATTCGAGAATGCAGCGCGATCTGACCGATTCGACGGTGCTCCGCAACCTCGGGCTTGTCTTCGGGCACCTCGTGATAAGCCTCAAAAACTGCCTGAAAGGGCTTTCCAAGGTCGAGGTGAACCGCGAAAGGCTTGCCGGAGATCTTGCGGCGAATTTTGAGCTTCTCGCCGAGCCGGTCCAGACCGTCATGCGGGTCTACGGAGAGGAGAACCCCTATGAAAAGCTGAAGGAGCTGACCCGCGGCAATCGTGTCGATTCCAGGATCCTGGCGGATTTTATCGACTCTCTGGAGCGGGTCCCCATAGATGTCAAGGCAAAGCTGAAGGAGATGACTCCGGCGACCTATCTCGGTGCGGCGGAGGCTCTTGTCGACAGGTTTTATAGTGAAAACAAGGAGATAATGTAATGAAAAAGCTTGGTTTTATTGTATTTTTATGTGTGCTGCTTTTAGGCGGCGCTCTTTTTGCTGGTGATCCCGGAGAGGGACCGCTTCCTGCGTGGAATACAGGTGCGAGATCGTCGGCGAATGTAAAAAATTATGTTCCGAAGACCGCTCCGTTTGCGCAGGATCTCTACATGCCGGCTGAATATACGGCTGTCGAAGGCGTGCTGATCCAGTTTCCGACCGGATCCAGCTATTCGGACCTTGAACCTTACTATCTTGCGATGACTTCGGCAATTATCGAATCTGGTGCGATCGCATACATAATCGTCAAGAACGACACAGAAAAAAACAGAGTCCTGAACAAGCTTCAGAATGCCGGCATAATGACGGGCAGCGTCGAATTTATCAAGAAAAAGTACGATGCGAACTGGACCCGCGATTACGGTCCGTGGTATGCATACGCTGACGGTGTGCGCATCCTGATCAACAACGAATACTACGACGAGCGTCAGAACGACAACGCGATGAACGATTACCTCTCAGAGCTTTGGGACGATGAAATTTTTTCGACAGGGCTCCATACCGAGGGCGGAAACTTCATGACCGACGGTTACGGGACCTGCTGGGCTTCGACCGGAATGATGGAGGAAAACACCGGCTATTACCACATGACTGAGGAGGAGATCCGCGCTGTCTACAGAGATTATCTCAACTGCAGCGGGCTTTACACGCCGGAGCCGCTTCCGAACGAGGGAACGACGCACATCGACATGTTCTCGAAGATCCTCGACCAGGATACCATCATCGTCTCCTATTCGACGCAGGAACTCGGTGCGACGAATGCCGAGATCAACGCTCTCGACAAGGCGGCGAAGTATTATTCCGAGACTCCGAAACCCGACGGAGGCCAGTGGAAAATCGTAAGGATCCCGATGACTTTCGGAGATTACCAGTACTGGGGCGACAGCAGCCGTGTCCAGTATACCCACACGAATTCGACGATCGTGAACGATACGGTCATAGTCCCGGTTTACGGCCGCGGCACAGATGAGGAGGCTCTGAAGATCTACAGGAAGCTGCTCCCTCGCCACAATGTAATCGGCGTGGACTCTAACGAAATGATCGTCTGGGGCGGCTCGATCCACTGCACGACGATGCAGATCCCGGTCAAGGATTACAGCGAATGCGGGAACGGCGTGATCGACGGAGACGAGGAGTGCGACGGGACCTTTGTGAACGGTCAGGACTGCCTTTCGCTCGGTCTCGAATCCGGAATTTTAAGATGCACCGATGACTGCACCTTCGACACGACTGGCTGCAACGGCGAAACTGTTGATGAAGATCCCGATCCTTCAGACACGGGCGACACTGATCCGTCTGACACCGGAGACCCCGAGCCGACAGATACCGGCGACACTGAACCTTCAGACACGGGCGATTCTGAGCCGACAGATACCGGCGACACCGATCCGTCGGACACTGGCGACACCGATCCGGCTGACGGAGAGAGTGACGGCGATGTCAGCTTTGATGACGATCCGGAACCTGATAAAGGTGAGGAGAAGGACGGCGGCTGCTCACTTACGCTTGTTTAAGGTGTTTCATGAAACGTATGTTGCTGATTTTACTTGCTGCTTTTGCGCTGAGCTGCTCTTCCGGCGAAAAAACGGGAGCCGCAGATTCAGATACCGTGCAGCCGGGAAATGATGATTCCGCAGAGACAGACGGAGATGCCGGCGGATCTGACGGAGATACCGGGACCGGGGAGACTGACGGAGATACCGGGGGAGATCCCGAGCCGACAGATATCGGCGACACCGTAGAACCGGACGAAGAGAGCGGAGAGCCCGACGACGAGCCTGAATGCGAGCCGAAGATCTCCGATGTCAGGATCGCGACCTACAACACGCACCTCTTTTTCGACACTGTCTGCGACACGGGCAACTGCACTTCGTCCGACTTCGAGGAGGTGCTCAGCGCTTCGGAATACAGCACGCGGGTCGCCTGGCTTGCCGAGGCGGTCGAGAAGATCGACGCCGACATCATCCTGCTTCAGGAGATCGAAAAGGAGAGCTGTCTTGCCGACCTTTTTGAGGCTGCCGGCGGCAAATTCGACGCCTGGTATCTCGGTGAAAAGGGTTACGACGCCTCTCTCGATACCGGAGTGATGACGAAGGGCGAGATCACCTACCGGAACAAGCATGTCGAGCAGATCGACTGCCCGGAGTGCGACGGCGGCAAAACGACCTTCTCCCACACCTTCCTAGAGATCCATATCAAGCTCGGATGCCGCGAAATCATTGTTTTTTCCGCCCATTTCAAGTCGAAAAACGAAGACGACAGCTCACGCAGGCTTGCCGAAGCGAGGGCCGCGGTAAAGATTTTGGAACGTGTAGCTGAACAGAATCCGCAGGCACTGATAGTTTTAGGCGGCGACCTTAACGACACGCCGGGTTCGGAACCTGTTGAGATCCTTGAATCTTCCGACTCACTGCTGCGTGTAGCGTCGGATCTTCCCGAACTTGATCAGGCGACCTACTACTACCACGGCGAGGCGATCGCGCTCGACCACATTTTTCAGGCTGTTACAGCAACCGGAAGCTATGTCCCGAAATCGGCAGAGGTCATCAAAAATTCGCCGAGCTACTATTCGCTTGACCCCTCCGACCACGCGGCGCTTCGTGCGACATTTTCTTTCGAGTGATGTTCAGATTTACTGTTTCCGGTGAAAAACCGCTGATAATCCCGATATTTATTCCTCATCTCGGCTGCCAGGAAAGGTGCGCCTTCTGCAACCAGCGTGAGATCACTGGAGCTCGTCAGCCCTTGCCTGAGGAGATAGACAGAACTGTAGCCGAATATCTTTCGTGGTCGAAGCCCAGGAAAAGGTGCGAGATATCGTTTTACGGCGGAAGCTTTACCGCGCTGCCGTCCGATTTGATGAGATCCTATGCCGGCCGCGCCTTCAAGTTTGTCAAAAATGGTGTGGCGGACGCGCTCCGCTGCTCGACAAGGCCTGACGCTATCGACGAAAAAATCGCTTCTGAGCTTATACACTACCGCTTTGAGACGGTCGAACTCGGAGTTCAGTCGATGAGCGACGGTCTGCTTTTGAAAATGGCCCGCGGGCACGGAACAGATGAAGTTGTCAAGTCTTTGGATTTGTTAAGAAAAAATTCGATCAAGGTCGGCCTCCAGTTTATGACGGGCTTCCCCGGAGAGAGCGAAGAGGATGCCGCACTTACTGTCGGATCGCTCGGAAAGCTGATGCCCGACTTTATCCGGATCTATCCCTTCGTCCCGCTTGCAGGGACCAGGATCTTCCGGGACCTCGAGGCGGGTATGGTCAAAATGTCAAGTGTTTCCGAGATATTGGAAAGAACGACGACGCTCTTTACCGAAGCGATGCGCCTGCAGATCCCGGTCATCAGGATAGGGCTTCCCCAGGCGGACGGTATCCCCGGAATCTATCCGAAAAATCTCTTTCAAGTCGTTGTCAAACTTGCCGTAGAGCGGCTTGCCGCACGCGGTGAGCTTGACTTCGCGCTTCCGAAGGCCTGGGAGACCTCCTTCAACATGGCAAAACGCGCTTTTCCTCAGATCAGGGTGCATTTTTATGACAGCTGATTTTTGAAAAATCGGTATTTCCCGGCACTTTGCTACAATTATTTTTTACGTTGCATTTGTTTTAAGTATAATCTGCCGCTTTGGCCAAAAATGACCGAAGCAGGAGGTTTTTATGGGGCGTATGCCTGAAAAAAAGGCCAAGTCGGCAGACTCAGTGCCTTTTGTGATTTATGATTATTTGAAAATTTTTCCTAAGGATCTCGGGACTTTTGTCTCGGTTCCGAATGTCGTGATCGAGCAGATCAACAGGATCTCCCAGTGTGGCTACAACACCTGGCGCCTTCCGACCAACGGCGAGCTTTCCCTGATGGTCTCCGAAGGTTTGATCGAAAGCGCTGAGGGATATATGGCGTCTGACGGCGAAAAAAAGGGGATCGTCCGTCTGGTAACTGAAAAGGATAGCGCCGCCGAGCTTGCAAAACGCGAGAAGACACCGATTTCGCTTTACGACTATCTGAAAGTTTTCCCGAAAGATCTCGGTGAATTCGAGTTCGAACCCAAAGGCGTTATCACGCAGATGAACCATCGCGGACAGTTCGGGATCTCAACATGGAGGCTTCCGACAAGGGAGGAGCTCTCCCTCATGGCGTCGAACAAGATAATCGAGAGTCCTGAAGGCTACATGGCTGCTGACGGCGAGAAACGCGGAACAGTCCGTCTGGTTTCCGATGACAGCGTCAAAGCGGATCTCGAGGTCGAAATCGATGTCGAAGAGGCGTCTGCAGCCGAAAAACGCAGAGCCGAAGCAGAAGCCGAGGCAAAACGCAAAGCTGCAGCAGAGGCAGAGGCAAAACGCAGAGCCGAAGCGGAAGCAGAGGCAAAACGCA
>DBXP01000022.1 GCA_002309575.1 bacterium UBP6_UBA1209 | reverse complement strand
GCCGGAAAATCGTGGAAAGCGCTCCATTTGAGCATATTTCCGTCAACAGTGCGCTCGCCGACATGCACCTCCTTGGCAAAAATGCTCTCGTAAGGCAGACCCAGCATCGCAGCCTCTTTCGCACGGAGATTGTCCGTCTCGTCAAGATCGTGGATAAACATCAGATAGGTCATCTGCTCGATGACATCAAGCGGATTCGTGAGCCCGCCCGTCCAGAAAATTTCCCAAAGACTGTCGATTTTGTTTTTAAGTTCACCTGTGATCATGTTTTACTCCTTATTTTTGTTTCTATTCCAAACATATTTAGTGTATCTGCCGCCGCCGATTTTTATGACATCCTCAGACAGCATAAGTTCTGTCAAAGCCCGTTCCACCGTGATCCGGCTGATATCCGGACACTTTTCCATAATCTGCGATTTCGTTATTTCGCCATAGGTGTTTTTAATCAGTTCGGCAATACGTTCAGGTTTTGACAAGTCGCTTGAAACCAATGTTCTGACTCTCTCGGAAAAATCCCTGTATGCCGCGACTACCACGCCGAGCATATAACGGACAAAGGGAGCATAATCGTTCTCTTCTTCGTGCCAGCCAAAAGAACTTTCCTGCAGACAGTCGTAATACGACGACTTTGTCCTTTCGATAAGGCGCTCGATACTTATATACTTTCCTACGATATATCCCGCACGATACAACATAAGCAGAGTAAGCAGCCGGCTCATTCTGCCGTTGCCGTCGTTGAACGGATGGATGCAGAGAAAATCCAGAATGAACATCGGTATCAGAAGAAGCGGATCTATCGTTCCTGAAGCAAGAGCTTTATCAAATTCATTACAAAGATTCTCTAACGCTGCAGGTGTTTCCCAGGCCGGAACCGGTTTGAAACGGACAAACTTATTGCCCTGGGCATCCTCTTCCTCGATAAAGTTGTCAACTGATTTGTATCTGCCTCCGGCCTCATATCCTTCGAACTTATAAAGATCCCTGTGAAGCTGAAGGATCATGTTCGGCCTGACAGGAATATAGTCATGGTTTTCGTGGATCGTGTTCAAAACGTCTCTGTATCCGGCAATCTCCCGCTCATTTCTTGTTTTAGGCATAGTTTTCTCGTTTACAAGCGCTTTCAGTCTTGCATCCGAAGTATATATGCCCTCGATCTTGTTGGATGCTTCCGTGCTTTGAATTTTGGCTATCACAGTCAATTGCGTCAAACTATCAGCCTTTGCCTCTATAAACAACGTCTGTTCGCCTTTATATTCATGAATCTGTGTAAGAAGAGTTACAATTTCCGGGGTCAGGAGTTTTCCCCATTTTTTTGTGTAATCAAATGTTCTCATCTCAATATCCTCATTTCAAGATACTCATTTGCGCTCCAATTTACTCATTTTGAACAAAATGATGTAGTTGATTCTACATTCATCATACTCATTGTCAAGTTTAATTGCATCAATTTCGGGAAAATGATGTAATTGAATTCAAGATTTTTCTGAAAACTTCACACGATATCCGCCGGCGTGCATCTGCTGACACTGATGAGGTCTTTTGGCGAAAGTTCGACCTGAAAGCCGACTTTTCCTCCCGACAAGAGCGGCAGAATTTTAAATTCTGACAATTGGTGATAGAATAACGGCGTTCGCGCTTTTCAGTAGAAACTGCGCAGGAAATAGGAGGCAAATTAATATTTTAAGAGGTTAAATAATGAAAAAACTTTCACTTTTGATCCTTCTTTTAACGGTTTTCCTTTTTGCGGGCTGCGGAAGTTCCGAAAAGAACAATGAACCCGGTTTAAACGATACCGATCTCATCGAAGATGCCGATATCGAAACAAATGACGAAGAACACGGCGAGCCGGCTGCCGACGGTGACTCCGTCGAACCTCAGAGAGACGACGAGGAACCGGAAGGGCCGACTGATGACGACACAGAGAGAGATGATACCGAAGAGCCTGACGGAACGCCTGACGAAGGATCGGACGACGATGAAGACGGTGACGCAGAAACCCCGGAAGAGGACGGTGACGCGGAAACTCCGGATGAAGACTCTTCTGTTACAAGGGTCGTAGATTGCGAATGGCTCCCCGAAAACGCGGAATGGTACGGGACGGGAACTATCGAACAGACTTGGAACGGAACAGACTGGGTCCCTGAAGCATTCGGGGAATACAGCGATTCCGAGCCCGAAGAGAACCTCTGCCGTTTCAAATGCAGCGAAGATCTGGCGTTCCTCTATTACGAGAACAAATGCGTCGCAGATCCGTGCGTGGAAGAGGATCCGTGCGGCGCTCTCGTGAATTCGACCGGAAGATGCACCTTCAACGGGTATGACAACACTTATGCATGCGAATGTAAACCGGAAGCTCTCTGGAACGGAGACGACTGCTTTTCCCGCACTATCGGCGGACGCACATGGTCGGCGGAGATCGAACATAAAAACTGGGCGGAATCGAAAACCTACTGCGAAAACCTAGAGGAAGACGGTTTCTCAGACTGGAGACTTCCTACAGTGAGCGAACTCAGGACTCTTGTCAGGAACTGCGATAAAACAGCTCCCGGCGGATCGTGCGGGATCACGGACGAATGCACGAAGCACAGCGACTGCTGGAGCATAGACTGCAGCGGATGCAACAGCGCCGAAATCAAAACGAACGTGTTCGGCGACGGTCCGTACAAATTTTTCTGGTCATCGCAAAGCGACGTGAACAATAATACCGAACTGGTTATCGCAATGCTCTATTACGACGGTTCTATCGGATATCTGCAGCCGGACAACAACCAGGGTCATGTCCGCTGCATCAGATAAGATATCTCCAGCCTGGAAGCAAAACAGACGGGACTGATGGATCGGAAGATTTAACCTTCAGCCTCCTCTTCCGGCTTCGGACCGACCGTCGGATCGACATAATCGGCGATGATCTTCTGAAGTCTGTCGGCAAGTTCCTGGCGGCTTTCACCCTCGAGCGGGGTCACGGGTTCGAAGACCTTGAGGTGAACCGTTCCGCGGCGGACCTCCTGTTTGCCGGGAGCCACGATTTTATTTGCGTCAAGCAGCGCTACCGGCAAAACACGGACGTTGTTGTCGAACGCGGGAAAGAGGCACGCCGATTTGAATCTGCCGACGAAACCGGTTTTTGTGCGGGTGCCCTCGGGGAAGACCAGGAACGAGCAAAATTTCATCTTTTTTGCCATTATTTTTACAGACTTGACCGAATTGTAACGGCTTCTGCGGTCGACAAAGACAAAGTCGTAGAGCCAGATCACCTGCCCGAAAAGCGGAACTCTGGCGATCTCCTTTTTGGCGAATATCCGCAGGTTCACGGGAAGTGCAGCCGCAATAACCGGAATATCCACGATACTCTGATGGTTGCTGACGATCAGATATTTTTCTCCGGACGTAATGTGTTCAAGCCCTGTAACCTCAAATTTGATCCCGGCAAGCTTAAGGACCATCACCGCGCAGAATCTGACAAGAAAGTTGAACATCCGCCGGTTGCTCAGGATGTAAAACGGATAGCAGAGAAGCCCTATAAAAACATATAAGAACAGACAAACCGCAACAAAAATAAAACGAAGACGCATAATCACCTCTGGACAAATTCACGCGTTGCCGGATATTTTAGCCATTTTTTCAAATAAATAACCTCTTTTTTTCAACAAAAATCGAAAAATCTCATTTTTTTTGTAAAATAGTGACCTTATTGCTTTTTTACGGGACAAAAATGGTGGTACCGAACAACATAAGAGAGCATCTCGAAGAGATCGAAAGACGCGAGCTTTCAAAATACGCGGCGCTGAGCGCCTCCAGCAAAGGCAGGATGAAGCCCGAAGAACCCTGCACGATCAGACCGGCCTTTCAGCACGACCGGGACCGCATCGTCCATACAAAGGCATTCCGCAGGCTTGCAGACAAGACACAGGTTTTTCTTTCACCCAAGGGGAGCAACTTCAGCAACCGGATGACCCATACACTCGAAGTGACTCAGATCGGGCGGACCGTCGCCAAGGCCCTGCTTCTGAACGAATCGCTCACCGAGGCGATAGGTCTCGGACACGACCTCGGGCACACACCCTTCGGCCACTCCGGCGAACACATGCTGAACCAGATCCTGAAAAACGGCTTCCGCCACGAAAAACAGAGCCTGCGTGTCGTGGATCTGCTTGCAAAGAACGGCCAGGGGTTAAACCTGACCTACGAGGTCCGCAACGGGATCGTCTGCCACTCGAAGGGAAAAGGTCCGCTCGTCACGAGAAACGGGATCCCGGAGACTCTCGAAGGGCAGATCATCCGCTTTTCCGATATCATCGCCTACCTCAACCACGACATCGACGACGCCGTCCGCGGAGGCTTTCTGGATCCCAAAGATGTACCGTTCCGCGATATCCTCGGCGAAAGGAACTCTCAGCGCATCAACGCTATGACCACCGACCTTATCGAAAACAGCTTTGAAGCGCTTGAGGCAGGTGACAGGATCATCCGCTTTTCTGAAAAAATGGTCAATATCATCAACGATCTGCGTGCTTTCATGTTCTCGAACATCTACGAGAACAAGGCTATAAAAAAAGAATTTGCAAAGGCGGAACGCATCGTCGAACAGCTCTTTTACTACATCATGGAAAACTACGACCGCTTCGTGGAACGCTCGATGGTTTTGGAGATCGACAAGGAAAAAGAGATAAATGTCGCCGATTTTATTGCCTCTTTGACAGATTCCTACACAATCCACCTGTACAAAACCTTTTTTGTACCTGAGACGCTTAAGTATCCTGATTTTTAGTTTTGAGGAAACAAATGAAAAAATTTCTATACTTTTTCCTGATTTTTCTTGTCTCCTGCTCCTACACAACAGCAGTAGCCTCCGCCGACCCTGACTGGGGAGATGTCGAAAAGAGGGTCGCGGAACTTGATGCAGCCGGGGATTCCGCCGGAGTTGTCGAATACACTGACACCCTTTCAGATCTCAAATGGGCCAAGTGGCAGCTCACCCACCTTTCATTCTGGAAGGGACGCGCCCTTTTCAAGATGAATAACTATAAAGAATCACTTACTGTTTTTGAAACAATAAAGGAGACGGCGCCCTTCACGGTCGAGATCCATCTCATGGCCGGCGAGGCAGCCTTCAACGAAAAGCAGTATAACGACGCGCTCAAGTGGATACTCCATGTCTACACGACGCTCGAACCAGCGGAAAAAATCAAGGCTTCAAAGACCGTCTTCCTCTCCTTCCTCTACTCGAAGCGGATCGACAAGGCGGCTTTCTGGTATTCGAAGCTGGACGAGGTCAAGCAGAAAAATATAGAGGATGCGCTTGAAAAATGGCTCAAGCTCTCTCCGTCGAACGAAAAAGACTTCAACAACGCCCTCAACAATCTGGAAGAGGTCAGTGAAGAGCTGATGAACCCCGGCAAAAACGACGCTAATGCGGTGGCCCCCGACGAAGATCAGATAAATCCCGCTGCAGAAACGGAGGAGACATCCGGAGCAGAAGGCGAAGAGGCGGCCGGCGAAGTTTCCGCCGAAGCTGTGGTCCCGACATTCGATCCAGACTACAAACCGGATTGGAACAACCTCTGCGTTCTGCTCTCTATGGAAGAAAAGTGGAGCAAATTCAATGAGGTGATCACAAGCTTTATCGGCTGGTACTTCAAAGATTACCGTAAAATGAAACTTAATATCGTGCCGATATCGTATTCTGAACGTTCCGAAATCGACGGCGCGCTGAAGCAGGCAAAAGAGAAAAAATGTTTCGCCGCGATGGGGCCCTTCTTTGCACCGGACTTTGCCGAGGAGATCGTTCAAAAATCCGCCGAGTACTCAGTTCCCGTTGTCGCCTACATCCCGACAATCGATACATCAAACAATCCCCTGCTCTTCAACGTGATGCCTTCGCGGGAGCTTGAGGCTGAAAATCTGCTGAAGTACGCAACCGGCGAAAGAGAAAAAAAGAACTTTGCGATAGCCTACATCAACGACTTCAACGGGCGCAAGCTCAGGGACATCTACTGGAGGAAAATCGAGGAAAACGGCGGTCAAGTCACTGATTTGATTGATATTTCTCCATCAGACAACGCCTTTTTCGACGATGTTGAGGAGGTCGTAGGCAAACAGGACAACTACGCCGAGGTCTTAAGGGTCTTCAAATACCGCAACAAAGAGAAATTCACCACCGACGCAATGATGAAACGCGCTCTCGACCGTTTCGAAAAGTCGATCCCCGGCAAGTGCGATTTTGACACGCTCGTTGTTCTGACACCGCCGGCACAGACAGCGATGCTTCTCCCGTCGTTTCCCTATGTCAACGTTGAATTTGCATATTTCCAGAAGTATCTGAACCGCGCTGTATCCCAGAAAAAGCAGGATCTCAGAAAGGACGGATACGACTGGGATATCCAACAGATACTGGTTTTGAGTCTTTCGGAGATCTCAAGCAACAAAAAGAGCATCGAACAGCTCGACAAACTTGTTGACGGAATGGTCGTCTACGCCCCGCTCAACGATACGAGCGAGAACAATCCCAAGCTGAGGGAGCTCAACTCGAAGTTTTTCGAAAACGGCAAACGCCAGCCCTACTTCATCGAACAGCTCGTAGCCGAAACCGCTGATCTGCTCTACTCCGCGCTGAACAAATCCGCGAAAAACGACATCGGCGAATTTGTCGAGGTCATCAAATCTACGGAATACACATCCCTTCTCTCGGCAGTGCCTGTAAAATTCGACGACAAAAACCGCCTCGCCGGACGCAGCGCGATCATGATAGGCAGAAAAAAGGAGCCCTTCATGACCCCGGCTCAGATCGAAGAGGAGATGAAACGGAAAGAGGAAGAGAAGAGAGAAAAGGAAAAATCTGTTCAGAATCCCCAGCAAAACCAACAGGAAAGCGCCTATGAAGCAACTCAAGATTGACATTCTGACACTCTTCCCGGAGTTTTTTGAGTCACCCTTTTCTGTCAGCATGGTGAAACGTGCCATCGACAAAAAGATCATCGATGTCGAACTTCACCAGATCCGAGATTTCGGTCTCGGGACCCGCAGACAGGTCGATGATTCACCCTACGGCGGAGGCGCCGGGCTCGTGATGAAACCCGAAGTCATAGTTCCAGCATGGGAGGCGATCCCTAAAACCGAAAAGACAGTCACATTCCTGATGTCGCCGAGAGGAAAGCTCTTTAACCAGAACACCGCTACCGACCTCGCCGAAAACTGCGAGCACATGATCATCGTCTGCGGCCACTACGAAGGCATAGACCAGCGCTTTATCGAACTTTCCGGAGCCGTCGAGCTCTCTGTCGGGGACTATGTCCTGACCGGGGGCGAAACCGCTGCGATTTCAGTGATCGATGCCGTGACAAGGCTTCTCCCGGGAGTTCTAGGCAACGAGGAATCCTTCCAGAACGAATCATTCTCGCTTCCGCTGCTGGAACACGACCAGTACACCATGCCGCGTGAATACCGGGGACTTAAGATCCCGAAGGTGTTGACCGGCGGAGACCATGCAAAAATCGAAGCCTGGCGCCTTAGAAACTCTCTCGCAAAAACCGCAAAGACCAGACCAGATCTTATCTCGAAGCTTCCGCCTGATTTCTGGGAGAATCTGAAATGAAAAACATATTTGTCGGGCTTATCCACAACCCCGTTCTGCGCAACGGCAGTGTCATAACTTCATCGATCACCAACATGGATCTTCACGATATTGCAAGAGTTACAGCAACTTATGGCCTCGGAGGTTACTTTGTCATCCATCCTGACCCGCAGATGCGCGCCATCGCGGAATCGCTGAAGAGCCACTGGACAAAAGGAAGCGGCAAAGATTACAACCCCGACCGGTTCCGTGCGCTTGAGTGTATGCAGATCGTCCCGTCGCTTGATGATGCCAAGGCGGAAATCGAAAAGCGGACCGGGCAAAAACCGGCAGTTGCAGGAACCACAGCAAGAAAAAAAGAAAAAACCGTCTCGATCCCGGAGCTAAAAAAACTCGCGGACAAACCCGTTCTGATACTCTTCGGAACAGCCGGCGGAATGGCAGATAACTTTCTGGATTCACTAGACTTTATGCTCGAGCCGATAGACATCAGGACCGGTTACAACCACCTCAGTGTCCGGAGTGCCGTTTCAATTTTTATTGACAGGATAGCCGGTCGTGACTAATATACCCGCGCTTTATTTTTTAAGGAGTTAAAAATGGCAAACGAAATTATTCAGAAACTTGAAAATCAGCAGAGAAGAATTGACCACTACTACGTAAAACCCGGTGATAAAATCGAGGTCCATACCCGTATAATCGAAGGCGAAAAGGTTCGTATCCAGGTCTTCAGAGGTGATGTCATCGCCATTAAAAACGGCAGAGACAACAACCGCACCACGATCACCGTCAGAAAGTTCTCGGGCGGCTTCGGTGTCGAGAAGATCATCCCGCTTCATTCTCCGATGCTTGAAAAGATAGTCCTTGTAAACAGAGGTCTTGTAAGAAGAGGCAAACTCTATTATCAGAGGCTCCGTAAGGGCAACGCAGCCAGAATCAAACCGAAAAATATCTGGTAGTGCTTCCTCTCTTATCGCTTCTTTTCTTTGTAATTTCAGAGAATTATTCACCGGATTGTCAAAGGCTCGGCTTCGAATACCAACAACTCTATGAAGCTGTTTCACTGCGTCCCGGAGATGTCTCGACTGCACGCGATTATCTGAAAAACTACGGAAACTGCATCTCCGAAGAGGGGGCTTCCCTCATTTTGGCGAGGAATATCCCCATTATCGAGGAGCTTGACTGTTCCGAAAAAAATAAATTATCACGCGGAGAGCTCTTCTTCCGCAGCAAAAAGCTGTGCATGAGGGATGTTCACTTCTTCCCGTCAAGAAAGTTTTTTGCGGTAAACCGAGTCTTTAAAAAAATCGATCTTGCCGACGGATGGCAAAGCATATCCTCCGCGGATTCGACACTTTTTTTCGACAGCAGCTCAAATTTTGAAGAGAACCAGGACGAAAACGGCGAAGTTCTTACCAAATCGGAATATGACCTCTACCGGAACCGACTCGGCAAGCCTATGCATCCGGTCTTTATTTTTCAAAACGGCGCCTGGAAGCCGGCTCTTCCGCTCAGAGAATCCTTTGCTCTTAAAACAGACGATAAAAACAACTTTGAAATCGAGATCATTACCGAGGCTACACTCCCCTACGACTCGTCTGAACTGCCAAGGTCTGTCGGATTGAAAGCAGAAGAATTTCAAGCACTTCCGCCAGCACCCGGCACTTATAAGATTGTCGGTAAAAATATCAGAGGCGTCCAGCTCCCGCAGTTTGAGGCAAAAAACAGCCCGCACGGCAGCTACCACGGGATCTACCGTATTTCACTTCCAGACAGCACACCCGCTTCACCAAAAGAGATCAGCATAAAAAACAGCTCCTTTTCTATAGAAATTAAGCACAAAAATGGTAGACTTGAGACTGAGATCGTTGTCCTTGTCAGATCGCTGGCACCGGACGAGATTTCAGCAATACAGTCGGTCATAACGAAAGAGATCCCGACTTTTTTTGTTAATAAATCACTTTAAAAGTCTTTAAGGAGGCGAAAATATGGCAGATTTTTTTGCCGGCGTCGACCTTGGCGGAACTAAAATCTTAACGGTCGTAGTCGATAAAAACCGGAATTTGCTCGGCAGAACAAAGATCCCGACAGAAGCTGAAAGCGGCGTGACCAGGGTTTTTTCAAACATCTCGGCATCGATTTGCAGCTCCTGCAAAGAGGCCGGGATCGCTCCTGAGGAGCTCAGCGGTATCGGTATCGGAGTTCCGGGACCGGTAGACCCGGAAAGCGGACTTGTCTACGACTGCCCCAACCTTTCAGGGTGGAAAGATATCGAAGTGAAAAAGATCCTCTCCGATGAGTTCAAGGTGCCGGTCGCCGTGGAAAACGATGCAAGAGTAGCAGGTCTCGCAGAGGCCAGGATCGGTGCGGCCAGAGGTTGCAACCATGTTTTCTATATCACTGTAAGCACCGGGATCGGGGCCGCAATAATCGTTGACGGCAGGATCTACCACGGCTTCGGCGGAGGCGCCGGAGAGTTCGGCAGAATGCGCCTTCTAAACCGCGACATCATGGAAAAGAGCTTCTCCGGACCGTCGATCGAGAGGCTTTTCGGAATTCCGGCAACTGCGCTTGCGGCACTTCTGGAAAAGGGCGACCCAGGCGCGGAAAGGGCCCTTGAGTTCCTCACAAACGGGCTCGGGATCTTCCTTGCAAACGTAACGACACTTCTTAATCCCGAAATCATCGTTATCGGAGGCGGTGTTTCATCTCTCGGAGAGACGCTGCTTGCACCTGTACGAAGGATAGTTTCGGAATACGCCTTTTCGATCAGCGCAAGACAGGTTAAAATCGTCCGCGCAGGTCTTGGAACAGAGTCCGGCGCATTTGGCGCCACCGAGCTGCTTTTGGCTAACAACTGAACAAATTCAGGAGGTTCCCATGTATCGGTTTATCAGTTTTCTTGGAATCGGGGTCTTTATTCTAATTGCCTGGCTCGTAAGCGAGAACAGAAAAAAGGTAAACTTCCGGGTAGTTCTGAACGGTCTTCTGATGCAGTTTCTTTTTGCTCTCCTGATCCTTAAGACAGGTCCCGGCAAATGGGTTTTTGAGTTTATCGGCGCGGGATTCAACAAAATCGTCTCATTCGCCGATGCCGGCGCCCAGTTCGTCTTCGGCGGCCTGCTTGAAAAATACTCCTTCGCCCTTTCGGTTTTGCCGACGATCATCTTCTTTTCGTCGCTCCTTTCGGTGCTTTATTACTTCGGGATCGTCCAGTTTTTCGTAAGGATCTTCGCGATCCTGCTTGTCAAGATCCTCAAAACCAGCGGCGCCGAGAGCCTGTCAGCGGCCACCAACATCTTCGTCGGTCAGACAGAGTCGCCGCTCGTTGTCAAGCCCTACATCGAAAAGATGACCAGAAGCGAACTCATGTGCATAATGACGGGCGGGCTTGCGACAATAGCCGGCGGAGTCCTCGCGGCCTATATAAAAATGGGCGTTGACAGCGTCCACCTTATCGCGGCAAGCGTAATGAGCGCACCGGCAGCGATCGTCTTTGCAAAAATCATCGTTCCCGAGACAGAAACTCCGCTCACAACGACCTCTGCCGGGATCAAGGTCGAAATCGCGGACAAAAACCCGATCGATGCCGCAGCCCGGGGAGCCAGCGAAGGTATGCAGCTTGCGATCAACGTTGCCGCGATGCTCTTCGCATTTATCGCGCTGATCGCGATGTTCAACTATTTCTTCAACATCGTCGGGACCTCTCTTGAGGGAATTTTAGGATTCATCTTCAGACCGATAGCATTCGTCATGGGAGTCCCGTGGGATGAAGCCGCCAGCGTAGGGACTCTGCTTGGACAGAAGACCGTTCTGAACGAGTTTATCGCCTATACCGAGCTCACAAAGATAAACCAGAATGCTGCTACGGCTCTCTCTCAAAGAAGCACTATCATCGCGACCTATGCGCTCTGCGGATTTTCAAATTTCGGATCTCTTGCGATCCTTATCGGCGGGATCGGCGCAATGGCCCCGAGCAGAAGGAAAGACCTGGCTTCACTCAGCATCAGAGCTCTGATCGCCGGCTCTCTTGCCTGCCTGATGACCGCCAACATTGCGGGAATGCTTGTCTAGCTTTAAGGATTTAAATTTCAGATAAAAAAATGGCTCCTCGTGACGGACTTGAACCGCCGACCTAGTGGTTAACAGCCACCCGCTCTACCGACTGAGCTAACGAGGAACCTAGAGAAAAAGCATAACTCTCAATGAACTAAGCGGATGGAATATAGGTAAAAAACAGCGCTAGTCAAATATTTTTCAAAAAATTTTCATTATTCAGATAACTCTCTGAATTTATTATCTAAAATCTCACAACTTCCTAAAGACGGCCTTTATATAAGATGGCTTTTCCAAAAAGAGAATACTGTGAGCGGATCCAGACCTCGGAAATAAAAGATTTAGGGATGATTTATAGAGATAACTTTAATAGGTAAAAGAATTATTCACAGGGTCTAAGCGCTATCGGAGCTGTACTCTCGCCTGCCGGAGTCTCGACAAAGTGCTTGTACTCGTCTGCATCCCAAATCGGAACAAGGACTGCATCGGAGTTGTCGAAGTAGCACTTCGGATAGCTCTTCGGGTTGACGGAAATCGCCTCTGCGTTACCGGATGTGATCGTCATAGCCTCATCGGAAACGATCGCGTTGCCCGGATAGAGTGTGTTGGTCTCGGGCGAAGGAAGCTGTGAATCCCACTTTACGACAGAAAGGACCTTCCACTCGTTGAACTTGATCTTGAAGTTCTTCGTCGTGTCAGCATATTTGTCGTTGTCAAAGTTCTGGTTGGTTCTCGGAGCCTCGTCACCGTCAAGAAGGATCTCGACTCTTGCATCGACTTCGTAAGCGCTGTCATCTCCGACATAAGTCTCGTCGCAACGGTTAACTCCGTCGCTGAACTTTGAGGTACAGCCGACATAGCCGACAACAATAAGATACTGGTCGTCGATCGGGTTTACATCCGGAACACCGTTATTGTCAAGGTCGGTGATCGGACCAAGACCGATAGTCTCGGGAGTTTCATAGTTGTTTCCTCCCCAGATGTTATCGATATCGAGTGAAGCGTGCCACTGGATCGTTGCATCCTGAGTCATGCCAGAGGTTACGACACCAGGATCTCCGAATGAGCAGTCATCGTGACGATAAAACTTCTCGCATCCGGGCTCCGCAGTCGCAGTGGGGCATTGAGCTTCAGCAAGTGAGTCTTTTTTGTATGTTCCAAGAAGTCCGGTAGTAGGCGTGAAACCAAGCGATCCCGCCTCAAGGCTGTCTCTCTTGATCATGTGGATATCAAGGTCGATCGCTACACCCTCTTTTGTATCGGACTCAGCCTTTGATCTGAAACCCTGTTTCCAGGTAAGCTGTGCAACGACACGTGCCTGCGGGATGATCTTCGGGATGACGGTGATGTCTTCCGTATCGCTGACGAGGTCAGTCTCTTTGTCGACCGTTTCAGCCTGAATGTTGATTTTGTAGTATTTTGTACGGTTGCGCTCGCAGTATTTCTGGCGGCAGCCGAGGTAATCGGAGATCTTCCTGAAGCAGTACTTGTCGGTATCTTCGTTGCAGGTCGGCTCCTCTCCGCACTCGCTGGAGCACTTCGAAGCGTCGTAAGTTTCGTTCGGAGTGTCGTATCTTCTGGGCGTGATCATGACGCCTGTGAAAGAGGCTCTCTTCGGGTTGTCGTTTTTATCGTCGTCAGGAAGCCACTGACCTGCTGATGCGCTTGTTGCATCGGTAAGGGTAAGCTGAGACTGCGGCATAAGAGGAGTCGGAGACTCTTTCATTTCCCATTTGTACCTGATGTAGTATCTGCTCTTCCAGCCATCAAGGCACTGTGTCGGCGCGTTCGGATCCGATACGCATGTATCCTTGAGGTTCATCTGGACCGGATCATAAATGTTTCTGTAAGACATCGGCTTTGCGATCGGATACTCGAAACCGACGTGGATTATCGGTTTTGGCGGTTTCGCGGGCTGTCTTGTGATCTGGATCCTGTAGCTTGTCGAGTTGTCGCCGCAGGTATCTGATTTCTCTTTTGTAGGATCGTTCGTGCAGATCTCGATCGAGAAATCGCCGCTTGTCCTGTACTCTTCGGAGATCCCTTCGTTTTTGATCTTCGTTGCAGCAGCCTTATCATAGTTGATTTTGATTTTGAACTGCGAATTGTACTTTGCGCCGTCGAAGCCGCTCTTGCACTTTCTCTCCTCGGAAGCGAGATCAAGCGGACAGAGAGACGCGATCTTGGTACCATCCTCTGCAGCCATGTTGTCGAAGGTCAGAAGCTTCTCAGTCCAGCCTTCGGTCGCGATACCGTCTGCCGTAACCTTCTGGATCTGGATCTTGAAGAGATTTTTGTAAGTTTCGTTATCAAGCGAATCTATCAGGTTGCCGCTCGGGTCGATCATGTTGATCTTTCTGATCTTAAGTTCGCCCGTAACACCACGGTTGTAAATATCGAACTCTTCGGTAACAACATCCGGAACAGCCGCTGCCTTGACAACGATCACTCCCTCCTCGGTGTCGCCGGAATCGGCTTCGGTATCGCCTGTGTCTGCAGCCGTGTCACCCGTGTCAGTTGAAGTATCGCCGGTGTCTGCAGCCGTGTCACCTGTATCAGCTGCTGTATCGCCGGTGTCGTCCTGGGTGTCACCGGTGTCTGTCGGTTCCGGAGCGGTAGTGTCGCCGCTGTCGCCGCCGGATTTTTCTTCATCCCACGGATAGAAGGCGAATACTTTCTTTGCAGGGTTCGATGCTATCTCGGGCTTTCCTTCGATATCATAGCTGTTGCATGATACAAGCATTGCGATTGCCAGAGAGAGCAACATCAGCACCAATGTTCTTTTCATCTGTTACATCCTCCAAATAAAAAAACGAATCCATAAAAACGGTAAATTTTAGAGACTCTCTTTCTAAAGTCAAAATAAAGGATAGAAAAACTCACTAATTAAAGCAAAAAACTTACTTGGACTGGACCTTTTTCCCGAGAATTTTGCAGCCTCTCGCCTCAAGAGCGGCAACATTGTCGAAAGAAAAGATGGAATTCATCTCCACATCGACAAGTTTGAGCTTCGGATGTTCGGCGATCGGAGCCAGATCCCTGAGCTGGTTGTCCTGCATGTAGAGCTCTTCCAGCGCCATGAGTTTGCCGAGCACCAGAATAACGTCGATGCGGTTGATGTTCAGTTTCAGGACCTTCAGCTTCTGCAGAGGCTGGAGCGGATATATCTCGATGACCGCGTTGTCGTTAAGCGAGAGGTATTCGAGCGAAGTCAGGTCCGAAAGCTGCGTTATGTCGCTGATCCTGTTGCTGTTCAGCTCGAGCCGTTTCAAATTTTTAAGCTTCGAAAAGTCGGCCATCCCCTGGATGCCGTTCCTGCTGACATCAAGAGTCTCGAGCTTCGTCATATCCTTTACCGGACGCATATCGCCGATGTAGTTTTTGTCGAGGCAGAGATAGGTCAGATTCGTAAGATGCTCCAGAGGATACATCGAACGGATCTCGTTTTCACCAAGGTCGAGATACTCGAGCGAAGTGAGCCCGGAAAGCGGTGAAATATCCTCGATCTTGTTCTTTTTAAGGTCAAGTTTCCTGAGGTTCACAAGCTTTTCCGCACCGGCGATGTTATGGATCAGAGTCTCGCCGAAGGGGTTATCCTTGAGCGACTGCTCGGTATTCGCGCAGTTGAGCTCGGTAATCTCCTCAAGCCGCTTTTCGGTCTTTTTTATGCACTCGATGAAGTTTTTGTCGGAAAAACCGTCAAAGTTGACCTTGGAACCGCACGAGACAAGGAACGCAATGGTAAAAACAAGTGGAATTATTGATATTTTTTTCATCATCGACTCCGGTTATTTTTTCTTGCCGACATAAGAGAAGGCCAGGTTGCTCTTCTTGACGATGATCCTTCCGTTGATCTCCTTGCCGAAGAAGCCCTTCTCCATCACCGCTGTGATGATATCTTTCTTCTGGTTGCTGCCGACGACCATATCGGAAATCTCGACAGCCTTCTGCGAAGTGCTGTTCTGATCCTTCTGGACACTGAAGCTTCTGCAGGTAGAAATCGTCGCTCCGCTCGCACCGGCATCCATCGCCGCCTGAAGCATCGCCTCTGCCTGGGTATCGTCGCAGATCAGCATGATATTTTCGAGGTTCTCGAAGTAACGTCTTTCTGGCAAGTCAGCAGAAATATAGCTCTTTTTACGCCATTCCGTACTGTTTTTGAGTTCGTCGATCGCCGCGACTATCTGACCGATGCTCGCCGCAGACTTTACAGTGAGAGTGCTCTTTCTGTCCATCAGGGCGCGCTTGACCGGATAGGTGAAAATGAAACCCATGCCGGGTCTGTCAAGCTGTCCGCCGTCAATCAGAAGATTCATCAGGCCGTTGCCGTTATGCTCGGCGACCACGATGTTGAGCATCTCCTTTTCGGCAGGGATCGTGATCCTGATAAGCCCCATTCTGTCTCGGATCCCGCCGCCTTTGCCGTGGAAAACGTAAGGAACGCACGAACCGTTGTTGACCGCGATCCTGGCAAGATCGTTGCCGCGTCCGCGCTGGGTTATCGCATAGACTCCGGTAAAGTCGGTAGCCTCGGATTTGACCGTGAAATCGAGCGATCCGATGTTCGAATTATCCTCTCCGCCCTCGATCAGGATCGCCGTCTCGACGCAGAGTGAGCCGCGCCCCTCCTGATTGAGACCCGCCTTTGCAACGATGGAATCGTAAACAGCCTTCTCGTCCTTGGGATCGGTGTAGAAGTGGTATGTTTCGACCTCGAGTTCGGCGATATCGCCGTTGAAAAAGCCCCTGCGCTTGTTGGTGGCGATAACGGATCTCGCACGCTGAAGGATGTGGTAATTGACATGATTATCCTTCAATGCGTCCAGCACAAGCGGAGCAACGAACTTATAGACGCTGCATGTAAATTTAGAAATTTCAGTGACTTTCATTGGTGCCTCCCTGTGCTGCAAGAATATTTCTGGATCTTCTCTTCGAAATCAGTCCCGAAACAAGAACCGCAAGGATCGGGCAGGCCGAAGCCATGCTCAGGATCCCGAAGCCCTCGATGACTCCCTCGACCTGACCGCCGAGACCGAGACCGAGAGCGAGCACCAGCGGGACCGTAATCGGTCCGGTAGTTACGCCGGCGCTGTCCCAGCTGATATTGACGAACTGCTCGTCCGAAATTTTAGTCAGGAAAAGCAGGACCACATAGGCCGGCACTAGCATCCAGATGATCGGCAGATTCCAAATGATCTTGGCGACTCCGAGGGCGATACCGCAGCCGACGCCGGCAGCAACCGAATGAATCAGCGTCGCCTTCTTGAAGGTACCGACGGAGAGCTCTTCCGCCTTCATTCCGAGAGCGTTCAGCGCAGGCTCGGCAAGTGTTGCACCGTACCCCATGATGAAGGCGAAGAGGATGACGACCAGAACGCCTCCGATACCGCCGTTCTCGCCGAAGAGAGGTCCGATTTTCGGGATGTAGTTGTATGTTTTCTTCTTCGCGTCGAAGTTTTCGCTGTGGTAAGGAACAGCCTTGTAGGTCATGTTCTTGTCGTTCTTGAAGAAGAACTGCGAGGTCTGGCCGCTCTCGTCGATCGATGTCTGGACGACCTTCTCGTCGAAGTTGTAGATCGTCTCGCCCTCTTCGCGGATCTCGATAGCGCTGAAGGAAGCCGGAAGTCTCGAACCGACCTGGTCGCCTATCTTTTTCAGACCGAAATCCATACCGATCCCGAAGAGTCCCATTCCTATGATCGAGATGAAGATCCCGAAGAAGATCTCATCCTTTTTCGGCAGTTTTTCACGCAGTATGAAGATAAAGACAAGCAGAAGAAGCAGCGTCAGCGGAAGGATCGCGCGTGCCGCGTCGACGAATTTTTCGGTCGTGACGGTGAGCAGGTTGATCGCCTGCTGGACCTTGTCAGCCGGGTCTCCGGTATCACTCTTCAGGCTCTCGTAAAGCTCCTCGCCGCCTGCGACGAACACTGCAGCAGCCTTGTTTGCCTCGCTGAAGAACTCAGCCTTTGACATCGGCTCCGGGACCTTTGTGTTGAGCGCGAAACCGAGCAGCATGACAGCAAGGATCGGGAATGCGCTGGCAAGCGTAACGACACCGAATCCCATCGAACCGCTGTCCTCGCCGCCTACAGAACGGCAGATTCCGATACCGAGGGCAAGCACGAGCGGAACAGTGACCGGACCGGTCGTAACAGCACCGCAGTCCCATGCAAGACCTGTGATATAGAAGATGTTTTTATCAAAAACGCCCCAGAGCGAAACAAGGAGCGTGATCGAAATGACGATATAAATAAAGGGCTTAAGCGAAATCGACTTCATGAAACGCATCATTCCGGCAACGACCGAAAAACCTACGCCGATCCCGACAAAAGCGACCAGATATTCGGAATACTGGTTCAGCATGACAAAGAGCAGCGGAGCGTCCCACGGCTTGATGAAGGAACCGCTCGCCTTAAGGATGCCGATAGAAGGTTCGGCATAGGTCGCACCGAAACCGAGGACGAAGCTGAAGGCGATCAGGACCACAAGACCGCTCTTCAGCGGCAGCTTGATGCCCAGGATCTCGCCGAGCGGCATGATCCCCAGCAGGAGCCCCTCCATAAAAAATGCAAGGCCCAGGACGACAAGGCCGATCCCGACGGCAATCGTTCCCGACTCAGCGATCGAGAGCCCCAGAACGACCGACTGGAAGAAAATCAGATAGAGAACGATCGGCAGAACAGCCGTTATCTGCTCCCAAATCTTTGATTTGCAATACGGCACAAGCATCTGTACCGCCTGTTTAAATGGTACGCTGATCCTTTCACGTTGTACTGTCATTGAAACGCTCCTAAAGCAAAAACTCAAAAACACCTACGAACAGGTCAGCAATTTTTGCCAATTTTTTGAAGAAAATAAAGAAAAAAACGGAAATCGTTTAGCTTTCGAACCTACCGGAACCCGGAAGCAAAAAAAAACCCCGGTCGCCCGGGGTTTGAAAAAAACAGATCCGTAGTCGTGACTAACGAACTGCGCAGTTTACCCAGCCGTTAAGGTGGCTGGTGATGTCGCCGCCGTACATCGGAGCGTTTGCTGCACTGTAGATCTCGATCGAGCCGCTCAGGCTGACATTGCCTGCAGCGCCTGCAGCAGCGTTTGCAGCCGTGAGGGTAAGATCACCGTAGCCGAATCCGTGATAGCAGCCGACCTGATTGCCGTTGAAATCAACAACGAACATCTGACCAACCGACTCCTGATCAAGTCCGAAATGGACTGTTCCCGGAGCAGCATTTGCCGGAAGGATGATGAATACACCGAAGGGGATCGCCTGCTGACCCTGAGCATCCGCCGCATAGTTCTGGACGATCTGGAAGTACTGCTGACCGCCGTCCTGAACGAGAGCCGCATAGTAATAGCTGAGCTGAGCGTTTGCGGGAACGATGCTGCTGCTGCCCAGATTTCCGCTTACGTAAGAGGACATGTTGACCATGCTTCCGTCAATCTGTGTCTCGTTGGTAAGGATGTAGGTGCTCGCAACGTTGACCTGAGCAGTTCCGTAAGGAGCAGAATAGGTCGTGTCGCCCTGTTTGGGAACGTTAAGACCGCACGCTTCTGTCTCGTTCAAGCAGTTTGCAGCGATGCAGTCAGTAAATTCATCGCTTGTTGAAGCATTAGCGCAGTTGTTTCCCCAGCAGTTGTACATTGTAACAAAAAGGTTCTGATCCGTCGGTGTTCCGTTTGCGATGCAGGCTTCAAGGCAAGCCTGATCAGCGCAGTTTGTGGAGCACTGATAAATGTCTGCACATGTGTCGGTGCCGCCAGCTGTGTCGCCGGTGTCTGAACCGGAGTCGCCTGTGCCGGTGTCACCTGTGCCGGTATCACCTGTGTCTGTTGAGCCAGTGTCGCCTGAACCGGTGTCGCCGCCGGGTTCATTGCATTTGCCTGTAGCCTGATTGCAGCCGTCGTTGCACTGCTGGAAATTTGTCCAGGTACCGTCCTGACACTTTTGAGAAATAATAATAGTGTTGCCTGAGCACTGATATGCGCCCTCTACATCGCAGGATGCACCTTCAGCGTCGTCGTTTTCGTCGCCGCCGCAGCTTACAAAGAAGAATGCAGCGAGAAGAACTGCCATAATGACTGTGAATTTTTTCATGTTTCCTCCTAAAAAAAAGATAAAAAAAAGCAAAATTGCAAAAAAGCGGGATGAGTTTAGCCGTACTTTTTTTTATTTCAACAAAAAGATCGGAATCTTTCTCTTTGCATTAAATCCAAAAAAAAATAGGATACGGCGGCTGTCAACTAACGAGGTGTTTTTTAAATGAAGAAATTTCTGTTCACTCTGATTCCGGCGCTTTTTTTCGCATTTTCGTGCGGCGAGCAGATCAAACTTTCGCAGGAAAACGCAGAAGTCTTAATTAAGGATCGTCTGGCGAAAATGCCCGGCCGAAGCGTTTCGTTCTATCTCGGAGCGATGACCGATCCGTCGTATGTTCCGGTATACAAGGCTGTCGCAACGGGCAAATACCTCACCTTCAGGCCAGATGTCTATGTCGAGGCTGCCGGCAGGAAAATGCCGATGTTCGAAGCGACTGAGGAGGGGAAAAAGATATTCAAGTGCGACAAGAACAGGTGCACGGCCGAGGTCTGTTCGACGCGGTTCAAAGCCTTCAAGGCGATCGTGAACCAGGGTGAGTTCGCAACTGTGACATACGATGTGGAGACCGTCTGCGAAGGCGAGCTTTACGATATTTTCAAGCCTCTGGCGGAGAGGCAGTACATCAGGCCCTCCGTCAATGAGGAGAGATCGGAATTTGAGTATTCCCGTGAGAAAAAAGAGTGGTTTATCAAGTAGTTATTTAATGTTCGGAGGGAAAAATGACTGAATGCTACTGCGGAAGCGGAAAGAGCTACGAAGAGTGTTGTAAACCTATAATAAAGAATGAAAGAAAGGCGAAGACGGCTGAAGAGCTCATGCGTGCCAGATATTCGGCGTACGCCGCTCAGGAGATCGACTTCATAATGGATTCGACAGTCCAGAACCAGACTGGCAACATGCCGCGTGAGGCTGTCGAAAAGTGGGCCAAAAAGACCGACTGGAAGCGTCTTGAGATCGTCAGCGTCGAAAAGGGCGGTGAAGAGGACACCTCCGGAAACGTCGTTTTCAAGGCTTATTCGCTTCTTGACGGCGCTATGCAGTGCCACCACGAAAACGCATCATTTAAAAAAATAGACGGAGAGTGGTTCTTCGAGGACGGAGTCCAGATCATGCCCGAGCAGGTCAGAAGAGAGACTCCGAAGGTCGGAAGAAACGATCCGTGTCCGTGCGGCAGCGGGAAAAAATACAAAAAGTGCTGCGGCAGGGACTTATAAACCGGTAAAAACCGAAAAACAGGGGGAAACATGAAAAAGATTCTTTTCACGATTTTGGCAATCTCTCTTTGCTCGCTCTCTCTCTTCGCAGAGAAGGTCTACAGAAGCGACGGAAGCTTCTTCGAGCTCAAGAGGAACGAGGGCGTTTATGCGCTGAAACTTGACAGAGTAAGCGTAAAGGCGCCCGAAAACTACGTTTTCAAGTGGTCTCACGGCGACCAGATGATCGTTCTGCAGAAGGATTCCAAAGGAAATCTGCCGATCTACTTCATCAACGGACACATGGTCGTAGCAGATTCGATCCTCTTCTATAAAGGCAGCAAACCTGCTGATTTTATTGCAAAAAAATACAATTTGAAGGTCAGTGAGCTGGTAAGCGGATACGACTACATCGAATTCGACGGAGCATCCGACAGCGTAAAAACCGCTCAGCAGATCGTCGAGAACGGTGACGGATTCGCCTTCCCGAACATCATCCGCAGGACGCAGCTTCTCGAAAAGGTCGTAAAGTACCCGGTCGAGGATAAATATTATAAGGAGAACTATCAGTGGTCGCTCAAGAACACCGGTAAGGGTATCAACGCCTACGGCAAAGAGATCGACACGCTCGAAAACGCCGATGTCAGATTTGACGACGCGATCAGACTCATCTCCGAAAAGATCGATGCAGGCGAGCTCGAAAACTTCGAGGTAGCGAAGGTGGCCATCATGGACAGCGGCGTCGACTTCGCGCATCCGGACCTCAAAAACAAGCTCGAGGACGGATACAACATGGTCCACGAAGGTGAGACCGGAAACCCCGGAAAGATCGAAAACACCGGTATGTACGGAACTTCCGGATATTCGCACGGCACGAACTGCGCCGGTGTCGCTGCCGCTGAGGGCAACGAGATCGGAACAGCCGGCATCTGTCCGTGGTGCGGAATTTACCCCGTAACCTACATGGAAGGCGGAATGGGAACGCAGGAAAGTTCCAGCGACAAAAAGCTCATGACGGCTTACACGAAATATGTCGAGGATCCTTCGATCGTTGCAGTCAACTGCTCTTTCGGTCCGATGTCGGGCTTCGGCGATATCCCCGCTTCTCAGGGCGAGATCGAGAGCCACATGAAGTTCATCAAAGAGGGCAGGAACGGCAAAGGCGGCGCCATTGTCTATGCAAGCGGCAACGACGGCGTTGATGCAAGCTACACCGGCATCCTCACCTACAAATTCGAGTTCGAGAGAGAGGGCAAGCAGGTTTCGAGCAGCGTCATCACGGTCGGAGCTTCATCGGCTTGGGACACCAGGGTCAGATACTCGAACTACGGTTCGATGATCGATGTTGTCGCTCCGTCACTCTCGATGAACCCGCTCATCGGTATCGCGACAAGCTACCTCGTAGGCTACGGCGACCTTGACAAGGACTACACGAACCAGTTCAGCGGCACCTCGTCGGCAGCTCCGGTGATCACCGGCGCGTTCGGAACGATCTTCTCGGTAAATCCGGAACTTACGCTCGAAGAGGCGATCGAGATCCTTCACAAAAGCTCCGACAAGGTCAACCCGTCGACCGGGTTCTATGATGAAAACGGCCACAGCGTGAAATTCGGCTACGGCAGACTTAACCTGCTCAAGGCAGTCCGTCTGGCTGCAGGTCTCGAAATGTGCGAGGCAAGCGGCGAAGAGATAAAGAACAACCTCGACGACAACTGCGACGGCAGAGTCGACGAAGGCTTTGAAAAAGATATCTCCAAAGTCGGCGGCAAGTGCTCCGAAAACGCGGACTGCGCAAACGCTGACTTTGCGGAAGAGAACGTAAAATGCCTTACCGGCGAATACAAGAAATACAACTTTGCAGACGGTTACTGCGTGATCAAAAACAATAAATTCGCATGTCCTGACGGAACCGAGGCTTACGAAGATTCCCAGACTTCGACCGACTGCTTCCTCGAGTGCAACAAGGAAAATCCGTGTCCTGCCGGCATGACCTGCACCGACGACACCCTCGGTATCTGCATCCCGGAGTGCAAGGAAGACTCTGACTGCAACCAGGAGATCGCTTACTGCGACACGAAATCGAAGCTTTGCAAAAACGTTCCTTCAGAGCCGCTCGGACCCTGCGAGACGGTAGACGACTGCAAATACAACGCAATGATGTGCCTTGACCAGATCCCTGACGGACTCTGTGTCGTAATGTGCAACAACGACTACGCTTGCAACGACGACGAGGACAACATGGTCAACAAGTGCGTCAAATTCAGTATGCAGGGTTATCAGATGGATATCTGCACCCCGGGCTGCGAATCCGACAGCGACTGCAGATCGTTCGGTTACGGTTACGGCATGGTCTGCCACAAGAACTACAACGACAAGGGCGCCGTCTGCGCTATGCCCTGCGAAAGAGACCGCGACTGCATGGGCGAAGACGCGAAGTGTCTTGATTCAAAATGCGTTCCGCTTGACTACGACGGCGAAGAGGAGACCGATTCCGACGCAGGATCCGATGTCGATGTCATCGCTTCGGATGCGGATTCTGCTGACGACATGAACTTCGACGACGATCCGGAACCGGAGAAAGACAAAGACAAAAAGAGCAGCGGCTGCTCGCTCTCTCTTTTCTAATCGAGGCGAAAATGATCAACGATCTTAAAAAAATGATGATGAAGGCAAAGCTTGAGAGGGACACCCTCAAAGGCAACCTGCTTTCGACGCTTATCGCAGAGGCTGTCATGGTCGGCAAAAACGACGGCAACCGCGAAACCACCGAAGCCGAAACGCTTAACGTTATCAAAAAGTTCCTGAAAAACGTGAACGAAAACATCAAGCTGCTCGACGAGATCGGCAAGGACAAAAGCGACGCTCTGCGTGAAAAGGAGATCCTGGAATCACTTCTGCCGAAACAGCTCAGCGAAGAGGAACTTTACGCGAAGATAGTTGAAATCGTTGCAACTCTTCCCGACAAGTCACCGCGTCAGATGGGCGTCGTCATGGCGGCTCTCAAAAAGGATTTTGACGGGCAGTACGACGGCAAAGCGGCAAGTTCACTCGTAAAGAAAGCTCTTGGAAACTAATCATTTCCACATACACCGCCTGATCCGGCGGGAACTGGCTGTCCCGGCAGAGCTGTTTTCGATCACCGGGAATGTCGTTTTCGCCGATTTCAGCGCGGCAAGAAGGCTGGCGAACCAGCTCAAGGCCGCTCCGGGCGAGCTCTATGCCGCCGGGCTCATCGACGAGCTCATGCACTTTGTCTTCAAGATCCACCGCGAAGAGACGGGTCAGGATTTTGCAGTGGAGCTGCTCCGGCAGATCGCTGAAAAGCTCGGAAAGGAGGAGGCTGAAAAGCTTCTTCTGACCTTCGTGACAGAGTTCCCGCCGGCTGATCCTTCGATTGCAACGGGAGCCGAGGCAAAAAAATTCCTCGATTCGCTGATCGACGGGACCCGCTGCAGCGACATCGAAGCCGAAGAGCTCGTCGTTCTCTGGCTTACGAACCAGAACCCGGCGCTAGGCAGGCTGAAAAAACTTTTCGACGACTCCGGACTTGCTGAAAAGAGCTGCTACACAGAGTTCGGGAAAATGGCGGAAAACTACGGAAAAAGCGTCAGTTCCGCAGCCGCAGGCAACGCAGGAATGTCACTTATAGACTTACTTCTCGAACCTTCGCGGCGCTCTCCCGGCTCTCTGCTCGACCAGCTTCAGTTCATCCTGGAGCACTGGGGAGTCAGGATCACCGGCAGTTTTACGCGCAGGCTCCTGCTCTCCTCCGACATCCTGAAGGAAGAGAAGATGCGCATGGCGGATCCGAATGCAAAAGGGCACGCTTTTGAATTTAACACCGATTTTTTCCGCGGCGCAGGAGACTACGGAGCCGAGACCGAGAGTTTTTCCAGGGATTCGCTCTGGATGCCGCGCCTCATCATGCTCGTAAAAAACACCTATGTCTGGCTGGACCAGCTTTCGAAGCAGTACGGACGCCGGATCTCAAGGATCGACCAGATACCTGACGAGGAGCTGAAAACCATCGCAGACCGCGGTTTCACGGGGCTCTGGCTGATCGGGATCTGGGAGCGGAGCCGCGCCTCGAAGCGCATCAAGCAGCTCATGGGCAACAACGACGCGACGGCAAGCGCCTATTCGCTTTACGACTACGAAATTTCAAACGAGCTCGGCGGCGAACCGGCAGTCCGGAACCTGAGGGAGCGCGCAAACCGCCTCGGGATCAGGCTCGCCTGCGATATGGTCCCGAACCACACAGCGATCGATTCGCGCTGGATGAGCGAACACCCAGAATGGTTCATCTCAACCGACGAACCTCCCTTCCCGAGTTACTCCTTCACCGGCGAAAACCTCTCTTGCGACCCCAAGATCGGGGTATACATCGAGGATCACTACTTCACGAAAACAGATGCGGCCGTCGTCTTCAAGCGGGTCGATTTCGCAAGCGGCAAAACGAGCTACATCTACCACGGGAACGACGGGACATGTATGCCGTGGAACGACACGGCGCAGCTGAACTACCTGCTCCCCGAGCTTCGCGAGCAGGTCATCCGGACGATCATCAGGATAGCGAAAAGCTTCCCGATCATCAGGTTCGACGCGGCGATGACGCTGGCGAAGAGGCATTTTCACAGGCTGTGGTTCCCGGAACCGGGACACGGCGGAGATATCGCCTCCCGTGCTGAACACGGCATGACCATCCAGGAGTTCAACGCCGCCTTCCCGAAAGAGTTCTGGCGCGAGGTCGTTGACCGCGTGGCTGCCGAGGCGCCCGACACGCTGCTTCTTGCCGAGGCCTTCTGGCTGATGGAGAGCTACTTCGTGCGGACTCTCGGAATGCACAGAGTCTACAACAGCGCCTTCATGAACTTCATGAAAAACGAGGAAAACGCGAAGTTCAGGAACTCGATCAAAAGCACCCTCGAGTTCGACCCGCAGATCCTGGGCAAGTTCGTCAACTTCCTGAACAACCCCGACGAGGAGACAGCTGCGGTGCAGTTCGGCACGAACGACAAGTATTTCGGCGTCACCGCGATGATGGTGACGATGCCGGGGCTGCCGCTCTTCGGGCACGGGCAGATCGAAGGTTTCACCGAAAAATACGGCATGGAGTTCACCCACGCGCTGCTCGACGAAAAGGTGAACGAGGAACTCGTCAGACGCCACGAGCGCGAGATTTTCCCGCTGATGAGACAGCGTCACCTCTTCGCCCACTCGGACAACTTTTACCTTTACGATTTCCATCGTGACGGCGGCGGGATCGACGAAGACGTCATCGCCTACTCGAACGGCTGCGACGGCAGGTTCGTGCTGGTATTTTTCCACAACAAATTCAGCGAAACCTCAGGCTCAATCAAGGTTTCGGCAAAATTCAAGGACAAACCGGCAGGCAGACTGCTCGAGCGCACCGTCACGGAGGCGCTGAGGCTTGATACGGGCAGAAGGCTTTTGAAATACCGCGAACTCGTCAGCGGCGAAGTAAGATACACCGACATGCGCGAGCTTTGCGAGAACGGCTTCAGGATCGGTCTCAAGGCATACGAATACCGCGTATTCACTGACTTTGAGGCGGTCGACGAGGTCGAAAAAAGGGAGGATGAAATGGATTACCAGATGTATATCGACATCTTCAACAGCGAGGTCGTTCCGGCACTCGGATGCACTGAACCGATCGCAGTAGCGCTGGCGGCAGCGACATCGGCGAAGCTGCTTGGCTCACCGGTCGAGAGAGTCGAACTCTTCCTCAGCGGGAACATCATGAAGAACGGTCTCGGCGTCGGCATCCCCGGCACCGGCATGGTCGGGCTCCCGATAGCGGCGGCACTCGGCGTGAAGGGCGGCGACCCGTCGAAGGAACTTGAGGTCCTGGAGGGCGTCACGGCAGAACAGATAGCAGCGGCCAAAGAGTTCGTCAAGGCTGACAAAATCGACATCGCGGTCAAGGAAAAGGTCGACAAGCTCTACATCGAGGCGATCTGCAAAAGCGGCTCGAATGTTGCACGGACGGTCATCTGCGGCTGTCATACAAACATCGTCCTGAAGGAGCTGAACGGCGAAGTCCTCTTCCAGAAACAGTGCGGCGCATTCTCCCCGAGCAGTGCCAGCAAGCCAGAAGTCAAGACCAACCAGATGACCGTCGAAGGCATCTGGAACTTCATAAACAAGGTCCCGCTCGAAAAGATCGAGTACGTCCTCGAAGGCGCAGAGATGAACCGCAGGATCGCAATGGAGGGACTCTCCGGCGACTACGGCCTGCGTGTCGGCAAGACCCTCCGGCTCAACGTCAGCAAAGGCCTCCTCTGCGACGACCTTGCCAACTGGGCGATGGCTCTGACGGCGGCGGCAAGCGACGCGAGAATGGCGGGCTGCACCCTCTCCGTGATGAGCAACTCCGGCAGCGGCAACCAGGGGATCACCGTCATGCTGCCTATCGTCGCGGTCGCGGAGCGCATCAACTCCCCGCGTGAAAAGCTGATCCGCGCACTCTACCTCGGCAACCTGATAGCGATCCACCTGAAGGAGTTCATGTCGAAGCTTTCGGCGCTCTGCGGCACCGTAACGGCATCTACCGGCGCGGCCTGCGGCATCACCTACATCTTCGGCGGAACGCTCCCGCAGATCAACTACACCATTAAAAATATGATCGGAAACATCTCCGGCGTGATCTGCGACGGTGCGAAATCCGGGTGTGCGCTCAAGGTCTCGACGACCATCAACGCTGCGCTCCAGAGTGCGCTCCTGGCGGTTGAAAACATCGAGATCTCGGAGCTTGACGGCATCATCGAAAAGAACATCGAGAAGACGATACGCAACCTCGCGACAGTCGCTTCGGAGGGGATGGAGACGACCGACAAGGTCATACTCGACATCATGACGTGCAAATAACAGCGGGCGTCCTGGAGGCGCCCTTTTTTTATTTTGAAAGTGAGGAAAAAAGGATGACAAAGTACATTTTTGTGACAGGCGGCGTTGTTTCGGGCTTGGGAAAGGGCATCACGGCAGCTTCGCTCGGCAGACTTCTCAAAACGAGAGGCCTCAAGGTCGCAGCGCAGAAGCTCGACCCCTACATCAACGTTGACCCTGGGACCATGAGCCCCTACCAGCACGGCGAAGTCTACGTCACCGAGGACGGCGCGGAGACCGACCTCGATCTCGGTCACTACGAACGCTTCATCGATGAGGATCTCAACCGCTACTCGAACCTTACCAGCGGCAAGGTCTACTGGAACGTCCTCAACAAGGAGCGCAGAGGCGAATACCTCGGCTCGACCGTTCAGGTAATTCCACATATCACCAATGAAATCAAGGAGTTCGTCTATCAGGTAGGCAGAAAGACCGCAGCCGACGTAGTCATCACCGAGATCGGCGGGACGATCGGCGACATCGAAAGCCAGCCCTTCCTGGAGGCGGTGCGCCAGATCTCGCTCGAAGTCGGCAGAGAGAACAGCCTCTTCATCCACGTCACGCTCGTCCCCTACCTCCACGCCTCGGAGGAACACAAATCGAAGCCGACGCAGCACTCGGTCAAGGAGCTTCAGGGCATGGGGATCCGCCCGAACATCCTCGTCCTCCGCTGTGACGAGCCGCTTGAAAAGTCGATTTTCCAGAAGATCGCGATGTTCTGCAACCTCAAGCCGGACTGCGTCTTCGAAAACATCACGCTCCCGCACCTTTACGAAGCGCCGCTGATGCTTGAATCGGCAAACTTCTCCGGTGTCGTCTGCCGTGAACTCGGGATCGAGGCACCGGAACCGGACCTTGCCGAGTGGCGTGAAATGGTCGCACGCATCAAAACGAGCAGGAAAAAGGTCAAAATCGCCCTCGTCGGCAAGTACACGCAGCTTCACGACGCCTATCTTTCGGTCACGGAAGCTCTGCGCCACGCCGGGTACGCCCTTAGCGCGAAGGTCGATATCGACTGGATAGACTCCGAGACCCTAACAGCCCAGAACCTTGACGAAAAGCTCTCGAAAGTCGACGGCATCCTCATCCCCGGAGGCTTCGGCGGACGCGGAATCGCCGGCATGATTCTAGCGGCAGGCTATGCCCGCGAGCACAAAGTCCCCTTCTTCGGCATCTGTCTCGGAATGCAGATAGCCGTGATCGAGTTCGCCAGAAACGTCGCCGGCATCGCAGACGCTGACTCAGGCGAATTCAACGAGATCTGCAAAAACAAAGTCATCGACTTCATGCCCGGCCAGAGCGAGGAGATCGACAAAGGCGGCACTCTCAGGCTCGGCGCATACCCGTGCGAGATCCAGCCGGGGACAACGATGGAACGCTGCTACGGCACGAAACTCATCTCCGAAAGGCACCGTCACCGCCACGAAGTCAACAACGACTACCGCGAAGTCCTACAGCAGGCAGGTCTGACGCTCAGCGGCATCTCGCCGGACGGCAGACTGGTCGAGACCGTCGAACTCACGGAACGCCCGTTCCACGTAGGAGTCCAGTACCATCCCGAGTTCAAATCAAGACCCAACAAGCCTCACCCGCTCTTCTTCGGATTCATCAAAGCTTCGCTCGAAAATTCGGAAAAGAAGAAATAAAGCTAAGATTCGAGGAAATAGTTTGAGCTTAAGCTCAGCTCATCACACAGCTTTCAAGGCAAACATCCGGTATCCAGCCGGCAAAAACAATCAAACTTGAAATACAACAAAAAAATAAACCGATTGAAAATATTCGATTTTGTGGTATGATTAGTGGTTTTTTAATGGAGGGAACCGATATGTTGGGAAATTCGGTACTTTTGAGCATCAAAGACAAAGAAGCATCTGAAAATATTATGGAAATAATTAAGTGTTTCGTTGAAAAACTAAAACCGGTCAAAATTTTCCTTTTCGGTTCATTTGCAGCCGGAACAAACAACGAAGATAGCGACTTCGATTTCTATATCGTTGTTGACGACAACCGGAATGTCGCTGATGTTTCCACAGAAGCTTACAAAGCGATCAGATATCTTCGGAAGAGACCTGTTGACATCGTCGTCGGAACAAAAACGAGATTCGATAAATACAGCAATTCAAATGATACGCTTTATGTCGAAGGCGAAGTCTCGAGAAACGGAAAACTTCTGTATGAGCTGAATTAAAGAGGGATCAGCATGGGAAACAACAACGAAAATTTGAATTTGGAACAGAAAATGGCGGAAGTAAAGGCATGGTTGGCTTATGCCGACATGGATTTTAACACCGCAGATCATCTGTTGAACGGTGCGTTTTATCCATTGCCGCTCGAAATTATATGCTATCACAGCCAGCAGGCAGCCGAAAAAGCGGTAAAAGCAGTGATTGTATATTTCGGAAATCACGGCGGAATGCCGAAAGTCCACGATATATCCTTCCTTATGAATCAAGTGTACAACGCCGTAAAAGAAAAAACAGGTGTCGAAATTTCCGAAACACTTCTGGATTATGCCGACAATTTGACGAAATACGGTGTAATGCCGCGATACCCCAATGAAATCGAGGTCAATGAATATATGGCAAAAACCGCCGTTGCTCAGGCATCCGAGATTTTGGAATGGGTAAAAAGTGTCATTTATGCTGCTTAAATAAACTTTAGGAAAATATTCAATCGCTCAGCTTTTCCGCAACTTTCTTTATCAAATAATCGGGAGTCACCTCTAGTGCATTCGCGATTTTGAAGATGGTCGAAATTTTGGGTTCTCTCTGCGCAGTTTCAAGGCGTCCGATAATCACGGTCTGACAAAAACACCTGTATGCAACTTTTTCCTGAGAGAGCTTTTTCTCCTTTCTGATTTCCTTGATAGTCAACGCGAATGCTGTCTTGAGATCCAATGAACGGCTCCGAAAAAAGTTTCTGATTTTTAAACGATAGAGGCAGATAAATTTATAACCGATCGGCTATAGAAAATTGATTTTTGTAGCCAAACGGCTATAGAAATACGTTTTTGGTAAAAAGAACGGAGTTTTCAGAAGGAGAGAGAAATGGCTAATCAGCAAAATGTCAAGAATGTAGTTGTCGATTTGCAGGAATACCTAATGCAGCTGGAGAATTGGCTGTTTGATTAGTGTTTTGAGACCTTATTAATTATTTACAAGGAGGAAAAGATGAGTAAACAAGAAGCAATTAAAAACGCGTTGACTACAGTAAAATCACATGGTTATGAAGTTCCGGCTGAGGTTCTGAAATCAGTTTCTGAGCTTGACAACCCAATTTACAGAGTCGCAGTTGTAGGAAAGTTCCAGGTCGGAAAATCAACTTTGGTCAACAATGTGTTTCTT
>DBXP01000037.1:33590-44292 GCA_002309575.1 bacterium UBP6_UBA1209 | reverse complement strand
ATACTCGGATCACGCTTTAAAAGGCACTTTCAGCGGCTACCGCTAATGCCATATCGAACCAGACTGGCTTCTGATTTACAAAATTTCGGAAGATGTCCTTGTTCTCTCTTTGTACAGGACAGGAAGNNTGTTCTGAATTGAGTAGCAAGCGTTGCTTTTGTCACGCAAACCACATATCTTTTATCTATTCGTGCGGAAAACTTCTCGCAGAAAGCGTCAAGGGAGACATGTGACTTGTAACTTGCAGACTTGACCATATCCACAGACCGCAGGTTCTTTGTGTTCAGATACTAAACACATCGATTTTCTATCTTTCCCCGCTGTTTTTTTATGAAATTTACTACTTCTCCCTGCTGTTTTTTTGTCGGAGAGCAGACGGCCTGCCCGCCTGCATAGAAACCGTTACCACACAGTTTCTACATCATATTTAGGAATGATTGTGTCGCGAGTAATTATCGTAAGATTTTCAGATTGAGCAATCGAAATCAAAAGCCTGTCAAACGGGGGTTCACATATACTCCGCGAAATCTTCAACAGGCTCATCAAAATCGGGAGCAATATAAGATATCTTATCTTTCAATGCGCCAAAATATGATTTTTTTTCAGGTACAGCTTTTTCTTCATTGCGGGAAAGCAGAAAAAGCGCAAAATCATATAACTCTTTCTGCTCTGCTTCGGACATTGTTTCATATATCCGCATAAGTGTTTCTGCCATAGCGACCTCCATTCAAAAAAAACGTATGAATTATATTGGAAAAACGAGATAAAACAAGAGGGAGAATACTGTTCTTGTGTTGCCGGGCGGATCGAACAAACTTTACATCCTGAATTCAGCAAATAAACTCTTCCTGATGTGTTTTTTGGACGAAGAAACAATGAATAGATCGCCGTGGTCATGGGTTCCGACACTTTATTTTACAGAAGGACTGCCTTACTTTATCGTCAACACGATTTCCGTGGTAATTCTGAAAGATCTCGGAACAAGCAACGGGAAACTGGCGATAATGACAAGCCTTTTAGCCCTGCCGTGGCTTTTCAAACCGTTGTGGAGCCCTCTTGTCGACACAATAAAAAGCAAGCGCTGGTGGATAATCGCGACCCAGCTGTCTATAGCTTTGACGGTCGCGCTCATCGCACTGACACTCTCCGAACACTCGACTTTCACGATAACCCTTATACTTTTCGCGGTCACGGCGTTTGCCTCCGCCACACACGACATTTCGGCTGACGGATACTACATGATCGCTCTGGATGAAACGCGCCAGTCTGCTTTCATCGGCATCAGGAACACATTTTACCGCATTGCGATGATTTTCGGACAGGGAATCGTGGTGTTTCTGGCAGGAATCATTGAAAAATTTGCCGGAAATAGTGCGACGGCATGGAAAATCACCCTTCTTCTGACCGCTGGGATTTTCGCGTCGCTCGCTATTTATCACTCGTCGTTCCTGCCGAAAGCAGAGGCACAAACAAGTGTAAAAATTGAAAACAATCCGGATTTATTAAAAAATTTTGCCGCAGCTTTCACATCCTTCTTCACCAAAAAGGGAAGCCTTGTCGCAATAACATTCATGCTTTTATACCGTTTTCCCGAAGCGCTTCTGATGAAAATGCTCTACCCGTTCTTCAGCGACCCGAAATCTTCGGGAGGACTCGGACTTGACAAGGAAGCATACGGCATGATCTGCGGCTCTGCAGGCGTTGCGGCATTGCTTTTGGGCGGCATTCTTGGAGGTTTTTATATTTCCAGACACGGATTGCGCAAATCTATGCCGCTGATGGCGCTGAGCCTGGCTCTGCCATGCATCGTCTACCCATTTCTCGCACTGGTCCAGCCGGAATCACTCGGACTGATAGGGCTAAGCATTGCCTTTGACCAGTTCGGCTACGGATTCGGCTTCACCGCATACACGGTCTATATGATGAAATTTTCCGACGGCCCGATGAAAACATCCCATTACGCAATCTGCACCGGTTTCATGGCACTTTCAGCGATCATTCCAGGCGCGATTGCCGGATATCTCCAGGAAATCTGCGGATACACAGGATTTTTTGCACTTGTACTGTTAAGTTGCGCGGCAACGCTCGGTGTCACCCGCATGGTAACCAGACCGTCAGAAAAAGCCCTGCACGAATCAGGAGAGCCGAGACAAAACCGCTGAAATATTGTAGCAATTTATTTACAAATAATCTCTCTCTTGCATTTTTCTTCTAATTCCTTAAAAATCCCGTGTTGTTTTTTATCTGGAGGCAAGGATGAAAAAATTCTCACTTATCGCATTGATTTTATTAGCTGTTTTTGTCGGATGCACAAAAACGAAAAAAGAGGAGGAAAGCCCGGTGAAGCAGGAACAGCCACAGCAGGCTCTCTGGAACTATCCCGAGACAAAGCGGGAACTTGTAACGGACGACTACTTCGGCACAAAGGTCGAGGATCACTACCGTTATCTTGAGAACAACGATGCCGAAGAGGTCCAGAAGTGGACCGCGGCGCAGAACGATTTTACCGAAAAGACGATCTTTTCGTGGGCGCAGACTTCAAAAATAGAAAAAAGACTCGGCGAAGTGTGGAACTACGACAAAATGATGCCGCCGGTAAAACGCGGTGACAAACTCTTCTACCGCTACCAGACCGGTCTTCAGAACCAGCCGGTCCTTATGATGCAGCTTCCCGACGGAACCAAAAAGGAGCTTGTCAACCCGAACACTATCGACAAGAACGGAACCACCGCAATGGACTGGTGGTACGCTTCGCCGAACGGCAGATATATCGCGGTCGGACTCAGCGAAAACGGCTCTGAGCAGTCGGTCCTTCACCTTTTCGACACCGATTCGGGCGCCGAGGCTGACAAACCGATCGACGGATGCCGCTACGCAAGCGTAGGCTGGCTTCCGGACGAGAGCGGCTTTTACTACACAAGAAAGCTCGACGGCAGCAACGCGGACGAAATCGACACAGAGCAGAGCGTCCGCTTCCACAAAATCGGCGAAGATGCCGAAAAAGACGAAATCATCGCGAAAAGCTCGATAAAAGAGGCTATTCTCTTCAGTTCGCTCGACGAAAAGGGGCTCTGGCTTCTCCTCACCGAATATCAGGGTTCGAGCGGAAAGGCGAAACTCGCGGTCTACAACACCGAGACGAAAGAGACCAAAAAAGTTGTTGACAACTACGACAACATCTACGAAGGCGAAACTTACGGCGGCTATATTTTTCTGAAAACCGACAAGGACAACGCCCTCAACTGGAAGATCGAACGCGTAAACTGCGAAACACTCGAATGGCAGACGGTCATTCCTGAGGACGAAAAGGATGTCATCGAATACTTCACGCTGTCGAAAGGGCGCATCGTCGTCTCAAAAATGCACGATGTCGCAAGCAAGCTCGAGATTTACGATCTTGACGGTGCAAACAAAAGGGAGATCCCCCTTCCCGCCCTCGGAAGCGCCGGATTTGTCGCCGAGGCAAACACTGACGAAATTTACGTTTCGTTCTCGTCGTTCGCATTCCCGCCGGCGATCTACGAATACACCGAAAACGACGGCATGAAGCAGCTCTGGCAGGCTCAAGTTCCTGTAAAAACTGAAGATATCGTCACTGAGCAGGTTTTCTACACGGCTAAGGACGGCACAAAGATCCCGATGTTCATAATTTACAAGAAAGGGCTCGAGAAAAACGGCAAAAACCACACGTTTTTAAGGGGTTACGGCGGTTTTAACGTTACCTATCCGATGTATTTCTCGGCTGTCAACGCAGTCTGGATCGAAACGGGCGGCATCATGGCGATCGCCAATATCCGCGGCGGCGGCGAATACGGCGAAAAGTGGCACAGAGCCGGAATGCTCGACAAAAAACAGAACACCTTCGACGACTTTGCGGACGCGATGAGATACCTGACAAACGAAAAATACACGAATCCGGAAAAACTCGCGATATGGGGCGGAAGCAACGGCGGACTTCTGACCGGCGCGATGGTCACCCAGTTTCCTGACCTTTTCAAAGCGGCCGTAGTTGCGGTCCCCCTGCTCGACATGCTCCGTTTCCACAAATTCCTCATCGGAAGATACTGGGTCAGCGAATACGGCTCAAGCGACGACAAAGAGCAGTTCGAGTACATCTTCAAATATTCGCCGTACCAGAACATCAAAAAAGACGGCAAATTCCCGGCAGTTCTCCTCACCGCCGGCGAGCAGGATTCCCGCGTTCACCCGATGCACGCAAAGAAAATGGCGGCAGCTCTCCAGTACGAAAACAAATCGAACAACCCGATTTTCCTCTGGGTCGAAACCAAAGCCGGCCACGGCCAGGGCAAATCGACTCAGGCAAGGATCAAGGAATCTGCGATGGAAATGGGATTCTTCCTCAAAATGTTAGGTGTTGAATAAAAAACCTGATTGTACATTCCTCTGAAAAGCTGCTTTAAAAGTGTTTCTGGTTTCTTCAGATTCAAACATTCACTTTAGTTGCCTGTTTAATCCGCTCTCAATTTCCTCAACTGTAGGCATTTTATCACGCAACTCTTTCGGAAGCTGCCTACACGCGATTTCATATTCGGAAATGCCGATAGGAGCGTTTATCCGAGAAAGGGCATAGCGTGCCAACACACTGTTTTTCTCTTTGCAGATCAAAAGTCCTATGGAAGGGTTGTCTTGCGGAGTGTTCAGCAAATCATCAACCATTGCTGTATATCCTGCCAGTTGCCCGATGTCCTGAAAGTCAAATTCCGTGACTTTAATTTCAATCACACAGTAACGGTGAAGCGGAATTATGTAAAACAACAGGTCGATATATTTGTCTTTGCCGCCTGCCGACAAGCGGTATTCGCGTCCTACAAACGAAAATCCTTTACCCAATTCCAGCAGAAACTGTGAAAGTTTTGTTGTCAGCTCATTTTTCAGATCTTTTTCGGAATAGTTGCTGTTCAGTTGAGCGAAATCAAAGTGATATGGATCTTTCAGCAGCTGCTGCGCCAGGTCGCTTTCTATTGACGGCAGCGTATTTTGGAAATTTGTCTGGGCTAAACCTTGTCTTTCGTATAAATCCGAATCGAGAAAATTCATCAACAGCCCGCGGCCCCACTGATTTTTCAGTGTCTGACGGACAAAAAACAATGCTTTTTTACTGTTTCCCTTAACCTTGTCGATGATTTTCTGGTGATGTGTCCACGGGATGCAGAATAGCATTTCAAAATCGTCGGCATCCTGCCGATGAATTGCTTTTCTGAAATCGTCGGCAAGCTGCCGACCGTTTTCAAACAACGGCGCATACAGGCAATAAAAATATTTCGTATATTTGAGGCTTGTCGGAGCGAATCCTTTTTTGTTATTAAGTGCCGAAGTAAGATCTCTGCTTAAATTTTCGTAGAAATGTGAACCATATTTGTTTTCAAACTGCCGCTGTTCAATGTCTTGCCCGATTGTCCAATAAAATCGGAGCATTTCACCATTAACTTTTACGGCGGCTTTTATCTGACTTTGTCTGTAACGTTGGCTGAGTTCTTCGATCCAATTAAGATATTCATTATCTTTTATCATTGCTTCAATCCATAAAATCAAGTCAATAAAGAAACAGCAAATACAAATATTTATTTTTTAATTCAAGTCAATAAAATCAGATTTTAGAAACATAGATTTCGGGGATATGATTGTTATTCTCTTAGCCAAATCAAACCAAAGCAGGCCACGGCAAGGGCAAATCGACTCAGGCAAGGATCAAGGAATCGGCGATGGAAATGGGATTTTTCCTCAAAATGCTCGGGATCGAATAAAATCTAATTGTCAAAAGAACGCCTCTAAATAAAATATCCCGTTTATTATTCAAACTTCAAAGGAGAAAAAGATGGAAAACACGAATCAGCCAGCGCCCGTAATAATCAAAGGCCAGTACAAGGGCGTCCTTCGCAACGAAATGACACACCTTAAATCACAGAACACGATCATGACAGACGCACCGACCGACAACCACGGCAAGGGCGAGGCATTCTCCCCGACCGACCTGGTCTGCGGAGCACTTGGAGCCTGCATGATGACGATAATGGGCATCACCGCGCAGGCACACGACTTCGTCATTGACGGAGCGACATACGAAATCAAAAAGACGATGGCAGCAAACCCTCGCCGCATCGGACAGATCGACATAGCCTTCACCTTCCCGCGCCACGACTACACAGAAAAGCAGAAGGAGATGCTCAAAAATGCAGCAGACACCTGTCCAGTTGCACAGACGTTGAGCAAAGAGGTCATCGTAAATATCACGATGAATTTCTAGTCTGTCCATTAAAGGGACCGGAAATATCAAAAACTTGCCTTTCAGGCGCGTCTCTCTAATATATGTTGTTTTAGATTTTAGCGAGGTCATTCGTTTTTAATATGAGTACATATTTTCAGGAATCATTTAATGACATTTATTAATCCAAAAAACCAAGCCGCGTCTTCAACAAGAAAGTCAGTAATTTTAGATATTTTTATTTTTCTGGAGGTTTAATATGAAAAAAATTATTGTGTTTTTTGCGCTGTTTTGCGCGATGGTTTTGATGATTGGCTGCGACAATAGCGATAGCTTCGATTCCGAAACTTCTGACAATGGCGGAAACGGAGGCAACGGCAGCAGTGGAAGCAGCGATGCTGGCATTCACCTTGGAATTATCGGGTTCAACAATCATCTTGAGAAGATAAACATTACCCTCCTGACTGATTACAACGCACCCGATTTCATAAGATTTATTCGAGGTCTCGAAAGGGAAAATAATACAGCTCTCTACTATGCTGTTGACAATGCTTTGGATATGATGAAAGAATATAAACAGCCGGCGAAACTGCAACATGTGGCATTAGTCACTTTCACTGACGGAATTGACAATCATTCGACATCCGCAAATCTAAGACCGGACTACGATAAATCCGACGATTACCTTGAAGATGTTCACAACAAAATTAAAAATAACATTCACGGATTGCCAGTTGAATCCTATGTAATCGGTCTGCGAACTAAGGATGAAATCTCAGATGCACTTCTGCCCAAATTTGAAAAAATACTGAAAAACCTAGCAAGCAGCGACAGCAACGCATTTCAGGTTGACAACATGAACGAGGTACAGAACCGCTTTGCCGAAATTGCCAACAACCTGGTTAAGGTATCTACCTCCGTAAACTACGGTGTCTATATGCCAGGCGGATACGACCCTGGGCAGATCATCCGCTACACTTTCGATAATGCAAGATCTGCCGAAAGTTCAGAACTCTACATTGAAGCTACTTATAACAAGAAAACAGTATCACTTGAAAAAATAATTTATCACGGCTTTGCAAAAGGAGCGACAACTCTTCAAGGTCAAGTAGAACCTGACGGAACTCTCTACTATCAGTTTAATGATTTAAAATATTCGGATGGAACAACAGCTTCAGACAAAATGTCTTTTGCATTGTGGCAACAAGTTGAGGGAGAATGGAAATCTGAAACTGAAATAACACCTGAAAATTATCCGCCAAAAGTAAAAAAGGATATAAGCAGCGCGCTTATTATGCTCGTTCTTGACTGTACGACATCTTTGAGTTCAGACAATTTCAACATAATGAAGGATGCTGCCAATGAATTCATAAATACACTTGCAGATCCCGGGAGCAATATTGGCAACAACGGCAACAGTGACCATGGAGATTCGGGCAACTCAGGGTATTCAGGTGACACAGGTTCGGGTGACACAGGTTCAGGAGATACGATTGGCGACGGTTGTGAAACCGAAAATCAGGGTCGGGTGTGCGCAACCGATACCGAGTGCGGAAACTGCATGATCTGTACAACAGGCGGAAAATGCTCCAAAGGCTGCATCACCGATGCCGACTGCACAATGCAGACTGGCCTTCACTGCAACACCAAACTTGCTCGCTGCCTCAGCATATACGCTTCTAACAAAGCCTGCTCAGAAGTCAACTGCCCGACCGGCTGCTGCTACGCTGAAAAGGGTCTTACCGGTTTGAGATGCGCTTCACAGGCATCTCCGGCAACATGCGGTCTTTGCGCTCAGGGCGAAATCTGGTCGCCTTCAGACAGTAAGTGTATTTCGGCAGTCTGCTCAGCGACAACAGACAACTGCCCGTCGCTCAATATTGGTGCCACCAATCCTTCGGCTGCATGCTACAAATGCAAATCCGGCGAACTCATCTGTCAGGCTAATACGACGCAGAGCGGCTGCTCCGCTTCCGGCGTTATCATCAACGCTGCGCAGTGTATTCCGTCTGGTCAGCAGTGTGTTGAAGGCGTAAGCGAATGCTGCTCGGGAATGCCGTGTATAGACGGATACTGCTACTAAAAACAAGATCCGCAAATTCAGTAAATCACATCTCTTCGTAATAATAGGAATAGTCGATGCCTTTCATAAATATTTCGCGGTCGTCGATTTTGTCGGTGAGGGCGTTTTTTAGCAGCTCTTTGATTTTTGTCGGGTCGTAGTGGCTTTCTCTCATGGCGTCGAGGTAGTCTTTTTTGCCGATTTTGCTCCAGTCGACGCATTTTGAAAGGCGTTTTTTGAATATCATGTCAAGCCAGATGCGCGTGCTTCTGCCGTTTCCTTCCATGAACGGGTGCGCGACATTCATTTCGACATACTTGTCAACGATTTCATCGAATGTGTTTTCGGGCATTTGCTCGATTTTTTTAAGAGCACTATCCAGATATTCGGCGACACAGAACTTGAATCCGCCTTTGCTTATCGTTTTTGTGCGGATCTGACCCGCGCAATCGTACAAGCCGCCGAAAAGATAGGCGTGGATCTGCTGCAATCCTTTTGCGGTCCCAACTTCGATTGCGTCAAGAAGGGAGCTTTCAAAAAGCTTGTATGCTTTGTTTTTGCTTTTTCCGTCGATAGTTTCATCTTTTCCTTTTTAAGTTTCGATTTTAAGTTGCAGTTTCGTGCGCAAGATCCCTAAAAACCGCAAAAATGCGTGGATTTTCCTGAAAAACATAGTATGGTCACTGCGATTTTGTTTCGCTTGGATACTAAAACAGGGGGAGAAAATGGCAAAAAAACAACTTTTCGGAACCGACGGGATCAGAACGAAGGCGAATGTTTATCCGCTGACGCCAGAGACCTCGGCGATAATCGGCAGGGCGATCACACGCTGGTTCAGGGCTCAGAAATCGACTTCGCAGATCACCGCGGCGATCGGCACGGATACGCGGATCTCTTCTCAGATGCTGAGTTTCGCGGTCAGCTCCGGCATAATGAGCGCAGGCGGGAACGTGATCGACCTCAAGGTCGTTCCGACTCCTGTCGTCAGCGATTTTGTCCGTACCCACGGCTGCGACTTCGGCATCGTAATTTCGGCGAGCCACAATCCGTTCGGCGACAACGGCATAAAGATTTTCAACGAGAACGGCTCTAAGCTCAACGACGCGCAGGAGTTTGAGATCGAAGCGCTCTTTTTCGAGGATCAGAACCTTGAAAAACCTGTCGACGCCCTCGTCGGAAGGTCGTTTGCGGCCTCTTCGCCGACTTCGGAGTACATCGGGCGTCTGAAAAGCCGCTTCGCAGCGCTTTCAGGCTCGAACTTCAAGATCTGCGTCGACTGCGCGAACGGCGCTACCTCTGAAGTCGCAAAGGGGATATTCGGAGGATTCGGCGGCCTTGATCTCGATTACAACTTCTGCGAGCCGAACGGTCTCAACATAAACGACAACTGCGGCGCGCTTCATCCGGAAGTCCTGGCGGCACGCGTCGCCGAGCGGAAAGCCGACATCGGATTCGCCCTTGACGGCGACGGCGACAGGCTCATCACGATCGACGAGCTGGGCAGAGTCGTTGACGGAGACAAGCTGATAGGCATTCTTGCAAAGCATCTCGACCGTCTCGGCAAACTGAAAAAACGTACTGTCGCAGTTACGGTTATGAGCAACGCAGGCCTTGAAAAGCACCTCGGCGGGTGCGGGATCGCCATTGCTAGAACGGATGTCGGCGACCGCTATCTCTTTGAAAAAATCAGTGCCGAGGGGCTCTCGCTTGCCGGCGAGAACAGCGGTCACATCATCATTCCTGAGATAAATCCGACCGGCGACGGCATCATCGCGGCGCTTGTTCTGCTCGAAATGCTCTATACGACCGGCAGAAAGCTCTCAGAACTTGCCGACGAAATCGAGCTCTTCCCGCAGATCCAGGTCAAGGTCAAGATCTCCGGAGAAAAGGTCCCGCTTGAAAAGATCCCCGGTCTGCTTGAAAAGATCGGCGATGAGGAGGCTGCCCTTTCCGGCGGCAGGATGCTTGTCAGGTACAGCGGAACAGAGCCTGTCATGCGCATCATGGCGGAGGGCCCCGACAAGATCAAAGTACAGAAATCCGTAGACGAAATTGCTGAATTTGTTAAAGATTTTTATGGAGGCAACAGATGAAAAAACTTGCTGTTTTATTTTTTGTTCTGCTTCTCTGTTTTGCCTGTTCATCGGGAAAATCAGACAGCAACAAGGGAAACGATTCGGACCGCATAGGCGGGACGGATACCGATACAACAGGCGATTCCGACTCCGCTTCAGCACCGGACACCGACAGCCCGGACAGCCCGGAACCTGCATCCGATGCTGACAGCACTGAAACCGACAGCGATGCCGCTGCGACCGATTCCGATCCGGCCGAAAACGGGATCTGCTCGCCGAATCCGTGCGACACCGAAGAGAACCGCGCCGCACACAGATCAAGATGTATGCCCGAAAACAACG
>DBXP01000037.1:33267-33458 GCA_002309575.1 bacterium UBP6_UBA1209 | reverse complement strand
CGAAGGTCTCAACGGCTACTGCAAAGATGGTAAAATCTGCCAGCAGGGGACCTGTATCGCAGACCGCTGCACAGGCTACACCTGTCCTGAAAACAGCACATGCACCACAAAAAACGACGAACCCTTCTGCCAGTGCGAAAGCCCGCTTCAGATGAGCAACGGGATGTGCTGCCCGAAAAATTCGACGAATG
>DBXP01000037.1:33018-33222 GCA_002309575.1 bacterium UBP6_UBA1209 | reverse complement strand
ATGAGCGCGAACAACCCCTGCAAAACGAAGCCGTGCAGTCAGGCTCACCACTCGGAACCTAATCAGAATATTTGCGTTGCCGATTCGAGCGCCGAGGGTTATCACTGCGAGTGCAATACAGGTTACGAAGAGGGCTCTGACGGGAAATGCACGGAAATCGTTTATGATGTCTGCCCGAACAATATGCAGTGCCTCGGCGGATAC
>DBXP01000037.1:29099-33010 GCA_002309575.1 bacterium UBP6_UBA1209 | reverse complement strand
TAAAGAACAGCGACTGCCGCGAATTCGGCGGAAACGCAATATGCTCGGCTCCAGGTGCAGCCGGCGGAGTCTGCTCAGGCTGCTCTGCAAATTCCGACTGCCCGGGAAACACGCAGTGCAACGACACTTACGGCACATGCGCCCTGATGTGCGACAGCGACAACGACTGTCCGTACGGAAAGTGCTATTCAAGCGGCTACTGCGGTCAGAAAAAATGTTCAAGCAGCGAAGACTGCTTCGCCGGGACCGTCTGCAAAGGTTCGACAGGCGACAACGACGGAATGTGCCAGAGGCTTGCCTGCCACGAAACAGAATGCTCTTTCTCGAATCCGGGCGGGACCTGCCCGAACCAGGGTGAAGCCTGCATAAACGGAAACTGCATCTCAAGCTGTTCGCCCAATCCGTGCAACGATACGAACAGGACCAAATGCGAAATAAAGCTCGGCGTCCCGACCTGCGTCTGTGACGAAGGAACGGTCGAAAAGAACGGAAAATGCCAGCCGAAGGTCCTTCCAAGCTGCCCGTCAGGCTTCATCTGCAAAGGCGGCTACTGCGCGGACAAAAGCGAAGGTGCCTTCTTCTGCGCCGAAAATTCCGACTGCGGCGGTTCTCTCACATGTACTTCATCGAGTCTTCCCTCCGGTCAGTGTACCGGCTGCCAATATAACGCTGATTGTCCCGATCCTGATGAAACCGGCATGGTTTCATGTCTCGGAGCAGTTACTACGAGCGGTTACTGTATGAGAAGCTGTTTCTCGGACGAAGACTGCAACACCGGCATGATCTGCAAAACAAACGGATACTGCGGCAAAAAGGAGTGCTCGAAACCCTCAGACTGTCCGGCGAACTACACCTGCAAGCCCACATCCGACAGTTCCGAAAGCGGAACATGCTCAAGAATACCGTGTGAATAAAGGAGGAAAAAATGTTCAGAGAATGGGTCGACAAATTCGGTGCGGCGATAACCGTAATGGACTGCGAAGGAAACATCCTCGACATGAACGAAGCTGCCTGCAACGCCCTTTCCGGCGGCAGGAGCATGATCGGCGAAAACCTGATGAAATGCCATCAGCAGGCATCGATAGACAAAATGACGGATATGATGAAAAACGATCACGCGAATGTCTATACGATCGAGAAAAACGGCATCAAAAAGATGATATATCAGGCTCCGTGGTATAAGGATAACGGCGGGATCGGCGGGTTGGTCGAGATCTCGATGGTGATCCCGTTCGAGATGCCGCACTACGTCAGGAAACCGCAGAATTAGTCCGAAAAGATCAGCACTCCGTAAATTTCACCGCTTTCAGTCTTTATTTTCTTGAAAAAATAGCTTCCGAACTGAGGGTTTATCATGTTGTAAAGGTGCGACGGGCTCGAGACCAGAAGTCTCCATGCGGTCTTTTCGTCCTTTGCGATGACGAGGTTTTCTCCGAGGACTTTTTTCCTTACTCCGGAGTGCCGGATGCTGCCGCTCTGCGTCGAGTAGTGCACAAGACCTTCGCTGGCAAGCCTTGAAAGCGCCGAATCTGCAGCCTTTTCTAGTTCGGCCGCGGGCACAAGCGGCTTTTGTCTGTATCTTTTACGGAGGTTGCGGAGCGATTTGTCAAAACCTTCGGCAAATTCGATCTGTTTTGTCTTTGAAAAGGGCTTTTCCCAGATCACTTCAGGTCCTTTCGGAGCTGTTCCGACTATCTGCACCTTCACGATTTTTTCGGGCTTTTCGCCGATCACGACACTCTTTTTCGTGATCTTTGTCCTGAAGACTCCCGCCGCCGATTCGACATAAAGAAAGTACGAAATGAAGTTGTTGTCAGGCGTGATCTCAAGAGCTACGGCCTCTTTTGAAGGTTTTTCCCTGATTTCAAACGTACCTTTTTTTGCAAGCCGGAATGATCTTCCGTTGAGCGTCACGCAGGCAGGATCCTCCTTTTGGCATTCAGGAACTTCGGATATTTCTGCATAACGGTAGAAAAAACCCCTTTCAGCCGCCGCTTCGAAAAGCAGATTTTCCTCAAAGAGAGAGAAAAAGAGAGCCTCAAGGCTGAAAAGAGTCGAGATCAAAACCATTTTAAGCTGAAAAATATGAATGGTGCAGAAGGGGGGACTCGAACCCCCACACCAACAATAGGCATAAGATCCTTAGTCTTACGTGTCTACCAATTCCACCACTCCTGCACCGGGCGGAAAACTCAAATTAAAAAGAACCGGAAGCTTCACGGCAGAGCCGGAGCCTCCTGAACCAGGCTATTCAGCCGGTTTCTGCTCAGCCGGAGCCTGCTCGGCAGGTTTGTTTTCTGCCGGAGCTTGCTCTTCAGCAGGCTTTTTCTCTTCGACAACTGTCGGAGCAGTCTGCTCAGCCGGAGCTGACTGTTGAACCTTTACGGTGTCAACAACTGACCTGTTGGAACTCGAAATGTACGAGAGCCAAACTGAATTCAACATGAAAAGGACAGCAAGAACAGTCGTTATCTTGGTGAGAAGGTTGCCAGCGCCTCTTGCTCCGAAAGCGGAGTTGCTTGAACCGCCGAAAATGGCTCCCATTCCCTTTTTGCCCTCCTGAAGCAGAATTACGACAACCAGAAGGACGCAAATGATGATCTGAATTACTGCGAATGCGTTAAACATTCTAAAAACCTCTCATGTCAAAAACAGTCAGCGGGCGGCATTTTAATCGTGAAAGCGTGATTGTCAACTTTTTTGTGAAAAAAAAATGCAAATCTTGAAAAAAGTGTCAGGGACCTCTTCCGAAGCGGATCCCGCACACGGCATAACTTCAGATCAGCTTTTTTTTATGCTCCACGGATCGAAACAAAAACACGATCCGGAGCCGGCTTATACCATATATTGATAAAGAGACGGCTGAAAACGGAAAATGTTACATAAAGCGGCAAAAAAAAATCTTTCTGCTTGACATGGGGAAAAAGAGGTGTAGCATACGGCGTTTTGTTTGTTTTTTGCCAATTGGTTTTTATTACTTTTTTATTTTCAGGAGGATTGAAATGAAAAAATTTTTGGCAGTAACAGTAGCAATCGTACTTGCTCTTTTCGTAATCAGCTGCGGCGGTGGCAGCGACAAACCGGAAAACGATGAAGAGCCGGTTAACGACGGTGACAACACACCTGTTCAGGATGATGACCCGACTCCGGTAAGTGATAACGACACCCCGGAACCGCCGGCAGCTTGCAAACTTGATGCAGCTTATGCAACAAGCGATGCAGAAGCTTATTTCGCTTTCAAAGGCATGGGCGAAATCAACAGCAGAAGCGCTGAGCGGCCTTCATTTGCAAACATGGTTACCGCAACACTTGTCGGTGTCGAGGGCAAAGACCTTGACTTGGCAGACAGCTATTCTTTCTTTATGCCGTACTCCAATCAGGGCATTAACGGTGTCATGCTTCAGGCAATGGGCGATCCGAACATGGATTCAGGCAGATTTACAGCTGCTGCTCTTGCAATCGTTCCGATGGAGTACATCGACTTCATGAAGGAGAACGAGACCGATCACCTTGACCAGGCTCCGATCGTTCAGGTAATCGACATCGCTATCTCCAAGGACGAAGCTTACGGCAAACAGTGCATCCTTGCAGCAAACAAGGCTGACGAGAGCGGTCAGATCGCACTCGGCAAAATGCAGGTTTGCTACGACAAGAACGAAGAGTTCGCAGTCGGCGAGACCTTCAAACTTTCGATGGCAGCTGAACTTACAGTCGGTGAAGCACTTGTTGACTTCTATCAGGATGTTGAGACAGCTGATGACCTTTGCACCTGCTTCGACATGGATACAGACGAAGAGGTTGACTGCTCGACAATCAACTGGGAAGGCGGTGAGCAGCCCCAGCCCGACGAGGAGCCGACACCTGACGGTGACGAAGAGCCTGTTTCTGACGAAGACACAACTCCGGCTACA
>DBXP01000037.1:14253-28989 GCA_002309575.1 bacterium UBP6_UBA1209 | reverse complement strand
CGCTGCTGACGAAGACGTAACTCCGGAACCAGACGGAGACAATGAGTAGTTATCACGACGGTTTAACCGCTTAACTTTTTCAAGGGCGCTTCGGCGCCCTTTTTTTTGCTCCGAAATTTTCCACTCTCCTTGATTTTAAAGTTTCATATCCATAATATATTTATCGAACTTTTTTGGGCGGTAAAAAATGGATAAAAGAAAACGTCTTGTAAAGGTTTTCAAGGAAATTGTTGAAATCATTGACAAAAAGAAACTAAAAGCAGATCCTTATTCGTTTCTGCTCAACAAATTCAACCTCTTTGTTTCGCAAAAAAGGCCTGCGGCCGATACGCTTGCCGGTATTTCCAAGGCTGACTTTTCGGCAATCAACTGCGAGCTTTCCGACAGGTTTTCCCGCGACTTTCTGGATTCGCTTTCCATTTCGAAGATCCTCTCCCTGCCCGAAGAGCATGTGTTCGAGCTCACGGATCTGAAGCTTCCGCAGAGGGCATCCCTGCTCCTGCTTTCCGATACGGTCGTCCTGCCTTACGAGCTTGAAAAAAAAATCGAGCTGACAATAGGCTTCTGCGGCGCACGCGGCGGCGAGCTTCCTTTTGCGAATGTCTCTTTTTACTTCCTGCCGAAGAGCGCGACCCCGAAAATGGAGCTCCAGACAACGATTTTCGATCTGATCGACGACGATATCCCTGCGCAGGTGATCCAGTCTTCGGTATACGATTTCGCCGTTGACGACGCCTATCTGCGCCCCTTCCCTGAAAAGGCATATTTCGATGCTGTCGCCGGACTTTTGAAGCCCGACGGTTCGCTCTGGCTCTCAGTAAAGAAAATCTTTATCTCTAGCCTTGTCACAAAGCGCGAAAAGGCTCTGCTCTATTCGATTTTCGCGCCGCTTGAGGTGAACCGCCACGAGAGTTTCCTGACTATCAGGCTGGAGAAGAAGAGTGCCTTCGATGCTGCGTCGAATGTCGTTATCCGCGACTGCACGAACAGCAAGACGCTTTCGGTCGAGCAGAATATGCTCAAGTCGAATCACCTCTTCACCTTTGAAGATAAGATCACGGCGGAAGAGCTCGGGCTCGTTTCAAAAATCGAGTCGCTTGCCACCGGAAACTGCGGGCAGTACTTCAAATTTTTCCTCGGAATGTTCCAGAAAGGCACATCCAGACCGCGGATAGAGTCGATGAGGCTCGGCAAGGAGTTTCAGCCGCTTGTCTCGTCAAAGGCGATCGAACCCTTCCAGATGCCGCGTGCGAATCAGTATATCCTGGTCAATAACGACGATTTTTTTCAGATCCCGGCTTCATCCAACTTCGAGCACGAAAAGCTCCTGATGAAGTACCTTTCGGTCAAGCCGGTATTTGCCTTCGATTCGTCAAACCTATATTTTTTCAATGATGTAGCGGCGATTTTTCCGCGTTCTGCGGATGTCGGTCTCTTCTACTCGGAAGGCTATCTCAACTCCAGGCTGATCGAGTTTTACTACAGGGTCAAATTCCCTCACCACAACAAGTTCCTGAAACGGAATTTCAGCCAGATCCCCTTTGTTGTCTGCAATAAACTGACGCAGGATATCATCGTCAATCTCGTAAAAGAGATCCGCGAACTCTATCTTGATATGATTTTTTTCAGCGGTCAGGAGGCGGATTTCAAAAAGGAGATAATCGAAAAGCGCGAGCAGCTTGACGGCTATATTTTCCAGCTTTTCGACCTTTCTCAGGACGAAATCAAGATTATAAACAACTTCCTGAACTCTGAGGGGGAGGAGAAAAATGAACAATGAGCGGAAAATCCTGATCGTTGACGACGACACCTCGATCCTGAGGAGCTACCAGAAGTTCCTTGAGTCAGAGGGTTACCGGGTATTTGTCGCCAGGGACGGCAGAGAGGGCTTTATCGCTGTTGAACATGAGCACCCGGACCTTATCCTGCTTGACATAAACATGCCGGTAAAGACGGGGCTCGAGCTCCTGGAGGACCTGAAACGCACCTTCGACAAACTTCCGCTGACGATCATGATGACCGCATACGGCGATCTCGATGCAGCAGTCCGCGCAATGAACCTCGGCGCGTACGATTTTCTGACTAAACCTGTCGGACTTGAAAAGCTCTGCTTTACCGTCAGAAGGGCGCTTGAGACGATTTCTCTCGCCGAAAAGGCCGCATATTTCATCGATCAGGACGAAACTCCGTACCGCGATACGATCGTCGGCAGGGATGCTCTGATGGTCGATATTTACAAGACGATCAGCTCGCTCAACGGCAACCGCGCCACGGTTCTGGTCTACGGCGAAAGCGGGACAGGCAAGGAGATGGTGGCCCGCGCCATCCACGAAAACACCTCTCCGAAAGAACCTTTTGTTGCGATAAACTGCGCCGCTGTCCCGTCAAACCTGATTGAAAGCGAGCTCATGGGGCACGTCAAGGGGGCATTCACCGGCGCTGTCGCTTCGCAGACAGGCAAACTAGAGGCTGTCCGCGGCGGAACTCTGGTTCTGGACGAGATCTCCGAGATGCCGCTCGAAATGCAGACGAAGCTTCTCCGAGTCATCCAGGAAAAGAAGTTCTACCCGGTGGGTTCGACCGAACAGAAGCAGTTCAACGGAAGGATCGTGGCGATAACCAACAAAAATCTGACCGAACTGATCGAAACCGGACGCTTCAGGCAGGATCTTTTTTACCGACTGAATGTCATTTCCATCAAGGTCCCGCCGCTTCGTGACCATCTGAGCGACCTCAAAATGCTGGTCGTTCACCTCATCAAAAAGGCGAACTTCGTAGAGAAGACTTCGATCGAAAGCATAACACAGGAGGCGCTCGACTTTCTCGGCTCCTACAGCTGGCCGGGAAATATCCGCGAGCTTGAAAACGCGATCCTCAACGCTTCGGTCAACGCGAAGGACAAGGTCCTGACACGCGACAGCTTCGCCTTTCTGGTACCCGGCGGGGTCGCAAACACCGCCCAGACCTGCACGGAAGCTCCAAAATTCGAGGATTTTTCTCATGGGGAGCTTCTCACGCTCCACGAGTTCGAGAAACGCTATATCGAGCATGTCCTGAAAAAACTGAACTGGCACAAGGGCAGGACGGCTGAGGTCCTGGGCATCACAAGACCTACACTGGACAAGCGGATCGAGGAGTACGGACTCACGAAAAATGATTGATTCCTCTTTTTTTCAGTCAGCGGTACTTCTCTTTACGACCCAGATCCTGGCGTTTGCCTGGTTTGTCATGATCCGCGGCCGCGGAACGGTCGACAACCTCTGGCTGTTTTTTACGCTGGCGGCAAGCGGTCTGATCCAGCTTACGACACTTTCGACATACTTTCCCTTCGGCAAAGTTTACTTTTTCGGGCTGATGCTCCTGTTTCTTGTATTTTTGACCTTTTACATCTATTCGATCCCGCATTCTGTCCTGCCGAACCGCATCTGGCTCGCGATCATCGGGTTTCTCGTCTTGTCTCTCTCGGTGATTTTCCACATTTTGCAGGATAATCCGGGGGTAGTTTACGGCATTGCCGCCATTGTTTTCGCCGGGGTTTATTTACCGATAATCGTTCGTAAAATCAAATACTTAAAGAAAAACAACCGTAAATTTGTCCTGACATTCGTCTCGCTGACGGCACTTATTTCGCTGAGTTACCCGCTCTTTTCGGCAATTTCGGTCCTGACGGCGAACTCGATCTCTTTTGCAGTCGTTATCATAGCGAGCAGCGTGCTTATGACGGGTGCCGTCACGCTTGTTGTTCATTTCAGCTGGGAGCCCTCGATCAACATGAACCAGACGCATCTTCTGATGATCGTGCTGCTCTCCTCTCCGCTCCTGATCCTGTCGAGATTCCTGCCGGCTGCCAGAGTTTTTGTTTCAAATTTTTTCGGCAGTACCAATTTCGCCCTCTTTTTTCTGCTTGAGCTCTATCTTCTGCTTACATTTGCCGCGATCGCTATAGCGATGCTGGCCTCCGCGCTTGAAAAATTTGTAAATAAAAGCAGGAATTTACATTCCGAGATCATCAGAGTTTACAGACAGGATGTCCAAAATACGAACGATGCTGCCGAACTTTTCGACAAGTTTCAGAAGACAATTGCGGAACACTTCCTTGACGCCAGACAGTTCAAGCTTGCTCTTTTCGACGAGGCGCCCTTCGGGAACTCCGCCTTCCCTGTTGAAATTGTGGAAAATGAGCCTGACACGGACGAGCTCCTGCGTTCGATGGACCGCACGCACGAGGTTTTTATATCGAAAAATTCCTCTGTTCTTTGGGATCTGCTTTCACCCGGGCTTGCCGATTCCGTAGGCGGGGATTTTTTCATACCTGTCGTCTATCATTCTGAAATGATTGGATTTCTTGTCCTTACATCGAGGACTATAACGCTTCCGTCGGTCTACTGTATCTGCCGGCTTCTTGAGATAACGATCGACAGGCTGGACAAAATTTCGCTTATTTTAAAGCTTGTCGAGTCGCAGAAGCAGACTGAGATGCTGCGCCACTTCCGCGAAGTAGACAAGACGCTTTCGTTTGTCGCCCACGAACTCAGGTCACCGCTCTCTTCGATCATGTTCAACATCGAGGTGCTTCAGAGTGCGGCGAAACGCGGCAAAGAGATCGATGTCGAATATCTCGATATTTCGCTGAACGAACTCAGACGCCTGAACGACACGATCGAAAAGATGCTGAACTACGGCAGAAACATCAAGCTTTCGCCGAGAACATATGAATTTCACTCGTTTTTTGCCGAGCTGAAGCAGTTCTTTAGCTATTCGAAGCTTGATATCGCCTTTGTCAACCAGACGGGCAGAGAGGGCTTCAACCTCGACTGGGATCTGATGAAAAACGTTATAGTCAACCTCGTTACAAATGCCGTAAATGTGATCGAGGAGTCAGGAAAAGGGAACAAAATCAGAGTCCTGGCGCTGAAAAAACGCAAAAAACTCCTGATCGAGGTAAGCAACGACGGCCCGGAGATCCCGGAGGAGTTCAGATCTTCGATTTTCGAGCCATTCTACACGACTAGAAAGAACGGAAACGGTCTCGGGCTTGCGGTTTGCGAAAAGGTCGTGAGACTTTCCGGCGGAACAATAACCCTGAAGGAGAGCACTCAGAATATCACAAGATTTTTGATATCCTTCCCGCTCGAGGCGGTGGTTTCCCGCTAGTAAAAAATTTTTTTCCCTAAAAATTGCGAAGCTTTAACTCAAAATTTGACAAAACAACTTTGCAAACTACTATACGCAGAAGGACTGTTGTTTTTTTGCGGTGCGATATGGAAGGTAAGCAGCTTACGACAAAATTTCCCTCTCTCTTCGGCAAGTATTACCTGCTAGAACTGGTCAACCTCGGCGGTATGGCCGAAATCTTCAAGGCAAAGATGTTCGGTGTCGAAGGCTTCGAAAAGATCGTCGCCATCAAACGGATTCTGCCCGAAGTTGCAGTTGACGAAGAATTCATCAAAATGTTTATCGATGAGGCCAAGATCGCCGTACGTCTGCAACACCCGAACATCGTTCAGATCTACGAGCTCGGGAACATCAACGGCTCCTACTTTATCGCGATGGAACTTGTCAACGGCAAGGATCTGAAAGTCATCCGCCAGCGCCTGAAGAGGGTAGAGCTCCTGATGCCGGTTGAGCAGAGCGCATACATCATCTCTCAGGTCTGCGACGGTCTCGACTACGCACACCGCAAGACTGACGAGCACATGAATTCGCTCAACATCGTCCACCGCGATGTTTCGCCTCAAAATATCATCGTCTCCTACGAGGGAAACGTTAAGCTCATCGACTTCGGTATCGCGAAGGCGCAGAGCAAATCTACAAAAACCCAGGCCGGAATGGTCAAGGGAAAGTTCAGCTATATGTCTCCCGAACAGGTCAACGGCAAGGTCCTGGACAGACGCAGCGATATCTTCTCGCTCGGCGTAGTCTTTTTCGAAATGCTCACCGGGAAGCGCCTTTTCCTCGGCAAGAGCGATGTCGAGACGCTTGAAAAGGTCCGTGCGGCCGAAGTCGTTCCGCCGAGTATGTTCAACAGCAGCGTTCCGCCGGAGATCGACAGGATCGTCATGAAGGCTCTGGCCCGCGAGCGCGAGGACCGCTACCAGTGGGCGAGCGAATTTTCCGATGACCTGAAGAAGTTCAGCTACTCTTCGGACAAGCGTTTCTCGCGTCAGGACATGATGAATTTCATGAGCGAGTTCTTTGCCGACGAGCTTGAGGAGGAGACCGCAAAGCTCGAAAGCTATAAAAAGATCCCGAAGCCGCCTGAGGTAAAGACTCCTGCTCCGGAATCCGCGCCGGCAGAAAGCAACACCTCTTCGATTTACGTCAACCGCAAGGCCAGCGACGCGAAGAAGGTCATGGCTATCCTGATCTCCGCGCTGGTCCTGATCGCTATAACGATCACCGCTCTTGTTCTCGTGAAAAACCAGAAGGACGACACGGCAGCTCTGATAATCAACAGCGAGCCGCAGAAGACCATCGTCGTTCTGGACAAGGGGACCATGTACCAGAAACGGTGCGAAACTCCGTGCGTCATGGAGGGGCTTCTTCCCGGACAGCGCGAAATCGAGTTCTCCCGCGAAGGCTACATCCCGCTGCGCGAAACGGTCATTCTCGGCAAGGGCGACAGACTTGAAAAGTTCGTCAAGCTCTACAAGGTCGGCGAACAGAAGACGATGATCACCGTCAAGTCAGATCCTGACGACGCCGTCCTTTACGTCAACGACAAAAAGGCAGCCTCGAATACTCCGACGGTCGTAAGCGACATTCCGGTCGGAATGGATGTCGTTGTAAGGGTCGAAAAACGCGGCTATTATCCTTATGAAGAGAATATCGGCAAGGTCCCGGCAAACAGCAACAAGGAACTTGAGATCGTCCTTAAGCCGATGAAAAACGCTCCGACCGGCCGCGAAAAGGAGACAAAAAAGAGCTCTTCAAAATCGTCGGCTGACAAGTCCGCTGCAAATTCATCGGAAACCGCATATATTACGATTCAGTCGAATCCCTGGGCTAATGTCTACCTCGACGGCAAGCTTATCGGCTCGACACCGATTTCAAAGTTCGCTCTTCCCGCAGGTTCGCATAAAATCCAGTTCAAGAATCCCAAATCAAAGATAGACAAGACCTTCCCTGTTGAACTGAAACCCGGCGATCACCACCGGATGGTTCAGAATTTCTACTGATTTTAAGCTATTGCTTTTTTCCAGTTTGAAGTACAATTACAAGTAAGTTTTTTTTCGGGCGCATTGCGTTTTGGAAAAAACTGCGGTCACAATTACTGACTTTTCTGAAGGAGGTTCTTATGAAAAGAAACATTTTTAAGCTTCTGGCAGTTGCATTTGTCTTTTTTCTGATGGTCGGCTGCGGCGGCTCTTCGGAGGGCGACAATACGGACACAGGCGATTCCGGTGACACAACGGCTGATACGGGCGATACGACTGAGCCTGCGGATACCGGCGACACCGATGAGGGCAAGTGGGAAGCGAAGTACAAAAAGGCTGACGGGCACGCTGAAAAGGTTTCAAAGGATGTCGTCAAAGCGAACAACGACCTAGGAATGAAGCTCTTCAGCTCCCTTGCTTCCGAGGAAGCGGGCAAAAACATGATGATTTCACCGCTTTCGATCTCGATCGCTATGGCGATGGTCACAAACGGCGCATCCGGCGAAAACCTTGACGAAATGAAAGATGTCCTCGGTTTCGGCAGTATGGATCTTCCGGCGGTGAACGAACAGTTCAGGGAGCTTATCGCAAGCCTTGTTTCTGCGGATAAGGATCTCGTTCTTGAGATCGCAAACTCGATCTGGCTCGACGATGCTATTGCGGATGAAATCAAAGAGGAGTTCATCGCTGTTCTTGAAGATAGTTACGACGCTGAGCTTTTCGAGGCGGATTTCGGCGATGATGCTACAGTTGAGCTCATCAACTCCTGGGTTGCGGAAAAGACGCACGGCAAGATCGTCAAAATTATTGACGGGATCGGTCCGGAGAGTGTCATGCACCTTATCAACGCGGTCTATTTCAAGGCTGCGTGGAGTGTTGCCTTCAACAAGGATGCGACTTTTACCAGAGAGTTCATTCTGGCGGACGGAACCAAAACGGATGCCGATTATATGGGTTTCTTTTCTAACGAGAAAAACAATGGCATAACATACGGGAACTATGTGATCTCGGATCAGAACGTCGCCGGTGTCAGGATCCCCTACGGCAGAGACGCGTTTGCCTTTTATGCGTATGTCGCAAATCCCGATTACGACACTCCTGAGGACGAAGTCATCGGCGTTGACGAGATCATCGGCAAAATCGCTGAAAAGGGGCTGGAATGGTATCTCTCCTTCGCAAAACACATAGATTACACTATTCGTCTTCCCAAGTTCAAATTCGAGTATAACACGTCTCTCAAGGAGGTTTTTGAATCTCTCGGGCTTGAGAAACTTTTCGGAAGCGGAGGCATGTCGGCAGCTGCTCCTTCACTTTATGTGTCGGGAATCACTCATAAAACCTATATCGACGTGAACGAAGAGGGCACCGAAGCTGCGGCTGTCACGGATATAGACGTCGGTGATACCGGAGACGAAGGTCCCAACAGGTTTCAGGGTTTCTACGGCAAAAGACCATTCTTCTTCTTTATCCGCGATGAGAGAAACGGCACGATCCTTTTCATGGGCAAGGTCGAAAGACCCGAATACGAAGAGTAGTTCCTGAATTTCCGGTTTCGATACACGGTCAGAAATTTCTATTGATTTTTCCTTTTATTGTTTTTTTTTTCGTTAAAATATGATCATTGCTGTTTTTTCCGGGCATATCGTGTCCGAATAAATCAGCGGTTATTTACTGACTTTTCTGATGGAGATTGCTATGAAAAAATTTTTTTTGCTTTTTGCCGTAGCGTTCCTCTTCTTTCTGGTAACAGGCTGCGGCTCTTCAGATGACGGCAAAAACGACTCCGGTGACAGCGGCGACTCGACGGCTGACACAGGCGACACGACTGAACCGACAGACACCGGTGACACGACGGAACCTGTCGACACTGATCCGGCAGAACCGGGCGACACCGATCCGACCGAGCAGGACGACAGCGATGCAGCGGAGCCCTCGGATACCGACGAACCGGAAGATCCTGCGGTAATGCAGGCTTACTCAGTCGCCGATGCGCACGCAGAGGCTGTCTCGAAAGAGATCGTCGAGGCTAACACAAGGCTCGGGCTAAACATTTTTGAAAAGCTCGCGATCGGGCAGAACGAAAACATTATGATTTCACCGCTTTCGATCTCGATAGCCATGGCGATGGCGGCGAACGGCACCGAAAATGAGTCTCTTGCCGAGATGAAGGAGGTCCTCGGCTACGGCGAGATGGATCTTCCGACGGTGAACGAGCAGTTCAGAGAGCTTATCGCAAGCCTTGTTTCTGCGGACAAGGACATGCTCCTCGAGATCGCGAACTCGGTCTGGCTTGCCGACTGGTTTGCCGACGAGATCAAGGAGGAGTTCATCACCGTTCTTGAAGAGAGTTACGACGCTGAACTTTTCAAGGCTGATTTCGGCGATGACGAGACGGTCGAGCTCATCAACTCCTGGGTTGCGGAAAAGACGCACGGCAAGATCGACAAGATCATCGATTCTATCGGTCCGCAGACAGTGATGCACCTTATCAACGCGGTCTACTTCAAGGCAGCGTGGAGTATTGCTTTTGACAAGGAGGCGACCTTTACCGACAAGTTCATTCTGGCGGACGGAACAGAAACGGAAGCCGACTACATGGGCTTCAAGGAGTACAGCAGCCTGAACGGAGTGAAGTACGGCGACTATCTCGTATCGGATCAGAAGGTCGCCGGTGTCAGGATCCCCTACGGCAGAGACGCGTTTGCCTTTTATGCTTATGTCGCAAATCCCGATTACGACACTCCTGAGGACGAAGTCATCGGCGTTGACGAGATCATCAGCAATTTTGTAAAAAAGGGGAGCTTCGCCGGCGATATGCCCTCTGGCGCGCCGAATTATTACAGGATTTATCTTCCTAAGTTCAAATTTGAGTATAAAGAGTCCCTCGTGGAGGTTTTTAAATCTCTCGGGCTGGAGAAACTCTTTGAAGACGACTACGGAATGTCGGCTGTCGCTCCTTCACTTTATGTGTCGGAAATTACTCACAAAACCTACATCGATGTAAATGAAGAGGGAACAGAGGCTGCGGCAGTTACCGATATCGCTGCTGATGTCGGCGGTCCAGCCAATTTCCCCGGTTTCTACGGCAGAAGGCCTTTCTTCTTCTTTATCCGCGACGAAAGGAACGGCACTATACTCTTTATGGGCAAGGTCGAAAAACCTGAGTACGAGGAGTAGACCTCTCTAAATTTCCAGCTTCAACCCGATCCACGGAGTAATTCCGGGAGTTCCGTATTCGACCGAATAGGCATAGCTGTCGTTATCCAACATGTTGTCGATTTTTGCGAAGATCGTGACGAATTTGTGCACTTTCCAGGAGACCGCGAAGTTCAGCAGCACGAACTGGTCCACTTCGACGATATATGGTGTTTTCGGATAGTTGTAGACCTCGTCGTTCCTCACTCCGACATATTCGAGTCCAAGAAAGATATTCAATATTTTCTTGTAGTTATAATTCAGCTCCGCGCTGAAAGTGTGTTTCGGGCGGCGAAGCGGCGTAGTCCTGCTCTTGTATTTTTTCCCCTGATACTCGACGACTTTGTATTCGTTCAGCTTGAAGATGAAGGTGTAGGCGGATTTGAAGCTCAGCCCCCAGAATGGTTTGGTCTGGAGCGAAAATTCGAGGCCGTGGTTTTCGATCCTGTAGTGATTCGAATACTTTCCGCTTTTGTCCAGGTCGATGTTATTTATCTTGAGTTCATAAAAATAGCCGGCTTCGAGGAGGATCTTCCGCTTTACCAGATACTGCTGGACAACGCCGTCGAATCCGTAAGCGATCTCGTACAGCAGCTCGTTGTAGAGGTCTGAATAGCGGCTGAAGCGCTGAAAAAGCGTCGGTGCCTTCGAAGCCCTGGCGAACCTTGCCTTGAAGGCGAGTTCTATCGGAGTCTCGTAGGCGATACCGACCGAAAAGAGCGGCTCCGCCAGTTTTTTTGTCTCGGCAGGCAGAGGCTCGTCGGTAACGTTGTCGAGCAGAGAGACCTGATAGAAGTTGGTCTGAAGCCTGAACCCGGCGTTGATTTCCAGTTTTTCCGCTGGTTTAAAAATGTTCATCAGGTATAGTCCAAGCGCGGAATCGGGGTTCGGAGTGAAGCTCAGGTCGTATTTTCTGCCGCTTGAATAATCCTCGTAATCGGCGATCCCGGCAGCCAGCTCGAACTTTATCCCGGTAAGGATCTCGTACCATTCGAACGGCTTTATCGAGTTGTCCCAGTCCAGATTGAATGTCAGCGCCTTGTAGAGGCTGTTCATGTCGCCTGCGACCTTGCCGGCATCGGCTGGATCATCGTCGTAAAGCGCGTTGAGGTAGACCGATGCGTTGAATTTGAGGTTCCAGAGCCTCTCGAAAAGGTCCGAATCGACGCCTGTCTTGACCGTCATCGTCCGCGAACGCAGGAGCCGGTTCGGATCGTCAAGTCCGAGACCAGGCCCGTCGTCGATTTCGTATTTGCCGATGTCGGTGCGCAGGATAAGGTCCCACGTCGTCGCACTGTCGATGTCGACTCCGCCGCGGAAGTAGATCTTCCCCTTGATCACGCCGTCGTTGTCGGGTCTCTTCGTGAAGAGGTTCTCCTTGACACCGTGGTAGGAATCGGCCTCGGAGATCCCTTCGGTGTAGAAAAAAGAGCCGCCGCCGGAGTAGAAAAAACGCTCTTTAGAGCCGCGGACCGACGCGCTGAGATTGAAGGTGTCCGGCACGAAGCGCTCTTGGCTCATGTCGAGAACGCCGGTCGAAAAGGAACTCACGAACTTCGGCTTCCCTGCACCCTTTTTCGTGTGGATGTCGATGACTCCGGCGATAGCGCCGCTTCCGAAAAGGACAGGCTGCGGTCCCTTGAGAAGCTCGATCCTCGCGATGTCTTCTGGACTCTGGGCAAGATCCGCCGCGCCGTTCGGACTCACCGGGTTACGCATCGGAACACCGTCGACCAGGACAAGCACGTCAGCGCTCCGGAAGCCCCGCAGAAAGACATACTGCGACTGTCCGGTGTTGCCGCTGCCGTCGACGTAGACACCCGCCATCTCCTTGATAGCGTCGCCAGTCGTGGTCGAAATCTTGTTCTCGATCTCGTTCGCGCTGATGGAAGCCTTGGCGGAGGCACCCTCCTGACTCTTGTTCATTTTCCCGCGGACAGTGACCTTGTTTGCCGGGTCTTTTGCCGGTTTCTGCTCCTCCTGAGCGCTGTTCTCCTCGGGAGCGGACGGTTTTTCCGAAGCAGCCTGTTCTGCTGCAAAAACGGGAATAAACAGTAACAAAATGAAATATATAGCTAATTTTTGCACGGATCTTGTCATCGGCAAATATCCCTCCTCGGGGCTGTTTGCAGCGTGCGATGTATCCGGCTTGCGTAGAGCTTTACGGTTGCGGGACAGCATCGGAATCACACCGATTTCCATCGTCATCACGCCTTGCCGCAAATTAAGTTTTAGTGCAGCAAAGTCAAGCCCGGATCTTGAAAAAGCAAAAAATATTTGTCAAAGCAAGGTCCTGAATTTAAGATTAGACGATTTCGAGAGAGGTTGAACTTGAAGGCTGAGTTATTCATAGGTCTCAGATATCTTTGGAACACAAGACGAACGCGCTTTTTGAGTGTGATCACGCTTATTTCCGTCCTCGGGATCGCCATCGGAGTCGCGGCGATAATTTCGGTCCAGTCTATCATGGACGGGCTTCAGAACAAGATGAAGGCTGCTGTTCTCGGCGCAAAGACCCACATCCTGGTAGAACACGAGACGGGAGCAGTCCAAGAACATGAAAAGATCGTCTCCAAAATTTCAGGCAACGACGGATTTGCCGGAGTCACACCGATGATCGCACGCGATGTCATCGTCTCCGTTGGCAGCGAGCTGACCGGTGCGGTCGTCAACGGGATCGATATCGCGACAGCCGGAAGCGCACTGATGCTCCCGAAACAGATCACGAAGGGGTCGCTGAAGTGCGTCGCGAACCCTGAGGAGTGCCCCGAAATCGTTGAAAAACGCGAGGCGCTCGACACCTTTCTGAGAAAACCCGGAGCCGGCGAAAAGCGTTACGGAGGCCTTCAGGGGATCGCCATCGGGAGCGAAATGGCGAAGTATTACGCAATCGATATCGGTGATAAAATCAAAATAATTTCACCGACCGGCGGAGAGCTGAACTCTCTTGGCCTGCCGACACCGCTTGTGAAGACTTTCATCGTTTCGGCGGTCTTCTTCACGACCTACTACGAATACGATTTCAGCTACGCCTACATCACACTTGAAGCAGCGCAGGATTTTTTTGCGACAGGCGGCGCAGTTGACCACATCGGCGTCAGACTGAAGGATGTCTATGCGATCGAACCTGCCGAAAACTTTATAAAATCTGAACTCGGCGCAGGTTTCAGGACCAAAAACTGGCGTGACATGAACAAACCGCTCTTCTCGGCACTTGAGATGGAAAAGGTCCTCTGGTTCCTGATCCTCGGCTTCATTGCGCTCGTCGCCTCATTCAACGTCATTTCCGCACTCGTCATGCTCGTGATCGGCAAGAAAAGCGAGATCGCAGTTCTTCGTGCGATGGGTTTCACATCGCGCTCCGTTATGAAGATCTTCATGTTCGACGGTCTGACGATCGGCCTGATCGGAACGACACTCGGCACGATCCTGGGAGTTGCCGCTTCGTTCATGCTGAACGATCTGCCGCTCGGAGAGGCTCAGGATGTCTATTACATCGAAACGCTGCCGGTGGATCTTGCGCCTTCGACGCTCATCATCGCGATAGCAGGCTCGCTTCTGCTTTCACTTGCCGCGACAATTTACCCTGGACTCCGCGCCGCACGCCTCAAACCCGTTGATGCGCTGAGACACGAATAACAAACGGACTTAAAAAATATGAGAGAGGTTCAAAATGAAGAAAATTTTGGTGGTTTTTGCACTGTTCAGTGCTTTGATTTTTGCTGTCGGCTGCGGCAACGGCTCGAAAAACGACAATCAGAACGAAAATCACGATACGGACGACACCGTAACGGATGATGACGGCGATTCCGGCGACAGCGAGCCTGTGGATACAGATACGTCTGATTCCGGGCAGGAAGATCCCGACACCGCTCCGGAACAGCCGGACAACGGCGATACGACTCCTGACGACGGAGACACGACTCCAGATAACGGAGACACTGCGCCGGATAACGGTGACTCGATTCCCGACGATGAAGACCCCGCGCCTGATAACGGAGACACGACTCCAGATAACGGCGATACAACTCCGGACGATGGTGATTCTGCTCCGGACGATGGTGACACTACACCGGATGAAGGTGATTCTGCTCCGGACGGCGGCGACACTGAGCCGGACGATGATGCAGACGCCGACTCAAGCGATCCGGTAGAACACTGCCAGACAGTTGACGGCAATCTGTGGTGGTCATCAAAAACAACGGAGCCAATGGATTGGCAAAATGCGTTCAATCACTGCCAAAAATTGAACGAATTGAATGCATGTGGATATTCAGACTGGCATTTGCCTAAAATCGACGAATTGAAGACGCTCCTCAAGTGGAGAAGGGATTCCCAATGCATGGTTTCTAATACAGACAACTGTTTGTCTTTTACTGATTGC
>DBXP01000037.1:0-14107 GCA_002309575.1 bacterium UBP6_UBA1209 | reverse complement strand
CCGCTCAGGTGTACACCAAAAGTAAGACGAACAATCATGAAGTCTATGTCCGTTGTGTGAGGTAGTGATCCGAATTTGCCGGAGCCCCGTGGCACTATCTTTCATAAATACTTGAAATTTCTCTATAAAATTCCGCAATTGTCCCCTCCTCTATCCTTTTCCTCGCCTCTGCGACAAGGTCAAGATAGAAGTGGAGGTTGTGGATCGAATTCAGTATCGGAGAGAGGTACTCTCCCGCCTTGTAGAGATGCCTCAGATAGGCTCTGCTGAAGTTCCTGCAGGTGTAGCAGCTGCAGCGCTCGTCGACAGGTCTGGTGTCGCGCTCGTATTCGGCGCGCTTGATGTTCATCGTTCCGCTTCTGGTGAAGAGCTGGGCATTTCTGGCGTTGCGGGTCGGCATCACGCAGTCGAACATGTCGACACCCTCCAGAATGCCCTTGACGATGTCGCGGGGGGTACCGACACCCATCAGGTAGCGCGGTTTCTCTGCAGGCAGGAGATGAGGGACCTCCTCAAGCATCCGGTACATCTCCTCTTTCGTCTCGCCGACGCTCAAGCCCCCGATCGAAAAGCCGTCGAACGGCAGCTCCGTCATCTCGGCAAGGTGCATCCTGCGGAGCTCGAGGTTGGTGCCGCCCTGCGTGATCCCGAAGAGCGCGTTGTCGCTCTTTTTAGCCTCCAGACAGCGTTTCGCCCATCTCGTCGTGCGGTGCATCGATTCGATCATGTAGTCGTCGGAACAGGGAAGCGCGGGGCATTCGTCGAACGCCATCATGATGTCGCTGCCGAGCGATTCCTGGATTTCGATCGAAATTTCGGGCGAAATGAAGCGCTTCGAGCCGTCGAGGTGACTGCTGAAATAGACGCCCTCCTCCTTGATCTTGCGGAGCGGTCCGAGGCTGAAGACCTGAAAGCCGCCGCTGTCGGTGAGGATCGGATGATCCCACTTCATCATGTTGTGCAGCGAGCCGAAGACCTCCCTGACAAGATGATGTCCGGGCCGCAGAAAAAGGTGGTAGGTGTTGCCCAGGATTATCTGTGCGCCGAGAGCCTCGAGTTGCTCGGGAAGCACCGCCTTGACTGTCCCCTGTGTGCCGACAGGCATGAATATCGGGGTCTCGACAGTGCCGTGAGGCGTTGTTATCCTGCCGCGGCGAGACCTGCCGCATTCTTTTAAAATTTCAAATGAAATCAATTATTTTCTCCGATTTTGACATCGCGGATGTCATAGCTGGACGGACTTTGGTAGAGGCGAAGCCCGAAGAGTCCTACAACTGCGAAAAGGTGGTCAAAAATGTCAGCCTGAAGAGATTCGTACTGAACGCTAGCCGTCAGTTTGGAAAAGGCATAGATCTGAATCGGCAGACCGTATTGGGTCTGCGGGAGCTGACGCACCTGAAGCATCATGTCCTGCCGCAGATTATCGTTGCTGCGCAGGTAAGCCCTGGCATATTCACGGAAGGCGCCGATGTTGGTAAGCCCAGAATCCTGCGGTTCGAAAGCCCTGCTGCCCTCCCGTGGGCACATTTCGTCGATGAAATCCTTCAAAATACCGATCTTGCGAAGGGTCTCGCACTCCTCGTCAGTGAGGTAGCGGATGCTCGTGACATCGATCAGAAGGCTTCTCAGGATCTGCCTTCCGCCGGACTGAGTCATCCCGCTCCAGTTGACGAAGCTCTCTCCCAGAAACTTGTGGGTCGGGACAAAAACGATGGTGTTGTCCCAGTTCCTGACCCTGATCGTGTGAAGCGCGATATCGATGACCTCGCCGTCCGCGCCGTACTGCGGCATTGCGATCCAGTCGCCCTTTTTGATCGACTGGTTGGCGGTTATCTGGACACCTGCAACAAGCCCGAGGATCGTGTCGTGAAAGATGAGCATGATGACTGCCGACATCGCTCCGAGCCCGCTGAGGAGCAAAAGAGGCGATTTTTCGAGCAGGATAGAGACGATCACTATCGCGCCGAAACAGTAGACAAGGATCATCGCGATCTGCATTAAGCCCTTTATCGGCCTGCTTTTTGCGATGCGCAGGGTCTCGTAGTATTCAAGGATCGACTTGTTGATCATGCGGGCGACATCGATAAAGACGACGACCAGCACGCAGCCGGCGAGCCTCAGCAGCCATGTGTGCCAGACCGAAAAATAGTGCGCAGCCCAGAAGATCACAAACGACGGCACAGCGTTGAAAAGCTTCGTGAAGACATTGTTCTTCATGAACGTGTCGAACCAGCGGAGCTTTGCGTGCCTGCCGAAGAAATTGAGAAGAGGCGTCGCTATTTTTTTGGCGACAAGCGCAGCAAAAAGCGAAGCAATGATCAGGACCGCGATGTTGAGAAGCGACAAAAGCGAAGGATGCCGGGTGAAGAAATCGACCGCGGCATCCGGGATCAGAAGTTCAAAAAACGGAACCATTTCAAACCCTTACATAGAGTTAATGTTCTGAAGCGTCATACGGGGAGGCATCGCAGGCATCGCCGTAACCGTCGCCGTCGCTGTCAAGCTGGGAGCCGTTTTTGACCGCGACGCAGTTGTCGACGCAGTCAAGGACGCCGTCGCCGTCACCGTCGGTCTCGGCAACTCCGCAGCCGCAGACACCGCTGTCAGCAGTCTTTGCGGGATCGTCCGCGCAGGCATCACAGAGATCGCCGTAGCCGTCGCCGTCAGCATCGTCCTGATCCGGGTTGTATTCGGTTTTGCAGTTGTCAACGGTGTTCGGGACATCGTCGCCGTCGATATCGTCGTCGCACTCATCGCCTGTTCCGTCGTGGTCGCTGTCCGTCTGAGAGCGGTTCGGGACAAAAACGCAATTGTCGGAGCCGTTCTTTACGCCGTCTCCGTCGATATCGTCATCGCAGGCATCGCCTGTTCCGTCGTGGTCGAGGTCGTTCTGATCCGGGTTGTAGTCGTTTCTGCAGTTGTCCCTTGAATCCGGAACGCCGTCACCGTCGCTGTCAGGATCTTCGACCGAGTGTTTCACGAAGAGGAGCCTGTCGGACGAGAGCATCAGCGACGAGATGGATGAGCCGAAGAATCCGCCTGTTACCTGGAAATCCTGGAGCTCGATATCGCCGATAAAGTAGCCGAACTGCAGACCAGATTTCATCCATTTGAGCTGCGTGTATCCGTCCTTTTCGAGGCTGAGCCTTGTTTCGCCGTCGTTGAACGCCATGCGGAAACTGAGTGTGCCGTAGCTGCTGCTGAAGCTTGTGCTGATGCAGTTTTCCTTCGGGCACGAGCCTGAAAGCGAAGCCTGCGTCTGCGCCGTGAAGAGTATCTCGCTGCCGTTTTCGGTCACAGCCCTGACATGGCCTGTGTAGCCTGAGCCGCTCTGGGAGAAGCTAAAGTCTGAAAGCTCGTCAGCTCCGGTACCTTCCGGGATGTCGTAAAGTCCGTCGTCGTCAGAAACCGGCTCTTCCGGCTCTTCAGCATCGTAATGATCCGCGAAAACCAGCCCGGAAGCGGTGAGCGTGAGCTTTGTTACCGCGCCTTCCGACTCGGTATAGTCGCCGCGGGTGACTGTGCCCTTCAGAACACCGTGAGTCGTCTCCCCGACATTCCACAAAGCCTTGTTCGTCCCGTCGAGTTCAAGCGTCGTTCCGGCCGAAAGCTCTTCCGCCGAGAGAAGAAGCGTCACCTCGTCGAAATCGCCGGAGAAGACGATCTTTATGTTTTCGCCCTCCTTGACCGGTTTTGCCGCCTTGTTGAGCCTGAGCGTGTTGGAGCCGTCGAAAAGCTTCATCGAAGCGGTCACGGTGCTGTTTGAGAGCTCGTATGAAAATTCACTGACCGCGAGATCGGGTTCCCCCTCGTCCGGAACAGTGTCACCGGTATCCGTCGGCTCGACCGGAGGCTCGGAATCGCCTGTGTCGCCGGGACCTACCGGACCGCTGTCGCCTGAGTCGCCGGAATCGCCGCCCCAGCCGTCATCATCGTCTTCTCCGCCGGAATCGCCGGTATCCCCGGGATCGGTGTCTGGTCTCGGACGGTCCGGTTTGTCGGAATCGTCAATTGTCTGTCCGTCCGTGTCCGGTGTCCCTGGATCCTCGTCAGCCGAAGCATCCTGGTCTTCGCCGTCCTGAGCGGGCTTTTCCGAAAATCCGCCGTCGCCGGAAAGCGTCGCCTCGCCGCAGCCTGCGGCAAAAAGGAGCAGTGAAAGAGTGAAAATCAAAGAAATCAACGCTTTTTTCATAGTTACCTCCGTAAAAGCTGAGGAAAAAAAACAACAAATAATAAAGGTATTTTGTCCCAATTCAAGTTGAAAAGGGGCCTTTTGCGGCTTTTGCACCAAAATATCGAAATTATCTTTTTTTTGGCTATGATGAGTGGTTTTTCGCTTTTAGGAATTTTGAGATTTGAAAACGAAATGTTGGAAAGGATAAAAAACAGCACTGTCGAAGAACTTGAAAAACTGGCGGCGGAGATCCGGCAGAGAATCGTCGAGACCGTCTCGAAAAACGGCGGACACCTCGCCTCTTCGCTAGGAACAGTCGAACTGACACTGGCTCTGCTCAAGGTTTTCGACCTGCCGGAGGACAAGATAATCTGGGATGTCGGACACCAGTCGTACCCCTACAAGATCCTGACCGACCGCGCTGAAAAGTTCGGTACGCTCAGGCAGTTCGGCGGGATCTCAGGTTTCCCGAAGACCTCCGAATCGCAGTACGACTTCTTCGGCACGGGCCACGGCGGCACCTCGATCGCAGCGGCACTCGGCATCCAGGAGGCTCAGCGCAGCCACTCCGGCGACTCGAAGGTCATCGCAGTCATCGGCGACGGCTCCTACACCAGCGGACTCGCACTCGAGGCGATGAACAACCTTGACGGGAACGGCAAAAACACGATCACCGTCCTGAACGACAACGAAATGTTCATCTCGACCTCGGTCGGTGCGCTTTCCAAGTGGTTCAGCCGCAAGCTTTCGGGGCAGAAATACTCCTCGGCGCGGCGCGAGATCAAGCAGATGCTTTCAAAGCTGCCGCCCGCATTCCACGGCGACAAGATCATTGATATTATTAGGAAAACACTCAATTCATCGAAGTCTCTTCTGACTCCGGGGATCCTCTTCGAGGGCTTCGGCTACCAGTATGTCGGCCCGATCGACGGCCACAATCTCCGCGAGCTTATAGAGACGCTCGAGGATATAAAATCGAACAGCGAACCGGTGCTTCTGCACATCCACACGGTCAAGGGCAAGGGCTACGAGCCGGCCGAGCGCGATCCGCAGAAGTTCCACGGGATCTCCCCGTTCGACCCGAAGACAGGCGAGATCCTGAAGGTTTCGCCCTCCTTCACGAGCTACCTTTCGAACTACCTGCCGAAGCTCTTCCGGCGCAACCCCGAGCTCGTCGCCATCACCGCGGCCATGCCCGACGGGACCGGACTTGCCAAACTGCAGAGCATCTGTCCGTCGCGGGTCTATGATGTCGGCATGGCGGAAGGGTATGCCGTCACATTCGCTGCAGGGCTGGCGGTCGGAGGCAAACGTCCGGTCGTCGCGATCTACTCGACCTTCCTGCAGAGGGCATACGACAACATCATCCACGACGTCGCGCTCCAGAACCTGCCGGTGATCTTCATGATCGACCGCGCCGGGCTTGTCGGCGAGGACGGACCTACGCATCACGGTCTTTTCGACATCGCCTACTGCCGCATCATCCCGAACATGACGCTTATGGCTCCGAGGGACGAGCACGAGATGATCAGGATGCTGGAATACGCTGTCTCGCACTTTTCGACACCCGTCGCTATCCGCTATCCGAGAGGCGGAAGCATCGGGAAACGTGCATACAACCGCATGATCCCGCTGAAGGAGCCGACGGGAGAACTGCTCTCCGAGGGCGGGCTCCCGCTTTTGGTCGTCTCTGTCGGCGCAATGACCAACACCGCTCTGGATGCGGTCGGAAGACTTGCCGGCGAGGGCAGACCGGTCTCGCTTTACGACCTGAAATTCATCAAGCCGCTGCCTGAAGAGCTCTTCCGCCTGATCTCGGAAAAGAAGATCCAGAGGATCGTCACGGTCGAGGACGGGATCGCAGCCGGCGGTGCAGGATCAGCAGTCCTTGAGGAGCTGAGCGGGCGCGGGATCTGCCTGCCGGTAAAGATCATCGGCATCGAAGACTCCTTCTCGACGCACGGTCCGCTTGACGCTCTGCGCGACCTCGAAGGCTTGAGCTTTGGAAAGATCTACGACGTTTTAGTCAATGAAACAGACCACTTAAATAACTGAAAAAAAATGAGGGAACCATGAAAAAACTCTTTGTTCTGATCCTTTCGGTTTTAATGCTTGCAACGCTTTCGGCTTCTGACAAGTTCAGCGAGCTCAAGCTTGAAAAACCGATCAAAATCAGCAACCTGCCGGCGTTTATCCAAAAAGATCTGCCTGCATTGATCTCGCTTGACAAGACAAATTTCAGCGGCCGGCTGATGAACTCTAACACGCTCTCCGGCGTGACGACCCACCGTATCTCCTGGAGCTACAAGGGTATCCCGGTCTACGGAAGATTCACCGTTCTGCGTGAAAAGGACGGCGCAGTCGTCAGCCTCTTCAACGGAATGAACAGCTTCACTCTCGACACAAACCCGAAGATGAGCGCGGACGCGGCTGCCAAGGCGGCTTACGCCCGTCTCACGAACTCGAAGGATCTTACTCCGAGATTCGCTTCCGAGCTTATGATCATCAGTTTCAACGGCACCTACAGGCTGGCTTACAAAATCAGATTCGCCCCGGTAAATCCGACAGACGGAAGGTTTTTCTTCGTCGACGCCAATTCAGGCAAGGTTCTGAGGAGCGGGACCAGCATCTTCAGATCGACAAACGAGGCCAAGGTCTTCGAATTCAACCCGATCCGCACTCCGGACCCGATAACTCTTGAGCTTCCGTGGGTCGCAGACGATGCCGACGGCTACCTTGTTTCAAAGCTTGAGGACGGCTACAGGAAGCTCATGGCGGTCTCCTGCCCGGATGAAGGCGAAACGATCGACATGGGCGACTACTACGGCGAAATGCCCGTCTGCACGCTGAGACAAAGGGCGAACAAGGAGGAAAACGGGAACTTTGTCTACGAGGACTGGACAAAAGGACTCAGCGGCAAGTTCGACATCGACGACATCTACCCTGAAGTTTCGGCATACTACCACCTTCAGAAGATCTACGATTTCATCCTCAACATCGGACTCGAAAACTTCACCGAGCTGCCGAACCACGTTCTGCCAGACCATGAGGGCAAATATCCCTTCATCGGCGTCGTAAACTTCCAGATGGCAAGCTACGGTGCAGGCGGGAAAATCACGCTCCAGCCGATGGACAACGCCTTTTATGCGGCATACGACCCGATGTTCAACGAATACTACTTCCCGAGCACCGATCTTGAGGGCGACATGCTCGTCATGGGACAGGGCAGCAACGCCGATTTTTCATACGACGGCGATGTCATCTACCACGAGTTCGGCCACGGCATCATCGAAGGCCTGACTCACCTCAACTATCTCAGCAAGCCCGATATTTACGGCTTCAGCGCAGAATCTCTCGCGCTCAACGAGGGAATGGCGGACATCTTTTCGTTCCTCATCACCGACGACGAGTGCCTCGGCGAGTACACCTCGCAGCTTTCGATGGGTCAGGAGTGCATCCGCAGAGCGACTAACCCCAATATCGCGGTCGAAGACTTTGTCGGCGAGAGCCACAACGACGGGCTTCCGGCACTCGCGGCGCACTGGTCGATCTACCAGAAGGCGCTCGAGCACGGCTTCACGATCGAAAAGGTCGCAAAGCTCTTCGTAAGTGCGCTCCTCAACGTTCCGCACAACGACATCGGCTTCAAGGAGTGGGCCGAAGTCTTCATCGCGACAGCTGAAGAGAGCGAATTTGCCGAGCTCAAGGATGATTTCGAGCAGATCCTGAGAGACCGCGGTTTCTACGAGGAGATCCGCGCAAGGGATATCTCCAGAAAAGCCGAATATTATATGATCGGCGGAACGATCCCGGGATATATCAGCACGGACACCGTCTTCATCGAGGACGAGGACGAAGGCATCATGGAGATCTCTCCGATGTACATCCAGCTCTACCTTGACGTTCCGGAATGTGTCGATACGCTCGAGTTTTCGGCAGGACTCTTCGGCGAGTACGGCTACAACTACAACCCGAGGCTCCAGCTTCTCGTCCGTCAGGACAAACCGGTCATCTGGGACCATGCAGACGGCGACATCACCACGATGAAGTACGACTACAAGATCGCGGACTACACCAAAAAGGGTCAGAACACCGTCTACAAAGTAGAAAACCTCAAGCCTGGCAAGAGATACTATTTCCACTTCGTCAACACAGACGCTCCCGGCTACATCTACACTCCGAAAGCTACGCTCTCCTGGAGTTCCGACGAGGAGTGCACCGTCACGGAACCCGATGACGACCAGGATCCCGACAGCGACACGACCGCTCCCGACGACGATACGATCGATCCGGACAGCGATCAAAAGGGCTCAGACAACGATCCTGACCAGGAAAAGAAAGAAAAGAGCAGCGGCTGTTCACTCTCTCTCATCTAATTTTGATGCGGTTTCTCGAGGAATCAGTCAAAAACGGTGAATTTCCGGCGGCCCAGTACGCTGTCTTCCGCGGCAGCACTCTTCAGACCGCCTCTTTCGGCACATTCAGTTCTGCCTCTTCCGACAGGATAGACGACAACACCCAGTTTGATCTAGCCTCGCTCACAAAGGCGCTCTTTACAGCCCCGCTCTTTTACCGCATGATCCGCGATAAAATCGTAAATATTGAAGATGACTGCGGGATTTTGCTGGGATATCCAAAAGCCGGCATCTCACTTTACGAACTTCTCGCTCACAGATCGGGCCTTGTAAACTGGCTGCCGTTCTATGAAACATGCGGCTTGGATCTGACGCAAAAAGAGAGAAAAAAGGCTGTCACAGAGACGATCTTCGCCTCTGAACGGCACGAAAAAAGCTACTGCTACAGCGATTTGAACTACATCCTGCTCGGATTTATCGCGGAAAGGCGCCTCGATGCCCCGTTTGACACTGTTTTTGAAAAGTTCAAGGCCGAAGAGTCGCTCTGCGGCGCAATCACCTTTTACCCGAAACACCGGACTCCGTCGACCGCCTTCTCCGCTCTGCGCGGGCTCAATCCGACGCAGGAGGTCGAGGACGAAAACTGCTTCTATCTCGGCGGAGCGACAGGACACGCAGGGCTTTTCGGGTCGGCGCGTGAGGTCGCAGGATACCTTTCAGAGCTTATCGCAAAACCCTGGTTCACCGAGGTCGGCGAAGCTCTGGATTTCCCCGGTTTTGACCGTCCGGAGGGCGAGAACTCGATCTACGGCAGGCACGCAAAGCCCGGATTTCTGGCTCATCTCGGCTTCACGGGGACGGCGTTTCTTGTCGACCGAAGCCGAAAAACCGTCGCCGCGCTCCTCACGAATTCGACCTATCCGACACCGGAGAGACCGCAAAGACGCGAAAAACTGCGCATTATCCGGCAAACATTCTTCGAATCGGTTTTCTAAACTGTTTTTTCGCAAAATTATCACTACAATCACCCGTTTTTGTTTTAAATGAAGAGGTTGCCATGTCTCAAAAAGTTCTCTCTGTCACCTCACCGGCTCCGAACCTGAACCGGGTCGAGTTCGAGGACGGAAAGCTTCTCTATCTCATCGGTACGGCGCACGTTTCGGGCGATTCCGTGAAGTTCGTCGAAGATGTAATCAACGAGCAGAACCCCGATGTCGTCGCTGTCGAGCTCGATAAAAACCGAATGGAGGCTCTCAAAAACAGAAAAAAGTATGAAGAGACCGATATTTTCAACATCTTCAAGCAGAAAAAATTCCTCTTTTTCGCAGCTCAGCTCATGCTCTCGAGCTACCAGAAAAAGATTTCGGAAAAGACCGGATCTGCCCCGGGGAGCGAGTTCAAACGCGCAATAGAGCTGGCCGAAGAGCGGGACGCGAAGCTTATCAATGCAGACCGTGACATCGCGGTAACGCTGAAACGCACCTTCCGCTCGATGAGCTTCACGGAGAAGGTGAAGTTCTTTACAAGCCTCTTTTTCGGCGACGACAAGGATATCGACACCGAAAGCATCGAAGAGCTCAAAAAGGGCGACATGCTGATGCAGGTGATCGGCGAGATGGGAAAGGATTTTCCTTCGCTCAAGACCCACATCCTCGACGAGCGCGACACCTATCTTGCAGTAAAAATTGCAAATAATCTCGGCAACGTGACTGTTGCCGTTGTCGGAGCGGCCCATGTCCCGGGCATCCTGAAACACCTGCAGGAGTGCGACTGCGGTGAGGATACGCTTGAAAAGATCAGCGTCGTCCCGCCGGCAAGCAGACTCTCGAAGGCGCTTCCGTGGGTCATTCCCGCGATCATCATCGGAGTCTTCGTCTACGGCTTCGCTGTCGGAGACACCACAAAAGCTCTGAACGCAGGGATCTGGTGGATCCTCATCAACGGAGTCCTTTCGGCTCTCGGCTGCCTCATCGCCGCAGCGCACCCGCTGACGATCCTCGCCGGATTTCTTGCCGCCCCGATAACGAGCCTGAATCCGACTATCGGCGTCGGAGTGGTCACCGGGCTGGTCCAGCTCTACCTCGTAAGACCTGTCGTCCGCGATCTCCAGAACGCTTCGCAGGATACGACAAAACTCAGCGGCTGGTGGAAAAACAAACTGACACGCGCCCTTCTCGTCGCGGTTTTATCATCGCTCGGAAGCTCGATTGGCACATTCGCGGCTCTGCCGTTCGTGCTCAGGATCCTGGGATAAATCAGGATAAAGACTCAAAACTGAAAGCAGGCTAGGCTTTGAACTCCCTTTTGACCTCGGCGACACGGTTTTTGAAGGTTTCGACAAAACCTCTTTCGGAGTAGCGTTTGAGACGCAGTATCGCGTTTTTGAAGGCAGTCTTGTCGCTTCTGCCGTGACCGACGCCGACAAGATGGTTGACTCCGAGCAGAAAGGCCGCGCCGTAAAGGTTGTACTGGAACTGGTGCATGACATTGCCGAAGACCCTGTTGAAAACGAAGTTCTGTATCGGCTTGAAATGCGGGAAAGTGTTCGATTTCACCATGAGCGAAATCGTCTCGGTAAGCCCCTCGATCGTCTTGAGAGCAACGTTCCCGGTAAAGGCATCCGTTACGACGACATCCGTCTCAGGATGCGAAAAAAGCGAGTTGCCTTCAACGTAACCGGTGTAATTTAAAGGAGATTTTTTCAGGATCTCGTTAGCTTCAAGTATACGTTTGTTGCCTTTGTTCTCTTCGACTCCTATATTCAGAATCGAGATCCTCGATCCGTAATTCTTGGAAAGGAAAAACTTGTAGGCCTCGCCCAGGACAGCGAAATCGACCAGATTTTCGGTCTTGGGGTCAAGCGTTGCGCCAAGATCGAGAATGATCAGCTTGTGGTTGTCGAAGGAGGGATAACTTGTCGCAAGAGCAGGCCTCGAAATATCCGGGATCACTCCGCTTTTGAAGTAGGCGGCCGTCACCACGGCACCGGTGTTCCCCGCCGAAAAAAAGGCGTCGCCCTCGCCTGAAACAAGCAGATCGAACGCGACATGGATCGATGAATCGCCCTTTTCGCGGAAGGCTTTCGCCGGAGCGTCGCCCATTCCGATCTCCCTGTCGGCGTTGACTACCTTGAGATTTTCAGGGATTTCCGCACGGTCTATGTGCTCGTAGATCTCCTTTTCGTAACCGACCAGAAGGATAGAAATATCCTTATTTTCGCGACAAACCTCTAAAGACGATATGGCAGGAAGAGCGGGAACATTGTCCCCGCCCATTGCATCAACTATTATTGTTGATGGCATGAAGTGCTATTGCTCGGTTGCAGCAATAATCTCTTTGCCTCTGTAATTTCCGCAGTTCGGGCAAATGCGGTGAGGAAGCATCGGCTCTCCGCACTTCGGACAAGTAATTGTAGCAACCGGTGTTGATTTAAGGTGCCCGCCTCTTCTCTTTGCTGAACGAGCTCTCGTGTGTTTTTTCTTCGGAACCATTGAATCCTCCTATCTTAAAATTTATCGCCGGCATCACAGCCGCAGTCGCCGTAGTTGAGGTTGGCGCCGCATTTTGAGCACAACCCCTTGCACTCTTCGTCGCAAAGGACCTTACCCGGCATATTCATAACGACGATTTCCCTCACGTATTCATCGACATCGATGAACTCGCCTGAGTAGAAATAGTCAACATCTGGCGTATTTTCAGGGAAAATGTAGTAATCCTCGTCGATATCGAGTTCAAGCTCGAGCTCGTCGAGGCAGCGGTCACAGACCGAATCCACCGTCACCGTGCCCGTAAACCTGAAGCAGATCGTCTCGCCGGCGCGATAGTAGCTCAGCGTGAGATCCTGAGCCTTCAATGCCGACGGTTCGCTCAGCTCATCGCCGACGATTTCGTACTCGACCTTTTTCGATGTTATCGACTCGGTAATTTCGCTTATATTTACAAGCATTTTCTCACCAAAAAAAACGACGGCGGGAGTATAGTCAGAAAGCCTGAAATGTCAACAAAAAAGCTTTTGCCGATCATTTCTGTAATTGTAAATACGAGTCTCTCGGAATGTCCTTGCGCACCTCCTATTCCCAAAAAAGGTATATATACGCAAAAATTGGGAATAGCAGGCAAGAAAACACTGAATCGAGCAGCCCCGATCTCACCTTTGTAGCCTTTCTATATTCTCTACTTAAACTCTGTCTGGTTTTTGTTTACCAAGATCCATGATCGGCTAGATCCTGCCTTGTATAAGACACAAAGTCAAGGCATTTTTCGGGATATTTCGGCACAAAGTCAAGGCATTTTTGATAAATTTTCAATGCAAGCCCAGAATCGAATCAAATATAATCTATCGGCAGTGCCACAAGATTTTCCCTGAGAAACAATTTTCTGTCAGTCCGGCAGATTATCGTGCCTAAACCACGTTTTGTATCGGGAATTTTGTCCAAAACATTGAACTCCGGTGCCATATCCGCTTTCGGAGAAGCCGACATCTTTATTTCGACAGGGTAAAGTATCCCGTTTTCCTGAATGATAAGGTCGATTTCACCGTCAACATTTTCTGCTCCGCCGTTTTTCTTCACCTTTTTTTTGTCTTTTCCGTTGTAGAAAGAGACGTAGAAATCATAATCAAGCCCTTCGTTTGCATAGGATTTCAGTATTTCGTTGACAACAAAAGTTTCAAACATCGCCCCGGCCATAGCTCCGTTTTTCAATGTTTCGGGAGTGAGCCACCGTGTGAGATAGGAACAAAGCCCTGTATCCCTGAAATAAAGTTTCGGAGTTTTTATCGAACGGTTGAGCACACTTGCCGCATAAGGCTTGAGGATATAGATCACGCCGCTTTTCTCCAGGATCGAGATCCATTCCTTGACAGTAACTTCCGAAACACTCAATTCCGAAGATATTGCCGCATAATTGATTATCTGACCTGTTCTTGCGGCAACAGATGTCATAAAACGGACAAAAGTGAGGTGGTTTTTGGCTTTGATAAGCTCGTTTACATCCCTTTCGATGTAGGTTTTCACGTAAGACTGATAAAAATCCATCCACTCTTTTTCGCGGTTTGAATAAAGCTCCGGAAAACTGCCGCGGTGTATCGTCTGCCAGATGTCGAGTTCCTATAAGTCGCTTCAACAAGGGCGAGGCAAACAAAATTTTATCGGATGTAAAAAAAATCGGGCATCAGCATCGTTGTAAAAAACAATGTTCCGGAATGTATTCTGATGAGTCCGCAAAGCTACCGCGAAATGATGGAAGAGTATGAAGAGGCTCTTCTCGCTGCGGAAGCGGCAAAAAGGCTTGCACAGAATGTTGAATACGCAGACCACGAAGATGTTATGAAGAAACTAGGGCTGAAAGAAACCGATCTGGACGATGTCGAAATGAACTAACTCACGAAATGTTTATTCTGGTAATCTCCGCCAGAGCCGACAACGAGGTCTATGACCTTGCAGGAAAGAGAAAACAGCAATAAATCTTTACTTTTTCTCTTTTGCATTACCTACATCAAAAATATCTCCGAAATGCAGACGTCATCAGATTTTTCGCCTTTGACAGTTGACTTTATTATGATTTTTATTTTGCAACC
>DBXP01000053.1:180-14081 GCA_002309575.1 bacterium UBP6_UBA1209 | reverse complement strand
TGCAACATCATCTGTGCATTCAAAGATGACATTTTGCCAATCTTCAGAATAAGCCGCTCCGAAAACAACGCCTGATTTTTGCAGGACTGTTTGGGCTATGGAATAAAAAGCTCCTCCAGATGAGCTTTTGAACAGCACATCGGGGGATAAATTCCAGCCGTAAAAGGCTTTCTTCGGCCAGACGACCTGCTTTGTATTTAGTGGACATGACTGAATGCATTTACTGCAGTTAACACATTTGGTTCTATCTACAAAAGGTTCATAAAACCCTTTTGAATTCAACACCATGGATATTGTCTTTGTCGGACATACTTCCTCACAAGCGGCACAACCGGTGCATTTATCATTCATCAAAGCTACAGTTCCGGTTGGTTTGACCGCTTTTTTGCTTTTTGCCTTTTCGAAAGCATTGCGAATATACTGCTCGCTGTATTGTTTTTCCTGTGCAAGAATTTCTCTCACATGATCCCAATCGATACTATTTCTTCTTGTGAATTGCCTGTCTGATTCGTTTATCGGCTGAATCCCGAATTTGTTTAGAAGGTTTGATATACGGCTCGGCAAAGCAGGATTTACAATGGAATAGAATTCCTTTTCAAAAATCAGAGAGAAGCAGGTTCCATGAAAAGATGTTGTTACAACACATTCTGCATTCTTGAAAAGATAAACAAATTCCCTCGGTCCGGCATCTCGAATGATTATGTTGTTTTTAATAATAATTCCCGCATTGGAGGATGTGTCCAACAAAACAACTGGCAACCCGGTTTCTTTACGCAACCAGCTTATCAGCTTGTTTCCGTTCTTTGGAATATGAAGGATATACGCGAGAATATATTTTTCTGGCAAATCTTTTATCGGAGGGGTAGCGATGTCACAATAAAAAGTTTTATCGTGCAAAAGCGTCGGATCGGCATTTACAGATATATCTCTATTACAAAGCGGCTCTAAATTCTCTTTTATGCCTTCTTCTCTAACTGATATTTCATCGAATGTCTTCAAATACTCCTCAACGATATCCTTTTTCTCATTCGGAACATCTGTTTTTGGCATACTTGCGGCATAGGAAATTTTATAAACAGAATCATCCAGAAATTGAAGAAAGAACATAGAATCCATGTTATTATTTAAATACCATACCTGATCGCTTCCTGTAATAAAAACTCTGCTGTCGGTTTGTAGATTTAGATTAAGATATTTTTCCCGAAACTTGTCATATTTTTGGGCTTGTCTTGACTCTGCTTTTTTATCACTGAAGAATATTGCCAATAATCTTTGTATTTTTGATCTTAAAGTCATATCTGGTGCAATTGTTCTCAGTTTATAATCATATAGTCCCGCGCTATAGTTCTGTTTTTTTATAAATTCCTGCAGAGCATACGCCTGAAGAACTGCACCGAAGTTTATTGATCGATGAAATGTGATAATATTAAAGTCCAACATTATTAAAACATGTCCTGACTTCTGAATTTACATCAAATAGAATTTTTCAAGATCGCCTCTGTCAAAGATGCCGTAATCCTTGAAATTGAATTCATCTTTTTCAACAGCGATATCTTTATACCATGCCAAAGTTGCATCAATGCAAGGAGTCTTTACACCTGCGAAATCTGCTATTTGCTTTATGATCGTCAAACCGTAAGAAAAATCGGCTGTAAAATACCTCGAATGCAAATCCGGAGCAAAACCACCGTCGACTTTGACTGTCGGAGATGTCAAACCTTTAAAAGCCGGAATGGATGAAATTTTTTTGGTCATTGCCTCAACTGTCGGGCTTTCATAATGCTCTCGGAGAGATTTTACATATTTTAAATCAAATTCCGGCAATGCCCGGCAAATGTTCTGGACTTCCTCGTCGCAGGCAATCAAAAGTTCTGAAGAACTGTCGTTCCACTCTTCATAAAAAAGAGGCACACTTTTATAAACCATGCCTTTTTGCCAATCCTTGAACAATGTCCTTAGTCTCGTAGTATGAAGAATAGGGTTTGAAGGGGTCATAGTTAAATTCAGAAAGTTGGGAATAACGGTGGTTTTCTTGTCAAAAAAGCTGCCGATCAAATCCGCACACTTTTCTGCATATTTCGACGGAAGAGCCGCGATGTGCAGTTCGTTCCTGTATCCGGTAGATTTTACAGTTTTTCCCTTTTGCACTATGCGGGCAACAGCCGGTACACGCTCGATCCCGAAGAAAATATTTCCCCGCTCGATACACTTTCTAAACGCACATTCGCTTCCGCCGTTTCCTGGCACCACGCCTATAATAGGTTTCGAATCCGAATGGTTATATATTTTTTCGGCAGTGATTTTCATTACTGTGGCCGGGACTGTTACTATAATCAGATCGGTATCTCTGAAGGCTGTTTCCGGGTCGTCCGTTGCTGATTCAATTTCTCCTTCATGTGTTACGGCATCATTTTCGTCTACAATACAAAGGTGCGTATCATACAATTCCGGTGTCGATGTATAAACCGAAACCCTGTGTCCTTTTTCTGCACAGTGTACGGCGAACTGCGTGCCGATATTGCCTCCGCCAACAATAGTTATTTTCACGACAACCTCGAGATCTCTTCTTTCATTGCAGCGACAAGAATATTATTCTCGTCTGTATTCCTCACGGCTAAGCGTAAATAGTTGTGACCGCTTGTTTTGGTAGTCAGCTCTTTTATTAGCAGATTGTGCTTTATCAACAGTCGTTTTAGAAGTTCTATCGGAGAGACCGCTTCAAGTTCTACCATAACAAAATTCGCTTGTGACGGAATTACTCTTACGCCTTTGATTTTTGCCAGTTCGTTTTGGAAACGAGCTCGTTCCGCTCTGAATTTTTCTAGGGCTGTCATGTAATCCTTTTTATATTTTTCCTCGATCTGCATATAAAACTCGCCGAAGGAATTGATGTTCCATATAGCAACATCCTTTTTCATTTTTGCTATCGTCTCCACATCTCCTGAGGCCAGCACGCCAAGCCTTATTCCTGGAACACCGTAGGATTTGGAAATGCTTTTCATGACATAAAGATGAGGATTCTCTGAAAGAAGGCTCTGGATAAACAATGTATTGTCGAGTTCATCTGAAAAATCGGCAAAAGACTCGTCGATCACAATTTTAATTTTATTTTTCCTGCTCCAGCCGACAAGTCTTATCAAATCGGCTTTTGGAATATAGTTCCCGGTAGGATTGTCTGGATTGACAACAATTAAGTTCTTGATTTCTTTATCCGAAAAATAGGTCATAATGTTGTCGGCGGAATAGGAATAATCTTTGCCGCCCGGGACAAAATCGACAGAATTTTCTCTGGCATAACGGTTGGGGTATTCGTCAAAAGTCGGTCTGATGAAACCTGTTTTGCCGTCAAAATGAGTCATTAAACTTTTTATCAGCTCGGCTGCACCGTTACCAACCAAAATATTCTCCGGATGAACTCCGAAATTCTTCGCGGCTAGAAGCGAGTTGACTCTCATTCCTGAAGGATACTGCGTCAGCAGCACATCAAAATTTGCCTTTATCTCGTCTTTCATCCTTTCCGGCGGGAAATATGGATTAACAAGGTAGCAGAAATCTATCAGCTTTGGGTAGCGCCAATAGCCTCCGTAGCGTCCTTGCATAAGCCTGACACGTTCATCTTCGTCAGGTACGAAGATGGATTCGGCGATATCGAGATCCTGGATATCATCAATTTCATACCACTTCTGACCGTCCAGCCTTTTTGCCTTGATGCCGGAATTGTCAAGCATTGTGATAACTCGAAGAACCTGCTCGTAATATTCATTTTCGCCCAATGCCGACTGGTATGCGTCAAGAAACGGAACATACTGTGTCTTGGAAAAATTTTTACTGAACTTGTACAAGTTTACTGTTTTGAAATAATTCCTGAGTTCGTTGAATTTGAACTTTTTGCCGGGTATAAAGGCATCGATGGTATCATCTTCTCCCAGTTTGACACAGGTCCCGTCCATCCATGACTCGTATTTGTCAACCAGAGCCAGGGTTTCACGCGGATCGGAAAGTAACGATTCCAGAACAGAATCCTCAAAAATAAGGTCAGATTCAAGCAGTATCGTGTCATCTTCAAGAAGCCGGTCTTTGGCCAGCGAAAGAGAATAGATGTTGTTGGTTTTGTCGTAAATCGGATTGTTTACAAACACGATCGGTGTTTTGATTCCTAGAGAGCCGATATAGTCGATCAGTTTTTTTCCCTCGTATCCTACGACTATGATAATGCGCGACAAATTATGCTGGTCAATCTGATGCAGCATACGGTCAATCAGGGTCACCCCATTGACTTTGACCATGCATTTTGTGTTGTTTTGAGTTAGTTCTTTCAGCCGTTTGCCCATACCGGCCGCTAAAATTATTGCTTGCATTGTTTGCTCCTATATCAAATCTGAGAACATAAAAAAGCAAATACTATATGCCTTTTTTTGTGGAAATCTACATGTCGACGATCCCGCAGGCTGAATTTATTGATACAGGTGAGAGGATAGGCTTATTTTACAGAAATTTGTTGACATGACATGAATTAACTTAGTAAAATTATATTGTAGTAATTTTTAGAGGTTATTATGTCAGCTTTCAACAATTCAACACTTCTGATTACCGGAGGAACCGGTTCGTTCGGTTCAACGGTTCTTAAGAGATTTCTGGACACGGATATTGCCCAGATCAGGATTTTTTCGAGAGATGAAAAAAAACAGGATGATATGCGGCACGATCTGCAGGCGCGTTATCCTCAGTATGCAGAAAAGGTTAAATTTTTTATTGGTGATGTCCGCGATATTCAGTCTGTGCGCGATGCTATGCCAGGAGTCGATTACATCTTTCATGCAGCGGCTCTGAAGCAGGTCCCGAGCTGTGAATTTTTTCCGATGCAGGCGGTCAAGACGAATGTCGAGGGGACGGACAATGTCCTTCATGCTGCGATCGATGCCGGTGTGAAACGTGTTGTCTGCCTGTCTACGGACAAGGCGGCATATCCGATCAATGCGATGGGGATCAGCAAGGCGATGATGGAACATGTCATTACGGCGAACGCCCGTGTCGCTGCAGAGCGCGGCGGAACTGTCATCTGCTGCACCCGCTATGGCAATGTAATGTGTTCCCGCGGTTCGGTTATCCCGCTTTTTATAGATCAGATCAAGGCGGGGAATCCGATTACGATCACCAATCCCGAGATGACCCGCTTCCTGATGAATCTGGATGAGGCGGTGGATCTGGTGAAATTTGCCTTTGAACATGCGAACCCTGGAGATCTGTTTATCCAGAAGGCGGACGCAAGCACGATCGGCGTCCTTGCCGAGGCTGTCCAGAGGCTTTTCGGCAACACCGGAACACGGATCATCGGTACACGTCACGGCGAAAAGCTTTATGAGACGCTGATGACCCGCGAGGAGAGGCTCCGTTCCGAGGATATGGGCAACTACTTCCGTGTCGCGGCGGACAACCGTGATCTGAACTACGACAAATATTTCACTCAGGGCAAGGTCGAAACCGAGGCGGAGGAGTCCTATACAAGCCACAATACGAAGCTTTTGGATGTCGACGGGACTGTTGCCAAGATTTTGACGACCGATTACGTCAAAGAAGCTTTGAAGAGGTAGCTATGAAGATCCTGGTAACCGGAGCGAAGGGCTTTGCAGGCCGCAATCTTGTCGAAAACCTCAAAAATATCCGTGACGGCAAAAATCGTACGAGACCGGAGCTTTTGATCGATGAGATTTTTGAATATGACATCGATTCTACCTTTGAAGAGCTTGACGAATACTGCTCGAAGGCCGATTTTGTCTTCAACCTTGCCGGCGTTAACCGTCCGAAGGAGGCTGCTGAGTTTATGCAGGGCAACTTCGGTTTTGCCGGCAAACTTCTGGAGACGCTGAAAAAACACGGGAACAGATGCAGGGTCATGCTTTCATCGTCGCTTCAGGCAACCCTTATCGGCAGATATGACGGAGAGTACGGCCGCTCGAAGCTTGCTGGAGAGAATCTCTTTTTTGACTATGCAAAGGAGACGGGCGCAGAGGTCCTGGTTTACCGTTTTCCGAATTTGTTCGGGAAGTGGTGCCGTCCGAACTACAACTCGGCTGTCGCGACATTCTGCAGCAACATAGCGAACGATCTCCCGATCCAGGTGAATGACCGCAGCACGCAGCTTGAACTTCTCTACATCGATGATCTTGTAGAGGAGATGTTCGACGCTCTCGAGGGCAGGGCGCACCATTGCGGATACGACGGTCTGGACCCGGTCCCTGATGCTGACGGAAAGTTCTGTTTTGTCCCGGTGACGCACAAGGTCACGCTGGGAGAGATCGTTGATCTGCTCGATAATTTCAGAAATCAGCCGAAGACGCTTGTCATGCCTGAGATCCCGAAAGGCAGCTTCGCAGGAAAACTCTATTCTACCTATCTTTCGTATCTTCCGAAGGATAAAACGATATTTGATCTCGATATGAAGTGCGACGCCAGAGGCAGTTTCACGGAGCTGTTGAAAACGGCCGGCTGCGGACAGTTCAGCGTAAATATCAGCAAACCGGGGATCACGAAGGGCGAGCACTGGCACAACACGAAGTGGGAATTTTTCATTGTTGTCTCCGGACACGGACTTATTCAGGAGAGAAAGATCGGCTCTGACGAGGTGATCGAATTCGAGGTAAGCGGCGACAGGATCCAGGCGGTCCACATGCTGCCCGGCTATACGCACAACATCATAAATCTCTCCGGGAGCGAAAATCTTGTTACCGTGATGTGGGCGAACGAGCAGTTCGACGCGCAGCATCCAGATACTTTTGGTGAAAAGGTGGTGAAAAATGGCTGAATTCAAAGTTAACTGGCAGGAAAACGGCAGACTGAAGCTTCTGATAATTGTCGGGACGCGTCCTGAGATCATCAGGCTTTCGGCGGTGATAAAAAAGTGCAGGAGATATTTCGACACGATCCTTGCCCACACGGGGCAGAATTATGACTACAACCTTAACGGCATTTTCTTCAGGGATCTGGAGCTCGATGACCCTGAGATTTATCTTGATGCAGTCGGAAACGACCTCGGCGAGACGATGGGAAATATCATTGCGAAGAGCTACCGGTTGATGACCGAGATCCTGCCGGAGGCGGTCCTGGTGCTGGGCGACACGAACAGCTGCCTGTGCGCGATTGCCGCGAAGAAGCGGCACATCCCGATCTTTCACATGGAAGCCGGCAACCGCTGTAAGGATGAATGTCTGCCTGAGGAAACGAATCGCCGGATCGTGGATATTATTTCAGACGTGAACTTGGCTTATAGCGAGCATGCACGGCGGTATCTTGCTGATTGCGGACTGCCGAAGGAACGCACCTANNAACCGCTGCAAGGACGAGTGTCTGCCGGAGGAGACCAACCGCAGGATCGTCGATATTATCAGCGATGTCAACATGGCCTATTCGGAACATGCGCGCCGTTATCTCGCCGACTGCGGGCTGCCGAAGGAGAGGACCTATGTCACCGGTTCGCCGATGGCCGAGGTCCTGCACGCCAATCTGGCTAAAATCGAGGCAAGCGACATCCTTGGCAGACTCGGACTTGAAAAGGGCAGATATATCCTGCTTTCGGCTCACCGCGAGGAGAATATCGACACCGAAAAGAACTTCACAAGCCTCTTCAGTGCAATCAACAAAATGGCGGAGAAGTACGATGTACCGATACTTTACAGCTGTCACCCGCGTTCGAAAAAGCGTCTGGAGGCGAGCGGATTTGTTCTTGACAGGCGCGTGATCCGGCATGAACCGCTCGGATTCCACGATTACAACTCTCTGCAGATGAACGCTCTGGCAGTCGTCTCTGACAGCGGCACTCTTCCTGAAGAATCGAGCTTCTTCACAAGCATCGGACATCCTTTCCCGGCGGTCTGCATCAGGACTTCGACTGAACGCCCCGAGGCTCTGGACAAGGCATGCTTCATCCTGGCTGGAATTGACGAAAAATCGCTCCTGCAGGCTCTGGATACAGCTGTAACGATGAATAGAAACGGCGATTTCGGAGTTCCTGTGCCGGATTATACTGACGAGAATGTGTCGGACAAAGTTGTAAAGATCATCCAGTCCTACACCGGAGTGGTGAACAAGATGGTCTGGAGAAAATTCTAGGATAATCTGAGGAAAAGAGATGAAGATCGCGGTTGCCGGAACGGGGTATGTAGGGCTTTCGGTCGCAACGCTGCTTGCTCAGCATAACACTGTAAAAGCTGTTGATATCGTTGAAGAAAAGATCGATCTTATAAATGCGCGGAAATCTCCTGTTCATGAGGAGTATCTCGAAAAATATCTCGCTGAAAAGGAGCTTGATCTGGAGGCTACGCTCGATGCTGAAAAGGCTTATTCCGATGCAGATTTTGTAGTTATTGCCACTCCGACGAACTACGACAGCAACAAGAACTTCTTCGATACTTCGGCAGTCGAGGCAGTGATCGACCTTGTCACGAAGTGCAATCCGGCTGCGGTCATGGTGATAAAATCGACTGTCCCGGTCGGGTTCACCAAGTCGGTCAGAGAAAAGAGAGGCAGCAGAAACATAATTTTCAGTCCGGAATTTCTGAGGGAGAGCAAAGCTCTTTACGACAATCTTTATCCTTCGAGAATCATTATCGGAACCGACATGGCGGACGAACGCCTTCTGAAGGCTGCCAAAACGTTTGCCGGACTTTTGCAGGAGGGTGCGCTCAAGGAGGATATCGACACGCTTTTTATGGGTTTTACCGAGGCTGAGGCGGTCAAGCTTTTTGCCAATACTTACCTTGCGCTTCGTGTAAGCTACTTCAACGAGCTTGATACCTACGCCGAGATGAAGGGGCTCGATACGCGCCAGATCATTGACGGAGTCTGCCTCGATCCCAGGATAGGGACTCACTACAATAATCCGAGTTTCGGCTACGGCGGCTACTGCCTGCCTAAGGATACGAAGCAGCTCCTTGCAAACTACGAGGATGTGCCTCAGGATATGATGACGGCGATCGTGCAGTCCAACCGGACACGCAAGGACTTTATTGCCGACAGAGTTCTGGAGCTTGCCGGATATTACAGCTACAGCGATAACAACAACTACCTGCCGAACCGTGAAAAGCACGTTACGATCGGCGTTTACCGCCTTACGATGAAGACAAATTCCGACAATTTCAGACAGTCGTCGGTTCAGGGTGTCATGAAGCGGATCAAGGCGAAGGGCGCAGCTGTGATCATCTACGAACCGACGCTCAGGGACGGCGGGACCTTTTTCGGGAGCCGGATCGTGAACGACCTTGAACGTTTCAAAGCGGAATCTGACGTGATCGTCGCGAACCGTTACGACAGCTCTCTGGACGACGTCAAGGAAAAGGTCTACACAAGAGATATTTTCAGGAAGGATTAGGGTTTCAAATAGAAGTCTCGGGGAGAGCTCGGAGCCTTAGAGCGCGGTCAGCACTTTTTTGCCAGCATCAGCGCGGTTTTTATGCCGTCGGCAGCGCTTGAGACGATCCCGCCGGAGTGCCCGCTGCCCTCGCCGCAGAGGTAGAGGTTGGAGTAGGGCGGTGTCGAGAAATCGTCGTTTCTCAGTGATTGCAGCGGTGCGGAGGTTTTGCTCTCAAAGCCCAGCGCTATGCCGTTTTCGAAACATTTCAGCTGGCGGGAAAAGGCTCTCAGGCCGCCTGTAAGACGGTTCAGGACCGTTGTGGGCAGAAGTTCTGAATAATCTGCCGGGATCAACCCGAAAGGGAAGCTCGAATCTGTCGGTTTTGCAGTCGGTTTTCCTCTCAAAAGTGAGCTTATGGTTGCTGTTGGAACCGCAAAAGAGCCGGAAAACGAGTAGAATTTTTGTTCGATATCTTCCAAAAGTTCTATGGCCCGAAGCGGAGAGACTTCGCCCTTTTCCAGCTCTTCAAACCTGAAGGGTGTCACAACGGCGCTGTTTGAGAATCTGCCGTCGCGCAGGTAGTTCGACATCCCGTTCACGACAGACAGGTTCGATGCAGGAGCTGTCTGGACGACCCTTCCGCCGGGGCACATGCAGAAGGTGAATGCGTAGCCGGTGCCGAGCTTGGCAGTCAGCCGGTATTCCGCAGCCTTGACCCCTTTAAGTTCGCGCCGGCCCCACTGCGAAAGGTTGATCTCCTCCCGTTCATGCTCGACTCTGAAGCCGATTGCGAAAGGTTTTGTTGTAAAGCTGATTCCTTGTGAAATAAGCAACTTATAAAAATCAAGCGAGTTGTTGCCGAAGGCAAAGATGAAGTAATCTGCTTCGATCTTTCCTGCGTGTCTGCCGCTCAACTCAAGGGAAGTCAGCCTGCCGAAGCTCTGCTCAAGCCGGGATACCTCTGTTTCGAAAAGCGTGGTCACTCCGGTCTCGCGGAGAGCTTCAAGCATCGCCGGTATGATCTTTTTGAGGTTGTCGCTGCCGACATGGGGAAAGGCGTCGAAGGCTATTTCCGCAGGAGCACCGGCTTCGATGAACTCATTAAAAATAAAGGCGCGCTCCTTTGAGATCGTCTTGGTTCTGCTCGTCAGTTTGCCGTCGCTGAAGGTCCCGGCTCCGCCTGCGCCGAAGCAGTAGCTGCCAAGCGGCGAGAAGGTGCCTGTGGCCTCGAGGTTCTTGATTTCGTCTGTTCGTCTTTCCACTTCGCTGCCTTTTTCGATGATCGTCACCGAAAATCCTGCCCTTGCGAGGATGGTCGATGCGAAGATCCCGGCGGGGCCGCAGCCTACGACGACGACCTTTCTGCCCTTTCCGGTGGATTGCGGCGGAAGCTCGAGGCTCTCGGTTGCAGGCGCCTCTCCGCCAAGTGTGTCTGAGGTCACTCCGACGCGGACAAGATAGTGGATATCGCGCTTGTTCCTAGCATCAAGGCTACGTTTAAGTATTTGAAATTTAAAGGATTTTGTCGAGATTTCCGATGCTATGCGTTTTGCCAGAAGCTCCTGCGAAAAATCGGTCGGGAGCGCAAGTTCAAGCTCAGCATAGCCCATGGGAACCGTTATTTTTCGGGAGTCTTCTCCGTGAAGACCATCTTTTCAGCCATCTGTTCGAGGACCTTGTTTTCTCTCAGGTTGTAGCGTCTCTCCTGAAGCTGTTCCTCGCTGCAGTATTCGCGAAGTTTGGTCGCGTACTCAGCCGGGAGACCGTAGGATCTCGCTTCGTTTGCAAAAGAGAGGTCGAGCTCCTTGTCGCTGACTGTGACGTTGAGCTTGTCGGCGAGGGTGTTGATGATGATGTAGCGTTTGATCGAGTATTTTGCGTCATCCTCGATTTTTGCGATCTCAGCCTCTGGAACAGCCTCGACATTGTTCTGGTGCTTGTAATCGGCGATCCTGGCCTCTCTTTCGCTCTTGAAGAATGACGGAGGAAGCTCGAAGTCATAATTATTGACGTATGTTTCGATCGCCAGACCTTTTTTGGACTGAGCTATAACGTCGTTGAGATAATTTTCGATGTTCTGCTTCGTCTGAGTCTTGAGCTCTTCGAGAGTATTCGGGTATCCCTCTTTGCCGGCTAAAAATTCGTCTGTAAGTTCAGGTGCGTTTGTGCACTTTTCAAGCTTGGAGACCTCGATCGAGAACTGGATCGTCTTTCCTGCAAGACCGCTTTCGGATTTGTAGTCTTCAGGGAATTTGACGTCAGCCGTGAAGGAGTCGCCTTTTTTATGGTTGTAAAGGGCGTTCTCGAAATCCGGAACGAATCTCTTTTCGCCGAGAACGACGGTCACATCCTTTCCTTTTGTACCTTCGATCTCTGTTTCGCCGTCCTTGCCGGAGAATGAGATTACCATTTTGTCGTTGTCTGCCGAAAGACCGTCTTCGCTCTCCTTATACTCCGTAAATCTCTTTCTGATTGCGGCAAGTTCGCTCTCAAGCATACTCTCATCATATTTAATAGGAGTAAAGTCGTGCTCGAAGGGCTTGAGTTCGATATCGATGTTCGGGAAGGTCTCTACGTGAAATTTGAATGAGAAGGCTTCTCCGTTTTTAAGCTCGGATTTATCAAAAATTTCCGGCTGTGTCGCGATGTTGAGATGCTCCTTTGCAACAGGCTCCTGGATACCTTCGGTGAGGAAGTTGCGTTCCGCTTCGGCGAGGACCTCTTTTCCGTAGAACTGCTTGATGACGTTCAGCGGAGCTTTTCCCTTTCTGAAGCCCTTGAGCGACGCAGTGCGGGAAATACGCGAAAACTGCTGGTTGATGAAGTTGGTGATCTCTTCTGCGGTGAAGTTTACTTCAACCTCTTTTTCAACGGTTGAAAGATGATTGATTGTGTAAGCCATTTTTGACCTCGTTCGATATAAATAACTAATAAATCCGGCTGTCTGCCTGGTGCGAAAGGGGGGACTCGAACCCCCACGGTTTCCCGTCAGATCCTAAATCTGGTGCGTCTACCAATTCCGCCACTCTCGCAGAAAAAAACACATCAAAACCTAAATCAAGCTGCCCGGGGGTTGTTCAAGGGTATAAAAAAAATGGTAGGCCCTAAAGGATTCGAACCTTCGACCCACTGATTAAGAGTCAGTTGCTCTACCAGCTGAGCTAAGGGCCCACGCAAATGTGATGGGGTGGGAGATGGGGCTCGAACCCACAACACCCGGATCCACAATCCGGTGCTCTACCATTGAACTACACCCACCACTTCAATTGAGAAAAAACAAATGGTACGCCCAAGAGGATTCGAACCTCTGACCTACGGATTAGAAGTCCGTTGCTCTATCCAGCTGAGCCATGGGCGCACCTGATAAAACCTGCTTTTGGTCGGGGTGAGAGGATTTGAACCTCCGACCCTCGGTTCCCAAAACCGATGCGCTGACCGGACTGCGCTACACCCCGAGAGCGGCGGCATAATATGAAGAAATATTCCGATTGCAAGTTTTTTTTGTTCTTTTTTTCATTTTTCCGCATTTTTTGTCTTTTCCGGGTGATTTCCGGATGGCTCTTGCTGGTGAAAAAACGGCATAAAAACCGAATCTGCGACAAATGGCGCTAATTCACAATGATTACGGCATGTTGAACTAATCATTGAAGAAGGCGGGGAAGAATTTTCTACCAAAAAATATTGTATTTTTTTCTTCGATAAATATAATACTATGTTTTTTTTAAGGAGGAAACAGAATGACAGAATCAAACGAAAGGATTTTACCGGAAGCTCAGGCCGAACAGGAGTACAGTGCCCAAAGTATTCAGGTACTTAAGGGTTTGGAGGCGGTTCGTAAACGCCCTGGTATGTATATCGGCGACACTGACGACGGAAGCGGTCTCCACCACATGATCTACGAGGTCGTTGACAACAGTATCGACGAGGCTCTTGCCGGTTACTGCGACAAGGTCTCCGTTTATATCCATGTCGACGAAAGCATAACAATCAAGGATAACGGCCGAGGTATCCCGGTCGATATGCACGAGGAGGAACACCGCTCGGCGGCTGAAGTCATCATGACGGTCCTTCATGCCGGCGGCAAGTTCGACAACAACGCATACAAGGTCTCGGGCGGTCTTCACGGCGTCGGCGTCAGCTGCGTAAACGCCCTTTCCGAGTGGCTCGAGCTTGAAATCAAGCGTCAGGGAGGAGTCTACAGGCAGGTTTACCACCGCGGCAACCCCGATGCTCCGCTCGAGAAGGTCGGCGAAACCGACGAGCACGGCACGAAGGTCACCTTCAAGCCGGATCCGGAAATATTCACAATGACCACTTTCGACCTCAAAAAAGTAGAGCAGAGGCTCCGCGAGATGGCTTTCCTTAACAGCGGCGTCAGGATCTATCTGCTTGACGAGAGAGTCGGCCAGGAATTCGAGTTCCACTACGAGGGCGGAATCAAGGCCTATGTCGCATATCTGAACGAAAACACGACCGGGCTCCATCCCGATATCATCACGGTGTCGAATCACGAAGAGAAAGGCGATCTGACGGTCGATATCGCGATGCAGTGGAC
>DBXP01000053.1:0-128 GCA_002309575.1 bacterium UBP6_UBA1209 | reverse complement strand
CGTGACGGCGGAACGCACCTTGCGGGCTTCAAACTCGGGATCACGAAGGTTTTCATCAATTACATCAAAAACCTGAAAAACGACAAGATCGTCGATTCGATAAACGGCGACGATGTCAGAGACGGTCT
>DBXP01000003.1 GCA_002309575.1 bacterium UBP6_UBA1209 | reverse complement strand
AAAAGCGTTCAAAAGTGCTGAATGTCATAATCACAACATTTGCTGTAATCTTGTATCTCGTAATGATACCGGCATACCTTCCTCTTTATGACAATGTTTATGATCACTGTATGACTCTGGAGCCAACAGGTAAATACAACACATTTTGTGAATGTGGATTCGTTCAGGAGATAATTTTTTTCACGGATCACAGTTTGGAATATATTGAATATTCCGAAGATACAGATTCCCACACACGAATGAAATGGGAAAGAAACCACAATTTTATAACTACTTCCAATTCTATCAATTATGGAGATCAAGTTCTTGAGATTATTCCGAATTTTCCGGTAAATAAAAAGGCTGCAGTTACTATTGGTTTTGATGAAAAGGTTATGGAACAAAATGAAGCTTGTATTGCCAAAGAAACTGTTTTATTGACAAAAGGTGATTTTTCTGTTGTCAAACCGGAGACCTATTTCTTTAAAAATTACGATTACGATTACTTCAAGACTTTAAAATGTAAAAAAGACAAAAACCTTTTTGTCAAAAGGCTGATATATTCAGCAAAGTTCTTTAAAGAAGAGGATTTTGTTCTTAATACGCTGAAAAACATAGATTTACGATCTCTTGACCTCAATACCGTTGATCAGGATGGCTTAACGGCACTTTATGCAGCAGCAGACTGCGGTTTTGAGAGAACATTGGAATTGCTTTTGAAGAACGGGGCAAATCCTAATTCGCAAAATCAGAGAAATTGCAATCCGCTTTCACTTGCCAAACAAAAGGAAGCTAAAAATATTGAATCAATGTTGAGAAAATACGGAGCGAAAGAGTGAAGTCATATTATGTGAACAAAGACCCATTGAAAACCATCTTGTTTGACGGAAATAATGGCTCAGGGAAACCTATGATCTATAGGAACCCATTTGTTCCCGGTGCTGAATATGGTTACGATGCTACGACTTATGAAAAGTGGCAGCAAAGTGGGTTTATTCAGCCGGAGGTTGATCCATGGCTAAGATAATTGACAGAATCATGGAAAAAATAAACAGCAACCCGACACTATATATTTTTATTATTTTTTCAGAGCTTACTTATTTGATGGTTTTTTTTGGAATTTTGTTCGGATTCAGTCCATCTAAATCATGTAGTATATTAGGTTCTATCTTATTAATTGGCGGCATTCCATTTTTTCTACTTGTTCATGCAGGTTATATAATATCAAGTTTTGTACGTAGAATAAATGACTTAAGAAAGACAGCTGTCACGCTATTTTGTTTGAGGCTGTTTTTTATTTTTTTACTCATCTGCATTTTTGGTCATACCAGATAGAAAGATAGAAAGGAGTTGAATGAGAAATAATTTATTCAAAATATACCTACTTTCGCTCGCGATATATTGGGACTGCTCCATAATCATAAACTCAATGATCGAAGGAACAAGCGGGGAAAATTTTATCGGATATATGCTTATCGGAGCTATTTTTATGATTTTTGAAATATTTTTTACGGCTAGCTTTTTTGTAAAAGAACTCGAAAACAGAAAAGTTGCCATAATTGCAACATTCTTTTTGTCGTGGGTATATGCCGGAGTGCTAACAGCTGTAACAGATATATTGACTGCTATTTTATTTTAAACTGAATGCTTAGAATTATTAATGAAATTGAACGTAACAACGACTGGCGCAAAGTATAGTGGTCAACCATTTCTGACAGAAAAATTCTCCCAAAAAGTGTGCAATAGTCAAACCGCAATCATCCTTGTAAGGTTCGATTATTTCGCGCTTTTTTCACGTTCATAGAGAGCGATGCCGGTTTCAATCTGAATACAGATAAGGAATTCTTAGCAAAAACAATGTGTTACAGCATACTTGCGGAAAATCGCAAAATTTTTTCAGCCAAAAATGCGGAAATCCGCAAAATTTGTATCGACAGAGCCGGCAAATCATCCGCTCAGGGATTGTTCTTTTAAATGGACATTCGTTCCATACCAAATATATTTTATGTCCTGGTCATTAATTTTTCGGAGGTTTTTATATGAAAAATAGAATTCACGCTGATGTGCTGATCGTCGGGAGCGGGCTTTCAGGGCTCTCGGCGGCTCTCAATCTGGCTGAAAGAGGGCTGAAGGTCACCGTTGTAACCAAAGAGGCGATCGACGTCTCAAACAGCGCAAACGCACAGGGCGGGATCGCCACGGTTTCGGATTTCAATGTCGATTCGTTTGAAAAGCACATTCAGGACACTCTGACTGCCGGTGCAGGGCTCAACGATATCGAGGCTGTCAGATTTTTTGTCGAAAACGGCCCCGACGCGATACGCCACTTCGAGCAGCTCGGCATCCATTTCACGGAAAACGAGGCAGGCCAGCTCGATCTCGGCAGAGAGGGCGGCCACACCGAGCGTAGAGTTGTCCACGCAGGCGACATCACAGGCTTCGAGCTGATAAAAGTCGTAAAAAAGGCGGTACTGCTCCACCCGAACATAACCGTTCTCGAAAACCACACGGCGATCGACCTCATAAGCGAGTCGAAATTCTTCTTTTCCGAAGACAACCGCGTCGTCGGCGCATACGTTCTGAGCGACAGGGGCGAAGTCATGACTATCATCGCCAACTCTGTCCTTCTCGCGACGGGAGGCTGCGGAAAGGTATATCTCTACACTTCGAACCCGAACGTAACGACAGGCGACGGCCTTGCGATCGGCTTCAGGGCCGGAGTTCCGGTCGTAAACATGGAGATGATCCAGTTCCACCCGACGATCCTCTACCACGAAAAAATCAACTCGATGCTGATCTCCGAGGCTCTGCGCGGCGAAGGCGGCGTCCTGATCGATAAACACGGCAACACCTTCATGGAGAAGTATCACCCTCTGAAATCGCTTGCACCGCGCGACATCGTTGCAAGGGCGATCGACCACGAGATGAAGATGAGCGGCGACGACTGCGTCTTCCTCGACATGACGAAGCTCGACGGCGATTTCCTCCAGAAACGCTTCCCGAACATCTTCAGGATCTGCCTCAACGGCGGGATCGATATGCGGACGATGCCGATCCCGGTCGTTCCGGCGGCGCACTACTCCTGCGGAGGTCTGCGCAGCACTCCGAAGGGTACAACAGAGATACCGGGGCTCTTCGTCAGCGGAGAGGTCGCGCATACCGGTCTCCACGGGGCGAACAGGCTCGCATCCAACTCGCTGCTTGAAGCTGCGGTAATGGCGAAGTATGTCGCCGAAGAGATCGCGGAATACACTTCGAAGACAAAGCCGAGCTCATACGAACCGCCGGACTGGGACAGCGGAAACGCCGAGGACGAGGACGAGAAGATCATCATCAAGCAGAACTGGGACGAGGTACGCCGCATCATGTGGAACTATGTCGGCATCGTCCGCAGCAACAAGCGTCTGGAACGCGCTCTCGCACGGCTTGAGCTGATGAAGCACGAAATCACCGAATACTACTGGAACTTCAAGGTCTCCCGCGACCTCCTGGAGCTCCGCAACATCACGCTGGTGGCAGAGCTCATCATCAGGAGCGCGATGAAACGTAAGGAGAGCCGCGGACTTCACTTCAATATCGATTATCAGTTCAAACTCGACACGATCCAGAACACTGTTGTGACACCTGCAGAGATCCTTTAACGGAGAACGATCATGAAAAAAAGACTTGTTCCAATGCTGATTTTGACCGCTTTAGCGATTTTTTCCATCTCCTGCGGCAACTCTTCAAAAAACGGAGAGGAGGCTCAGGATACCGACGGAATTTCAGACGATGCCGATCAGGAGACCGAAACGCCTGACGAGGAAGAGCCGGACGGCGACGCAGCCGCGCCTGCAGACGAAAAGCTTGAAAGCATCAGGGATCTGGCAGCCGATTATGTCGGTTTTGCCCACGGAACGGGCGTTGCAATAGGCTTCGGCAAAGACGAGCTCACCTCGCTCGCCTACGGTGTCCGCAGCAGCGAGACGCAGGAGCCGCTCTCTCCCGACGACCTTTTTGAGATCGGGAGCATTACGAAAAACTTCACCGCAGTCACGATGCTCCTTCTGCAGGAAGAGGGAAAGATCGACCTCGACGAGACGATCGACAAGTGGTTCCCCGACTTTGAAAAAGGCGACATCATCACAGTCAGGATGCTCCTCAACCACACGTCAGGCATCCTGGAATGGAACGAATACGACGATCTGGAGGCCATCGTCGAGAAGGTCAACGGAAAATTCAATTTCGACCCCGGGACAGACTGGTCCTACAGCAACACGAACTTCGTCCTTGCAGGGCTCATCATCAACAAGATCGCAGGCAAAGACGCATACGAAGTGATCCGTGAAAAGATCATCGATCCGCTCGGGATGACGCACACATTCATGAAAAATTTCGAGGAGTTCCCTTTTAACGACAAGGCACGCGGACACACTTTCGACGAGTACGGGAACATCGTTCCATACGAGCTCAACGAAAAGTTCTGGACAGCCGGCGGGATCGTCTCGAATGTCGAGGACATGTTCAAGTACGGCCACGCGCTCTTCAACGGCGAACTCCTTTCGGAAGAGAGCATGGACCAGATGCTTGATTTTGTCAGAGTTTCCGGGGTACCTGTCTACGGGCTCGCGATGATGTACGGAAAAGGGCACCACGGAGTGTTCTACACCCACGGAGGAGACGTCATCGTAACTGCCGCCCTCCTCGCCTACTACCCGGAAACCGGCGGAATCCACGTGCTCTTCAACAACTTCAGCGGCAGCTCCACCACCCTCGGAATCCTCAACGACTGGATGGAATATGTCCTCATGGATGGCAAAACCGCTGAAAAGGGCGAGGTCTTCCCGGATTGGGACGAGCTGATCGACAACGGGAACGACACCCAGATCTTCTCTCTCTACGCACCGCTTCCGGATTACGAGTCCGAAGAGCTGAACGAATCGATCGGATACTTCAACTATCCGGATGACGAAATACCCGACTTTTACTGCAGCCATTACATGTTCGAATCCCAGGGTTATGTGAAAGTCATGCAGCAGTGCATGGAACCCGAGAGATACTTCGAAGGCACGATCAAGGTCGGAAGGACCGATATCGATATGATCGCCGGCGATTTCAAGGCGGCTGCCGCATCCGGCGAACCGACACAGAGGTTTTATATCACGAAGTACGATTACTACTACGATCTCGAGGCTGATGCCCTCACGAAAATATGCTACCGCCTCGAAGAGAACGATCCTGACAAGTACATGAAGATCTCAAGCGGGTCACACCCGTCGGGAGACATCTATTACCGCATCAGCGGCAGGTCGAAAATGGCTGAAAGCGCAAGAGTGACAGGGTGCGAGTGCTACGACAAGGCCGGGAAAGTGATCGAATGTCAGGATGACGAAGAAACACCGGAAAACGGAAACATAATACGTAATCTGCCGAAATTATTATAAAAAACAATCAACAGGAGAATGGCATGAAAAAAATCCTTACTGCAGCGGTCCTTTTTGCAATGTTCCTTTTCGGAACAGCCTGCGGGAGTTCTTCAAAAAATGAAGAGACGGTGACGGACACCGACGCAGACGAAATTTCCGGCGACCCGGATATCGAAGAAAACGATACAGACGAGGAAAGACCCGACGAAGACGAAACTCCCCAGGATCAGCCTCTTACCGAGGAAGAGAAGCTTGAAAGCATCAGAAATCTGGCCGAGGAGTATCTCAATTTCGCCCACGGAACGGGCGTTGTCGTCGGTTACGGCTACGACAAGCTCACCTCTTTCGCTATTGGCGTCCGAAACAGCGAGACCCAAGAGCCGCTTCAGTCCGACGACCTTTTCGAGGTTGGCAGCATAACCAAAAACTTCACCGCCGTAACGATGCTTCTTTTGCAGGAGGAGGGAAAAATCGACCTTGACGAGACGATCGACAAGTGGTTCCCCGATTTTGAAAAAGGTGATGAAATCTCGGTCAGGATGCTCCTCAACCACACGTCAGGCATCATGGAGATGACTGAGATCCTTGATCCTGAAGATGTCGTCGAAAACGTCAACGGACGCTTTGACTTTGAACCAGGAACTTCGTGGACTTACATCAACGCGAACTATGTCATTGCCGGGCTTATCATGACCGCAGCTGCAGGAAAACCGGCGCACGAAGTCATCCGCGAGAAGATCATCGAGCCGCTCGGACTCGAAAACACCTTCATGAGGGGTTTTGAAGAACATTCCGAAGAGAACAAGGCTCACGGTCACGCTTACGACGCTCACGGGAACATCGTCCCCTACGAATACCAGCACAAAGCGTGGACGGCAGGATCTCTTGTTTCAAACGTCGAAGACCTCTTCAAATACGGCCACGCGCTCTTCAACGGCGAGATCCTTTCCGACGACAGCATGAGCCAGCTGCTTGACATCGTCGATCTTCTGGGGACCCCGGTGTACGGCTTAGGCACACAGTACGGCAAAGGCTCGCACAGCGAATTTTTCGGACACGGCGGAGACGTTTACGCCTCGCACTCCATGCTTTACTTCTACCCTGAGACCGGCGAGATCCACATAATCCTCAACAACTTCAACGAAAGCAAGGATATGTACGTCCTCAACGACGAGATCGAATATGTTCTCATGGACGACAGGGCCGCGCTGAAAAAGAGCGAATTTCCGGACTGGGACGAGCTTATCGACAACGGTGAAAACACGCAGATCTTCGCCCTCTATTCGATAATGGAGGACTATCCGGTCTACAACCTCGACTACGGCATCGGCTACTTCTCATATCCTGAAGATATCTACAACAACTACTACTGCCAGCACTATATGTTCAGATACCCGAGCGCTTACGGCAAAATCGTGAAGATAGCCCAGGAGTGCATCGAGCCGAAAGAGTATTACGTCGGGCCGTTCAAGGTACAGCGCACCGACATCGACATGTACATCTCAGATTTCGAGGAGGCGCTCGATTCCGGCAAGCCGACAAAGGAGTTCACCCTCACGAAATACGACTATTTCTACGACCTTGAAAACGAATATGTCTACAAGTACTGCTACTATCTCGAAAATGACGGAAGCAACGATTCCATCACGATCGCAAAAGATACGAATCCCTCAAAGACCGAATTTTATCACGTCTGGGGCAAGGCAGGCATGGCTGAAAGCGTAAAGCTGACCGGCTGCCACTGCTACAACAGCAAAGGTAACGAGCGCGACTGCACGCCGGCTGACGAATACCCTCTGGTCCCCGACGAGGAGCCCGATGAGGAGCAGCTTTCCGACAGCGATACCGAAGAGCCGGACGATTCGGATATTGCGGCGCCAGATTCCGGGACAGAGAACGATCCTGCAACTGATTCCGACACGGAGAGAGATCCCGAGACGGATCCCGATTCCGACGCACTCTCCGACTGATCTCTCCCCGCCCTATTTCACACCATTTCCATTTTCTCCACGAAGCCGCGGAACAGCATTCCTAAATATTGCTTTTCAGCTCTAATTTAATATTGTATTAAGTTTAGTAGTTTAGAATTTGCATGAAGCGGAGGATAAGATGAAAAGGTTTTTCTATTTTTGTGCAGTGCTTACCGTACTTGTTCTGGTGCTTGGCTGCGGCGGCGGCAAAAAAGGGCACGGGACCGCGACCGACAACGACGCGACCGATACCGATGCGGCTACCGATACCGACGAGCCCGGCAACGACTCCCAGGATACGGCTCCTGACGAGGAGACCGACGACACCGATTCGGGCGATTCAGGCCCCGACGGCGACACAGGAGATTCCGGGATCACTGAAACCACCGAAAATCACAAGATTTCCGGTCTCTACCAGATTGGTAGCGATGTTTCCGGGATCGAAGCGGCTCTTTACGAATGCGGCACTACCGACAAAATAGCGTCGGCGAACACCGGCGCGGACGGAAAATACTCCTTCAAGGCAGACATTTCGGCAGCAAGGACATACTGCGTCAAGGCGAACGGGTTTGCAAGCTGCTTCAAGGGCTTGAGCGACCACACCGCGAACATCTCGGAAATCACGGATGCGGCTTACCTTCTCGACAAAAACTGCGCTGATATCCGAAAAAGCGAAACAAAAATAAGGTCTTACGCAAAACTCGGGACCGGCGAATGGCTTGGAGAACTCGATTATTCAAAACTTTCAGGCATCTCGCAGGGACTCAGACTTCTCGCTTCATTCCTCGATACGACAGATCCAAAAACGCTCTCCGAAAAGATCGCTTCAGATGTCCAGAAGGCAGAAGGCAGCGATTTCGGAAAATTTTTCAACGGCTTCAAAATCTCGGCTGACAAAAAGGAAGTCGTAATAAACGCTTCAAATCCGGAGAGCAGCGACAATGAAGTGACCCTCAACATCGAAGGCGGCAGCAACGTGGTCACGGAGGGTTTCAAAATCGTCTGGACAGTTCTCAACCAGACTGCCGAGGCGGCGGCGCACAAGTTCAGAAGCGTCGATCCCGGCGAATACACCGTCCGCGCACGGCTCAGCGCAGGCGGCGACCCGATCATGCAGGATGACGGCGGCGACCCGATAATGATCTCGGAAGATTCCTCGACGATACTCTTCATGCTTGAAAAACTGAGCGGAACGATCGATGTCTCGGATATGACAAAGGATGTTTCGCACTACATCGACAACGGCATTTATGTCGTCATCCCGAAGAATACCAATATAAAAAAGAACGGAAGCAAAGTAAATACGATAACATACAAGATAATTACCACCGGCGACGGCTCGCAGGTCTCAAAGATCGATTTCGGCCCCGACGGAACGACCTTCACAAACGATTCGCTCTACTTCGTCTATGAACTCGGCACAGTTTTCGGCGGCGACCCGATCATGCTTTCAGCCAGGATGTCATCTTCCGGCGGCAATAACGAAGTTCTGCAGTCGACCGGCGGCGACCCGGCGATGCTCGAGGCTGGCGGCGACCCGATCATGTTCTCGGCTGGCGGTGACCCGATCATGCAGATAGCACGTTCGGCAGGCGGCAGCTCGGCGATGATCTCCGCAGGCGGCGACCCGATAATGATCTCCGACGGCAGCGATTCCGTCGGCGCGGCTGCAGGCGGCGACCCGATAATGGTCCCGGCGGACGAGACCGGCTTCACCTCCGTAGCGGCAGGCGACCCGATAATGATGGGGACGAGTTCAAGCGTCATGGTCGCAAAGACCGGACACTTCTCGGGATTCATGCTCAATTCGGCTTCGCTTCCCGTTTCAGCTGCAGATCTTATCTCGAAGTGGTGCGGCAATTACTACTACCAGGGCTACTCACCGCTTAAATTCGTAAGGCTCGGTATTGAAAAATACAAACCGGAAGGCGCGGACAAGAACGACCTTCTGAGCTACCTCGACTGCGCAAGCCTCAGCGCCCTCGAAGGCGATCTTGACGAGCTTTTCAACAGGCAGGTAGGCTTCCAGCGCAACATCAACCTCTTTGAAAACATCTATTTCGTTTCGGATTTTTACAACAAAACGGCTGCGAAGAGGGCAAACGGCGAATACGTCGCTGCGAAAAACGGCCTTGAGCTGAGGAGCGCGATCTCTAACCTCTTCATCTCGACAGACGCCTACAACAGGAGCTCGACTCTTGCCGATATGTTCAGCGCTTCAAATATCCCGATGACCTACAGCGGCGTGACTCCCGCCGATTACTCTGCCGACGCGCAGAAGGCAATAACCGGTCAGGACGAGACCGACAGCAGGTACGTCCTTACGAAAAAAGAGGTCATGATCTTCGCGAACTACATCACGACCTCCTCGAAAGGTCCCGATTTCAGCGGCGTCTCGGCAGCTCTGGCTCCCGACAAGTTTATCTGCGCATGGTTCGACACGGCGGCTCAGAACTGCAATAAGGTCTACACTCTGAACGAAAACGGCCGCGTCGCTCTTGACGGCACCGAGATCACGCTCGAAGAGGCTGAAAAGATCTTCGCGAAGTTCTTCATGCCGATGAACAGCAGGCTTACAGAGGCGGAAAAACTCGACCTTTTCAGGACCTACTACCTTGTTCTAAAGTATGTCGGAACGATCTTCGGCAACAGCCAGAAGGTAACGGAGCTCAACGACAGGCTGCTTGAGACGGCTTACCTTTTCTTTGACGGCATCAACAAAAACAAAAACGCAGTCTCGATAGTAGACACTTTCGACGCTTCGGCGCACACGGTCTCCGTTCTTGAAGATGGGGAGCTGGTAACGAAGCCTTATCTCAGCAGGCTTTCGAGCCTTACCGACAAGATCTCGCTCGATGTCGCAACTCCTGCGGATGTCGAGAAGGTCCTGATAAAGATCGAAGGCTACGGGCACGAAAAGGTTTCCGAGAACGGAAGCATCTACTACAAACCGAAAGGAGAACTCAGGGAGAAGTCGATAGTCCTCGCTCCCGGGAACCTTGCGGCGGGCCTCAAACCGCTCAACGATATCCTTGACGGGAACAACGTCGACGAGCTCGGCGACATCACAGGAAAGATGACTGTTGTCGTAAACTCGAAGATTTCCGGCAAGACCTATTCGACTCAGAAAACTTACGGATTTTTGGTCAACGGGACGAACGAAGGCGTCGAATCCAAGCCGATTCCTTCTAATCTCACCGTTTATCTCTACGATTCTGGAAGTCATCCGATAGCTGCTGCGAAAAATCCCGGCATCATCATGAACCCCGGCAACAGAGTGCTTTATCCGGACAGTGACGGCGTCATCATGATCGAAAACCTTGCTCCGGCATCCTACACGATCAACGCCTTCGCTGACGGCTACTACACGAAAACGACCAGCGTGAACGTCCCCGAAAACACGACTTTCGGCGTCGAAATCAGACTTGACGAGGAGGTAAACAGCTCTTCCGAAGCGACCCTCACCGTAAAAGTCAGGATCAATACGGCAAAACACCCCGACAAGGTCTATCTCCAGATCTACGACGAGGAGACGCTTCTTGTCGCAAAGGCGACCGCAGTATTCGGCGAAGGCGGCTACGGTGACGTCGCTATCGACCTCAATTTCGGAAGATACACGCTTCTTGCTGTAGGCGAAGAGATGTACAACTACATTGAAGATATCGCCGTAAACAAGGCCGAGACGGTGAAAGAGATCACTGTCGTCGCGAAGAACGCGTGCGGCAACGGCATCGTCGATTCCGCCGAAGAGTGCGAAGTCATCGGCTCGGACATCACTGCAGTCCGCTGCGGAGACATCTATCCGACCTCGTCGAACCCTGAAAATACGACTTCGTGCAACCCCGCTACCTGCCGCTACGACAGCGCGATCTGCGGAAAGGCGAGCATCTGCGGCGACGGAGTGATCGACACCGGCGAGATCTGCGACACCAAGTCGAGGAACTGCTCCGACATCGAAAGCATGGGTTCGTCCGCAAAGGGTATCGCTCCCTGCGACAACTGCGCAAGATGGGTAACGGAAGGAAACTGCACAAGAACAGTCGCGGAATGCGCCGCTCCGCTTGAAAACACTGTCTGGAACGACGGCGCAGGCACATTCGAACAGACCTGGGACGGCACGAAGTGGATGCCGCAGACCAAGCAGAGTTCTTACGGCACGACCCGCGGCGAGTGCGTCTTCTCCTGCAAAAAAGGCTACAAGTGGACTGACGGCAGCTGCGTCGAAAATCCGCTTTCGCTCGGCAACATCTGCACAGGCGAGACAGGCTGCTTCGACAACGGCGAAGAGACTGAATGCCCGGGTTACGGAGCACTCTTCTTCGGTCAGGACAGCCAGTACGCGGAGGCAGGCTTCTGCACGCCGAAGAGCTTCTCGCAGACCATTATCGGCGGCAGCCAGGTGATCGTTGACGACTTCACCCACCTCAAGTGGCAGAAAACTGCATCCACGAGCGCTATGGACTGGTCGGACGCTAACGACTACTGCTCGCACCTGAACGACACCGTAAGCGTAAGCGGCGTAATGTGGAGACTCCCGGATCCGGCAGAACTTCTCACGATCGTCAATGCCGATGACGCATACCCGGCTCTTGTCGGCGGCTTCACGGCAAACGGCGCCCATACCTTCTGGTCTGTAGAAGATGCCGGAAACAGCGAAAACGCCTGGATGCTCGGTGCGGACGGAAAGATCGCAAGTGTTGAAAAATCGGCTGAAAACTTCGTTCTCTGCGTCAGCAAAAACCAGTATGACGCAGCTGCGAACAACCGCTTTGAAACTGCGGCTGAGACCGTTACAGACAAGGAAAGCTCGCTCATGTGGCAGAGGCAGTACGCTTCGTCGAGACTGTGGGCTGAGGCTCTTTCATACTGCGAAGAGGTCTCGACTGACGACAAGTTCGACTGGAGACTTCCGAACAGGAACGAGCTTGCATCGATCATAGATTTTGAAAAATCAGATGGCGCTGCAAGCAGCTTACCTGGACTTCCGGAACACGCTTTCTGGACTTCGACTACGGCTGCAGACAACTCCAGCGAAGCCTGGACTGTCGACTTTGCGACAGGTTCGGTCGGATCAGCGGCGAAATCGGAGACAAAATATGTCATCTGCGTCAGGAACACCGGTGAGTGCTTCGGCGAAGGGTGCGCTAACCCGTGCAGCCTGGATCCCTGCCTCAACATCAAACATTCGAACCACATCTGCACTGCGTCGGAGGGCGGAACCTTCTCGTGCGGCTGCAAATCGGGCTTCGTCTGGAACAACTCAAGGTGCGAACTTGAACTGACGAGGACCAGGAACTGCGACGACGACAGCCTTCCGACCCACGCGAGCTGGAACGAATATTCGTCGATCACGCAGACCTGCAACGACGATACCGAAAGCGACGACTGCTGGTATCCGACTCTCATCGGCCAGTACAACGAAACGAAAAACCCGAAAGAGTGCCGTTTCGTCTGCCACACGAATAACGGTTATGTCTGGAACGGCGACGACTGTGTCGGAAAGACACAAATCGTCGACTGCGGTTCAGCAAATACGCTTCCTGACAATGCGCAGTGGCACGATCCGGGCATGATAGTTCAGCAGTGGGGCTGCAACGACCTCGAAACCATCTGCAACTGGGATATCACGTCTGATGCGGCATTCAGCGAAGATCCTGTTGACAACAGATGCCGCTTCAAATGCAACGAACACTACACCTGGCACGGAGAGACCTGCGATGCAGATGAGCAGCCGGCTACTTGTGACGGACTTGCAGACAACGCAACATGGTGGAATACTTCGATAACACAGACCTGGAACGGAACCGACTGGGAACCGTCAAATACCGGAACTTACAGCAAGACCGCAGTTGACAACGAATGTGTCTTCAGATGCAACGACGGATTCTTCTGGGATGGCGAAAAGTGTGTAAGCCCGTGCTCCGGCGCAGTCAATCCGTGCAGCGGAACGGCACATTCGACCGGCACATGCACTGCAACAGGTCCGACTGATTACAAATGCGAATGCAGTAACGGCTACTACTGGTGGGATGATCAGGGCTGCATAGACAAAAAGCCTCTCTTGGTGGGCAACATCTGTACACAGACTGAAAAGTGTTACAACAACGATTCTCAGATCGAATGCCCTGCATACGGTGAAGATTTCTACGGTCAGGCTTCGCAGTATGCAGCAAACGGAATATGCGTAGCTCAAAACATCACAAATAAATCTGTCTTGAATGAAGAAACCTCGCTTGACAACAACACAGGTCTTGAGTGGAAGAAAAGTATGTCACCAACATCTTTCTATTCACAGGAAGAGGCTATTGAATACTGCGAAAATCTTGAATACGCAGGACACGGCGACTGGCGTTTGCCGACCCTGAATGAAATGCTGACTGTTTTGAGTTACAAGCCGTTTATCAGCGGTTCTAATCTTCGTGTATGGTCTGCAGACTCCCATGGTGAATTAGGTGCAATAATTTGGTCAACCGAATATATGTGGTTATATTCAAATTTAGACTACTCTTCTTCACAGATCTTCGGCTATGTAGAAACACTGCCTAACTATGCGATATGCGTCCGCGGAAACGAACTGCCTGCTTCAGAATTTATTGTTTCTGAAATAAACGGCGACAAAGTAGTCAAAGACAACTCAACAGGGCTTATGTGGCAAAAGACATACAGCTCTGGTTCCTGGCAGAATGCTCTTTCATACTGCGAAAATCTGGATTATGCAGGTTTCACCGACTGGCGTCTGCCGAATTCAAACGAACTCGCATCCAACATATTCAGCAAAAATACTACAGTTGAATGGACACCCGTAGAAGGAACTGCTTGGTGGACTTCAGAAAATGACAGTGACATTGCTAATGCCTGGTACGTTACAACAACTATTGCGCCGTTATTATATGGATTTTATAAAAATAGCGCTGCCTATATCCGCTGCGTCCGCTCGAGTTTCTGCGGTGATGACAAGTTCTGGAACGGTTCAGAGTGCGTAGCTCCGTGCAGTGCCGATTCGTGCTTGGGAGCAGCCAATGCCGTATGTATTCCCAAATCTTACGACAGTTTTGTCTGTGACTGCAGCAATGCCGGTGAAGGATATTTCTGGAGCGGAACAGAGTGCGTAAATCCGTGTATTGCCGATCCGTGTGCCGATGCTATCCATTCGACGCATGTATGCACGTCGACAGACTGGAACAAATATTCCTGCGGCTGCGACGAAGGATATTTCTGGGACAACACTCAGTGCGTTCCTATAACTTTCGGCAGGATATGCACCGGTTTGAAAGAATGCTACAACGATTCAGGTAATACTATAAACTGCCCGGCTCAAGGAGAAAATTTCTTCGGTCAGGATTATCAGTATGCACAGCTCGGATACTGCGTACCGAGAAGCTTCAGAGACGAAACCGTTTCAGATCAGACAGTCCGCGTTGACGACAATTTAGGTCTTGCATGGGTAGCAGGTTCGGAAACTTACGACTGGAACGAGGCTAAAACTCTCTGTGAAAATTTGGCAAGCCGGAACTATGCAGGCCGCAACGACTGGCGTCTGCCGACAGTAAAAGAGATTTTCAGCTACATTGACCATAGCTACCTGTATTACAACAATATAGAAGATTCATTCTGGACATCCGACTTGTCAGGTGAAGACTATGCATACACAGTATCCTTGTACTTTAAATATACTCAAACGGACGACAAGACGGATTCGAATAAAACTTTCTGTGTAAGCGGAAACAAAATAGCTGAAGCGAACTTGACTCAAACGACAGTAACAGTCGGCGGCAACGATTATGAACTCGTCACCGATTCGACTACACGCCTTATCTGGCAGAAAAATCCGTCAGAAAGCAAAAAAACATGGAAGAACGCACTGAAATACTGCGAAGATTCGAATGATGCAGGTTTGAGCAACTGGAGACTTCCCAACATCCATGAACTTATATCACTTCTTAACGACAGAGAAACCATAGATGCTCCAGCCTCTGATTTCCCAGGAACAATATATGGTTACTTAGTGTCATCTTCGATCTGGGGCCAAGGATCTGCTGATGCTTCTACTGTATATCTCGACAGCGGATACATAAGTTACCATCCCACAGACAACGGAAACTATGTCCTCTGCGTCCACAATGATCCCTGCGAAGAAGGAAAATTCTGGAACGGCTCGGCTTGCGTGAACCCGTGTAAACCGAACCCGTGCGCAGCTCTTGCAAATTCCACACACGAATGCACCGCAACGGCATGGAACAACTACGAGTGTGAATGCAATGACGGATATGCATGGAGAGGCGCTCAGTGCTTGCTGCTGACTCTCGGCAATATCTGCACCGGTCAGGACAAGTGTTATAATACTTCAGGCGAAATAACCTGTCCTTTGACAGGAGACGTTTTCTACGGGCAGGATGCTCAGTACACTAGCAAATGCAAGGCTCATAGTTTCTCGTCATCCTCAAATGTGGTTATAGACAACAACACAGGTCTCACCTGGGAAAAATCACCTTCGGAAGAAACCTATACATGGGACAACAGAAATACCCACTGCAACGACTTAAACAACTCGAATTACGGCGGCATAAGCAACTGGCGAGTTCCGAACCCGCTTGAACTGCTTTCAATAGTTGACAACAGCAGATACAACCCTGCAACGAACTCGAATTTCACTGGAATGCCGACAGGTGAGGATCCTTATTTGTGGACAAATGCCGAATACAAAGGCAATACAAATTATGCTTACTATTTCAATTCGCGTGCCGGATGGTCTTGGTCTGACGGGGAAAAAACCGAGAGTTACAAAGTTCTCTGTGTCAGCGGAGAAAAGATGAAGCCTGCCAGATCAAGTGATTTTACGACATCGTCGGATGGCAACATAGTCACTGACAACAGAACCGGTCTCATGTGGCAGAAAGAGTATATAAAAAAAAGTCGGAAGGATGAGACTTTGAAATACTGCGAAGATTTGACGTATGCTGGTTATAGTGACTGGAGACTTCCCAACAAACATGAACTGGCATCTCTGGTAAACTATGAAAAATCCGCTTCTCCTTATTCATATTTTCCGGATATGCCGAGCAACTATTTCTGGTCTTCCTCTACCTACGCCGACGGTGCATACTCCGCTTGGGGTGTGGATTTCAGTAACGGTAATGTCCAAGTCTCCAACGGTATGAATATCAGCAGCTACAAAGTTCGTTGTGTGAGGTAGGGCTGGAGAGGCGGTAGAGACGCCATAATATGACGTCTCAAAGGTCGGAAATATTAACGACCGTGGTTGCCATAAATGAGACGTTAACGCCTCTCCTACCGATAAATAAGT
>DBXP01000012.1:62962-66255 GCA_002309575.1 bacterium UBP6_UBA1209 | reverse complement strand
ATACCTTCCGATATGTACTGCGACAGGATCCCGCCGATGTAGCTTGCATCAGTGTCAAGGCTGTAAAGCGCCGAACATGCCAGAGTTCCCGATCTGCGAAGGTTGTCTGACCTTATGAAATCAGGAGTCACCTGGATACTGCCGGCGTTGCTGTAGCCCGAAGGATCTGAAAAATAGTGGATCATGTAGTTCTGCGGGCTCACTTCATCGGTCGTATCGTAGAGATCGAGCCTGATCTGACCGTCGGCGTTTTTGAAGTATACCGGCGAGCCGCCTGCGTTGTATACTGTCTCCTCGGTAACGGCATCTGCCGCGCTGCCGCAGTTCCAGTCGGAATTGTAGGCGCAGACCACTCTTTTTGAGGGCTGGAGCCAGCCGGTATAGTAATCCTCGACTATTCTTTCATAATCCGTTCCGCTGCCTGATTCATGCGAATAGACGGTAACTGTCCGCGATTCCGAAAGAAGGTAAGGAGAATAATTTATCGGATTTTCTTTCTGCTTGTCTTTATAGAAAGCGCCCTTTACTGTTTTTACGAGATATTCCGAAGAGTCTTTCACAAGCTTTCTTTCGGAGTAGCCTGTCGGAATATTTCCTTCCTTTGTTATTGTCCATTCCGTTTCGCCGACAGGATCTTTCCCTGCCAGAGAGGAGAGCGTCAGTTTGTTTCCTGTCCTTGAATAGGTGTCCCTCCTGTACCAGCTGTCGCCTTTGTATATCTCGGCCTCCATGTTGAATCCACCGTTAAAATAGTATTTGACCGCTGTTTTAAGGGAATCCTGATCCACGCTGCCGCCCGGAAAGGCTCTGCCGACGGATATTTCGACAACGCCCTGCAGCGGTTTGTACAGTGCCTTGAAATCGATATCGGGGCTGCCCATCAGACCGAACCGGGGAGTTTCGTTTTCCAGCAGTTCAGGATCCGATGAGGTGATCTTTATCACCCTTTTCAACGGGTCTGTGATCGTTGCGGAACGGAGGTTGTAATGGGAGTAGTCGCTGTAGTGCGTACCGATTTTGTCCCATTCATAGCTGAACGAAGTCTCTTTTCCGTCTCTCGTCGTGTACTTTGAAACCGGGATGTAGTCCATAAATCCGTAAGAAGCCGGTCTCGGGACGGTGATTGTGTAAATATTATTGTCAACGGTACCTCGCTTGAATTTCGTTACGGAGCCGTCTCCGCCGTAGCGGGTGATTTCCCATGCGTCTTTGCCTTTGTAAGGATTTGATGCATAAAAATCTTCCCCCCTAATTGCAGGACCGGATTTGTAGGCATCCCATGTTGTCTTAAGAACTATGTACGAAAAAAGATTCTGTCCCGGTGCGGGATAAAACGTTATTTCTACATGGTCGGCGTCCGACGGATCGTCAGAAATTTCACACTGCTCTACCGGGAGATTTTCCGAATCGAAGCATTTTTTTTCTACAGGCAGAGAATATTCCTCTTTCCCCCAGGGCATATAGAGATAAACGGTTTCCCGATCCCATGAGTAACGTGCAGACAGTGTCAAATTGCTCCACCTCCTAAGCTCTGCTCTGGGCAGATCGAGGTGCCAGCCGGCGATAAGCCTTGCGCTTTCGTCATAGTAGACCCCGGCTCTAAGGACCGGGGTGAACGAAGGAACTCCGGGAACCGGCTCGAGTGCGACATCCCGTCTGGAAATATCCGGTAAAATCAGCTGGTTCCATGCGCTCGGCGGAATATCTCTGGACGAAGTGTCCGTAATGCAGATATCGGTGCCGACCTTGGTGTAATCTGTCTTACAGTCCCAAACGCAGATGCTGTTCCCGCATCCGGATTCTCCTGAATGACACAGATCCGCACTCTTCCCGGCAGGAACCGTGTATTCTCCGGCGGAAGCGTTCCAGAACATCCTGTTGTCCGATACGATTTTCGAGTTTTCGGGTTCTCGACCGCAGTTGTATTTTTTTTCGTCTGGTTCACATCTCCCTGAGCCAGCGTCGTAATGGGTCCCGCTGTCGCAGCTGTCAGGATTGTAGCAAATGTTGAGAACCATAGAATAGGTGTAGCCGCTGTCGCACACACATTTCCCGGCGACGCACGATCCGTGAAGCGGACAACCATGACCTACAGCTATTTCACCGTATTTTTCACCTTCGTTCCCGTACAGAAATATTCCGTTACATTCCAGAAGAGCCGAATTCCCGAGCCAGCCCGCAACCGTGCTGCCGTCAGGGCGTACCGTTCCGTAGAAACCGTGCGCCGAATCGGCAAGGACCAGCTCTGACAAGGTCGTGACAGATGCAAGCGGATTCAGGTTGTAGACTCCTGAATATGAAATGTCGAGGCTCTCGAGCGGAAGAGCTGCAAGCGGACTCAGATCATTTGCCGGATCGCCGGAAATATTTAGAACCTTCAATCCCGTGCAGCCGGCAAGCGGTGAGAGATCCGAAACGCTGTTCCCTGAAATATCAAGCACGCTCAGCGAAGAGAAAAGCCCGATCCCGCCGAGAGATGCGATACTTTTTCCTTTTAAAGGAAGGTGCGTGATATCTTCAAGCATTTCCGGGTTGATGTCTGTTTCTGTTTCAACATCGTAGCCCTTGTACTGAAGCAGTTCCACGACCGCAGCCGCCAGATTTTCGTCTTCGAACCAGCCCTCTTCGCAGATGCCCTCTCTCAGGACATAGCCGTATCCGCAGGTGCAGACCGGGCTCCCCGAAGTCACGCTGCATGTGCCGCCGGTCCCGCAGTCAACACCGTAGCAGAGATCGATCAGAACATCGTGATACATGTCGTCGTAGGCGTCGTCGCCGTTGCCCAGAACCTCGGCTGTAACATACTGATTGCCGTTTACCTCATGCTGAAACCAGAAGTCGATATACTGTGAATCCACGTTGTCGCAGACACCTTCCGTCACGCACTGAGCCACTGTTTTCCGGTAGTTGTGCCATACGTTTTCGGAATCCAGGACATTCACGATTATGTCGTAGAGCGACGCCTCCGAAGGAGTGAAATGGTATGCGTTCTTTGCAAAAATCAGACGGTAATGACAGTTTCCAGTGTTGTAGCAGGCGATCCCGTTGAGAATAGCAAGAGTGTCCGTAGTCGAGGCTTCATTAAGAAAACAGTTCAAGCCCTCCGCGGAGAATCCCGTTTCGCAGCTGCAGACCTCCGCGCCGCTTACGACCGAACAGACACCGTGACCGCTGCATGTGACGCCGTCGCAGCCTAAAATGCAGTCCAGGCCGTCGGCAATATAACCTTCATCGCAGGCGCACCATTCGTCTTCGCCGTCCTCCTGGCATTCGCCGTGCCCCGAACAGGTGAC
>DBXP01000012.1:0-62855 GCA_002309575.1 bacterium UBP6_UBA1209 | reverse complement strand
AAAAAAGACAAGAGCAAATCGGATCAGTGCAGCATTAAATAGCTGTGCGGTGCGGATTTTATTTCTCCAGATCCTCTTCCTTGACCTCAAGATAGAAGTCGCGGAGCCTCATTCCGGATTCGCTTTCCATCTGCCTGAGCAGTTTCAGCGAGTTGAAGTTGAAATTTGAAGTATCCAGCGGATAGAGGGTCAGAGCCGCTCCCGAACAGATGCCGACAAAATTTCCGTCAGGCATGAAGGAGAGGCAGGGGGCCTCCGTTCCGACAGATACCGAATAAAAGAGCTTGCGGAGGTCGACGTTCCAGATCTTTATGGTGTCCTTTCCGGTCGTCGAAGCGACAAATCTGCTGTCGTAGGAGACACTGAACTCGCCGGCTGCATCGAACTGTCCCTTGACGACGGTTTCCGAAAAGTCGCTGAGGCTGATGTAGGAAAGCGTTCCGTCGGCAAAGCCGGCAAATACCCCTTTCGAATCGTGTGAGAAGGCGAAGGTTTCGATCGTCCTGTTTTCAAAATCCCTGCTGCTGAGCAGCGAGAGCTCCGGGATCGAGAGGTGGACGATCTGCCTTTTGTCGCAGACCGCGACCACGGATTTGCCGTCCGGCGCAAATGCTACCTTCCCGGCCGACTCGGACTGGCAGAGATAGGTCGCGCCGACCGGATTCGTATCAGAAACAAGCTTTACGCTGCCGTCATTTTCGGAAAAGACTGCGACCTGCCCGTTTCTGGCGACGTCAAAAGAGAGGATCGACTCCTTGTCAGAAGCAAAGAGGTTCTTCTGGTTTCCAGTTTTGACATCAAAGATCCTGACAGATGCCCCGGACTCCAGCGCAGCAAGCGTCTCGCCGTTCCGCGAGAGCCTGATATCGAGCACCGGGACCTGCGGCTGGATACGGAAGATCTCCTTTTTCGCGGCATTCAGGACAACCACCGAGTTGTCTGCCGAAAGTCCGGCGACCGAACGGTTCTCCGCGACAGAGATCCTTTTCAGCGCCTGCTGACCGAAGGTGTAGCGTTCAAAGCTGGGTTTCGCCTTTCTTGTCCAGACGCGGAGCAGGCCGTCACGTCCGGTGGTGACGATATCGTGGTCGCCGCTCGCGAAAAATACGCTTGTGACCTCGTCCTCGTGCCCCTCCAGCGCAAAAAGCGGCTCCATAAGCTTCGTGTCCCAGACGACCGTGCGCCCCGCCTGCTCCGAAGCGGCGAAGAGCGTCCCGTCCGTCGAAAAATCGATCGATGTTATCCGGCTGTTCTGGAACGCCAGCGTCCGCAAGACCTCCCTGCTTTTGCCGGAAAAGACCAGGATCTCGCCGTTTTTCGTCCCGGCAAGGATGATCGAACCGTCAGGCGGGCCGGCGATCTCGACGATTTCGTTTTCAGTTTTGTAGTTGAGGCTGTTTTTGAGGTCGACTTCGCTGTTCTGCTCGTCGAGACTGAAGTTTCCGCAGGATTCGATCATATTCTTTTCGTAATTGATAACGCAGCTGCGGTTAGCGGTATCCATAACGTAGCAGAGCTGCTTTGAATCGTCTATGCGGATATCCGAGACCTGGCTCTCCATCTTGAAGCGCGAGATCTCCTGAAGATTGCGGTAGTTGACAAATATGAGCTCTCCATTTTCGCAGCCGAGCGCCAACATCGATTCATCAGCGGAAAAGGCGGCGCGGACGATACGGCAGTTGAACCTCTTGCCGCTTTTGATGACGGCTCCGCGGTGAAAATTCATGACGAAGAACTTTGAGATCGCATCCGAAAGCATCGTATCGGCTGCCGGGTTCTGAAAGCGGAAATCCTCGTCGTATTCGGGGCTGTTCGGGTTTGCCGGGTTGTAGTACATCGAAGCCGCAGCGTAGACCCGCGAAGTGATGTAGCTCTTTTCGGCATCAAGTTTGTTCGCCTTTTCGTTGTAGGCCTGCGCCATTCGGTACTGCGCGGAATAGCGTGCGTCCTGCGCCTCCTCGAGCGCCTTGACCTCCTGGCGGAAGGCAACTGCGATCGCGACCGCAGCGACAAGGACAACCAAAAGCGAGACTATCGACGAAAAAACGATCGTCTTGTGGGCCGACGCGAAACGTCTCAGATCCTCGAATGTCGAATAGCGGTAGGCGCTGACCTTGCCGCCGGTCAGGTATGTCTTGAGATCCTCGCGGAACTCTGTCGCCGAACGGTAGCGGTCATCCTTCGATTTTGAAAGCGCCTTCATGGCGACAGCCGCAAGCTCAGGCGGGATCTGGGGATCGATCTCGCAGGGATTCTGCGGGACGACAAAAAGCACCTGCTGGATGATATCCTCCGCCGACCGGCCGTTGAAGGGCGTAGCTCCCGTCAGGATCTGATAGAGCATCGCGCCCAGCGAATAGACATCCGAAGCCTCGTCGATATCACCGATCTTACCCTGAGCCTGTTCCGGCGACATGTAGGCGGGTGTCCCGATCGCGTGACCGACGACCGTGTGTCCGACATCGCCGTCGCCGCTGCGCGAAACGATCATCTCGTTTTCGCTCTTGAGCTTGGCAAGTCCCCAGTCAAGGACGACCGTCTCTCCGAACTCTCCGAGCATGACGTTAGACGGCTTCAGGTCACGGTTGATCACCCCCTTGCTGTGAGCGTAAGCCACGGCGTTGCAGACGTCGATGAAGTGCGGCATCAGCTCGAGCCTCTGCTCAAGCGTGGCGCAGCCTTTGAGAGCCTTGGACATCGTTTTGCCCTTCACGAACCGCATCGTGTAGTAAAAGGCGCCGTCTTCGTGGCAGCCAATCTCGTAGACCGGAACGATCGAGGGGTGCTCCAGCTGGGCCGTGATTCTGGCTTCGCGCAGGAACCGGTTCCGGATAACATCTGAGAGCACGTCTCCGTGCGGCTTTTTCTGCAGATCGACAAGCAGCTCCTTCATCGCGATCTCGCGCCCCGTGTGCTTGTCGGCGACGATCATGACTCTGCCTGCGCCGCCTCTTCCCCACTCCACCTTCGGCGTGTAGCGCCCGGGAGTCTCGGGAGTCACACGGCTTTTCGACCGTTCGACGCCCTCGGTGGGCTCGGAAGAAGCCGGAACAATGACCGACCCCGTATCGAGCGCCGGCCGGAAATTTCCGCTATTGCTTTTTATATCGCTCATTTTTTCTTTTTCGTTTTCTTACCAACAACCAAGACTTTAACAATTTCAGCCAGTTTCTTTGAGTAGCCGCAGGTCTTTATCAGCCTAGCCTCATCAAAGACCGGCGCAAAGAAACTCCAGTGGTCGGAGATAAATTGCGAGTATTCGGACGAAAAGTCAAATTGTCCGCCGTCCGACCCCGCGGAAACATACTCGTAGACCGCCCTCTCGAGCTTGTCGTCATCGATATTGATATTTTTGTTGCCGGCCATCTCGACAGTCTTCGGAGAGAAAAAGGGCAGCTCGTCCAGCGCGTCGCAGTAAATTTCAAGCATTGCCCTAAGATGGCTTTTGTAATCCGGGCAATCCGAACTCTCAAGAACCACACCCGGCACACCGTCCGTACTGGCATCGGGAGAGACGACTGCCAGCCTCCAGTCACCCTTTTCGTATCCGAGAGCATAGGCGTAAATCAGCGGCTTGAATTTGTGTTTCAGACTCTTGCACTTCGAAGCGGTGATATAGAGCAGACCGTTTTCGTAGATCGAATCGATCCTGCCGTAGAGCCTGAGTTTCCTCCCTCCGACATCAAAAGTCCTGTCGAAATAGAGAGGCTCCGACGCGCCCCAGCTGCGGACGGCTTCCGCCGCTTCAAGAAGACCCGTAAGCCCGACGAGCTCGCCGCGGATCTGCCCGGAGCCGTATTCTCCGAAGGGGATCTTCCCTGTCAGCCTTGCTCGCCGCAGGATCTCTTCTTCGCTGAGCTCGTGCAGGTAATCGTCGGTGAACTTCCACTTGGCAAGGTGATCAAAATCAAACATTTCGTCGTCATCCTCAGGCTCGTCAAATTTCGGGAGAACGATCCCGGCACGCTTCGTCAGGTACCACTTCGCAGGGTCCTTGAAAAATGAAGCCAGATCGTCAAGAGAGACCTCGGCCGTTTCCGATTCGTATCTTTTCTCCTCAAAATGCGCCTCGATATGATCGCCCGCACCCTGCGGAAGGAACGACCAGGAGTTCATCGGCATCACCGAAGCGAGTTCAGAAAGGCTCGACGGCCTGCCCGTCATATATTCGCAGAGCTCTGAAACCGCGCTCGAGACAGGAAGGAACGAACCGCCTCCCGAGAAGTTGTTCTGGCTCTTGCCGACATAGCTTATCACAAGCGACTCCCGCGCCGTCATCAGCGCCTTGAGGAACATGAAAAGGTCGTCGTTCCTGAGAGACCTCAACGACTGTTTTCCCTTTCGCGTAAGGTCGAACGCAAGCCTGCGGTCCTCTCTGGGAAAGGCTTCGGCGCTCATGCCTATCAAAAAGATCGTCTTGAACGGGATCATCGAAAGCGAACGGATCGAACAGAAGGTGACACGCCCCGTAACAGCTGGGGAATATGCCTGTGCCCTCTTGAGCCCGCGCTTCAGACAGTCGCGGACCGCCTCGAAAGGGATCCTCTCCGGCGCAATACCTTCACCGGAGGCAAGACCGGCAACAGACTCCCTCACAAGCTTGAGCTCACGGGACGAAGTGTCGTCCTCGCCGAAAAAGGTGTCGACTACAGACTGCTGCAATATCTTCTGCCAGTCGGATATCGGGCGGGGCCTGGAGCAGAGTGCGTCAAGCTCGGCAAGGGCTTTGAAAAAGAGCGAAAACTTTGCGAAATCCTCGGCCTTTTCGCCGGTCAGATCCCCGACAGGGATCGCGCCGTCAAAGTCGTCCAGGTTATCCGTCAGCGGCATGACGCAGCTTGCAAAGAGGCGGTTCATCCCCATTTTCCAGGTGTTCTGAAAGACCTCGGCGCAGCCGGTTCTTTCACGGTGAGCCTCGTCGATCCCCCACTTTACGCCGCTCGAGCCGATCAGCTCGAAGAGATCGCGGCAGGATTCCGGCTTCACGCCGAAACGCTGCAGGACCGAAGGATTCCCGAAGATCTCCAGGACACGCGTCCTTTCAAAGTTCGATCCGCAGATATCAAGCAGACGAGTGAAGGTCTCGCACACTCCGGAGCCTCTCAGAAGCGGCAGCGAAAGAGGGATCTCGTCGAAACCGGCAAACTGAGCCTCAAGCTCGGCCGCATATTCGGAGATATCCGGCGCAGCGACTGCCACATCCTCCGGCGAAAGCGCAGGATCCGATCTGAAGAGCCTGACAAGCTCCGATTTCAGCTCCTCCACCTCCCGCATTTTGCTCCAGCAGGCTTTGATTTTGAAAGATCCGTCCGCCTTGCACTCCGGAAAACTCACCTCATCGTGAAAAACAGACTGCTGAAGCAGCGAAAGCCGGGTCTCACCCTCCGGAACAGCGTCAAGATCGTTTCCGAAGAGCCCGCAGGTCTGCTCGAAAAAGTAGCGCTCCCCCCTGCAGAAACGGTTCAAAACAGGATTCAGGCTGTCGCGGTCAAGCATCTCGGAGCTCGGATAGAAAGAGAAAATATAGACATCGACAAGCCCTGAGAGACTCTGATAAAGCGGGAAAAGATACTCGTCGAGCGAGACATCGAGCAGGATCACGCGTTCACCGGAGTTGAATTTTCCCCTCTTTTCCTGGCATCTGAGCGCAAAAAGTTTGTAGAAGTCGTACTTTGTCAGCGAGTCAGGATACCTCTCCAGGAGCATACGGAAAAGCTTGAACTGCCAGATCTCGTCCCTGTCCGAGGGGTCAAAGGGCACTCCGCGCTTCCAGCTTTCGATCAGATCGGGCCTGTAGGCACAGTACTGGTCAAAAAGGTAGGCGACCTTCCCTGCGAGCTGGAAGGGTTTGAGAGCGCTGTCGGCCATATATCCGCGGATAGATGCAAGATCGGGGTCGCTCCCGCTGCTGATCGCATCCAAAACACCGTAAACGGCCCAGACGAGTCTTCTCTTTTCAAAAACGGAGCCCTCCGTATCGATCCCGAGGCGCTCTGCGGCAAACTTTTTGAGGTAGACCTCCGGCAGAAAGTGCTGAACCGAGGCACATACACCCTTTTTTTCGGCGACCGCGAGCGAGATCCACTTCGCGATGCTCTGGTTCTGCGAGATGACGACCTTTTTTGCAAGCGGGTTATCCCTCTCGATCTTCTCAAAAATCCTGATCACCGGATCTACAAACGAATCCGCACGAAGTCCGTAATGAACAAACAAAGCCATGCTGCACCTACTTCAGGGAGTTAAAAAAAGTCAGGACCCGGGCCCTGTTCAGCTCAAGGCTCCGTCTGACAGCCGCCCGGATATCGCCCTCGCCGCTGTCCGTAACAAGACGTACGGAGGTAAACTCCCGGCCAAGCTCACCGGCAGCTTTTTTAAAGCGCAGGCTCTCCATCGTGTAGAGCAGAGGCGCCTTGAAACCTAGTGTCCATGGAGGTTTCACGCCAAGGAACAGATCATCGTTGCCCGTCACCGAGGCCGTTTTGAAGCGCGTCTTTTTCGGAGATTCCGCCGTCAATCTTCCGTCGCCGTCAAAAAATGAGCAGCACTCGTAGATCTCGCCGGTTTCCGCGTTCTCTACAGCCGCCGCTGAGCCGAATTCATAAAGCTCCGTGAAGTCGGGGTTCTCCTCGAGGAGCCTCCTGAAGACCACGGCACCGGCACTTCCCATGCCTGTGCAGCAGATGGTGAGATTTTCGGATATCCTGACCGATTCACCCGTTGAGACCTTGACCGGGAAAGGGTTCTCCGCTTTCATCGCAAAAAAGATGACTCTCAAAGCGCCCCCTTTCCGAGAAGCCTTTCGCGTTTTTCGCGGTAAAGCTCGCGGACCGTGAGCAGAAAAGATCTTGCAGGCTCCAGAAGGTAGTCGCGGTAGCTCCACGGAAGCTCGCGGATCACCCCCTTTTTGCCGAAGATCAGCGTCACCTCGGCAAAGACACCGTCACGCAGGTAGATCCTGTGGCTGTAGTTCTTGCCTGTCGCAAGGATAAAATTTTCCAGACTCAGAAGCCCCGGATCAAGGTTTACTGAACGGCTTCCGGATTCGGCATAACGCCCCTCGAGCTCCGCGCAGAAGAGCTTCACATCTGCAAGTTCGTCACGTCCGATGCAGTTTTCAAAGCTGAATATCACCTTCTGGATGCCGCTTCCCATCTCGGGATCGTAATATTCCGAGATCGACGAGAAGCTGTAGGCCTCCGAGACCGTGTCGATCTTTCCGTACCTCTCTTCAAGGAGGCTCCTGACCTCTTCAAGCAGGCGCGGATCCCTGTACATCACAGCGATCGTAAGATTTACCTTCAAAGGCTCCGAAAGATTGCTCACCTTTCCTCCTTGCCGGAAGATCTCCGGCCTCTTTTAAATCTGAGCAGATTGAAAACCGTCCCTGTCGGGCAGACAAGCCTGCACCACGGTCTGGCGATCACAGCAGAAGCCGCCAGGATGACGCCGCCGAGAACAAACGCCGCCGCTCCGGCTGTCTGGAACTGGAAAACGGTGAAGGGCTCGAAGGGGGTCAGATCCTCGACTATCTTGAGGATCACGAGGATAATCAAAGCGGCTGCAGCAAAGATCCTGACGACATTCATTATCCGCAGCAGAAGCGACGGCAGCGTGACCTTCGGAAGAGGGATCTTCCCCATAAGTTCCTGAGCCGCGCCGAAGGGGCAGAGCTGCTGGCAGTAGATATTTCTGCCGGAGAGGACCGGAACTAAAACCGCTGAGGCAAGCAGGATCATCGATATCAGCGGGACCTCGCCGCTGGCAAGCCAGTTCTTGAAGGATTCGAGCGAAAAGGCAAGTCCGCCGGCAAAGCCGAAAAACGCGACAAGAGCCGCAAGCTGAAAAACGCGGAATTTTGCCGTTTTCTTCGGGAAAAACGACGAAAAGAGCGCATAGCCCAGAAGAACGATCGCCGGGATCAATAGAAAAAGGTCGATCTTTGCAGACCTTTCGACAGGTGCGGCAGAAAGATATTCTGAAAGGTTCTGCTTCACCATTTCGCGGTAAGCCGTGCTTGACATCGTTGCTCCGCCGACAGCGTCGACCCCGGCTGCAAGCGCCTTTTCGGCACTCATCCCGTTCCATCTCCTGAAAAAGCCGGAATCCCGGACTCGTGCGATGTAGCCTCTGCTTTCGCTGTTTTCGGCAAGCTCGGTGCCGATGATCTTGTTGTCTAAAGTCAGAGCAACGACGACCCTGACAAGGCCTCCGTAGCCCATAAGGCTCTCCTCGTCAGGCTTTTTGTAGAGGATACGCCCGACCTTTTCACCGTTTTTGCCGATGACCTCAAAAAAACAGCTCTCGCCATCGGTCTGCTCTAATTTTTCAAAACCGGCAAAGAACTGCCCGACATATTCCTGGGCGATTTTACAACCCTCTGGAGGAGCCGGCTTCAAAAAAAAGTGAAGCGCGAAGGCAAAGGCAAAAACTGTCAGGATGCTGACGATAGAGACTATTTTATTCATTGTCACCGGTATCGGCAAGCGGCATACGGTTGAAAGCGACTATCTCGCCGCGAAGCCAGTCGGAGTGCTCCTTTCTGATGTCGCCGGCCCTGAAACGCCATGTCCAGTTAGAGTTCCCGGTCGTTCCGGGAGTGTTGAGGCGGCAGTCGCTTCCCCAGCCCAGGACATCCTGAAGCGGGAAGACCGCCAGTTTCGCGATCGAGCTCAGGGCAAGGCGGATAAAGGCTTTGTGGATATTCTGACCGTCGGTGTCGAGGTAGTTGTTGACAAACGCCTTCGTATTTGGATCCGACGACCAGTACCAGCCTACCGTCGTGTCGTTGTCGTGGGTCCCTGTGTAGATCACGCAGTTCGTGTCGGTGAAGTTGTGCGGCAGGAATGGGTGATCGGTACCTTCGGCAAAGGCGAACTGGAGGATCTTCATACCCGGGAAGCCGTGTCTTTCCCTCAGTTCGATGACACTTTCATCGATATTCCCGAGATCTTCAGCCACTATACGGAGCTTGCCGAGCTTTGCCTTGAGCTTCAGGAAGAGCTCGTCTCCCGGACACTTTTTCCAGACGCCGTTTTTAGCGGTCGTCTCGCCGGCAGGGACAGCCCAGAAGGCGCTGAAACCTCTGAAATGGTCGAGACGGATGATGTCGTAGAGCTCCGAATTTCTGCGGAACCTGTCGATCCACCAGCCGAAACCGCTCTTTTTGAGATGACGCCAGTTGTAGAGCGGGTTGCCCCAGAGCTGACCGTCCGCGCTGAAATAATCCGGCGGAACTCCGGCTACATCTGAAAGCCTGCCGTCCTCCATCAGGAAAAGCTCCTGGTTTGCCCAGACATCGGCGCTGTCGAGCGAGAGGAAGATCGGGATATCGCCCATGATGTCGATGTGACGGCTGTTTGCGTACTCCTTCAGCCCGCTCCACTGGCAGGAGAAGATCCACTGTGCGAACTTGTAGCGGCGGATCTCGCCTGAATGGCTCTTTTCGTAGCTCGAGAGGACCCGTCCGTCATGCCTTTTGAGCCTCTCCGGCCAGTTTACCCACGATTCGCCGCCGTTTTCGGCGCGGATAGCCATAAAAAGGGCGTAATCGTCAAGCCAGCAGCTGTTTTTTTCGACAAATCCGTCGAATGCAGACTTGTCGTACTCTCCGGCAAAAAAGCGCTCCGAAGCAGCCGCAAGGATATCGGACTTGAACTTGATAACGGCATCGTAATCGACACGGATATCACTAAATTCAGGTACTTGCAGGTCTTCGTCGAGCAAACCCTGCTCCATGAGAGGGACCGGGTCGATCAGGATCTCGTTGCCTGCAAAGGCGCTGCATGAGTTGTAGGGGCAGCCGTCTCCGCCTGTAGGAGTCAGAGGCAGGATCTGCCAGACCGTGACCTGAGACTCGGCCAGGAAATCGACGAAGCGGCGTGCCTCACCGCCCATATCGCCGACGCCGAAGCGTGACGGGAGCGATGTCGGATGAAGTATCACCCCGGCTGCCCGGGGATTTTTGTTGATGCTGTTCAATGTTTACCTCTAAAAACAGTTTAAAAGTCCTTTTTTCTCGATGATGTCGCGCTGGACAGTCGAAAACTTCTTGAAGTGACCGGCCGGTTTGCCGCCGTCGGAGATCTCTCCGGTCTCGGTATCGAAAACGAGCTCTCTGCCCGTCTCGAGCGAGGCTGGATCGATATCCAGAAGCTCGATCATCGGGAAGCCGCTGTTGATGATGTTGCGCTTATAGATCGCGCCGAACGACTTCGCCGCGACACCCTGAAGCCCGAGCGAAATGAAGCAGTCGACCGCCTGCTGACGGCTGCTGCCTGCACCGAAGTTCTCGCCGGCAACTACCACCATGCCCGGTTTTGCGCGTTTCGCAAAGTCCTCGTAGCCCTCGAGATTGTCGAGCGAATATTGTCCCATCTGTCTGATATCGACGATCGAAAGATACTTGTTGTGAAAAATCATGTCGGTGTCGATATCGTTGACAAGATCGCCGCCATTATCTTTCAAAACGAAAATTTCAGCTTTAATTTTAGACATTTGACCTCCTAATTTAAATTACCTTGCACAACGGACATTGTAGCTGCCGCCCATACTGTGGCTGCTGATGCCGGCATTGGCGAAATCCAGATACCATGCAAAATCGGCGACACTCGTGTACTCGGAAGATGACCAGAGAGTGACGGTGTCGTCGTCGCCGAATATGCTGTAGAGACCTTCGTTGCTCTCCACGAGTTCGCACTGGCAGTCGTTGGCGACATAGTTGCCGTATGCCAGAGCGTTCGGATCGGATATCGCGCAGGCGCCGTCTGTCTGAGTGTTCCTGCAGCTCCGGACAAGCGTCCTGAGTTCGTCGATCGTCGGCAAACGCCAGTCGGTATAGCCGATCATGTCAAGGTTGTCGCAGTACGAGACCGCGCTATCCCAATCCATGGTCCCGGCCGACAGCGGAGACCATGTTATCTTGTTTGTCGTATCGTGGCACGGGGTGCCGCTCGACTGGCTGCACTCGGGGATGGAGAGTCCGCACATTCCGGAAGCATAGCTCCATTCGTAGTATTCCGGGCATCTGAAGGAGCAGTCGGATTCGCCGGATTCGTCATAGACCGCGTTCGGCATAGTCCAGATCTCACCGGTCCAGACTGGCGTGTAGTAGCCGCTTCCTACCCACACGGCGTTATCCGGCAGGTCCGGGCAGGGCTCAGGATCACGGGTGTCGGATTCGCATACGCCCTGATCGTCGAGATAGTGGAAGCCCTCGGCGCATGAATAGCAGCAGTCGCAGATCTCGCCGTAGCTGTAATGCGTCGTGGGCACTCCTGTCATTTCGAGAATATACATGCCCTGCTGCCCGTTGTCTGTCCAGACAGTATTTTCAGGTTTCGGAGAGCACGCTGTGACATTTTGTCCGACAAGCTCGCAGTACGGGTTTTCCGGATCGCTGGTGTTGAGCGGTCTCTCTTCAGGACATTCGCATACCTCATCCTCTTCGTTCCACTCGAAGCCGTCAAGGCATCTGAAGGAGCACTCTGCATACTCGTCTTCATAGCTGTAGGTGAGTTCAGGCGTGTACCAGTACCCGTCGCCGCTGCCTAAATTGCCGGTAGTTATCCAGTAACTGTAATAGGTGTTGTTTATCCAGCGGGAGTATTGCGGAAGCTCGCCCTCGCACTCGGTTTGCCTTCCTGCATTCGAAAGGCAGTGACCGTTTTCGATGTGGAATTCATCGTCGGTGCACTCGCTGCAATCGAGTTTGCAGAAACCGTATTCGCCGTTCTGTCCATCACCGTCGTCGCACTCTTCATCGCCGTTGAGTATACCGTCGCCGCAGCGCGGTTCAGGTTCGCACGAGACAGTATCAAGGTTCCATACGAACTCGTCGACGCACTTGAATGCGCAGTCGCCCTCTTCCGCGTAATGAGCCGTAAGGTACGGATATCCCTTGCCGTTCCAGGTCGGGATGTAGGTCGAACCGTTCACCCACGAAGCGTTATCCGGAAGTTCGCCGCAGGACTCCGGCGGTTTCGTGTCGGACTGGCAGCTCTCCTCCTCGTAGTGGTAATCCGTGACGCACTCGTAGGTGCACTCGTTGCTCTGATTCTCGAAGTATGTCGCAGCAGGTTCTGACGTCCATGCGCTGCCGTTCCAGACCGGAGTGTAGGTCGAAGCTACCCAAGAAGCGTTAGCCGGAAGGTTTGCGCAGTTCTGCGCTTCACCTGTGTTGGATGTGCAGAGACCGCCTTCGACGTGCTGGTCGCCCGTGCAGGTGCAGTTCGAATCGATCCAGCTGTATGTCGATTTGCAGCGGAATGCGCAGTCAACGACCTCGGGGCTACTCTCGAGATATGTCGGTGAAGCGGATGTGTAACCTTCGCCGGTCCATACCGGGATGTAGGTACTTCCGAACAGCCACTCCGCGTTGTCGGGAAGCGTTCCGCAGGACTGAGCGGGCTTGGAGTCGGACTGGCAGCTTGAACCCTCGTAATGGAAGTTCGCCACGCACTCGAAAGTGCACTCGCTACCGCCGTTTTCGAAATATTCCGCCTCAGGTTCGGTCGACCATGCGCTGTTTGCCCAGTGAGGCGTGTAGGTCGAATTTACCCAGATCGCGTTCGCCGGAAGCGCCGTGCAGTTCTGAGCTTCTCCTGTATTGGAGACGCAGGAATCCTCTTCGATGTGCTGGCTGCTCGGGCACCTGCAGCTCCTGCTGTTGTTGTTCCACATAAAGGTGGGTTTGCACTGGAAAGCGCACTCGCCGGAATCCGAATAGGTCGGTTCAGCCGTTGAGTAGCCTGTACCGTTCCAGGTCGGGATGTATGTTCCGTCGCCTACCCATTCAGCGTTGTCGGGAAGCGTACCGCAGCTTGTCGCAGCCTGCGTGTCGGAGGTGCAGACGCCGCCCTCGATGTGCATGTCGCTTCCGCAGGTGCAGGATTCGTCGATCCATTCGAAGGTTTCATCGCACTTGAAGGCGCAGTCGCCGTCTTCGGCGTAGTGAGCCGATGCGCTCGAATATTCGCTGCCGTCCCAGGTCGGGATGTAGGTCGAGCCGTTCACCCATGCCGCATGGTCCGGAAGTGTTCCGCAGCTTGCAGCAGCCTGTGTATTTGAAACGCAGCTGCCGTTTTCGACGTGCTGTGCATCCGTGCAGTTGCACCCCGAGCCCGTCCATGTGTATGTCGCAAGGCACTTGTATGCGCAGTCGCCATCTTCGGCGTAATGAGCCGATGCAGTCGAGTAACCTGTACCGTTCCAGGTCGGGATGTATGTTCCGTCGCCTACCCATTCCGTGTTGTCGGGAAGCGTTCCGCAGCTTGCCGCAGCCTGTGTGTCGGATGTGCAGACGCCCTCTTCGACGTGTGTCCCATCCGCGCAGTCGCAGAGAGTTCCGGTCCATTCGTAGGTCGCATTGCACAGGAATGCGCAGTCGCCCTCTTCGGCGTAGTGAGCCGATGCGCTCGAGTATGCCGAACCGTTCCAGACGGATTCGTATGTCTCGCCGTTTACCCAGTATGCATTCGACGGAAGCGTTCCGCAGGAGACGGTGCCGCCGTTATTAGACGTACAGTTGTTCCCGTCGAAGTGGAAGTTCTCAACGCACCCGAAAGTGCACTCGCTGCCGCCGTTTTCAGTATATGTCGCAGCCGGTTCGGTCGACCATGCGCTGTTAGTCCAGTGAGGCGTGTAGGTCGAGATAACCCACTCTGCGTTAGCCGGAAGGTTTTCGCAGTTCTGAGTTTCTCCTGTATTGGAGACGCATGAACCCTCGTTCACATGCTGGCTGCTCAGGCAACCGCAGCTCCTGTTGTTATTGTTCCAGGTGAAGGTAGGTCTGCACTGGAAAGCGCACTCGCCGGAATCCGAATAGGTCGGTTCAGCCGTTGAGTAGCCGGTACCGTTCCAGGTCGGGATGTAGGTCCCGTCGCCTACCCATTCAGCGTTGTCGGGGAGTGTTCCGCAGCTTGCCGCAGCCTGCGTGTCGGAGGTGCAGAGGCCGCCCTCGACGTGCTTGCCGCTTCCGCAGGTGCAGGCGCCGTCGATCCATTCGTAGGTCGCATTGCACAGGAATGCGCAGTCACCCTCCTCTGCGTAGTGAGCCGATGCGCTCGTGTATGCCGATCCGTCCCAGACTGACTCGTAGGTGTCGCCGTCTACCCACGCCGCGTTTGCCGGAAGCGTTCCGCATGAGACGGTGCCGCCGTTATCCGACGCGCAGTTGTTTCCGTCGAAGTGGAAGTTGTCCGCGCAGTCGTAGGTGCACTCGTCGCCGCCGTTTTCAGTATATGTCGCAGCCGGTTCGTTCGACCATGCACTGTTTGCCCAGTGAGGCGTGTAGGTCGAGATAACCCACTCTGCGTTAGCCGGAAGGTTTTCGCAGTTCTGCGCGTCGCCGGTATCGGATACGCAGCTTCCGTTTTCGGGATGCTCATCCTCAGGACATACGCAGCCAGCGTTGTCTTCCGACCAGGTGAATGTCGGTTTGCAGATGAAGGCGCAGTCGCCCTCTTCTGCGTAGTGAGCCGATGCGGTCGTGTACGCCGTACCGTCCCAGACAGATTCGTAGGTCTCGCCGTTTACCCACTCCGCGTTCGCCGGAAGCGTTCCGCAGGATTGAGTGCCGCCGTTATCGGAAACGCAGAGAGAACCGTCGTAGTGGCTGCCCGATCCGCAGGCAAACGAGCAGGCAGAAGCACCCGCTTCGTCGTAGACCGGATCAGGAGCCGTCGTCCATCCGTCATTCCAGACAGGCGTGTAGGTCCCGTTTGTCCAGTGTGCGTTCTCGGGAAGGTTTTCGCACTCGAGAGCTTCGCCGGTATTTGAAACGCAGCCGTCTCCGTCATCGTGCTGGCCGTCCGGGCAGAGGCACTCTTCATCGACCTTCTCGAAGCCGTTCTGGCACTGCCATTCGCAGAGTGACGGTTCGGACCAGCTTTCGCCGTTGCGTGTAAGAGTCTCCTCGACAACGATCGGCATAGCGTGGTCCGGAAGTTCCGGGACCGTGCATGTCGCCTGTTTTGCGCAGCTTTCGGTGTTCCAGCCGGAACAGTCGGACTTGCAGGCCGCGTTGCCGCTCAAACCTATCTCGCCCATGACGTCGCTGCAGTTTTTGGTACCGCCGTCGCAGGTTTCGCCCGCATCCAGGATGCCGTCGCCGCAGAGAGGCTCCTTGCCGCAGCCTGACTTGTCGTAGACGCAGCTTACCGGGTCGCAGGAGACAGCCGCGGATTTGTTCGGAGTGTTCGGGAAGAGCGCTCCGCATGTAAGCGACTGGGTCGTTCCTGAGCCCGGATCGCAATCCTCGCCGCCGTCGACGATGCCGTTTCCGCACGCGTTTTCAGCCACGATGAGCATATCGAATTCGTTGTCGCCCTCCTCGGAGACGGTGACAGCCGAAACATAGTTGAACATCTCCTGACCGACAGCCGCCAGCGTGTAGCGTCCGTAGCCGATCTCGTTCAGAACGACCGGAGCGTAGCCGCCGTCGCTGTTGACCTGTGCCTGAGCGTTCGCGATCATCTCCATATCGTCGTTGTAGAGCTGGATGTAGACGATCTGCGGGCGCTTGAGCGAGTTGATCAGCGTGTTGATGGTCAGATCCGCCGTACCCGAGCCGGTGACCTCGCGGTCAAGCTTGAGCTCGACGTCGTGGGCCGAACCCTCCGAGACGTTGATCGAGACGCTGGCGGTGTAGTAGCCGTCAGCCTGACCGGTGATCGTGTAGGTCGCCGGAGTGACGTCGCTGACTGAGAGGAGGCCATCCTCGCCGAGGTAGAAGACCTTGTTGCCGGGGTTGACAAGAAGTGCCGGGTTGGCATCCGCCTCGATCGGACTGCCGTCGCTGCCGACGAGCCTGACAGAGACATCGGCGCCTGCCGGCTTCGTGTTGACCGCGACATGCTCGCCGTTGTCGACTACCACCTCGAAGTTCTTCCGGGCGATCGATTTTTTGCCGTCAGCCTCGGAATTTACGATGAGCGATACCTTTGCGACGATATTTCCGAGCTCGTTAAGGTTCCTGCCGGATGCCTCGAGAAGCTCCGAAAGCGTGATCACCTCGGCGGAGCCGGTCGAAGCCGGAGTGACGTCGACGTCAAGGCTCAAAGGCTCGCCTGCCGGCGTGTAGACCGGGCGCGAGTCGCCCTCCTCGATTGAGTATCCGTATCCCTCGATCGAGAAAATGACCTTGTTGAGATCTGTATTTGCCGGATCAGAAAGGCTTACCGCAAGGCTCTCAGCGAGCTCAGAAAGATCCGAAACATAACGCTTTTCGACGATCTGTCCGCCCTCTCTGACAGCAACGGTATGGCTCGACGTATCGAAATCGTCTACGATAGAGACCGCATTGCCGCTGAGGTTCACGCCGTCGAACATGAGAGCGACGTTCTTGAGGATCCCGCCCTTCAGCTCGGCAGCCGCGTCAGCGTTTTCATAGAGTGTGCCGGCATACTTCAGAACGACATAGAGCGTTCTTAAAAGCTCGTAACGCTCGTCGTCCGAAAGCCTTGTGTTCATCATCGTGAGATGCTTTTCGAAAATATGTTCGGCCGCCAGAATCCCGACCTCGGTGCCGTTGCCGGCGACTCTGCCGTTTTCGTTGACCGTGTAGACCGTACTGCAGGATGCCGGATCGTTCTCGGGCTCGAACCATGCGCAGATCAGCTGGTCAGCCGTAAGCGGGCTCGTAACATTCCTGAAATCCGGGCCGTGCGTGTTGCTGATATAGTTCATAAGCGCAAGGACGCTCTTCTTTTCGGCGATATAGCCCGCATTGAAGCTGTCGGACGAAAGCGAGGTCACAGCGCTCTTCGCAAGGCTGCTGAGATCCGCGATCCTCGAAGAGTTCTTCTCGAGGAAGGCTCTCGGAGTGAGCGCCGGATCAAAAAGATCGTTCACAGCCGAGTCACGGTTGTAGATGAAGGTCTGCGAGTAAAGAGCGTTTATCGCGGCCCTCAGGTCGATGCCGTTTCTGACAGCTGCGGCACCGTTCTGGGAGTGTCTGCCCTCGAAGCGGCGGAGCAGCTCGGTCACATAGTAAAGGTTCTCAAGGACCGAAAGGTTCGACTTCTTTCCGACCCTCTTCTGAAGCAGATCCGAAAGCTCCGAAGCGATAGCCGGAAGCTTCGAGCAGTCTTCGAAGTACGACAGAAGGTCATCCTTTTCGCCGCCGTCGGCCTTGTATGCCTCGATCGCCTCTGCGACAAAGCTGAGAGGCGTAAAATCCTGATAGTATGAGCCCGAGCACCACTTTTCGATGATCGCGGCAGCCGTCGGGAGAAGAGCCTGCGCGTCAAGAAGGAAGCTCGAATAGTGCTGGGTCTGGGTCATAGCCGCGCTCGAGCAGGTACCCATCATGATCGGGTCTCCCATCGCTGCGCCCATGATCGGGTCGCCCATCGCGGAACCCATGATCGGGTCGCCCATCGCTGCGCCCATGATCGGATCGCCCATCCCGGTAGTCATCATGATCGGGTCGCCCATCGCGGAATTGAGCACCGAGACCGAGCCGTCGGCCTCCTGGCGCTTGGCTGAAAGCATCGTCGCATCGCCGCCGTAAAGCGTTCCGGCATCGAAAAGAAGGTACATCGAATCGCCGGAGAAGCTCGTCCCGTCAGGACCGAAGTCGATCTTGGCGACGCTCTCTCCGTCACCCGACGCAAGGACTTTGTAGGTGATCGTGTCGAGCTTCGAGCCGTTGTTCGTGATGGCCGTGCCGTGGGGGATTATCGCGTAAATTCCGTTCGCCACGCGCTGCGAGATGTTTTTGGACATATCGCTGACATCGATCGTGCCGCTCTCCTTGACGGTGAAATAGAGTATCGTTCCGGAGGCTTCTGTCAGCATCGTATCTTCGCTTCCGCCCTCGAAAAGTCTGGCTCTGACGGCGAACTGGCCCGCTGTCGAGCTCTTTACCGAGTTTTTAAGCCCCTCCGTATTTTTGTTCATTGCTGTCCAGACGACCTTGAAGCCCGGCGCAAGCACAGCGTTTCCGCCTCCGACCTCGAAGTTTGCGGTCAGATCCTCCTCGCTGCTCTCTCCGGTGATGTGGATCTCCTTTTTGTCGCCCTTGATCTCAAAGCCGTTGAAGAAATCGCGGTAAAGCGGACTCTCCGCCATGATATCTCCGCCTACTGCCTCAAGGATCTCCTTCGTCGAGTTCTTATCCGAAGGCAGAAGCGACTTGACCTTCTGGAATCCCGAAGATATCTGGCCGAAATTTGCATAGTCGAGTTCGCCGAGCCAGATCCCCGTCGCGACCTTCAGATATGACCTGACAGCCGTCTCGGAGCCGCGGAGATCACCGCAGAACGTATCTGACGAAAGCGCGACAAGGTGGGTCATCGGCGAAATGTTGCCGTGTCTGTAGCTTCCGCCCTCGAAGCAGCTCTTGTAGCCGTTCGCCTCGACGCAGTAGCTTTTGCCCTCTTCCAGGTCGTATTTAAGCTCGTATCCGCCGTTTTTGATCTCAGCCGAAGCAAGCTCTTCGCTCTCTCCGCACTCGAAAAGAGCCGCCTTTTTGCCGTCGGCGCCATCCGGCATCATATAGCTTCCCGAAACGATCCCCTCGGGATCATGGACGGAATCCTCGTCATTCTCCGAATCTGCATCCGCATCCTGTGCAGAATCCGCATCGGTCTCGTCGGCGTCAGGCTCCTGACCGTCTGGATCATGAACTTCGATCGCGTCAAGATCCGACGAATCGAGATCGCCGTCGGGCAGATTTTCGGGGGTCTTTTTTGAACTGCATCCTACCGCCAGCAGAAGAGCTGCAAAAACGGCGAACGCTGCAAGAAAAAATCTTCTCATTTTCATCTCCGAAACATCAAACTATAAAATCATCTAACCTAATAAATAATTTAAGCCGTCAATTGTCTCCGAAATCCCCTTTATTTCAAGTTTTCAGGGGTCGGGCCCGCAAAAAGGAATTTACGTCACCTTCCGAAGTCGTAAAGCGCTTCATCGATCTCGGCCAGAAAGCGGCTCGGCATGGCTGGACCGAAGCCCTGACAGAAGGCGAGTTTCTCCGGATAGGAGATGAAAAGCCGCTCCTTGGCCCGTGAACAGGCGACATAAAAGAGCCGGCGCTCCTCTTCGAGCATACTGAGATTTCCGGCGGATTTTTCGCTCGGGAAGGCGCCCTCGGCCATGTTGATGACAAAAACGGTGTTCCACTCGAGCCCCTTCGCGCTGTGGATCGTCGAAAGAACGACCTTGTCGCTCTTCGAGGCGTCGCGGATGTCGATTTTCGAGCCGTTGAGCTGCGAATTGGGCGGGTCAAGCGAGAAGTCCGTAAGAAAACTCTCGAGCGTCCTGTAAGCCGACGCGACTGTCCTGAGCACGGCGAAATCCTCTATGCGCTCGTCGTAATCCTCTTCAAGCTCCTTGAGGATCGGCTTGTAGAAATCGATGACGATATCGATCAGCTGCCTGGTCGAAAGTTCCTCTTTCGAAGCCTCGTCCAGAAGTTCGGAAAGCTCGCACAGCGGCTGGTAGAACTTCTTTTTGGCATACTTTTCAAGCGGCAGCCTCCCGCTCTCCGTAAACTCGTTCGCTATCTTCGCGGCAGTCGAGGCACCGACACCGGGCAGGAGCCTGACGACGCGGTTGAGAGCCACAGCCTCCTTCGGATTCTGGATGATCCTCAGGTAGCTCAGAAGATCCTTGACGTGGCGTCTTTCGGTAAATTTGACCCCGCCGAACATGGCGAAGTCGATCCCGCGGCGCAGAAGGACCGTCTGGAGCGCGTTGGCATGGAAACTCGAGCGGTAGAGCACGGCTATATCCTTCGGCTCCACCCCCTTTCTGTCGATCAAGTCTTCGATCTTGCTTACGACCAGCTCCGCCTCCTGCTCCTGGGAACCCGCCCGGAAGATCTTCGGCTTGAGGGTGCTGTCACGCATCTCCGAAAAGAGCTTCTTGTCGTACGAAACATAAAAATTCCTGACGATATCGTTTGTGAAATCAAGCAGCAGGCACTGCGAGCGGTAGTTCCGGACCAGCTTTATCAGCCGGCAGTCTTTCCATCGCTCCGGGAAGCGCAGGATATTCTCAAAGTTTGCTCCGCGGAAGGCGTAGATGCTCTGCGAATCGTCCCCGACGACCATGATGTTGCCGCTGGCGGCGGCGATTTTGTCCGCGATCTTCCCCTGGACCAGATTAGTATCCTGGTACTCGTCGACCATGACATAGCTGTAACGGTTCTGGAGCCTCTCAAGCGTCTGCGGCGATTTTTCAAGCAATTCCAGGAATTTATCCAAAAGGTCGTCATAGTCGAGCATACCTCTTTCGCCTTTGAAGATCCCGTAGCGCTCAGCGATCTTCTCAAGCTCGGGGATCGAGTCGGCATACTTCGGATAATGCAGGGAGACCGCCTTTTCGATCGTGATCCCGTGGTTCCTCGCACGGCTTATCATCTCAACGACGACACTCTTTTTCGGGAACTGTTTGCCGAGACTTTTGATATCGAGCTCGCTCTTGATGAGCTCTACGATATCCGCCGAATCCTCCTCGTCGCAGATCGTGAAGTTCGGTTCGACACCGATCTCGCGGCCGTATCTTCTCAGCTGGAGGTTCGCGAACGAATGGAAGGTCCCCGCCGTGATCCTGGAGGCGGTATCGGAACCGACAAGAGCCTTTACGCGCTCGATCATCTCTCCCGCTGCCCGTCTCGTGAAGGTTAGAAGAAGTATCGACTCCGGCGGGATCCCCTTCTGGAGCATGTATGCCGTCCGGTAGACGATCGTCCGCGTCTTTCCGCTGCCGGCGCCGGCAATGACGAGCGTCGGTCCCGAAAGGGCGAACGCCGCCTCGCACTGCTCAGGGTTCAGCTCTCTCCGGTAGAATCTCTCAAGCTCCCCGTCATCCTGGGCTACGCTTTGATTCCGCTCTATCTTTTCAACATCCCTGACGATCGAGCGGAGCCTCTGGTAACGCGCCTTCTCTTCGTCGCTGAGAGAGGGAAAGTCGTAAGCGCCTATCTCGGGGATCGGCTGGACTTCAAGCTGCAGGCCCTTCTCTTCGGAATAAAAATATCTCGCCATCGGGAAAATCTCCTTATCGAACTACAAAAAACGCCATAATATAGTATAAAATGGTTGCTTTTCCGCAAAATTATTTATAGTGGAGCGTTTTTCGTTCATCTTTTCGTGAGGAGTAAATGGGAAAAAGATTTATTTTCACCGGAGGCGGGAGCGGGGGGCATGTCAGCCCTGCGCTGGCGGTGATCACCGAACTTAAACGCGAAATGCCCGATTCCGAGATCCTTTACGTCGGAATGGCAGGCAAAGCCGAGTGCGCGATGGTCCCGAAGGCGGGAGTTCCGCTAAGGCTCGTAAAAAGCGCGCCGATGCCTGCCGGGAAATCGCCGGTCCAGCTCGCAAAATTCGCAGTCACGCTTACCCTGGGGATCCTCAAGGCTATCGGGATCCTGCTCAGCTTCAGGCCTGATCTGGTCTTTGCGACAGGCGGATATGTCAGCGCACCGACAGTCTTCGGGGCATGGATCCTGAGAAAGATCTCCTTCGGACTTTTCAAGACAAAAATACTGCTTCACGAATCGAACGTCGACCTCGGCAAGATGAACAAAATGGCGGCTCATGCAGCTGATTTTATTGCGGTCTCCTTCCCTGAAACGATAAAGAGCCTGAAGGCGGAAAAGAGCTTTTACTCCGGCTATCCGGTCAGAAGCACGATATCGCGGCACGACAAATCCGAGGCAAGAAAGACCCTCGGGATCCCTGAAAAGAGCTTCGTGATCTTTGCGTTCGGAGGCTCACAGGGGTCGAGAACGATAAACCGCGTGCTCGCAGAGGCTGCTCCCGAGCTTTTGAAAGATCCCGATATCTTCATCATCAACGGTGCCGGGAAACCCTTCGGGAGCTCCGGCGGATACGACGGCTGCAAGGATGTCAGAGAGATCCTCAAAAAGGAGGGGCTTGCAGACAACGACCGGTATTTACTGAAGGATTTCATCGACGACATGGGGCTTTACTACGCAGCGAGCGACCTTCTGGTCATCCGTGCAGGCGCCGGCTCGATCATGGAGGTCTGCCGTCAGGGGAAACCTTCGGTCATCATTCCGATAACGAACCTCGCAAACGATCATCAGGTCGGGAACGCAAGATTCATCGGGAAACTCGGCGCAGCCAGGGTGGTCTACGAGGAACCTGAGGCGCTGAGCCCGACAGGGATCGCCTTTGCCGACAAAAACGAATTCATCCGGACGGTTTCGGAGCTCAAAGGCGATGCAGATGCCCTGAAGGAGATGTCAGAGAAGGCGAAAAACATCTTCCCAGGCAATCCTGCAGAGATAATCATCAGCAATATCAAATATATGATCGGAGAGGCTCCGAAACCTGAACCTGTCGGATGCACCCTTCTTTTCAACGACCGCCTGATAGGACTCAACTCGGTGACTCTCGAAAGCTTCATGCGGAAAGTATCCAACGGAACGGAAAGGCCCCTTGATCCCGACGAAGAGAGGCTCATCAAATCAAAAATCAGGCTCCTCTTTGTCTCAAAAAATCCGATCTTCAACGCCAGAGCGTGCAGGATCGCGGGGATCGCGGGATTTTGCGACCTCTTGCCTTCGGTCCTTGGTTTTGCGAAAAATCCTGAAAGCAAACCCTTCACCAGCCGCGATGCATTCCAAGCCCTGAGTATGCTTATGACCGGATGCGAAGAGAGATTCAGAGACGAGATCGTCGAAGCGGTCCTGCTCGGGATCCGAAACGGTTACTACGAAACGAGATTCAACGCAGAACGCTGCATACCCGTATTTGAAAAGCGTTTCGGCTTCAGCGGCGAAGAAAAAAGGAGGCTTCTTGAGATACTTTACAAAAATTTCAGAGACAGAGCCTTCGAAGTGAGGACAGAGGCCGTCTCTGCCGCCTCGTTCATCGATTCGGACTCCTCCGTGATCATGAAAATGCTGCAGAGATGCTACTACGACCCCTGCTGGAAAGTCAGGATCTCAGTCATGAAGGCGCTCCGGCACCTCTCTGAAAACGGAACGATCACACCGGAAACAGCCCTGACGGAACTTGACAAAATTTTGATCACAAGCACCGGCTATACGACCGAATACGAGTTGAAGCAGGTCTACAAAACCGTAAAAACCGCCATTTCAACGGAGTCCAGATGATTTACACACTTTTAAGCTCTCTCTTCGAAAACGCACGCGGCTTCGCGGTTTTCAAATACCTCACTTCCAGAGCCCTGATAGCCTTCGTGACCGCCTTTATGATCTCGCTGGCGATCGGCAGACCGATAATAAACATGCTCTACCGGAAGGGACTCCGCTCCTTTGAACGCAGCTACGGCGAAGTCAACTCCCAGAAGAAGACCGGGACCCCGATGATGGGCGGACTCATCATCTTCATCACGGGGATCGGCAGCGTCCTGATGTGGTGCGACCTCACCAACCCCTTTGTCCTGGTGCTGATAGCAGCAGCGGTCTGGTTCGCCCTTTTCGGCGCGATCGACGACTTTCTCAAAATCAAATACCGCGACCCGGACAGCGGTCTCTCCAGGAGCTTCAAGTTCGCCGTTCAGATCGGCTTCGGTCTCTTTCTGGCGTTTTTTGTGCTGAATCCGGACATTTCGCCGCTTCCGCCGGAGATCGCGAACTCGTTCCAGATCCCGTTTTTCAAGGGTATCCTCTTCAACTCGACACCGTTTACAGCGGCATTCATCGTTTTCATAATCGTCTATTCCGCCAACGCCGTTAATTTTGCCGACGGCATGGACGGCCTGACGACTGTCCCCTCGATATGCGTCTTCATCGTCCTCGGCACTTTTGCCTACATCATCGGAAACATTGTCCATTCCCAGCACCTGCTCTACGAATACATCCCGAGATGCGGAGAGATCACCGTCTTCTGCGGAGCCATTATCGGCGCGGCGATCGGCTTTCTCTGGTTCAACACGCACCCGGCCGAGGTCTTCATGGGTGACACAGGAAGCCTCTTTCTCGGAGGGGTGATGGGCACGGCAGCCGTCCTCATCCGTCAGGAGGTCGTCTTCATCATCGCCGGAGCGATCTTTGTGATCGAGATAACCTCTACCTTCGTCCAGGAGGTCGTCGGCTTCAAGTTCCTGAAACGCAGGATCCTCTATAGAGCTCCCATCCACCACCATTTCCAGCATAAAGGCCTTGCCGAGGCAAAGGTCGTCACCAGATTCTGGATCATCAGCATAATGATGGCGGCACTTGCTATAATGACGATCAAATTCAGATAGACAAAACCTTGTATTTCTTAAGGATCTTCAGCCGAAAGATCACTCTTCCAGCGTGGGTTTGAAGAAATCGAAGTTGATGTACTTGCCCTCTTCGCTCTTGCGGACAGCCATTCCGTCTTTGGTTTTTATGTAGATCTTGAGCCTGTTTTCATCACTCTTCTGGGGATAGATGTAGGTCACCTCCGCTTTGAACGCACGTGCGTCGATGATGTTGAGTAGGCGCTTCGGGACCTTCGAGAAGTTGTTTACGTCTATGACAAAGCCGCCGATGATCTCACGGAACTGGTAGTCGATATCGCCGTCGACCTCGACTGTGATACGGCTGAATTCCGGGAACCTGCGGAAGAAGATATTCTTGAGCTGTCCCTTTCTCTCAAGCTTTCTGACCGGAAGATGGGCCATCGTTTCGGAGAGAGGCTTCTCCTTCTCAGCCTTGACGACTTTAAGGCTCCGTACTTCACCGTTTTCAGTTGCGATCGCCTTTTTCTTTTCGATTTTTGAACGCTCCTCGGCCAAACGTTTTTCCTCGGCCAAACGTTTTTCCTCGGCGATACGTTTTTCTTCGGCGATACGCTTTTCTTCGGCGATACGCTTTTCTTCAGCGATACGCTTTTCCTCGGCGATACGCTTTTCTTCGGCGATACGCTTTTCTTCAGCGATACGCTTTTCTTCAGCGATACGCTTTTCTTCAGCTATGCGCTTTTCTTCAGTTTCAAGGTTCCCGAGAAGTGCCGCGACCATCGCCTTTTCGTTCTCCTCCCTGCGCTTCTCTTCGGCGATCCGCCTCTCTTCAGCAAGACGCCGTTCTTCGGCCAGTCGTTTCTCTTCCTCGATTTTCGCCTTTGCCAGCCGCTCCTCCTCGAGCCGTTTCTCCTCGGCAAGGCGCTTTTCCTCCTCGATGCGCTTCATCTCTGCAAGACGCGCCTCCTCTTCCCGCTTTTTTGCCAGAAGTTCCTGATTCTGCTTGTCGACAAAGCCGGAATAGAGCGGTTCGAATTCGATATTGTTGACAAAGATCTGCCGGCTGAAGCCGACGATTATGACATTTTTCCTATTCAGGATCGTATACTGGGTTTCAGGCTCAACATAAAAAATAAAGCGCGTCGAACCGTTTTTTACGCTCTTTTTCACCTCTTTCACCATATCGCCGACTGCCTCGGCGGACTCCAGGAAGCTGGAATCGGCCTCGAGGACGATCCTGTCCGGGTTTGTCAAACGGTATGAGGAAAAGGTGATCGGATCGCTGTCTCCGTTCAGCAAAAGGAAGATCTCTCCCTCTGTGCTGATAGTCTGAATTGCGAAAAAGAGGCAGAAAAGAAACGACATTTCTATTCGTCTGGCTCAGAGTCTGTATCGTTTTCCGAAGCGTCGGTGTCGGGTTCTGCGTCAGGCTCGGCATCGGGAGCTGGGAGAGGTTCGGAATCCTCATCCGGCATAACATCGGAATCCGGCACAGCTACAGTCGAGGTCAGCGACCAGTCGGCGTAGGGGATCCGTATGCACCCGGCAGCCTCCGGAATGGGCGTGAAACCCGGAAATTCAGCTTTCACAAGCTTTACATTCTCGATATATCCGTCTGTTCTGGTATCCCTGTCACCGCCTGCGACCGCCGTTACCGTAAGCGACCCTTCGGTCTGGAAATATGCCTCGGCAGGCTCTCCCAGCGCCACATCGATCCAGACCATGACGCACTGCAGGCAGGTCGCATAGGCGGAATTCGGATAGCTTCCCAGATCGTAAGTTCCGGGTTCGATATCGTACTCTTCAGTCTGCGGATTTGTGTCCATCAGGAAAATTTTGACGATATCGACCGTGCTGTCACCCATAGCCGGCGAGAAGAAGCCGTTGATTTCGTCGTAATATCCGGCACTTGTGATCGTAGGCACATCAAGCTCGACGCAACCGTCGTCGGGTTCAGGCTCGTCGTCCGAAACAGGATCGGAATCCTGCGGTTCAGCGGCGTCCGGATCCGGCGTGTCGTCTACATCATCGGGATCGCCGTCGTCTTCCGGCTCGTCATCAGACGGAGAAAGCTGATCGGAATCAGCCGCCGGAGCGGTATCTGAATCAGTTGCAGGCGAATCATCCTTTTTTGAATCTCCGCATGCCGCAAAGTAGAAAAGCGATGCCGAAACTAAAAGCAAAAGCGTGAATTTTTTCATTTTTTCTCCGTTTCATGAAGTGTGACCAGCGAATTTTTTATCTCCGCCGCCGCGTCAAGCAGATTTTCGACGACATCCTCCTTCAGCGGGTCAAGCGCGTGGATCTGCACGGAATTTGCCTCTGCGATCGAGCGGACTACAAATTCAGGAGACTGGACCTGCGAAAGGATCTGTTTTACATTGTTTTCTTTAATAAAATCAACTATCTTAGCCATCTCAGCCGCACTCGGTTCCTTGCCATCGACCTCGACAGCGACCTGTCTGAGACCGAACCTGTTCGCAAAGTAGCCCCACGACGGATGGTAGATCATAAACGCCTTTCCCTCCGAACCGGCGAGCTCGTTTTTCAGCTTCTCGTGCAGAGCATCGAGACGGTTCTTCAGATCGGCCAGATTGGCACGGTAACTCCCGGCGTTTCCGGGGTCAGCCGCGATCAGGACCTCAGCGCAGTTGTCCGCCATGATTTTGAGATTCACCGGGTCCAGCCAGACGTGCGGATCCTCCTCGCCATCGTGATGGTGATGCCCGCGGTGTTCTTCGCGCTCTTCTGCCTCATGATGGTGATGGTGTCCGGCCATCTTCAAAAGCTGAATGTTTTTGCGCATCTCCGCAAACCTGACATTCGGATATTCACCTTTCACCTTTCCGATAAATGCATCCTCGAAGGGAACATCCAGCGTGAAGTAGACCGCCGAATTTTTCAGCTCCGCCATCCTTGCCGGTCCCGGTTCGTAGGTTTCAGGACTCGCTGTCGGCGGCATCATGACTGAAACCGAGACCTTTTCGCGGCCTATATTTTTAACGATGAAGGCCTGAGGCGGGATACTGACCGTGACCTGCAGAACAGAGCTCTCCGGCTCCGTCTTCCCGCTGCTGCAGGAGAGAAAGGAAACCGAAATGGCAAAAACGATAAAAAGAATATGACTGATTGAAAATATTACTTTCACTGCTCGCATATAGTTATCACTTTATTGGTAATCGACTCGATCTCCTTAGCCGAAGCCGAATGATTGTCTGCATAAACAAAGGGGACACCGCTGTCACCAGAGTCTCCGATAGCGGGGTCGATCGGAATCTTTCCGAGAAGAGGGAAACCGTATTTTTCGGCAATTTTCTGACCAGCGCCGACTTTGAAGATCTGCGTGATCTCACCGCAGTGCGGGCAGGCATAGCCGCTCATATTTTCAACGATCCCGAGGACTCTGACGTTAGCCTTCTCGCAGAATGTCACCGATTTTCTGACATCGGCAGCCGCGACCTCCTGAGGAGTCGTCACAAGAACAGCGCCCGTCAGATCACTGACCGTGCTGACAAGCGAAAGGAGCTCGTCGCCGGTTCCGGGAGGCGAATCAATGATGAGATAATCGAGGGTCCCCCAGTCGACATCCTTGAAAAACTGCTGGATCATGGCGTGTTTCAAAGGTCCGCGCCAGATTATGGCATCGTCTCTGTCGGGCAGGAAAAAACCGACCGACATGATTTTAAGCCCTCCGAATGTTATCGGAACAAGCTTGTTGTCTTTCGAGACGATCTTGGCGTCGGTGAGCCCGAACATCGTCGGGACACTCGGACCGTGAAGGTCGATATCAAGAAGGCCGACATTTTTGCCGTCGAGCGAAAGCGACATCGCGATATTCACCGCGACCGAGCTCTTTCCTACGCCGCCCTTTCCTGACATAACAATTACTTTGTGTTTGATTTTGCACAGGTTTTCAGCGATTTGCTGCCTTGTGACAAACTGCTCGTCGTTCTCGTTTTCGTGCCTGTTCTTGGCGCTGCACGTCTTGCTTGAACAGGTAGCGCACGCCGATTTTTTCTCTTCTGCCATCTATTCACCTCCTTAAAAACGCCGCATTATAGGAATACAGCGCCATTTTCAAAGTTTAAGCCGATAGAATCTCAATACCCTTTTCGAGCCGTTTCAGCGACTCGGCCTTGCCGATTATCGCTGCGATGTCGGTCCCGCCGCCGGGAGTCAGCTCCTTTCCGCTGAGCGCGACACGCAGAGACCAGAGCAGGACTTTCTTGTTGATCCCGCTCTTTTCGGCGATATCCAGGACCTTGTAGTAAAGCTTTTCGTGCTCCCACTCGTCAAAAGCCTCGAGCTCGGGCTTCAGGACCTTCAGAGCCTGGAGCGAATTTTCCGGGTCTGTCTTCATCTTTTTGCTGATGTAGAGCTCCTTCGTGTACTCCGGCAGCTCGTCGACAAAGTCGAGCTGGGGAATAACATCGCTGAAGTATTCGGTCCTCTTGTGAAGTCCGGCGGCAATAACGTCGAAGTTCACATCCTCGCGCTTCACAGCCTTTTTGATGAAGGGCATCGCATTTTTGAGGAACTCCTCCTGGCTCATTTCGCGGATATATTCGCTGTTCAGCCAGCGCAGCTTCGCCTCGTCGAAAATCGCGGGAGACTTGTTGATCCTCGAGATGTCAAACGCCTCGACAAGCTCTGAAAGCGTAAACTTCTCGCGGTCGTCGCCCGGATTCCAGCCAAGGAGCGCGATGTAGTTGAGAAGAGCCTCCTTCAGGCACCCCTTATTGATGAAATCGGCGTAGCTCGCATCACCGTCACGCTTCGAAAGCTTGCGCTGAGCGTCTCTCATAACGGGAGAAACGTGGACATAGACCGGCTTTTCCCAGCCGAAAGCATCGTAAAGCAGGTTGTACTTCGGCGTCGAAATGAGATACTCGCTGCCGCGGACGACATGCGTGATCCCCATAAGGTGGTCGTCGATGACGTTGGCAAAGTTGTAGGTCGGATAGCCGTCCGATTTGATGAGGATAAGGTCGTCCATCGTCGAATTTTCGACCTCGATATCCCCGTAGACCTCATCGTGGAAGCCCGTCACGCCGGTATCCGGCATCTTCTGGCGGATGACATACGGAACCCCGGCATCGAGATTTTTCTGGATCTCCTCCTTCGTCAGATTGAGACACTTCCTGTCATATTTTGTCTGCAGATGGTGCTCCTCGCACTCTTTGTGAAGCTCGTCAAGACGCTCCTTCGTGCAGAAACAGCGGTATGCAAATCCCTTTTCGATCAGCTCCTCGGCATATTTCATGTAGATCCCCGCGGCCATTCGCTCGCTCTGGACATAAGGTCCGAAATCGCCGCCGATATCCGGCCCCTCGTCGTGCGTAAGCCCTGTCTCGGCCAGCGTCCTGTAGATCAGGTCGACTGCGCCTTCGACCTTGCGCTCCTGGTCGGTGTCCTCTATGCGGAGCACGAATGTCCCGTTGTACTTCCTGGCGATCAGCCACGCATAGAGCGCGGTCCTGAGGTTTCCGACATGCATGTAGCCCGTCGGACTCGGCGCGAATCTTGTTCTGACTCTCTTTTCGTTCATATCAGTCTCCCTCAAAATAACTCAAAAAACAGTGCATCTTAATTCCCGGAACAAAAATGTAAAAAACTATTTGATTATTGTCGTTTCTGGTTGCAATCTGTCCGGTTTTGGTTACCTTCTCACGCTTATTAATTCTTTTTTTATGGAGTACAAAATGAAAAAAGTCCTTTTCGCGGTAGTTGCGTCGGCAGCGCTCGTATTTGCTGCCTGCGGCGATGTTTCGAACTGCCAGAGTTCCGGATTTACTAAAGAAAAACTCTCGAACGAATCCGCAAAGTACGGTTATGCACTCGGGACCGACGTTGCCAAGAACCTGAGAGAGAGAGATTTTGATTTCGATCTTGATGCATTCATCGCAGGATTCTCGGCATCGTACAAGAGCGAAGCTCCTCTTTTGAACGAGGAGGAGGTCAACACCGCACTTCAGGAATTTCAGACAAAAATGATCGAAAAGATGCAGGCCGAACTTGCCAAGAAGGCTGCAGCCAACAAGGAAAAGGGCGATAAATTCCTTGCTGAAAACAAGACAAAAGAGGGTGTAAAAACCACCGAGTCCGGTCTTCAGTACATCGTTGAGAAGGAGGGCGAAGGCCCGAACCCGGGTCCTACGGACATCGTACAGGTCCACTATGCAGGAACACACCTCGACGGCACCGAATTCGACAGCTCCTACAAGCGCAACGAGCCGATCAAGTTCCCGCTCAACGGCGTGATCAAAGGTTGGACAGAGGGCGTTCAGCTCATGAACAAGGGCGCAAAGTTCAAACTCTTCATCCCCGGCGAACTTGCATACGGCGAGCGCGGCGCTGGTCCGATCGAACCGAACGAAACACTCATTTTCGAAGTCGAACTCATATCGTTCAAAAAGGCTCCTCAGGCAGAAGAACCGAAGAAATAATCTCTATTTAAGGACAAATTCCCGTTTCAGCATACTGTAGACTGCAGCGTCACGGAAGAGATCACCCTTTACAAGCTCGCTGTCGCGTTCTATCCCCTCGAACTTGAAACCGAGACGCTCCGGGATCCTGCGGCTCCGAAGATTTTCAGGAGCCACCTTGATCTGGATCCGGTTGATCCCGCGCTCTTCAAAGGCAAAACGCAGAAGCGCCGCCACCGAACGGGTCATGATCCCCTTTTTCTGGAACTCCTCGCACAGCCAGTAGCCTATTTCGCTCTTTTTGTTGAAGAAATCGGTTCCCTTGAAGCCGGCGAGCCCTGCAAATTCAGACTTGTACCAAACCGTAAAGACCGGCTCGTAAAAGGCCTCGGGCATCGAAACAACTGACTTCACAAAGTCGCGTGAATCGCTTTCGCTCTTCGTAAATTCAACAAACGGAAGCCATTCGCCGAAGTATCTGCGTTCAGAATCCAATGCAGCGAAAATATGCTTTTCATCACCCTCCTCAAGTGGTTTCAGAGAGAGCTCGTCTGATATTTCAATGATCTTCAGCTTCACAATGTTTTAAGAAAAATTTTAATGATTAAGAACAGTTATCTAATTCAGACTCACTAGTTGTTACCAAGGGTGTAGAGGACCATCTGCTCGGCGGAGAAGGTTCCTGCCGTGATCCCCTTGCCGGTGATCCTGGCTTCGACATGGCGGTTTACTGTGATCATGTTCATCATACCGAGCATCTCGCCGAACGGATTACTTGAATCAGCCTCGGAAAGGCGCATCTCGGTCGTGAACTCAGCCGGGACGGTAAACTCGCCGTCATCGACCATTCTGCATGTGATCGCCACCTGTTCCATAAGGCTCTTCATAACCATAAAGTTGACGTCGATATAACCCTGACCGTTGTTTCCAGCCCATTTAAGCGTAAGCGGCTCACCCGGAGTCACGTTGATGATGTCGCCGAAACCACCGCTTGTATTGGGCTGCGGAGCAGGCTCTACGATAGCGAATGATGGCGGCATCGTGAAGGTCGCCGAAAGTGAATCCAGATCATCCGGAAGCATATTTTCACCGGTGATCGTATAGTCGACACCGTAAGCGATCATATCCGCCGGGATCGAACCGTCGCCGGTCCCGTTGAGCTTGTAAGCCTGATCGCCGGGTTCGTATGCAAACTGATAGGGACCGCCGTTGAAGCCTGAAACCATGACCGGACCGACATCAAGCGACTCTCTGCCGGGAGTTTCGCAGTGCTCGCTGTTTGCGATAGCCTGACCGCTGTTGCTGTCGTATTCAGGAACGCAGTCCTGCTCCGGAGCGCAGTCAGCCTTTGAAGTGCACTGAGGAACGTTTTCGACCGACTCGCCGAAGGTGCAGGTGTCAAACGTCGATTCATCGACTCCGGCGTGCGGGTTGAGATCCTCTCTGGCCGCCTTCATGAAATAGCCGGTAGCCAAGGTCTGAGGCTGGTTTGCCATATTTATGTCGGCAATTATAAATTCAACGAAATAGCCCGGATTTTCAGGGTTGAAGTTCTCAGGAGTCGTGTTCTCATCAGGACCGTCCGATGGTTCTTCATCAGTTTCCGCTGGCTCCTCTGCCTGGTCAGTGTCATTTGACAGTTCCCCATCCGCAGGCTCCGAATCCGGTTCGGAATCGCCGGTGTGAGTACTGTTTCCGCCGCAAGCCGTTGCAAAAAAGGCGATAGCCAAAGCAAATGTTACGATAAGAAATTTTTTCATTTTTTCCTCCCAAAAAAAGATCAACGGCGGGAGTTTAAATAATATCGGAAATAAAACAAGTTTTGTTGCGGCGCCACTTTCATCGTAACGCCGAAACGACGTGACGACGTAACATCAAAAAGGTGCGCGGCGGTATTAACGATATTTCACCGGATCGGTCAGACCGGCCTGGCGGAATCCCTCAAGACGAAGCCGGCAGCTGTCGCAGACACCGCATGAGAGCCCCTCCGGAGTCGGATCATAGCAGCTGTGTGTGAGCGAATAATCGACGCCGAGAGAGGTGCCGAGCCTGATGATCTCGCACTTTGACATCCTCATAATGGGCGAAACGACCTCTATTTTTGATTCGCAGCCCTGTTTCGTACCGACCGAGATCGTCTTGTTGAATGCCTCGATAAACTCCGGACGGCAGTCGGGATAGCCGGAATAATCGACTGAATTTACCCCGATAAAGATCTTTTTTGCACCGATCGTCTCTGCATAACCTGTCGCGATCGAAAGAAAAATTATGTTGCGGGCAGGAACGTAAGTCGTCGGGATATGCGACGGATCGTATTCCGGGATCTCCAGCTCGCTGTTTGTGAGCGAACACTTCGAATAGAGCGAAAGATCCATCCTGAAGATTCGCCTTCGCTCTGTAAGCCCGTATTTTTCCAACGTTTTTTCTGATTTCGCGACCTCGACTTCATGCCGCTGCCCGTACAAAAATGTAAGCGGCCAGACATCATAACCCTGGCTAAGCGCATATGCCAGGACCGTAGTTGAATCCAGTCCGCCGCTGAATAAAACGATACACTTCTCACTCATTGCTTGTCGTCACCATAAATCCGAAACGAATCTCCAAAAGTTTTTTTTCATTCAGCAGAATCTCGGGCGGCGGAGAAAAGGGAGCCGCCATTTTGAAAGCGTTGATAGCCTCCTTGTCCAGAAAATCGGCACCGCTGCTGGTAATTACCTTTGCGCTCACAAGCTCGCCCTTGGCAGAAATGTGGACCAGAAGCTTTGTAAAGCGGTCCTCTCTGCCGTAGATTTTGCCTCCGGGATTGTTGATCAGCATCACCGCACCCGGCGACCAGTTCCTGGAAACAGCCTGCTTCATCTTGTTGAAGTATGCCGCGTAGAGAAACTTTTTCGTGTTCAGATAGGTCTCGTTTCCGCGCTTTACATCCTCCAGGAAGTCGCTTGAAGGCGTCATCAGCGCCATGTCGGTGCCGTTGAAGTACGGGAGGTAGCGCTTCGGGATCCTTCTACCGCCGACAAAAGTCGAACCCGTGCGGTCGATTTCATCCTCGCCGGTAAGCTTCCCTGCCACCTCCTTCTCTTCGCCGGCTGCAAGCTTGCCGTCAGTTCCGTCGAAACCCTTCATGACCCCCTTTTTGAATTTTTCGAGAGTCTTTTCGGCATCGTTCAGGCGGTCACTTTCATCCGAAACGACAGGAGAATCGATATCAGCATCGACATTTTTCTGAGAGATGTTTTCCGCGAGCTTCTTTTGCAGGCGGGTCCCCCTCTCGGTGATGTTCGGGTCGGAATCAGAGGTAGTCTCCTTCTCGACCGCGCTGTCGTATTCCGCAAGGAATCTGCTCTTTCTCGGCTTTTTTTCGACTTTCGGCTTGGCGATATCGACGATTTGGCCGGTTTTGTTGAGCTCATCCTTATCTTTTTTTTCCGGAAGAGCCTCCTCCAGCCTCTTTTCAGAGCTTTGGGCGAAGGCGGAATCGTCGTAATATTTGATTGAGACAAGCTCGTCCTCATCGGAGTCGCCCGTCAAATCGACCTTGAAAAGCAGAAGAAGAGAGTGAAAGAGAAGGGAGAGCAGAAGAAAAACGGCTAATTTAAATCGTTTAGCCCCAGTTTTTCCGAAAAATCGATCAGCCATTCTCTCATCACCGAATTGATATAGGTTTCGTCACCGCCCTTCCGGAGGCAAAAACCGGCGAATTCTTCGAAAATCCTGCCGAATTCGCTCTGGATCTCCTCAAAAACCTTCTCGTTGTACTCAACTTTGCCGGATCCAAAACCGTGCGTGTTGCGGAATTGAACCATCGCGAAGTGATAAATCACCTCCTTGACGACAAACTTCCCGTTGACCTCCGACTCCTCACCAAGGAGCTCGAAAAAACGGTCGTAAAAAGGCTTTAGGTCAGAACTGAAACAACCTTCCATGGGAAATTATTTCGCCGCATCCTCTTTTGGCGGGACCTGGCACTGGCCGTCGATAAAGAGCGTTCCGTTCGGGCAGCATCTGCCTTTTCCGCCCTCGTGATATCCTGCCGGGCAGATTACGTTTTCAACGGTGTCGCTGTATCTCGAGCACTGACCGTCCATAATGAAGTTGAATCCCTCTTCGCAGCAAAGGTGCTCGACAAGGTGAGTTCCCGTTTTGCAGTTGTCAAAAATCTTGAACGACGGAGCGATGCATGTCTCTGCGTCATCACGGATGTAACCCTGCTGGCACTCGCCTGAGTTGCTGTACTTGCCGCTGATCTTGAATTCGCCGAGGTAAAGCTTTCCGCCCAGGAAGTTGCCGTCATACTGGAAAACATAGATATTTTCGTTGTCCGGTCTGTCAACGACCATGATAAAGCTGTAATTTCCGGGAGCGAAGTCATACTTTTTCTCGGTATTGAACTCCAGAACGTCCCATACGACCGCCTCGTTGCCTTTCATAAGGAAGAGCATTACGTTTGCGCTCTGGACATAGTCGCTTTTGATATGGATCCTGGAAACGTCGCCGGGGACCTGGATCTCTCTGTTCGGAGACTCCTTGAAATCGGAAAGATGATGCGGCTTTACCCTGGAGGTAATATCCTTGTAGATCCCCAAAATATTCTTCTTGACCAGAGCCTCATCCTCGCCCTTGAGTTCAAGAAGTTTAGCCATCGACAGGACAGGTCTTTTCTGGTTGTCCGTTTTGACCATCTCTATCTTCTTTTCGATAAGCGACTGTTTGCCCTTCTGTTCACTGCTCCCGCAGGAAACCATAAAAATCATGCAAACAGCAAGAACTGCTGATAAAAATCTCATTGTGACCTCCTAAAAAACATTGTTGAAAGACCTTCAATCTTTATAGCATATAGATTTATTGAATACAGTCAATGAAAGCAGACAAACGAAATATCGCAAATTGGATTCGGAAAAGAATCAATGAAAACCGAACTAGCTGTCAGATCTACTCTCCGCCTGCAGGATTTGAATTATTTTCTTCATTCTCCTTTTCCGGCTCTTCAGGCTCTTCCGGCTCTGAAATCGGACAACATGCATAATAACCGGTGATCGAAGAATTTTTCTTGTGATTGTTGTATATTGCCTCGACAACGCCGGCAGCTGCATAACCAGGGATATAGGTCATGCCTTCGCTCTCAAGTATCTCCCTCTGCCAATCGGAATCGCCGGCATAGCAGTTTGAAATGGCTGTGTCCTGACCTGCAAGGCAACCGTTGTAAATCGGATCAAGGAAACCGCACTGCTTCACAATTGCATCATACTCAGCCTTTTGAGCCTCGTAAGCCTTCTGCTTATCCTCGGAATTCGGATCTCCGAAACCCTCCGGAGGGATATAATAAACCGATCCCTGCTGGATCGATTCGCCGTAGCTCGGAACAATGTTGTAGGTCAGCGTGTTGGTATTGACATCCTCTCCGTTCGAGAGCTCGCCGTGAACCTTTACCTTTACAAGAATAGGACTTGCGATCCAGTCGAATGTCGGAGAGTTCTTAACAGCATCAAGAAGATCTCTTGCCTGAGCCTCCGTAAAGATATCGATAACAGCAGCCGCCTGACCGCCTTCCGGCTCGATAACTACACCGTGGATCTCAGTCTTCTTCGCCTTGTTCCAAAGATCCTGGGTAAGTCTGATCTGCGCTCCGTTCGGTTGAGCCTTAGGATCCCATTCATATTTAATCTCAGCCCACTGTACATAGTAATTATTTGCCTCGCCGCCCTCAATCGGTGCAGCCGACGAACCTGCCGCGCCTGCTTTCGAGGATGAAATGTAGTTCGTCATTTCGAACGCGAGCTGATACCTGCTTGTCAACGCAAGATCGATATGTCCTTTCGTTTCGTATCTGGTGCCGCCGGGTTTGACTATACATTGGTCCTCTTCCGAAATCGGTATAAACTTTTCAATGATTACACGATTTCTTCTCTCGACACAAGCTACCATCATCATCGAAACGATCATCAGGGTAACAATGAAAATCCTTTTCATCTCAAATCCTCCAAATCTTTTAATATGTCGTTCAAGTCTCTGCAAATAATGCCTGTTTTTCCTAAATCAACCAAATAAACTATTGAAATTTTTTCAAATTCCCTTTTTTTATCCATAAAAACCAACTTTTTCCATAAGTTATCTTCAATGTAGGTCCGGGTATCGGTACCGACTCCGTTGAGAGCCAGCAGATACTCGACCTTTTCAGACGGGAAAAGATCGCACGCACCGGCTTTCTCCGCCCACCTCTGTTCGAGAACCATCCCCGCCGCGACAGCAAGACCGTGCGGCAAACCGTAGGCATGTTCGATCGCATGACCGAATGTATGCCCCCAGTTCAGAACAATTCTCTTTCCCAGGGTATCCGTTAAATCCTCGCTCACAATCTCGAGCTTCTCCTTGATTGCAAGCCTGATACTTTCGTCCGTCGTCAAATCGTCGCCGCGCAGCACCTTCCGTGCAAGCTCGCCTCCGCGAATCAGCGCAAGCTTGACCATCTCGGCCTTGCCTGACGCCTTTTCGACCGGACCGAGTGTCGAAAGGAACTCCCGAACGATGACGATCTCCTCTGCCGGATAGAAGCTGCCGACTGTGTTTTTTGCCGCCAGATTTACCGCCGTCTTGCCTCCGACCGCGCTGTCGACCATGGACAAAAGCGTTGTCGGGACCATAACCAGCCGCATCCCTCGATGAAAAACCGAAGCGGCAAAGGCCGCGAAGTCCGTTGTCGCACCGCCGCCGACCGCAACAAGTTTCGTCTGGCGGGTCGCACCGCAGCTCAAAAGCCAGGTCAGGCATCGTCCGACCGTTTCGAAATCCTTCTCCTTTTCGCCGTTGAACAAAAAAATCCGCTCAGCCGGTATATCCGGGAAAAGGTGCACTATCGAGCTGTCGATCACAAAGAGCGAATCTCCGCCTAATCGACCCTTCAGCTCAGCCAAAGAGGCCGAAAATGTCAAGCGCGATGAAAAACTCACCTGGAGATGTATTTCCATAACGTCTCTATCTCACTCCATATTTCGCCCAAAGTTCTATGACTGACATCGACCGTGAAGTTGGCGGACCTTTCGTAAAGCGGCAACCGTTTTTCATATAAATCGCGGTAACCGTCGACACCGAGCTGCCTTAAAAGCGGTCTGTCCGCCGCTCTCGCCAGGAACTCGTCAAACGAGCCGCGCAGGTAGAGAACCGGCACCCGGCTTTGCAGAATTTCGCCCCACACCGGATGCGCCGCATGGACGCCGCCACCGAATGCCAGAAACGAAAAATCCTGTGCCAGAAGCCCGCTGATCACTTCGCTCTCGAGCTGTCTGAAACCGCACTCATCACCCGAGTCCAAGATCCCGGCAATCGTCCTGCCGGTCAGACGCTCAAGCTCGGCATCTGAATCGGCACTCTTCAAACCGATGCTCCAGGCCATTCCGGCAAGCGATGTTTTACCGCTTCCCGAGAAGCCGATAAGCGCCAGCCGCCTCATTTCGAAATCCTCGCGATGTAGGCGTCATAGGCCGATCTGATGTCACTCATGCAGTCATAGCCGAACTTGTCGCAGAAAGCATTGGCGACAACAAACGCCGCCGCACTCTCGACGATAACTCCCGCCCGTTCTATGCACCAAAGGTCATTCACGCCTGCCGGACATACGCCGTGTCCACCGGTTTTCGGAGATATCGAAGCGACCTCGAACGGCTGTGATGGAATCGGCTTAAAATATACATTAGCCTCAATCGGCGAACCGGTGGTTATCCCGCCCTCGATACCGCCGCACATGTTTGAGGATCTAGTCCCGAACCTGTCCGTAAATGAATCCAGCGCCTCTCTGCCGCGCATTTTGTGGAGAGCGGTATCGCCGAAATAGACTCCCTTGACAGAAGGAATCGAAACAAGAGCCGAGGAAAGCTGCGAATCGATGCGTGTAAACCACTGGGAATTTGAGCCTAGCCCGACCGGAACCCCGGAGACCTTCAGCCGGACGACACCGCCGTAGCTCCCGTTTCCGCTGTCGGCCAAAGCCTTCTGCGGATCGAATTGAGCATACGGGATCCCTCCGATCTCGACGATCTCCGAAGAAAAACCGATACCAAATCCGGCAAGGAGCATCTTGCAGAAGGCCCCTGCCGCGACCCGCATAGCGGTCTCTCTCGCGCTTGATCTCTCCGCTCCGAGCGTTACGGCATCGTAGTCGAACTTCCGGAACGAACCGAAATCGACATGCCCCGGACGCGGAAACCCTGAATCTGTTAATCCGTTTTCAAAGAGCTGTCTGCCGGCTCTGTTTTTCAAAAGGAACGCAATCGGCGCCCCTGTCGTAACAGACCCGACAACTCCGGAAACGATCTGGACTGCATCGTCCTCGAGATCCAATCTCGCGGATCGACCGTCCCCCCTGCGTCTCCGGCCTAATTCAAACTCAAAAAGAACACTATCAAACTTCAAACCTGCCGGAAACCCGCTGAGGATTGCAACTAGCGCGCTCCCGTGGGATTCGCCGGCCGAAACAAAATTCATTACTCTTCAGGTTCCTGCGGCATTGCCGTTTTAACCCTGTTCATGATCTTCGGAGTGAGGAAGATAAGAAGTTCGCTTCTCTCGACTCTGTGATCCTCTGATTTGAAGAGCCAGCCAAGTACCGGGACCTTGGAAATGCCAGGAACACCTCTCTTTGTATATGAGGTCTTGTTGGTGTAGACACCGCCGATAACAACAGTGTCGCCGCTCTTTACGAGGATTTCCGTCTTTGCCTCCTTCTTGATAATTGAAGGCTCGCCGAGGTAGTTGGCATTCGACCAGTCAGGCTCACTCTTGTTGATTTCGATGTTGAGAAGGATCGAACCGTCAGCCGTGATGTGAGGTGTCGCCTTCAGAACAAGTGTAGCATCTACATATTTCGTGGTAATATCGCCTGATGTACCTCTCGTGGTGATCGGAATACTCGTACCTTGCTGGATCATAGCCTCTTTGTTGTCAAGAGTTGCAACTTTCGGAGAGCTTACGATCTTGATTTTACCTTCACTCTCCATTACGTTGAGCGTGAGGTTAAGGTCGTTGATCATGCCGACGCTGCCGAAGGTGAAGCCAAGCGATCCTGTCGGATCTGCCGGACCGGGAACTGAAACGCTGCCGCCTACACCCAGGTTGTAGGGGAATATTGCGTTTGTCGGGTGACCGTTTGCATCCGTGTATGTGTGGGTCGTGCCCCATTCGATACCGAGACCAAGAGCGGAAGTCGAAGTCGCCTCAACGATTCTGGACTCGATAAGGACCTGCGGAGTTTGAGCATCAAGGAAATCAACAAGCTGTTCTGATTTGTCAAGGACCTCTTCGACATCCTTAACGATAAGAACATTGGTTCTCTGGTCGAAGCTGACGGTACCTCTGTCGGTAAGGAGTTCCTTGATCTGCGGTACAAGCTGGTCTGCCATAGCATAGTTTACAGGAACAAGTCTTACTTTTACAGGTTCCAGCTTCTTCTGAGCGTTCTCTTTCGCAAGCTGTTCCTCTTTTTCACGCTGCATCGTCCTGGTCGTTGCAACGCGGATGATGTTGCCGAATCTCTCCTTGCTGAGCGATTTGCTCTTAAGGATAACATCAAGAGCCTCATCCCAGGGAATATCAACAAGTCTTACCGTTACGTTACCCTTGACGTCGTCGCCGGCAATGATGTTGAGCTTGCTGATATCAGACATAAGTCGAAGGATATCGAGGATATCGACCTCTTTGAAATCGAGATTGATCTTCTTGCCTGTATACTGGACCGGAGCATCTTCGACATTGAATGAACCGCTTTCACCGGCCTCTTGAGCGACTGCCGACTGCGGAAGTCTTACGATCTGAGCCTCGGAATAACCTGCGACACCCTGATTTTTCTCTACATTCGAGTTAAAAACGAGTTCAGTGCCGTTGCTTGCGGTTTCAATGTTGAGGCTGTTTTTGGCATCTTTAAGCTTTGCTGCAATTTTTACATTGTCGCCGTCATTGAAAACAGCGATCTCGGAAACAGGACCGTTGAGCGATGTTGCATCAATAACCTGCTCCTTATCCTTTGCGATCCTTGCATTGGCAACGACAACTTCTACATCCTTTCCGTTGACCTTTCTGGAAATCTCAAGCTTACCGTCTGCAACGATCTTAAGAATTTCCGGATCCTCGCCGACAAATGCTATCTCTGTGATTTCTACCTTCGCAGGAGCTGCAGCCTCCTCTTTTGCAAGAGCCTTTTCTGCTCCCTTTTCGGTCGAGAAGGATGCAAAACGCTTATCTTCGCTGCCGTTGAAAGTGTAACCCTTCGTGCTGTCGATTGCGAAGAACTGCGGGATTCGGCCCTCTACAACTACGCGGAAGCCTGAAGGATGGTTCGCGCTTCTGACGCTCTTCGGAGCCTTCATCGAACCCTTGATGCCTATGAAATCGAAGACAAGTCTGTCAGGGTTCCTGAGCGCGAAAAATCTTGCCGATTCGGGCTGTCTGGAGAAGCTGAAGCTTATCTTTGAACCCTTCATGCTCATCTTAACGCTGCTCTCTGCGAGCGATTTTTCATCGCCAAGCGTTACAAGATTTTCAAAGCTGCCGAGTTTAACAGTCGTGTTTTCAGCTACCGACTCAAAAACGATGTCGTTCTGGCTCAACGGGATCTGCAGTTTCGCAGCCTTTTTACCGTCAAGCATGCCCTGCTTTGCGTTGGCAAGGTCTTTTGAATTAAGTTCGCCGAGACCTAAAATTTCAAGATGATCTTCAGCCAAATTGAAGGAGATCCCATTCAAACTTTCTGAAACGATTTTGTCCCCGTTAAGTTCTACCGACAATGATTCAGCATAAACTGCGAATGCCGCAAAGACTAACGAAAGAACAATTGTAACTCTGAGACTTTTCATTCCGAGCTCCGTCGCTTAGTTATTGTTATTATTCGATTTTTTCTTATTTGCACCGCTGTTTTCACTTTCAAAGTCCGCAGCGCTTTCCGTTTCATCGTCTTCATCCTTCGTCAGGTTGGTCTTGACCGGAAGCTCCAGATAAAGCTTGTTGATGATCTTTCTGCCGAGCGGATCCTTGTAAGTTTCAACAATTTCGATCTTGTCGGGAAGAATACGGCTTATCTTTCCCCAGTTTTTTCCGATAAAACTTCCCGTCTTTACGATATAGCTCTTTCCGTCCGGAGCGACGATCGTGGCTCTCGGCTCGGAAATGCCCCAAACGATCGCAGTGAGCCTTAAATCGGAAACATCAAAGTTCTGAAGCTCACTGACAATCTTTTTTTCTTTGTTCATCGCAGCCATATCGCCGAAATAACTTCTGAAGGGGTCCTTCTTTCCGACTGCTGAGTAGCGGTAATTCGACTTTCTCTGCGCGATATCGGAGATATTGATCTCCTTCGTTTTGGTTTCGGTCGTCTTGGTCTTGCTGATTTTGTCGTACTCAGCCTTAAAGTCAAAAGGTTCGATCTGATATTCGTTTGCGCATCCGGCAAGCATTGCCAGCAAAATCAGGCTGAAAAGCAGGCGCATATTAGTTTTTATCATTTTTGTCCTCCCATCTCAGACTGTGAAAGGAAACGATAGGTCGTTGCCCTGAAAGCGATATCGAGGTTCGTTTTGTTCGGCTGGAAACCGCTGAACGCCGACGAAGTGGTGACGTTTCCCTTTTTCGGATCCTTTGCCTTCGGCTGCTGGCTCTTTGCGTCAGCTTTGATGTCAAGATCGCTTACATTGACGATTCTTGCAAGCTTGTTGACGCTGTCAAAGAAGCCGAGAACCTCGTGGAAGCTGCCTCTGACCTTGATCGAGACGGGAACTTCAGCATAAAATTCCTGCCTTCTTTCAGCAAGCGGCTCGAAGTAATAAACCTCAAGTCCGAACTTTTCAGCCTCGTCGGAAAGTTTTTTCAAAAGAGAAGGAATCTCTCTCTTGTCCGGAAGCATACTGATCGCGACCTTGAGATCTCTGTCGAGCGCCTCGACCTCTTCGAGGAACTGACCCTTGTCACGAACAAGGACAACCGTCTTCGAAAATTCCGCCTTTTTCGAGGAGAACTCTCTGTAAAGCTGTTCCATTCTCTCAACATGAGGCTGATATACCATAAAGTAATATGCAACCGTAATGAGAACTAAAATTACAAGCAGAGCACCGTACTTGTATGACGGTTTCAGTTTTCCGATACTTATTAAGAGTTTGCTTAAATTCATCTTTGACCTCCTACTGATTAGCCTGTGCCGTAGCAGCAGCGGGTTGTTCGCCCTGTGCGCCCTGAGCAGGCTTAGCTGCCGGTTCAGGTTCCCTGCCTGCGAAGTGAACTGTTGTGTTCAAGCCGTAGGAAAGCATCGTGACACCCTGAACAGCCTTGTCCTTGGTCACCTTCTTGAGGTTTATTCCGGAGAAGAAGGTCGAATTCTCAAGCTGCTTCATAAAGCCGGCAACTTCCTGGTTTTCCAGAGTTTTTCCGTCAAGATCAAGCTTGTTTCCCTTGATTGTGAGCTTTTCGACCCAAATCTTGTTGGAGGGAAGCTTGAGAGAAAGTTCGTCAAGAACTCTTACCGGACCGATGTTTTGTTCCTGCAGCTTCACGATCATATCCATCTTTTCCTGAAGCTTTGCCTTTTTCTCCTTGAGGGATTTGATTTCGCCCATAATCGACTTTAACTTGGCAATCTCGGCATCCATCTTGGCAATCTCGGCCTTGCTCGCCTCTTCCTGCTCCTCAAGAACAGAGCTGTTGAGGAAAATAAGGACAACAACAACTGCAATGGCAACAACACAAACAGCAAGGAAACCCTTGGCTTCCGTTTTGAGCTTTTCTTCTTTTACGGGTAACAGATTAATTTTTATCATTCTTCGTCCATCCTCCGTAATGCTAAACCTAAACTGATTGCTGCGATATGACTGCAATTTTCAACTTCTTCTCTTGTCATAACCTGCCCCGGGACCGTTATCTCCTTGAAAGGATTAAACTTTTCAACCGGGATCGAGAGGTTGGATTTGATTGTTTCGATGAAAGTGAAGCTCCTTGTAGCGCCGCCCGTGACATAAACCTTCGAAACGGCACCCTCGGGATTGGAATTGGTGTAGTAATCGAAGACTCTGGCAATATCCGAAACCATTCCCTTCGCCACGTCGGCAACGATCTCCTCGACCTGGTTCGGAAGGATCGAGTCGCCGGCTGCATGTGAACCCGATTTAAGGCTCTCTGCCTGCTGGAAACTGACCTTCAGACGACGGGTGATCTCCTCAGTGATGAAGTTACCGCCTGTCATGACCTCTCTGAAGAAACGAAGATCGCCGTTTGAAAGGATCACGATGTTCGTCTTTGAGGCTCCGACATTGAGGAGAGCAACTGTCTTATCTCGCTCTTCAGGATAGTTGACGTTGAAGATGTTCGCAAGAGCCGTTGCGTCGATCTCGACAGACATCGGTCTTACGCCGGCATCGTTAACAACCTGGAAAAAGTCACCTACGAGATCCTTCCTTGCTGCAATAAGGATAACTCTGTCACGCCCGTCCTCGACAACTCCCGTCTTGATTCCATCAAGGTAAATATCCTTGATATCATTGGGAATATGAGTCTCTGCTTCGACTTTGAGAACATTGTAGAACTCATCGTCGGCGACCTTAGGCACGCTGATGACTCTGTTGATGATTCCGTGACCGGAGATGCAGATTGAGCAGTATTTATCCTTGAAATGTTCCTTCGCCATGAGTGTCTTTACGGCATCGTTCATTTCATAGGTGTTCATAATGCTGCCATCGACGATTGTGTTCACTGGAATTGGTATGGAGCCGAATTTCTTGAGCTGGTACTTGCCCCGTTTCTTCTGAAGCTGGGCAGCCTTGATCAAGTACGAACCCATGTCAAGTCCAAGAAGTTGCTTGTTATAGAAAAACATACCCACCTCCTGAGCTAATTTTCATCACTATCATCTGAAAATATCTTATCTTTCTCATCAAGCGAGAGCCCCAATGCAATCAGAATCTTGCGCTTGGTCTCCATTCTGCATTTACCGTCCTTTTCGATCCTGTCGATCGTTAGCACGGAAACACCGGCCTTGCGTGCAAGCTCAGACTTGCTCATAAGCAGCTTTTCTCTCATTTTTCTGAGGTTGTTTGCCATCTTCTTCTCCTTAAAAAATCAAAAAAGTTGCTCTAAATTAATGGCATTCAACATAAAAATCAAGTTTTTTTACAAAAAAAACCAAAAATTAACACAATTAACACATAACTGATATATCATTAGTGATAAAAAGAGCTGTTTTATTCTCTCTTTTAGTCATTTTTCCTCTTTATTAAAACACCAATGCTTGCCAATTTTACCTCAATAGATTCATAACCGCGGTCTATTTGGCGGATGTTAAAAATCCTGCTCTCCCCCTTTGCCGAAGCCGCTGCCATCAAAAGAGCCATTCCGGCACGGATATCCGGCGAATCAAGTTTTGAACCGTGAAGTTTCGTCGCTCCCGAAACGACAACCCGGTGAGGATCGCAAAGAATGATCTGTGCTCCCATCCCGACCAGCCGGTCAACAAAAAACATACGGCTCTCGAACATCTTTTCAAAAAAGAGGACCGATCCGTCCGCCTGTGTCGCGGCAACGATCGCGATTGACATCAGATCAGACGGGAACGATGGCCAGATCCCGTCATCGATCTTCGGGATCGCGTTGTTCATCTCCCTGGCGATCTCAAGCCTCTCGTGTCTCGGCACAAAGAGGTCTATGCCCCGCTTTTCGGTATAGATCCCGAGCTTTTTATAGGTGTTCAAAACAGATCTCATAGTGTCGTCTGCCGCAGCTCCGCGGATAAGGAGCTCACCCTTCGTCATCGCGGCGAGGGCGATATAGCTGCCTGCCTCGATATAGTCAAAGCTGATCGCGTGAGTGCAGCCGTGAAGCTCCTCGACACCTTCGATCTCAAGCAGATTCGTCCCGATCCCGGCAATTTTTGCCCCCATTTTGTTGAGGAAACGGCAAAGTCCCTGGACGTGAGGCTCCGTTGCGGCGTTGCGGATGAAGGATTTCCCCTTTGCGAGAGCCGCCGCCATAACGATATTTTCGGTCCCCGTGACACTCGCCTCGTCAAGAAAGACATCGGCTCCGACAAGCTCCCTGGCCTCTATTTCGTAAACAAAACCGTTAAAATCGTAGGATGCGCCGAGCTGCTGAAGCCCCGTGAAGTGCGTATCCAGCCGCCGTCTGCCGATGACATCGCCTCCCGGAGGCGGAAGAATGATCTTTCCGAACCTTGCGACCATGGGTCCTGCATAGAGAATAGAAGTCCTGACGAGCTCGCAAAGGTCTCGGTCAAGCGGTTTGGAGTGCACCTTTTCCGCATTGATCACAATGCTGTTTTTCGACAGGTATGAGACCTCTGCTCCTAGATCAGCCGCTATCTTCAGCATATTCCGGACATCAAGGATGTCGGGGACGTTGTCGATCCGGACCGGTTCCGGACAAAGGAGCGATGCCGCGATGACCGGTAATGCCTCGTTCTTGTTGCCGGACGGCGTTATTTCGCCGTGTATCGTGCCTGAACCGTTTATGTCGAAATATTCCACAAAAAACCTCTTAAAAAAAGGACGGAAACATATACCACTTTTTCTATCGTTTTTCTAGTTTAAAATTTGCCAGCAGAAGGACGTTTTTTGCTATTCGATGCCGAGGATTTTATGCAGCTGGAGCTGAAGTCTGACATTTTTGTGGTTTCCGACAAAATCGGCCGCGCCTTTAAAACTTTTTCCTTCACCGAAGACCGGACTGATAAAGGTTTCAACGCCTTCAAGCAGCGGCAGCTTCTCCTCGGCAAAACGCAGATCCGCCTCATCTGAAACAACGAATTTGAGCCATCCTGCCCCGCTTTTTTTGAGAAAACCGATATTTTTAGGATCAAAAACAGGATTCCCTGAACCGGGGCACTTCCAGTCTATCGAAAAATAAATCTCCGACGAGGTGTTGTACGCACGGAAGTCCTCAAAAACAGGTGAAACATCCATACTTCCGTTGGTTTCGATATCGATCCGTTTACCCTTCAGGAGCCTTAGCAGCTCCGAGAGCTCCTCTCTCTGGCAAAGCGGCTCCCCGCCCGTGACACAAAGGTCGTAAATAGCGTTCGAGTTTATATCTCCGGCGATTTCCGATGGTGATTTTTCAAAGTAATTTCCGCCGACAAGCGAATTATGCGTATCGCAGTAGCGGCATCTGAGATTGCAGCCGTAAAGCCTGACAAAGGCCGACGGATATCCCTGGAACCGGCCCTCGCCCTGAAGTGAATTAAATATCGAAACAAGCCTCATCTCAGGCGATTTTGCCCTCGACTATCGCGATGATCTCCTCGGCGGCAGGATCTGTCTTCGCGAGGATATCGTCCATATTTTTCCTTGTATCGGCATAGAACGGATCACTCTTTTCAAAGTTCTTGAGATTGATCTTCACGTTCAGAGCCGCTGCCTTGACCGCAGACTGGACTAACAGCGCGCCCACTCCTGCATCGCTCGCCGCGTTGACATTGCCGTACTCGGCGACGGTTTTGAGGTTCGGAAGAAGTGAGAAACTTGTTTCGAGAATGTGCATCGGAACAGAGATCGCGTATTTGTTCGCCTCGTACATCTTTTTGTCAGCCTCTGCCGTTTCGGCTTCGTTTCCGCCTTTGCGGGCTGCATTCTGGGCCTTCATAGCCGCCATCATGATGTTGAAGGCGTTGGTATCCTCGTTGATAAGGTGAAGAAGCTCGGTCTTTTTGAGCTGCATCTCCTTCGCGACACGGTTCATTGTCTCGTTGTGCTCTTTGTATCCCTTTTTGTTGAAGGTCAGGTTCGCGACCATACTTCCGAGAGATGCCGCAAGCGTTCCGCAGAGAGCAGCAACCGAACCGCCGCCCGGTGCCGGAGCGTCGCTCGCCAGAAGATCGACAAAATCCGAAACTGTCGAATCTGTCATAAGCTTCTCGTCGCTTACCATAAAGTCGATGATTTTTTCGCTTGGCTTGAAGGGAACGATATCGCTCAGTCCGAGAGACTGCTCAGCGATGCGGATAAGTTCGCTCTCGCTCTGCCCCGCGCAGCTGCCCTGAGCTTCAAGATAATGGACACCGGCCTGCAGGAGAGCCTCCTTCGGCAGGACTCCGACGATCTCACTGCCCGTAACGCGAAGCCCCTTCTCTGCCGCGAGTTTTGTCGCCGCGTCGAAAACGTGGAACATGTTGGTCACATGGTAATTCGTCAGGTTGATCGAAATCTGAGCGCGCTTGTAGTCGTCTACGTACCAGCCGATCGCCTTGCAGTTCTTGAAAAGTCCGGGGATCATTATCTTTTTTCCGTTTTCATCAAGGACAGGATTGCCCGCTTCATCCTTTTTGGGATAACCCTGTTCGCGCAGTCTGAGTGCGATCGCGTTGGCCTTTTTCGCGTTTGAGGTGTTCAGATTTATGTTGTAGGCAATGAGGAAATCCCTTGCCGAAACGGCTGTCGCACCCTTGGTCGGACGGAACTCTGCCGGACCGAAATCGGGCTTCCAGTTCGGATCCTTAAGTTTCGCTTCAAGTCCCTCGTATTCGCCGGAGCGGACATTCGCAAGGTTTTTGCGCTCGGGAGATGTCGCCGCATACTCATAAAAATAGATCGGATAGTCGAGTTCCTCGCCAAGTCTCCTGCCGAGATCGCGGGCGATCTCGACACACTCGTCCATCGTCACGCCGCTTACCGGGATCACCGGACAGACATCACAGGCGCCGAATCTCGGATGCGCCCCTTTGTGATTGCGCATGTCAATCAGTTCGTGGCTCTTTTTGACCGCGGCGAACGCAGCCTCTTTGACCGCCTCAGGCTCGCCGACAAAGGTCACGACGGTTCTGTTCGTGTCGTAGCCTGGATCTACGTCAAGCAGCTTTACGCCCTTGATTTTTTCGATTTCAGCCGTGATTTTATTGATTACGCCGAGGTCTCTGCCCTCCGAAAAATTGGGAACACACTCTACGATTTTTGCCATTTCTATCTCCGTCTGACAAATTAGATGTTGTTTAAAGAAGTCCTAAAAAAATTTAATCAGCCACACCAAAAGCTCGTTGTAAAACCCGCTGTTGATGAAAAAAGCGAATACCGCACACAAAAATACAGGGACCATCAGAATGATAAAGCGCCTGTACTCCTGTCTCGACGACTCCTCAAGAAGCCTGATATCGGTGCTGAGGTCGCTGATCGAAAGCTTTGCCCGCATCTGCGAACGGCTGTTGCGCACGGGGTCGGTCTTCGGAGCGCTCGAATCCTTAGGCTGGGTTCTCAAGCCCGAATTGCTCAGATCCGAGTTCAGATTCAGCGTGTTGTGGACCTTCCTTTCACGCCGGGAAGGCCTCAGCGACAGTTTTTCTCCCATTTAAACCACCTGTTATTTCAAAGCCTCAATACCCGGAAGCATCCCGCCGTTTTTCAAAAATTCAAGAGCGGCGCTCCCGCCTGTCGAAATCATGTCAAAGCTCTCGGCAAGACCTGCTTTTTTGATTACAAACGCCGTGTCGCCGCCGCCGGCGATCTTGCGGAATCCGGACGCCGCGACCAGGCGGGCAAGACCGGCGCTGCCCTGAGCGAAGCGTTCAAGCTCATAAAGCCCCATCGATCCGCTCCAGAAGAGGGTTTTGCAGTCCTTAAGTTCGGACTCGAACAGTTTCAGGCTCTTCGGACCGATGTCGAGGATACGCATTCCCTCGCGTACTTTGTCGGTATCGCAGACAACCGTCTCGGTCGAATTTACGCTCTCCGCAGTGACACAGTCTGCAGGCAAGACGATCTCGACGTTCCGTGCCTTGGCGCTCTTCAGGATGTTTTCAGCCAGCAAGAGCTTCTCCTTGTCAAAGTTCTGACCGCCGAGCGCATAACCCTTAGCCGCCAGGAAAAGGTTTGCGATCGCTCCGCCGAGCAGGATCTTGTCCGCGATCTCAAGGAGAGGTCTGATTATGCCGATCTTCTCCTCGGCTCTGGTCCCGCCGATAACAGCATAAAAACCGTCGCCGCGCTGGAGGCTGACAAGCCCTGCAAGCTGCTCGACCTCATCCTTGAAGCTGAGCCCTGCACCGCGTGTATCGACGAATTTCGGAAGTGAAACGATCGATGCGTCCCTGCGGTGGGAAACTCCGAATGCATCGTTGATGTAGACATCGCACATCTTGGCCAGCTCGCGGGCAAAGGCGGTCGAATTCTTCTTCTCGTCTTCGTTGAAGCGAAGATTTTCGAGGACCAGGATCTGGCCGGGCTTAAGATCCTTGACCATCTGGAGCGCACCCATTCCGTAGCAGTCTTCAAAAAAGTAGATATCCATATCAAGAAGCTCGGCAAGCTTTGCGGCAAAGGGTTCAAGCGTGTACTCGACATCCTTCGCGCCGGACGGTCTGCCGAAGTGCGACGCGATGATCAGCCTGGCGTTGTGGTCGATCGCGTACCTGATTGTCGGGACGCAGCGGTCCAGCCGGTCCATATCGAGAACTTTGCCCTGCAGATCGGTCGGGAAGTTGAAATCGGTCCTTAAAAAAACGCGTTTTTCCCTCAGCGCCAGCTCGTTGATGCACCTGACATTCAGAGTTTCCAGGAAGCTCATAACCCCTCCGGCTATTCAAAAAGTTTCTTTAAAACATCGAACATCCTGTTGCTGTAGCCCCATTCGTTGTCATACCAGCTGAGCAGTTTGACCATGTTGCCCTGCATGACCGCGGTGTTCTGCGCATCGAGGATCGAGGAGTGCGGATCGCCGTTGAAATCGTGGGAAACAAGCGGCTCGTCGCAGTATCTGAGGATACCCTTGAGCGGTCCTTCGGCATACTCCTTCATCTTCGCGTTGATCTCGGCAGCCGTTGTCTCTGTCTCGATCATGTAGGTAGCGTCGACAACACTTACATTCGGCGTGGGGACGCGTATCGAAATACCGTCAAGCTTGCCTTTGAGCTCGGGGATAACGAGTCCGATAGCCTTCGCTGCGCCCGTCGTGGTCGGGATCATGCTGACAGCACCGGCTCTGGCACGTCTCAGATCCTTGTGCGGAAGGTCGAGGATCCTCTGGTCGTTCGTGTACGAGTGGATCGTCGTCATAAAGCCGTATTTGATGCCGAAATGCTTGTGAAGAACATATGTGATCGGCGCATAGCAGTTTGTCGTGCAGCTTGCGTTCGAAATGATGTGGTGTTTGTTCTTGTCGTAGAGGTAATCGTTTACGCCGAGCACGATCGTCATATCCTCGCCCTTTGCCGGAGCGGAGATGAGGACTTTGCTGGCACCAGCCTCGATGTGAAGGTTAGCCTTCTCGCGGGCCGTGAATTTGCCTGTGCACTCGAGAACGACGTCGATCTTCTGGTCGCGCCACGGAAGATCCTCAGGGTTTTTCTCGGCGAAAATGTGGATCTCGCGGTCGTCGACATAGATCGAATCCTCGCCGGAACTTACGTTGTGGGACCATATCCCGTGGACCGAGTCGTACTTAAGAAGATGAGCCAGGGTCTTGGGATCGGTGAGGTCGTTGATAGCCACGATCTCGACCTGCGGATCGTCTTCCGCGATCCTGAAAACTGCTCTGCCGATTCTACCGAAACCGTTGATTGCAACACGAATTTTTGTCATGATTTTTCTCCTATATTGTCAGTTAGTTGTGGTCATCATCAGGCTGAGGTGCCCCCTCGTCTGCATCCGTTCTGCGTTTGAAGAACTCCCGGTCAAGCATGAAGACCTTCTTCGTCCAGTTGCCGTCAGGCTGCCCGCTGACCAGTTCCGAGCGGATCGCATCGCAGTCTGCATCGAGCTTGTCGCAGGTCGAAACGATAAGCGCCTCGATCGTCGACGGAAGCTTCGGTGAGCCGAATTCGTATTCGCCGTGGTGACTCAGCAGGATATGGATCAGGTCGATCTTCAGATCCTCGTCGTCCGGATAACAGCCCGCGACGAACTTTTCGATCCATGAAGCCCCCATGTAGATGTGACCGAGCAGCCGGCCGCGGTCGGTGTAGCGTTCGACCATCGAGGTCGAGCGGTTGATCTGGAACTCGAAAAGCTTGCCGACATCATGCAGGAGCGCAGCCGTGACCGTAAGCGAGACATTCACTTCGTACTTTTCGGCGAAGAGCTGCGAGATCGCCATAGCGGTCTCCGCAACGGAGATCGAGTGCTCCCAGAGCCCGTGACGGCAGGCATGGTGCATACTCCTTCCGCCGGGGATCGTCGTGAAGAGCGACCACATTTTTTCGTCCGCCATGAATTTGTCGATAAGCAGGCGGTGCTTGGGTTCCAGCTGTTCGACAATGTCGTCCCAATACTGCCGGAGCTGCTCTGTTTTGTAAAACGATTCCGGCAGGATATCGGGGCAGAGCTCGTCGATCTTATCAAACGGAAGCGCCTCGATATCGTTGATCGAGATCTGCTTGAGCGACTGGTAAAGCGTGACCTTTCCGTTTAAAACGTGAATTATGTTTCCGGACTGTGCAGCCGTCTCGTTATCGTCGTCGACATCCCAGATCTTGCCGTTGACCGATGTCTCGCCGTCAAAAAGATCAAGGTCGATGTAGCGCTGCCCGGTCTTGCTGCTGCGGACCGCGGAGCGCCTCACGAGCAGAAAGAGCCTGGAATCGGGAATGATTATCTCTCCCGGGTTGAGGTTGCTGATTTTTACCCTTCCTATCATTTTGACTCCTTCCAAATCAGGCATTTACAAGGGCACGGAAGGATTCCGCCTTGAGGCTTGCACCTCCGACCAGAGCTCCGTCGATATCCTCAAGCGAGATCAAGCCGTTGATATTGTTGGGCTTAACGCTGCCGCCATAGAGGATTCTCGAATCTCCGTAGCCGTATTTTTCAGTTATCAGCTTGCGGATGAAGCTGTGCATCTCCTCCGCCTGTTCCGGTGTCGCAACAACGCCCGTACCGATAGCCCAGACAGGCTCGTATGCGATCGTCACCATCTCCGGAGCCGCCGTCAGGTTGTTGTCGAAGGCCGAAGTGATCTGCGTCGTGAGGACATTCAGCATCTCTCCGCTCTGACGCTCCTCAAGAGTCTCCCCGACACAAAAAATCAGATGAAAACCCTCTTCCTGCGCGAAACGGACCTTTTCACGGATAAGATCGAGCGGTTCATGGAGGATGTGACGTCTCTCGCTGTGACCGATGATAACCGCCGAAACGCCGAGATCCTTCAGCATTTTGCTGCCGATCATGCCGGTAAAGGCCCCTTCTGGCTGCGGATAGAGATCCTGAGCCGCAAGCTCGATGCCGCACTCCCTGGCAAGTTCGCCTGCCGTTTTAAGATACGGATAGGCGGGCGCTACGATCACCTGCCGTTTTGTATCTGCAGATAAAGCTCCGAAATCCTTAAAGAAAGTTTCGACCTCAGAAGTAAGGTTGTTCATTTTCCAGTTGCCGGCAATAATCTCTCTTCTCATATCTCCTCCCCAAAGTTCAGCCTCAAAGCAAAGCCGACCTCCGAAAGAACTGAAAATCGAAGCCGGCTAACCTTCGAGCGGATATATTAAGGTTTAAAGCTTTTAAATCAACAAAAACGCAAATAGAGATCCGGCGGCAAGAATTGAGATCCAGACTTGCTCTAACTCGGCTTTTAAGTAAAATTGTATGTTTTTACTTGGAGATACTGATGCTCAACTGGCTGACGAAAGGCTATATCGACATTACAAAATATGTAAATCCGCCGCTGTTTCTGCTTTGGCTTTTCATCTGGTACCGCCTTGTAAAGAAGAATCTCGACCTGAAGAAAAACAGGAAAGTTCTAGTCAAAACAGCTATTTACGCTCTTATAGCGGCTGCCTTGGCACCTCTTTTCATCATCGTGCTTTCAGGCAACCTCTTCAATTTTCTCTCGGGACTCGGCACAGTTTTCAAATCGATCACAAGCTTCAGCGCGTTTATCCGGCTGACCGATGTGATCTTCAAGGGATTTTCGATCACAGGCGGGCTGCTCTTCCTCTCGGTTTTGCTCGTCCTTGTCGTGAAGGAGGCAAGAAAGATGACGTTTGCGATCCTTTACCCCTTCCCGCTCTTTGCAGCGCTCGCGAGGATAAACTGTTTTCTCAAGGGATGCTGCTTCGGGAGCCCCGCCACTGAATCGTCATTGTTTTCGATAACTTACCCGGCAGGAAGCCCGGCTTCCAGAGCCCATTTCATAAAATTTCAGCGCGCATCCAGATTTCTCGAATCCATGCCCGTACACCCGACGCAGCTCTACATCATCGCGTCGATGCTCCTGCTTTACGGCGCGGTCGTTCTGATGAATCACCTCGGCGTCAGAAAAAACATTATTGCCGGGACAGTTCTTTCAGGCTACGGTTTCGCAAACTTTCTGATCGAGTTTTTAAGGGAAGAGCCGCTTCTCTTCAACTTTCTGACACTCGGGCAATTTATGGATATTGGTATTTTAAGTATTGGTATTTATTTGATATTTTTTGTAAAAGAGGAGGCAATCATTGAAGGTAAATAAGATTGCGGTCATCACGGCCGCCTTCGCTCTGCTCTTTATTGTCTGGCAGATCGGCTCAGCCTACATGAAAAACCGGGACAAGGAGCGAGAACGCATCGAAGAGCTCCAGCGGAAAAAGTATTCCGATCTTGACCGCCAGGTAGACGAGTTTTTCTCAAAAGGAGAGCCGAAAAAAGCTCCTAACATCCCTGTAAAACGGGAAAATCCTCCGAAAGCGATCGAAAAGAGAGAGCCTAAAACTCTTGAGCCCCGCGTCTATACCAACGAAGATATCCGAAAGATGGACGAAATGCGCATGGAGAAAAATACCAGAAGAGTCGTACCTCTGACCAGCCCAAAGCTCAGGCTCAAGACGCTTCCGAAATTCGAAAAGCCGCAGCCGGACAAGTCGAACAGAAAGCGTCTCAACGGCATGTTCAAAAACGCCCGGGACAAATTCAGGCAGTCCAAAGAGAATCCCGGATTGACTACAGAGAGCAAGTCAAAAAACCAGCCCGCAACGAATCCTGCCGACTAATTCCGCCGCAACAAACATTTTCAGAGATCCTTTCAGCAGTCTTTTCAAACATTTCCTTTTTTTCCCTTGACTTCTGACTATGCAGTACTAAAAAACAGCCCGTCAGAGTTCCTTTTTTTAGAACCCGCAGGTTTCATAAGTGAGGCAAAATGTTTTTCAAGATGACAAAAAACCAGATCGAAAGAAAGCTCAAGATCCTAAAGGCCGCTATTGCAAGCTTTGCCAACTCCGGCTTCCATCTCTCAGACATCGGTGCAATAGCTAAGACGGCAGGAGTCGGGAAAGGTGCTATCTACCGCTATTTCAGCAACAAGGAGGAGCTCTTTTTCGAATCAGTGAAGTTCTGCACGGACGAAATGTACGACTTCATTTCGGCGAAGCTTGAAAACACTGATCCGGACCAGTTCGTCGAGACGCTTTTTGACGCCCACAAGGATTACTATTCGGAAAACAAGGAGACCTACCTCTTTGTCACCAAGGCTCTCATCGAGATGCCGGAGCGCATGGTTTCGCTCTTTCACACGATCCATGCCCAGAAGATGCAGAACATCTGCAGAAAGCTCGAAGAGAATGCCGAAAAAGGCAAGATCAGACAGGGGATAGACACGAAAGTCCTCGTAAAGATGATCGACGTCGTATCGAACCTCTTCTTTCTGACAGATGAAATTTCACCTGAAGCGGACAACTATGACGCTGTGAAAAAGACTGTAACAACCGTATTTAATTCAGGAATTTTAAAATAGGAGTGCACAAATGAAAAAGATCGTTCTTCTCACGTTTTTCTTAACAGCGCTGGTTGGCTGCGTTGAGGACAATCAGGCTGAACAGCAACAGCTGGCACCCGTCGCGGAAAAGAAGCCTATAGTCGCGGTAGTCGAGGCCAAGGAGGAAAGTTACTCGCCGGTCCTTGAGTTCGGCGGCTCGTTCAAACCATTCAGAGAGGCGAACCTCTCGGCGAGGATGCCCGGGAAGATCAAGAAGATCCACTACCGCGAGGGCGCTACAGTTCCGAAAGGTTCTGTGATCGTTACGCTTTCAGGCGAAATGGCTGAAGCGGCGGAAGCTGAGCTCGAGGCAGTCGAAAAAGACTACGAAAGAGTCAAAGACCTCGTCGATTCCGGAGTTCTTCCGCAGCAGCAGCTCGACCACCTTGAGGCGAAGCTCAACGCGACCAAGGCAAAGGTCAAAATGACGAAAGAAAATATGGAGATCATCGCCCCCTTCGACGGAATGGTCGCGGAACACATGCTCCGCGAAGGCGAGGAGTTCATGCTGATAAATCCGGGACTCACTCCGGGTTTTTCCCATGCGAACGGGATCATACGCTTCATGGATCTGAACAGGCTCTTCCTTGAGATCCAGGTCGACGAAAAGGAACTTCCGCTGATCCGGAAGATAAAGGATATCGAAGTTGTCGCCGATGCCTACCCCGACACGAAAATCAAGGGCAAGATCTACTCCACGGAGACGCTCGTCTCGGTAATTTCGAGAACGGCGGTCGTCAAAATCGAGATAGACAACGCGAAAAAACAGATAAAACCCGGCATGTTCGGCAGGGTCAGGATCTCGCTTCCCGAAATCAAGGCTGTCATGGTCCCGCGTCTTGCGGTCGCCCGTCAGGCAGGAACGAACCAGCACCATCTCTTTGTTGTCGAGAACGACGTCGCGATCAGAAAAGAGGTCGAAATCATTGAAGATTTAGGCGAATTCTATGCTGTCAAAGGCATTGAAAGCGGCGAAAAGGTGGTCAGTGCAGGCAAGACTAAACTCAGAGACAACGTTCCTGTTACTGTCAGCGACAAGTAGGGGCTGCCATGAGACTGTCACAGATTGCAGTAAAAAAGCCTGTCACGATATCGATGATATTCACAGGCATCCTGATTTTCGGTCTTCTCGCATTCTACGCGCTCAAGCTCGACATCCTGCCTGAGGTCGAATACCCGTCGCTCACCGTTGTCACGATCCTTCCCGGCGCCTCGTCGGAAGATGTCGAACAGCAGGTCACGAAACCGCTTGAAAAACAGCTTGCCGGCGTTCCAAAAATCAAATCGCTGAAATCGGTTTCAAAGGAAAACGTCAGCTTCATCATGCTGGAATTCAACTTCGGAACGCAGATCGGCGAAGCGACAAACGACGTCCGCGACAGGATCGACCCTGTCAAAAAGGTGCTTCCATCCTATTCTTACGACCCGATGATCGTCAAAGTCGACAGCTCGATGGTCCCCGTCATCATGTACGGCATCTCAGCGAAAGAGAGCGCGATGGGACTTGCGAAAATCATCGACGACAGGATCGAAGGAAGGCTTAAACAGGTCGACGGAATCGGCGGACTTATAACACTCGGCGCACCGAAAAGAGAGATCGAAATAGTGGTCGACCCGGTAAAGCTCCGTTCCAGCGGGATATCGGTCAGCATGATAGCAAAACTCCTGGAGACGCAGAATATCTCCGTTCCCGGCGGCAGCATAAAGACCGGCGGAATGGATATTTCGGTACGTGTCCCGGCAGAATTCGACTCGGTCGACGAGATCGGCGAGATAATGATCCCCGCGAAAGACGGCAGCATGGTGAAACTCTCCTCTATCGCGGAAATCAGGGACAAGCTCAAAGAGCAGGACTTCACGGCCACGGCAAAAGGAAAGACGATGGCCGTCATCATGACGCAGAAGCAGAGCGGCGCAAATACACTTGAGGTCGCAAGAAACATCAAGGCGGCAATGGAGGAGATACGCAAAAACGTACCCTCCGACGTTGTGATCGAGGAGCTCAACGACACTTCGGAAATGATCGAGATGTCTATCAAAAACCTCGGGACGACGGCAGCCTACGCGATGGTTTTCGTCATTCTTGTCATCCTTGTTTTCCTGCGTGAATGGCGCGGAAGCCTCATCATTACGCTTACGATCCCCTTCTCGCTCATCATCGGTCTGATTTTCATGTATGTCTGCGGATATACGATAAACATCTTCTCGCTCATGGCGCTTTCGATAACGCTCGGAATGGTCGTCGACAACACCGTCGTCGTTTTCGAGAACATCACGCGGCACATCGAGGAGGGCTCGCGTCCGGCCGAAGCGGCGATTTTCGGTTCCGGCGAGATGACTTCGGCCATTTCGGCTTCGACCCTGACGACCGTCGCGGTTTTCATCCCGCTTGCCTTCGTCAGCGGGATCGTCGGACTTCTCTTCAAACAGCTGGCGTTCGTCGCATCGGTAACGATCGCGGCATCGCTTCTCGTCTCGCTTTCGCTTGCTCCGATGCTGAGCTCTGTCCTGATGAAGAGAAAAATCAAGGAGACAAAACACGGATTTTTGTACAACGCTTCGGAAAAGCTCTTCGTACTTATCGAAAAACTCTACAAGTCGCTGCTCGGGCTTTCGATCAAGCTCAGATGGCTCGTTGTTCTTGCCGTCGCGGTCGTATTCTTCTTCACTATCAAGGCCGCTCTCGGCACCGGGACCGACTACATCCCGGAGTTCGATATGGGCGATATGGTAGCGACAGCCGAACTCGAAACGAGTGTTGATCCGGACCGCACTGTCGATGTGGCACGGAAGATTGAAGAGATAGTCAAAAGAAACGTAAACATGGACGATGTCAGGACCTACTACTCGATCACCGGTCAGACTGACAGCGGTCTCCTTTCGCTTTTCGGATTTTCGGAGGGCAAAAACGTCGCGACGGTCATGGTCAAGATCGTAAACCGCAACCACAGAACGTACCATGTCAAGGATGTCGCCGCGAAGATAAGGAGAGAAGTCGAGGAGATCCCCGAAATCGTCTCCTTCTCGATGAACGCAGGATCGCTCCTCCAGAGCGCGATACTCGGTTCAAGCAAACCGATCGAGATCAAAATCAAAGGTCACGACCTCGGCAAACTTGCCGAAACGAGCGACCGTCTTCAGAAGATTCTTGAAGCTCAGCCATATCTTCAGGACATCGAATCGACCGCCGACCGCGGCAAACCCGAGATCACCGTCAAATTCGACCGTGTAAAGCTCGCCAGACTCGGGATCAACGCCGGAATGGCAGCGCTTGCGGTGCGTGAAAGCCTCTACGGCGCAGATTCAGGCGAATACAAGCAGGATAACGACGAATACAAGATCGTGATCCGCTACGACAAAGCAAAACGCAGCAAGATCAGCGATCTGAAGAACATCATGCTCACTTCGGCGACAGGCGAGCTCATCCCGCTCAGCGCAGTAGGCATCATCGAGGAGACAAGCGGCCCCATGAAGATCCTCCACGAAACGCAGCAGAGGATCGTCTACCTGAAGCTCGGTCTCAACAACATCTCGCTCGGCGAGGCTGCTAAAAACGTCACGGAGATCATCAAAAACGAGACTATCGACCCCGATGTCTACATCGAGCTCGGCGGTCAGGTCGTCGACCAGCAGTCTACCTTCGGCGATATGAAGATCCTCTTCCTGATAAGCCTTTTCCTGATTTACGCGATCATGGCGAGCCAGTTCGAATCACTTCGCGACCCGTTCATCATCATGTTCACGGTCCCGCTTTCGATCATCGGCGTCGTCTGGGCCTTCATCCTCACGGGGACGACTCTCAGCGCGGTAACATTTGTCGGTATCATCATGCTTCTGGGTATCGTCGTCAACAACGGTATCGTTCTTGTTGACTACACGAACCTTCTGCGCGGCAGAGGCTATTCGATAGTCGAAGCCATCAAGGAGGGCGGCAGATCGAGACTCAGACCCGTTCTGATGACAGCGATAACAACCATCGTAGGAATGATCCCGATGGCGGCTAACAACGGCGCAGGTTCCGAGATCTGGAAACCGCTCGGTATCACCGTAATCGGCGGACTCACCGTTTCGACGATCGTAACACTGCTTCTCATCCCTGCGATATACGCGATAATGCACACAAGGGAGATGATCAAGGAGGCAAAGGCCGCAAAGGCCGCTGCAGAAGAAGGAGGCGAAGAATGAAATTCATATATGTAAGCTGCAACATCTCCAAACTCGAACAGCTGACAGAGGAGATAAAGGGACTCGGAATAAAGACTTTCCAGATCGTCGAAAACACCGCCGGGTCCTTTGAAAACGGCAATCCGAGAATGAACACATCGGTCTGGCCCGGCACGAACGCTGTTGTTTTCCTTCAGGTAACGCCCGAAAAATGCAGCGAGTTTCTGAACACGATCCGCAGGATGAACACCGAGATCGTGAACGAAAACGAGCGTATTCTGGCTGCCTCATGGGAATGCGAGAATTATGTCTATTCCGATGAAAAAAAGGAGGAATAAGATGAAACGTTCAATCATTTCAACACTTTGTTTATTAACGATACTTGTTTTTGGCCTAAACGCCGAAGAACTCGGCATAGACGAGATCATCTCGATCGCGATAGAAAACAGCGAGGCGATAAAGGCGGAGGATACGAAGTCCGGAAAGGACGAATACGAAAGAAAAGCCGTTTTCATGCGCTTCTTCCCGACGATCTCGCTCGAGGCGAAACTTCTGAAACTTGAATACTTCCCAGAGCCCGAAAAACTCACCGTCGACCTCTCGCCGGTACTCGGCATGCTCCAGCAGTCTCTCGACGAATCGATGGCGGGACTTCCCATCAGCATCACGCTCCCGACAGAGCTTCCTCCGATGACGATCGACCTAGGCGTGCCGACACACCAGAGGACGCTCGACCTCACGCTTGTTCAGCCGCTCACGCCGCTCTGGGGGATCTATCAGGGTTACAAGGCGCTTGAACTGAAATCGGAAATTTCCAAGCTCAAATCGGAACTTACCAAGGACAAAATCAAGCTCGAGATCGTCAAAGTCTACAACTCATACAACATGCTGAGCGACATCCTGAAACTTCTCGACGAATCTTTCGAGCAACTTGAGCGCTACGAGAAAAACGCCGAAAAATTCCACAAAGCCGGACTTATCGATGAGACAGCGCTCTACAAAATCAAGGTCGAAAGGGCTGCTCTCGAAGTCGAAAAAGAGAAATACATGGGCAACCAGTCGGTCATCAAAGCCGCGCTCGCCATGTTCATGAACCGCGAGGAAAACAGCTTTGAAATCAAGTACGACAAACCCGAATTCCGCGAAATCACAAAAAGCGAGGATGAAATCATCGAGGCTCAGGCGAGCAACAGGACCGAAATGCTTATGCTCAACAAAAAGAACGAAATTCAGGACAGATTAAACAAAAAAGCCATCCAGAACTTCATCCCGCAGGTCGCGCTGACATTCGGATTCAAGCAGAACTGGGATTCGACGATCATAAACCCCGAAGGAGTGATGTTCTTCGGCGCAGTCGCAAGGTGGGAATTCGGCTTCGACACAGCCCGCCAGTATTTCGAATACCAGGCAGTCAAAGCATCGTCCGTTTCGACCGAACTCGAAAACATCAAGCTCAAAAAGGATATGACGCTCCAGGTCAAAAAACTGATGGCGGACATCAAAGTCCTCGAAAAGGCGATCGAGCAGAACAAAACGCAGATCGAAGCCGCCGAAGTCACCCGCAAGATCCAGGAAGCGAAATACGAAAAGCAGATGACCACCGAAACCGAGCTTCTGAACTCCCAGCTCATGGTCAAGAAATCAAAGACTGAAGAGATCGCAAACCTCTACAAATACAAAACCGCTCTCGACGAACTTGCAATAATCACAGGAAGCGAGCTGTAGGACTAAAGATTACTTTTTTCTCCACACCGGAATTTTGGGATTATCCGGATTGGGCGTGCAATCGCTGTAAGGACATCTGTCGGGATGATAGTAGTCTTCTTCAGATGTTTCGCGTTGCTCAAGATGACTGGTGTTTACCACCCGTCATCTGAACAATTATTGGTGTTGTAGCCGTCACAGGTCGAATTGCAGGTTGCGGTTCCACTGACATAATTTGAATCCAACTCTTCACAATCGATCTGGCCTCCGTCGCATACTTCGTCACCTTCGACTATGCCGTTTCCGCAAAGTGCCGGAACGAAAAGTATTTGCGAAAGTTCATCGGGATCGCTTGCATCGAGTTTGTAGAGTCCGCTGTTTGTCGCGGCAAAAAGAGCATTGCCGTAAACTTCAAGGTCGTTGACTCTGCTGCTTGTCGAAAAAGATGGAACTAAAACAGGCATCATTGGATCGGAAATGTCGTAAATTTTTTCTCATCTCACTCTCCTTTTCTTAAAGTTATTGTATTCTCGCAGCTTTCCAGCTGCTTGTCTATTCCTGAGACATAGGTTCCGTTTTCTTGTAATTCTTCAAGCGGAGAAACATCTTTAATGCAATTGTTGTATATGCTCAAACGGCTCAAGCCATCTCTTTTTCTCAACGGTTCTGCATTTTCTATTTTGTTGTATTGAAGTTCAAGTTGCTTAAGTACCGGAAACGATTCTTTGTCTGCAAATCCTGAAAGATCAGTAATCTCGTTTCCAACTAAAAGCATGTATTGCAAAGATTTTAAATCCTTCAAATGCGGAACTTTTGTGATTTTGTTGAAACAAAGATCCAAAAATCCTACAGTTTCAAGTTCATTAAGTTTAATAAAATCATCATTGTTTAGTTCATTATAAGAAAGTCTCACCGTGACAATAGAATCCAGTCCTTTCAATTCAGGCAAGTTGCTGATTTCGTTATATGTCAAATCAAGTTCCTGTAATTTTCTCAGATTTATTATATCTTTCGGAATTTCTTTGATCTGGTTTTGGTGAAACCCTAAATAAGAAGTTAAGTTTACCAAATTTGTGACAGGAGAAAGGTCTTTGATTTTGTTGAAACTACCTCCGAGACTAGTCAAATTCACTAAATCTTTTACTGGGGAAATATCTTCGACATAGTTGTAATGGAAAAATAATTTTTTTAAATTTGTAAGTGATTTAAGCGGATTTATATCCTGAACATTATTGTGCGAAAAAGCTAAAAATTCCAATTGTTGCAGGTTGCTGATATTTTCAGGTAAAAATTTTATTTGGTTTTCCAGCAAATCTAAACTTGTAAGATTTACAAGCTGCTCCACAGGAGAGACATCCTTCAACTTTGTTTCTCTGATTTCAAGAGTTTCAAGATTAGTTAGCTGTGAAAACGATCCGTCGAGACAGGTCATGCTTTCGGCATTAATTACGACCTTTTTTAATTTTTTCAATTCGGAAAGTGGAGTGTAATCATAGATTTTTCCAGTTGAAATCTTAACAGATTTAAGGTTTACAAGTTTTTCGACACCGCGGATGTCTTTAACAGACAAAGTTATTTCTTTGACTTTTTCCAAATCTTCTTCGGCAAGCTCATAATCTTCATCATATCCAAGACTTTGCTTTATTTGAGATTCAATCCTAGGATCGGCAAATAAACCATCATAATCTCCTGCTGGAATTTTGTCATAACAGCGTGCATAGCCGTTGA
>DBXP01000031.1 GCA_002309575.1 bacterium UBP6_UBA1209 | reverse complement strand
GAGGCGGCAGCACTTGAAATGTATGACATAAACGAAATGCATCACTACATTAAAAAGTTGCGGGAAAAACTGCATTTGTAAGTATTAGAAAAGAGAATTTAATGGAGTCTCATGAGTAGTTTGCAGAAACTCGCTACTTCAAAAAAATTGGCCGTAATCATCACATATATTTCATTGATCGTTCATACTTTAAGCAATTTAGTTCTTACACCGCTCTATTTGAATTATCTAGGGTTGGATAGATACGGCTTATATCAAATGATATATACAGTCGCAAGTTATATCCTCATTCTGGATTTCGGTATAAAAACCGCAATGGTGCGCTATATCTCCAAATATCATGCTACCAACGATTATGAATCCGAGAAGAATTTTTCAGCTCACTGTCTGATCACTGTCGTCACAATCATTGTTTTGATGACGGCGGCAGGTCTTATAATGAATGTGTTTTTGTTGGACATATATCCGACAATAACTGCGGAAGAGGCTGATGTCGCCCATCAACTTATGCTGATAATGCTTCTTGTTATCTCTGGAACGGTATTAGAAAGATTTGTGTCAGGATGTTTAGGTGCATATGAGCATTTCACAGTTAATAGAATTGTTTCTGTTGCAAAATTAATATTAAAAATTCTCCTGACTATATGCTTACTTTATATCGGCATGGGAGTGATTGCTGTCGCATTGGTGGACGCAATAATAATATTTGCTACAATCATCTTCCTTTCAATATACGCAATAAAACAGCTGCATTTTAAGATTAAACTGAGCAAGTTCGATTTTGCACTGATCATAGATCTTGTTTTATTTATGTTCCCTGTTTTTTTACAGGCTATTATTGGTTATATCAATAGTTATGTGGACAAAACCGTGCTCGGCATCATGACCTCGAAATCGGATGTCGCAATATATTCAATAGCAACGACTTTTGTAACCTTGTTTAACTCGTTACCGTCAGCTATTTCAGGTGTTTTTTTACCAAAAGCAACCAAAATGATATTCGGTGGAAGTTATAATAGTGACGATCTTACGAATTTTGTTATCCGTCCGGGCAGATACCAGTTTATGCTTTGCGGTGGATTTATCTGCGGCTTTGCTTTGTTCGGCAGGGAATTCATCAGTCTTTGGGCTGGACCGAATACTGTTCAGACATGGACTGTCGCGATGATAATTATAATACCGAATATGATCCCGTTGATTCAAAACACTGTGTTAAGCATTCTGGATGCTCTTAAAAAGAGGCTTTTCAGATCTGTCACATTGCTTGTTATATCTGTAATACATATCATAATTTCAGTTTTCCTTGTGTCAAAGTATGGAATGATCGGAGCACCGATAGGTTCTGCATTCGCTTTTATTGTCGGATACGGAGTGATAATGAATGTCTATTATCAAAAGGAAATAAAAATTCAGGTTGGCAGACTATTCAAAACTGTTTTTTCAAGAACTTGGATATGCTTGATACCGGCAGTTGTTGCTGGAATTATCAGCAATAACTTGCTGCCTGATTATTCATGGCCTGCTTTGATTGCGAAAGCTCTTGTTTTTATTGTGATTTATGGAATTATGTTGTTGTTCTACGGATTTAATACTCAGGAAAAACAGGATTTTGCAATTATAATAAAGAGATTTAGATTATAATTACAATCAAACAAAGTTTTGCAACCGAATTCTTCATTTCCGCAAACCATCCAGTGAATCTTTAATGATTTTGTATGCTCTGGAGACATGGTAGTGTTCCTGCAAATAATTGAATCCCTTCTCCCCCATCTCCGTATTATTTTCAGCAACAATACTTTCCACCAGGTCATAAAAAGTATCTGAGTTATTACTTTCGCACCACCAGCCGAAGCCGCCCTCCGTTATAACCTTTCCGACATCCGTATTGGGGTCTGTACAAGCCAGAACAGGAAGCTTGGCCTGCATACAGCTCAAAAGCCTGCTGGGGAAATTGGGAATAGTGAAACGGTGGTCAAGGAAAATCAATCCGATATCGCAGGCAGCAACCAAGGTGTCATAATCCTCTTTCGGCAGGCGCTTCATAAGCTTCAAATTTTTATGCTGCGATGTCTTGACATAGTTTTCGATCAAACGGTATTCCGTTCCGTCACCGACAATAAGGAAATAGATATTTTCAATACTTGCACACTTTTTAAGACATTCGACAAAAAAAGGAATCCCCTGAGGCTTACCTAAATTTCCTCCGTATACAAAAACCTTTTTGTCCAACGGAATGCCGTATTTGTTTCTGATTGCAGCTCTTTGCTCTTCGTTAATACTTTTGTCGACCACCTCGATGCTGTTAGGGCACACCTCAACTTTAGCCGGATCGATCTCCAGATTGTGTTTCAGAACATATTCGACATTTGCCTGACTCATGCAGCCGATTTTATCGGAGACAGCGTAAAGCCTTTTCTCCTTGTTTCTGAAATATTTGTATATCAGCCCTTTCAAACCTGTTGTCGAAAGCATTCCTATATCAACGGCATTTTGAGGGAATATATCTTTCAGCTGCAGATAAGTTTTCGCGTTGTCTCTCTTTTTAACAAACCTTACAACATTGAGGAAAGTTATCGGCGGAGTCGGATATAGGATCAGATCAAATTTAACATCGGAAAAATATTTTTTTATCGCACGGATCATAATGCCGTCGATTGTCAGCATCGAAATGCCCTTTTCGACAACATTTGTCTTTCGCATATTAAAAATTATCGGTTTTACTATTGTTGCCCCGGCTTCTTCAACAACCGTTTCCAGTTCTTTTTTGCTTCTCGGAACAGGTGATACCCAAAACACTTTATCACCGTGGGATATAAACTGTCTCAGCAGATCCGAATATAGCCCATGAATATTGATTGTCGGGTAATCATTCGGTGATAAAAATAATATGTTCATACTTTTTCCCTTTAAACAGCCGTCACATATGATTAGGAACTCTCTCCGCTTCCGAAACCGGAACCATGTAATTACCGTACTGAATAGTCAAATATTCATCATATCTAGCAGAAATATCAAAGACTGTATCTTCAAACACATGGTCAGATATTTTATCAAGTAAATCTCCGGGATATCTCTTTGACAAAAGATTAAAGAAATCTGTATATCCCGTAATTGTTTTTTGTGGCTTACCGCATCCTATTTGAGCAATTTTATGATAAAGCCAATATTTGAAATTATGCGGAAACAACTTCCCTATAACAAATGTGGTAGTCAGACAAATATTCATAACCAGAGAGTGATCTTTATAGGATATTTTTTGATGCATCATCCCCTGCATGATCATTACAAGGAGTTTTTTAACGAACCGTAAAAAAGCATTGTCAGGACAGTAATCCATAACAAAAATATCTATTGTCGCCTCTTTAATATTACTGTTTGCATTATCATCCTTTCTAATTCTGTCGACCCAAATCTCGTGCTCTAAACGGCAACCTTTAAAATTATCGATAACATCATGAAATTTTTCGAAATTTTTACGATCTACCATTAAATCGACATCATCATCCCACGGAATGAAACCGTTGTGCCGTATTGCACCCAGTAAGGTTCCGCCGCACAAACTGTAGACTATCCCATTGGCTTTAAAAAAAGCGTCAACTTCTTTAAGCATATCAAGCAGCTCTCTCTGCCGCTGCGAGGTTCCGTATTTGTCTGATTCAGATCCTATCATATCTCACCACCGGATTTCATTTGTTTTATTGTTATAAAAATCCTGCATTATTTGAGAAATACTAACAGAAATCTCTTTGGAAATCTCTGAGTTTATCTTTTTATTTTGAATTGATTTTATAAAGGAGACAAGCATGTATCTTATCCCCTCGCCGTCAAGCTGATAAAAAAAGCGCCTGTTGTCTGAAGGATTTTCATACCTTGCCTCAAAATAATCGGTTTTCCACCATGGGGCCGGGACATAAATATATCCCTTTGTTCCCGAAACGATCAGTTCACCCTCGGATTTGACTCCGCGCGCCACCTTGACAGATGCGACAGCATTATCATAAAGAAAATCGACCTTTGTAAATGAGTCATACCTATTTTCCCGATCCAAAAACAAGCTTGAGATATCAGCTTTTTTGTAATTGCAGCCCAATATCTGAAAAACAGGCAAAATTGCAGTCGGCCCCCAGGCACAGATACTGTTCCAGACATTTCTGTAGCCGGCAGCATCGACATTCACGTCGCGTATGCTCGTACAAGTCGCATCAACAGAAACGACTTTGCCGATTTTTCCGCTTTTAACAATCAATAGAAGCCTGTTATAAGCTGTAGAGTAGGCTGTTTTTATAGCCTCCATCAACACAACATGCTCTTTTTCGGCAAGTTCGAAAAGTTCCTTACACTCCGCCTTGTTCAAAGCTATCGGAGATTCTACCAGAACATGTTTACCTGCCAAGAGAGCCGCTTTTATCTGAACATAATGCTTTTGGGGATGAGAAATAATGTATATTGCATCACTTTTCTCCAGCAGTTCTTCATATTTTTCCGGGAAATACGAGATTTTCTCTTTTAAACAATCATCGGCCATACCGCCTTCGGAAAAGACTCCGGTTATTTTCACACCGTTTACACAAGCGAATTCATCGATATATTTGTTGAGGATCCGGATCTCCTCGTCACCGACCAAACCAATGCAAAGCTCTCTTGCCTTTGCCCGCAGTTCGGTACTCGAAACACCTTCCGTTCTGTCAAGGTAAACCACCTTGCAGTATTCATTCAAATAATCAAAATAGCCTTTCCAGTCTGAACCCACGGTAAAAATGTCAACATCATATTTCTTGATATCGTCTATTTTCTGTCCTTCGTATTCTTCAACAATGATTTCATCTGCGATTCCTGTCGCTTTAACCGCAGCAATACGCTCAATCAATGACTGCTGGTTGTTGATTTTACCTCTGGTTTTATCGTAATCGTCACTTGTTATACCGACAATCAGATAATCGCCCAACGCTTTTGCGCGTTCCAAGAGACGGATATGACCGTAATGAAGCAGGTCGTAAGTGCCGTAGGTTATTACCTTGATCATTTTGCATCCTCTCTACTTATCCAGTTCCGTCAATGCCGAAGTGAACTGCTCCATATATTTTTTTTCACCGATCGATACTCTCAGGCAGTTTCCGAACTCTCCGACATTGGGATAAGTTTTTATCAAAATTTTCTTTTCCGCTTTCATGCGGTCTACAATTTTCTGCGCATCAGTCTTGGGTTTGATAAAAATAAAATTGCCGGCTTCTCCTTTGTGCGGATATCCGTTCTGATCAAGCCAGTCCGTAAGATATTTTCTTCCTTGCATAAAATTTGCTATCAAGCTGTCGAGCATTCCCGGTGTCTCCAGAACAGCCTCGGCAAAACGCATAGCAAAAGCGTTTGTATTGTGCGGAGTACAGAGTTTTTGCACCATTTTCACTCCTTCCGGCCAACCAGCGACATAACCGAGGCGGCATCCGGCCATTGAAAAGAGTTTGGAAAATGTTCTGGTAATGAAAACATGCTCACCTTCAAGCGCATACTTTATGAAAGTTTTAGGATAGAAGTAATGATATGCCTCGTCAACCAGAACATTGATCTGTTTCTCGCGGGCAACTTTCATAATTTTTTCAAATTCTTCGTCCGTATAGACATTTCCCATCGGATTATTCGGATTCAAGAGGATGAGAAGCTGAGTATCGTCCGTCATTTCGGCAATAATATTGTTCACATCCATGCTGAGATCTTCATTGTAAGGAACTTTTACGAAGTTTCTGCCGTACATCTCGGAATAAACCTGGAACATGAAGTAAGACGGAACAACTCCAACAATGCGTCCATTTGGAGAAGTGAAAGCCTGAATGATATATCTGATTCCTTCAGCAGAACCGTTTACAAGGCACAAATGCGAAATATCAGTGCCGAGAAATTTGGCAAGTACTTCAGTAAAATGAAGGGTTTCGGGGTATTGCGCAACCAGTTGCGGAGTTACACTTTCAAGCACTTTTTTGATAAATTCTTCGGGCAATCCGCCGGGATTTTCGTTCAGATCAAGCCGCAAATAATCCTTGCGCTCATTCTGGTCAAAAATCCGGTAAAGGTTTTCGATTTTCTTGTCCAAAAAATACATTCCATCGACCTCATATATTTAAAATTCCTGTTCTTTCTAAACACTACTATTGTTTCTCCGACACTATGGAGTACGGAAATAGGGCACCTGCTCCGCACCTATCGCACGGACTGCTTCACTCGACATTACCGGACCAACTGCGAAATTAAGCATCGTAGTTCCCCCTTTACAACTCGCGGTAAGGAATATTGATCTTTAAAAAACGTACAAAACATGATGTCCTCTCTATAACAAAGCCGCTTTTTATGTACGCTTTTATAGCAGACTCATTATTCGTACTGACAGCCAGATAGACTTTATCTATACCTTTTGAAGTCAATTCCCTGCAGACCGATTCGATCATCATGCCTGCGTACCCGCGACCGCGGTATGCCTCATCGGTACGAACATCGTATATAAAGGCATCTATATTCTTTATTTTATACTCGATCTCCATTCCGCCGCGATACATGACAGAGATCGTGCCAACACTATTCCCCGCTTCATCCTTAAAAACATAGATATCGCATTTGCCTCTGTTTTTCATGACAATTTTTTGTGCTATAGCAATCGAGTAAACACCGCCGATCATCTGTTCGGGAGTATCGGTAACGTTAATCATCCTGAGCTTATTATCACCGGAAACTCGGCACTTGCCGCACTCAAGAGACATTATATGGTGCACGTATGTAGAAAGAATATTTTTTCCAGCTATTTTGATCCAGACCTTAGTTTGCATCATCAATCACCTCTATACTTCGGGAAGAATCCGCTTTCAAAAGATTCTCGTTTTGAAAGCAGGTTATCATATTTATCCTGACAGAAGACCTTTTTACCTATATAAAAATGGTTCAGATCACCTTTATAAAACGCACGTTTAAATTCAAAAAGGCTGTCAGCACCTGAACCAACCCCGCCGCCGAGGTAAAGAGTTTTATAGCCGTGAGCCGAGCCCCAAAGTGCAATTTCATGAATCAACAGATTCGATCCTGCAAGGCTGCTGTATTCACGAAGGCTTCCGGTCAAATGATAATTCATCATTCCGTTAACTGCCAGAATGATCGAAGCAACAATAACCACTCCGTCTTTTACGGCATAAAAAATCTGTGCGTTCTGGGGCAGATCATCTAAAATCGATTTATAAAATTCAGGTTCAAAATAGTAATATTTATCTGCGCTGTCCTTATCCATCGTTGCGTTGTAAACCTCGCGGAAGGTCTCGAAGATTTCAGGATAGCGGCCGCTGTAGACCTTAACATCGCTCTTTATTGCCTTGCGGATATGATTCCTGTTTTTGCTTGTAATGTTATTCCAGATCAGCTCAGGCGATTCCAAATCCATATGAACGACTTCACCGAGCTGAATGACATCGTAGAAATTCGTGCAGCTTTCATGGTTTTTAACCATCGGATGAAAGCGTACAAATTCAGAAATTATTCCGTTTTTTACACACCACGTTTCATAATTCCTAAAAAGATTCTCTGGTTCTGAGCCCTCGATAAGCCACCCGCCGTAACCATAAGGAGTTGCGAAATCAAAATACCGATCTTCGGGAAGTATTCCAATGAAGTGAGCATCTTTTGCCACATCGCGTTTCATCACGACATTGATCCCGCGTGTGGTTCCGCTTTCATAGAAAAAGAGAAGAGGCTCTCCGTCACCGTGGATTTTGAAAGCCTTTACATAACCGCTGAGCCAATAAGTATCGTATTTTTTGAAAGAGCGAACTATCGCATCCCACTGTTCAACCTGCTCCAACGAGTAAACTGCCAACATTTATAACTCCTCCATCTCAAAAGTTCTAACCACTTCAATCAACCGTTTCATATCTTCAGGCGAATAGCGCTGATCGCAAACAAGGCTTAACTCGTTTTCATATATAAAGCGCTCTGCTTCCGTTAATTTGTGATAATCACTTATCGGCCAATGAACCGGACAGTAAATCTCATTTTTTATCAAGTGTCTGCGCAATTGATCTCTTTTACCGCGGGGAATCAGAACAGGAACAAACAAAGGGCAATCATCAGAATTTAGATCTTGGAATATCAACCAATCTCGAAAAGCCTCCATTAGAATTTTCGAGTTATCTCTTCTCCGCGTCAAGACATAATCAGAATCAAGATAGCGAACAGTCTTAACATCATCTAAATCGGCATGATATACACCCACCATTTTGTCCAACCGTTCTTCTGCCTCTGCATACACATTTAGATAATCTTTGTCTTCTATCTTTCCACTAATATACAGGTCCTTCTTCCGCATTGCCGATTTACGAAGTTCGACATACTCTTTATCCGTACCATCAAAATCAGGCCCTACACCAAAGGCGTATCCGCCAGTTTTAACACCGCACCACTTGCGCAATGAGCCGAAGCTATATTTTTCACCGATGTTTTTAAGAGAAAAGAGTGAATGTGTTATATCGTGAATTACACACGGGTGCGAGTACAACATCCTTGATTTGTAACCGAAATAATCTGCGACAAAAAGAATATCACACTTGTCATCTGTTTCCTGACGCAATTCATTTTGCCAGATAACCGGATAAAAATGCACTTCGATTCCGGCATCAACAAAAGGTTTTATTATTGTGTCACAACACCAGGAAGGCATCGCTACCGTATGAACAACTCTTTTGCTTTTAATATCTCTGATAATTGCGGTCAAAGCGCTTCTTCCCGAGATAAACCACTGTGTATCTGGAGGAAAAATATTATTTTCCGTTTTCTGCAACGGAACATCCCAGAACTCGCTGCCTATTTCCCGCCGCACTCAAAATCCTCCTTAAGGATAGACCAGACAACGATGTCGTGATATCCGCCGTTTTTATAAATGCGCTTCCTTAGTATCCCGTCTTTCTTGAAACCGCATTTCTCTTTTACTCTCTGTGAGGCAGTATTGTAGTCGATTATGTGGCTGTAGATGCAATGCAGATTCATCTGCTCAAAAGCGTACTTAACCAATGCATAAGTTGCCTTGGTTCCGTAACCTCTGCCGCGCAACTCTTTGCTTGTGGCAATTTTAGAGTGAAATTCCGCAGATAAATTACGGTAGTCGATATTGTTCAATATCACTGTTCCTATCGGACCATGTTCTTCAGTATCAATGATAAGTCTGACTTCGTTTCTGCGTTCGCCCAATCCTTTGAACCATTGTTCCTGCTGAAATTTTGAGACAGGAAGCCCGCCTCCGCCCGTCATATTCTCAATTTCAGGATCATTAATCATCTCTCGTATCAATTCAAGATCTGTAAATTCAATAGCACGCAATACGATATCCTGATACCTGATAATCATTTGTCCTCCTTGTTCTGCATCATCTTGGCTCTCTGAATATGCAAACTTACAGGAGCTTCTCCGCCCTGCCCTATGCCTTCATGCATAAAAACTTTTCTTACTGTCAGAAAAACAATTTTCACATCATTCACAAAAGAAATGTCAGCTGCGTATTGAAGATCAAATCTGAATTTATCTTCCCACGAAAGATCGTTCCTGCCGTTGACCTGAGCAAGCCCGGTGAGCCCCGGAAGAATGCTGTGTCTTTTTCTCTCTTCTTCAGTATAGAAAGGCAAATATTTAACTGCCAGAGGTCTCGGCCCGACAATCGACATATCGCCTTTGAAAATGTTGATCAGCTCCGGCAGTTCGTCCAAACTTGTCGACCTTAAAAAACGTCCGTATTTGTTCAAACGAACGGTATCTGGAAGAAAGTTCCCGTCTTTGTCCTTTTCGTTTGTCATGGTGCGGAACTTGATGAGTCTGAAAATCTTCTCATGCAGACCTGGTCTCTGCTGAGTAAAAAAAGGATTTCCCTTCATTGCGACTGCTCCGACAAGAGTGAGAACTATAAGCAGCGGCGAAAGGCAGACGAGTGCGCAAAGACTCAGAAAAAGATCCAAAACACGTTTAAAGAACTTGGCATACATATTACTCAAAACACCTTTTTACGATTTCAATCACTGTTTCCTGCTCTTCGGCGGTCATTTTGTTGTCCGAGGGGAGGCAGAGACCGCGTCTAAAGATATCGGCTCCTGCATCGGTCGATTTCCCGGCGATATAAGCATTGGTTCCGGCTCTGCCGTTGCCGTGCACTGTCACAAACGGGTTCGAGCTGTAGACCGGGTGCATGTGCATCGGCTTCCAGATCGGGCGCCCTTCGGCATTGTAGCTGGCAAGTGTTTCCAGAATTTCGGTCGGGCAGCTTTTTCCGCTTTCATGGATATAGAGCGCGTCACGGTCGCCGCGGACCTGTCTGCACATCGCTTCTTCGTCGATTATCATGCATGAAAGCCAGAAATTCGGAACGGAGTTTTCTGCGTCAAATGGATTCATCTTCACAGGAAGTCCTTTGAATCCTTCGCGATATCTTTCAAAAATTGCGCGTTTCTGCGCGATATGTTCTTCAAGGTGCGGCATCTGACCGCGGACGATCCCGGCAATGATGTTGCTCATACGGTAGTTGTAGCCGAGCTCCTCATGCTGATACCAAGGCGCTGCCTCACGGCTCTGCGTGCTCCATTTACGGACTTTGTCGGCATCTTCTTTCGAATCAGTGAGGAACATTCCTCCTGAACTACCGGTTATGATCTTGTTGCCGTTAAAGCTTATTATCGAATAATTCCCGAGAGTTCCTGTTTCCCTACCCTTGTATGTTGCACCGAAACTTTCAGCAGCGTCTTCAATGATCAAAGCTCCGTATTTATCGCAAACCGCCTTGATCTCATCGAACTTTGCAGGAGTTCCGTAGAGGTGCGCCAAAACAACGAGCCTGATATCGGGATAAAGTTTGAAAGCCTGTTCGAGAGCTACCGGAGACATATTCCAGGTATCGTATTCGGTATCGATAAAGACCGCTTCGCCGTTTTCGTAGGCTATCGGGTTGCAGGTCGCCGAAAATGTCATGTCGCTTGATGCGACTCTGTGTCCGTCAAGCGATCCGCGGTTCGCTTTCGACATCCCGTAGAGCTTTTCGCCGGCAAGTTTTATCGAAAGATGCAGCGCCGCCGTGCCGCACGAGAGCCCGACAGCATATTTGCAACCAAGAAACTCCGCAACGTCCTTTTCGACCTGGTTGAGGTTCTCGCCGGCAGTCGTTATCCAGTTCTTTTCAAAGGCGTCGTTCACCCACTTCTGCTCGTCACCGTGCATCGTCGGAGAGCTGAGCCAGATCTTCTTTTCAAACGGTTTTATATCCATTCGTCACTCCAATCATCCACAAATTTGGCACACGCTTTATACTCAAAAAATTTTATGTGTAAATTTAATTACTTAGACCCCTTCTGTTCCTTTTCGAGTTTTTCGTAGTAAACGATCCTCTTTTTCATACCTGCCGCCCTGTAGTCATCCGGCGTTATCCTTAGGATCTCGTCAAGGACATCAAGCGCATCTCTCGGATACTTCTGATACTCCAGGATCTCCGCCAGAATGTAGAGAGCCTCCAGCGAAAGCCCCTTTTTGTTCTTCACCTCCATAAGCTCGCTCTTCATCTCGGAAAAACGTTCAGCCTTCTGAAGCGCACTCCAGCGGGAGGAGGTCTGCCAGTTCGTCGTGACCTTTTTCTCGAGCGCCTCCAGGTTGCCGGTCTGCTTGTAGATGTAATCAAAAATCTTGGCGGCGGCGTCGAACGAACCGAACTTTGTCAGCGCGGTCGCCTTGTACATCGCGTCGTTGAGCTCCTTCAGCTTCTGGTAGTCGGCGTTAGATTTGATAGGTCCGTACTTTTTTATCAAAAAGGCCATGACCTCGCGGTCCTTCTCGTTCCTGACAAGCTCGTAGTTCTCGCTGACAAGCCTGAGGGCGTCCTTTGCCCTTAGCGCGATATCCTCGGAAACATTCTGGAGCCTGTCGGAGTGGAGCTGCTGAACCATCGAGATGTAGGAATGTCTGAGAGCCCGGTCTTCGACTTTATAGTTTTTTATATCGAAAAGGGTGAAAATATCAGGGCTTTTCTCGATCTTTATGATGAGGTCGAGAATCTTCTCCTCCTCGCTGACGATCCTGTCTTTTACCTCCGGTTTCGCCTCTTCGCTTTCGACGACCTCTTCTGTTTTTTCGGAAAAGAGCGTCGTATTCTCCATTTTTTTGCGGATAATTTCGCGCTCGGCGTCACTTGACGGAATTATCACAGCATAATGTGTGATCAGCAGAAAATAGACAAGACGGAAGTACTTTTTGAGACTCGTGAAGATCTCGATCTTCTTCGTGTTGACAAAAGGAGCCAGGCTTTCGTGCAGAAATTCGATCAATCCGGCTTCCGGTTTTATCGAGAAAAATTCCTCCGCGTAGGGCTTCATCAGCGACAGAAGCAAAAACCGGTCGGAATTTTCGACAACTTTGAAAAGCAGAAAAAGCGTCTCGTAGTCTTTTTGGTTCGAGTAGTTCCCGCTCAGACGGTTAGACAAAGCAAAGAGAGCCTTTCCGTCAAGTTTTGGGAGCTTGTTGAACGGTCTGTCCGTGTAGATCCGCCCCTTCGCGACGGTCATTTCGTAACGGTCTGCACCGTCGATAACGAGAATGGTCCCTTCAAAACCGCCGGAATGGAGTGCAACAAGAAGCTTATCGAACCTGACCCTAAGCTTTTTGCCGGTATTTACGTACTGGAGAACAATCTCTTCCATCGGAAGTTACGATAAAACATCTCCGCTCAAACCTTCAAGCAGAGCACGGTTTCCTTCATCGATTTTATCCTGAGCCGCCTTCAGCTCCTCTCTGAAATCAGCCTCGCGTTTTTTTCTGAGGAAGGGCTTTGCAACCGCCGGGAAGAGCTCGAGAAGAAGCTCCTCCTTCTCGTTTGCTGCAAGTTTCATGCCGCCCAGATCCTCCTGGATCTCGTTCACCTGCTTGACATGCTTCGAGGTGTCGTAGGGCTGCTCCTCGCTCTTGCCAGAGATCTGTTTTCTGAATGCAGGATCGACCGGCCACGGAGTCTTGCCGTAACCGCCCTTGACCAGATTTACGAACTGGACAGAGGTGTTCGCGTACATATCCTTGCCTGAGTTGAGGCTGATCACGCTGCTGACAGCCTGCGTTCCGACGATCTGGCTTGTCGGCGTGACAAGCGGCGGGACACCGGCAGCAAGACGGACTATCGGAACTGTCGCCATGACCTTCGGCAGAAGATGCTCTATCTTGCCCGCCTGAAGCTGAGCCAGCATGTTGGTATACATTCCGCCGGGGATCTGAGCCACACGGACGATCTCGTTCGGAGCCGGGAAGTTGAAGTGCTTTTCGATCTGCTGGGTAAGCGTTGTAACTGTCTCGGCATCGTTGTTTTTAGCCGCAGTGATCGCATCGTCGAAAAGCTTCTCTATTGCCGGGTCAAGCTTGTCCGTCGGGTCGAAGTCGACCGGGAAGCGCTTGTACTGGTCGAACTGAGCCAGCTCCTCGCGGATTTTGAAGAGTTCGCGTCTGATCTCGCGTACCGCCGAAAGCTCGACACCTGTGTCGAAGCCGAGCTTCTGGGCGAATACCTGAACCAGCTCGAAAGCAGGAGCGGCAGGACCACCGGCAAACGGCATGATGACTGTATCGACGATATCGACGTTGTTGACCATCGCCATCAGAGCACTTCCGAGACCGTAGCCTGGAGTGCAGTGCGTGTGAAGGTCGATCGGGATCTTGACCGCGGATTTGAGCGCCGAGATCAGCTTCGCCGCAGTCGCAGGGTCGATCAGACCGGCCATATCCTTGATCGAGATCATATCGGCGCCGATCTTTTCAAGCTCGACAGCCTTGTTGACAAAGTAGTCGATCGAAAAGAGGTTGTCAGGCAGTTTTTTGCCGCTGAAAAGGGCTTTGATCTTGTCTTTCCTCGAGAACTTCGGGTCGACCGTGTAGCAGATGCAGCAGTCGGTCATGCCGCCGTTCTCCTTGACATATTTTATCGTCGATTTCATGTTGTCGATGTCGTTGAGGGCATCGAAGATCCTCATGATATCGATGCCTGATTTGATCGCGTTGCGGTTAAAGCCCTCGATGACATCCTCGGGATAGGGGTTGTAACCGAAGAGGTTGCGGCCTCTCGAAAGAGCCGTAAGCTTGCTGGCGTCACCGACACCGGCTTTGACCTTCTCAAGCCTTGCCCACGGATCCTCGCCGAGGTAGCGCATGACGGAATCCGGCACGGCACCGCCCCATACCTCCATTGCGTAAAAATGAGCTTTGTTGAATGATTTCAACAGCCTGTCGACCTGACCCTGTTTCATTCTGGTCGCGAACTGCGACTGCTGGCCGTCTCTTAACGTGAGATCTCTGATAAGAAGCTTTTTTGTCATTTTATATCCTCTTATTAATGTAAATAACAATTAAACGGGCAATTCTAGCAGGCAAATTGCGGATTTCAACTCATTTTCGGAAATAAAAAAAACTCGGATGAATAAAAAATGCACCTTAAAGATAAGTCATTGGATTTATTGAATTGCACTCTATTTTATTTGCAATGCGGCAAATATGCTTTATAACCCGCCGTGTGAAAGGAGATTAACTGTTCCTTCTTGTGTTCTGCGGACAGAGCACAAAAACGAATGGTTTTTCTCCGCCATAATTAGAAACAGATGAAAAAAAGGAGGAAAAATGTTATCTGATTCCAACACAAATGAGGTAAAGGCACGCTTGAACAATCCGGTCGCCGTCGAGGTCCAGTACGGCCGCGAAATACTGCGTCTCGAGACAGGGCGCATGGCAAAGCAGGCAAGCGGCGCGGTCTTTGCGACAATGGGCGAAACGATGGTCCTGGCCACAGTCTGCGCTGAAAAGACAGCCGTCGAAGGACAGGATTTCTTTCCGCTGACCGTTGACTACCAGGAAAAGTACGCATCCGCTGGTCTCATCCCCGGTTCCCGCGACAGACGCGAAGGAAAGGCTTCGCTTTCCGAGACTCTGATCGCACGCCTGATCGACCGCCCGATCCGTCCCCTCTTCCCGGAAACATTCAAGAACAAAGTCCAGATCATTGCGCAGACATTCTCTTACGACAAAAAGAACCAGCCCGATATCCTGGCGATGATCGCCTCGAGTGCCGCGCTGGCGCTCTCCGGCGTTCCGTTTGCAGGTCCGATCGGTGCTGCGCGTGTCGGTTACGCCGACGGTCAGTATATCCTGAACCCGTCCAAAAAAGAGGTCGAAAACTCCGAAATGGACCTCGTAGTTGCTGCGACTAAAGACGGTGTCCTGATGGTCGAATCAGAGATCCAGGAGCTGGACGAGGCGACGACGCTCGGCGCCGTAAAATTCGGTTTCGAAGCGCAGCAGACTGTCATCAAAGCCATCAACGAACTGACGGAAAAGGCAGGCAGAGAGCCCTGGCCGATACCGGAAAAGACGGCGGAATACACTGCGATGGAATCCGACTTCGAGCAGTTTGCACCCCAAATCGAAGAGGCGCTCACGATCAAGGAAAAACTGGTCCGTCTGGAGACGCTGGAACAGATCAGAACCGCGGCGAAAGCACGTATTCCGGAGCTTTTTCCCGAGACAGAGACCGAAAAATCGACGCTGGAATCGTTCGCAGCCGAAATAATCGAAAACATCACCGCCCGCATCATGCGTGGCAACATCCTGGCTGGAAAGCCGCGTATCGACGGACGTGACACCAAGACGGTACGTCCGATCGAAATCGAGCTCGGTCTGCTGCCCAGGGCGCACGGCTCGGCACTCTTCACACGCGGCGAGACACAGGCACTGGTCACGCTGACTCTTGGCGGCGGCAAGGATGCCCTGCCGGTAGAATCGCTCGACGGCGACGAGGAACGCGACTTCATACTGAACTACAACTTCCCCGGTTATTCCGTCGGCGAAGCCAAAGGCCTGAAATCTCCGGGACGCCGTGAACTCGGGCACGGGAACCTGGCGTGGCGCGCACTGCACCCGATGGTTCCGAGCCGCGATAAATTCGACTACGTCATCCGTGTCGTGTCGGATATCCTTGAATCGAACGGCTCCTCTTCGATGGCAACGACCTGCGGAGCGACACTTGCGATGATGGACGGCGGTGTCCCGCTTCACCGCCCGGTAGCCGGAATAGCCATGGGACTGATAAAGGAGGGCTGCGACTATGCTATCCTGACCGATATCCTGGGTGACGAAGACCATCTCGGCGACATGGATTTCAAGGTAACGGGAACGGATCAGGGCGTCACGGCGCTGCAGATGGATATCAAAATAACATCGATCACGTTTGAGATCATGGAACACGCGCTGGCTCAGGCAAAAGAGGGGCGTATGCATATCCTCGGCAAGATCAAGGAGGCCATTTCGGCACCACGCGACCACCTGTCGCAGTATGCGCCGCAGATCTACACGATGCACATAAATCCTGAGAAAATACGCGAAGTTATCGGCAAAGGCGGCTCAGTGATCCAGGCGCTCCAGCGTGAAACGAACACGACGATCACGACCGAAGACGACGGCACCCTGAAGATACTGGCAGCATCGCAGGAGGATGCAGATTCGGCAATCAGACGCATCAAAATGATCGTTGCGGAACCTGAAATCGGTGAGATCTACGAAGGTGTCGTATCCGGCATCAAGGATTTCGGTCTCTTCGTCAAAGTCCTGAACGGTTTCGAATCGCTTGTCCACATCTCCGAAATCACAGGAGAGCGCATCAACAACATCGCAGACACCGGGATCAAAGAGGGCGACAAGGTCTTTGTCCGCTTCCTCGGCGCAGACGTGCGCGGCAAAACACGCATGTCGATGAAAGGCATAGATCAGAAAACCGGAAAGGAGATATAACAAAAATCAAAGCGAGCTGAAGACCTTCCCGATATCGCCGTTGACTTCGAGGTCGCTGTCACGCAGGTGGATCCGCAGCGGTTCACGGTTGATCACGACAAGATGCTTTCCGCGGAAATAATCGATGTAGGAAGCCGCCGGGTAGACTGAAAGCGAGGTCCCTCCTACGATCAGCATATCGGCGCCGGCGATCGCCCGGACAGCTCCTTCGACCGCTTCGGCTGGCAGGCTCTCCTCGTAAAGAGTGACATACGGTCTTATCATCCCGCCGCAGCTGCACCTCGGGATTTCATCAGTGTTTTCAAAAATATACGTTGGTGAATACCCCTTTCCGCACCTTGCGCAGAAGTTCCGGAAGGTGGTTCCGTGAAGCTCGTAGACGACCCTGCTGCCCGCCTTCTGGTGAAGCCCGTCGATGTTCTGGGTAACGACAGCCTTGAGCTTGCCGCGCCTTTCCAGATCGGCGAGATAGAGATGCGCCGCGTTCGGTTTGACATTCCGCGTATCCATTTTCTGACGGTAGAACTCATAAAAAACCTTCGGGTTATCGACCAGACACGAATGACTCAGAAGATACTCCGCGCTGTAGGCGTCGAACCTGACGTCGTGCTGGTTGTAAAGACCGTCCTTGCTTCTGAAATCGGGAACTCCGCTCTCCGTCGAGACCCCGGCCCCGCCGAAAAAAACGATGTTTTGAGACTCCTCGATATACTCTCGCAGTGTCGCAATTTTGTCCATTTTCGCCTCCCAATATATAAAACCAAGTATGAAAGTTACTGATTCGCGCTGTATTTATCGACGTTGAAGAAACGCTTGACCTTAAAAATATCGGACTGCATCGCCTCGTCGAAAGTTCCGTAGAAGAGCACCTTTTTGTCGGCAAGCATCAGGACCTTCTGGGCTGTCCGCTTGATCGAAAGCAGCTCGTGGGTAACAATGAAATAGGTCGTTCCGAGCTGTTCGTTTAGCTTGATGAAGAGCGCGTCGAGATCCCTCGCGGTGACCGGGTCAAGACCAGCCTGAGGCTCGTCGAAAAAGATGATGTCGGGGTCAAGGACCAGTGCGCGGGCCAGCGCTCCCCTCTTCTTCATACCGCCTGAAAGCTCCTGCGGATACTTGTCCCTGTCCTTGTAAAGGTTGACCATCGCAAGCTTTTCGTTTGCAATGTCAGACGCTATTTTGACAGGGAAATCCGGGTAGTGCATCGTTATCGGCAGCATGACGTTCTCTTCGAGCGTGAGAGAGTTCAAAAGCGCCGAGTTCTGGTAGAGGATCCCTATTTTCTGGTAAAAGTCGGAATCCTCCGGCAGAGGATGGATTATCTCTTCATCGTGGAAGAAGATCCTGCCGCTTATCGGCGGATTCAGCCCGACGATCGCCTTCAGGAGCGTCGATTTGCCGCATCCTGACTCGCCCAGGACGATAAACCTCTCCCCGTTTTGGATTTCAAAAGTGACATCTTCAAGAATCGTGCGGTTGCCGTAGCCGGCTGTCAGATGTTCCGTCCTGAGCATTTGCTGTAACGGAAGCTCGGGTTACTCTTCGAATGTGTTGTTCGTGCCAGTCCAGATTGCGTGGAAATATTCAGCCATCTGGTCGCCGATGATCCTCAAAATCTCCATATCCTCGGCATTGATCCTGCTGCTGCCCTTGCGGTTGATGAGCTCGAGAACTCCGAAGGTGATATTCGTTTCTGAAGATTTGATCGGAGCGCATACGATCGAACTTGTCTCGTATCCGATATTCTGGCTGATCGTCTTGTAGAAACGCGGATCCTTGTGAACATCGCCGACAGCGATAAAGCAGTTGTGCTTTGCCGAGAAGCCTACGAAGCCCTGACCTACGCGGACCTTGATTCCGACGACTGAATCAGCCTTCGGACCGCGGCAGGAGACAAATTCCATATCGGTCGTGCTGAGATCTGAACGTGCGAACGAGCCGCTCTCGCAGGGAACATATTTGAGCGCGAGATCAAGGAAGAAATCGATCCCCTCCTGCATCGGCTTGCCCTGCGCTCCGCTTACCTCGAAGAAAAGGTCTGCGATCCTATCGTTCTTGGAGACATCAGCTGCAACCGGCGCTATCTTTTCAAGTTTGACGACCTTACGGATATCGGTCTGCGGCTGGGAGTCATCGATCTCTCTGAGGAAGAACCTGCGTCCCGAAGCTGTATCGGTGACATAAATTCCGCCATCCTCTTTGACATCACAGATGATATTTTTCATGCAATCAGCAAGACCGCGGCCTGAAAGAGCCGTCTCAAGTCCTACAAACCAATCCTGACCTTCAGCAGTAACTACAGTGCTTTTGGTTCCGTCCGCTGATGGAATAAGTACTTCAAACTTTGCCATAAAATCCTCCTTTAAATGGACATCTGCATACAATCGCGGGATTAAACACTAAATCAATTTAAAATTCAACTATAAAATAAAATTGTCTGCGCAAAGCCGCAATCGCTCTTTTTCTCCGGCTTTGATCCGATTTGCTCTTGTCTTTTTTCAAAAATCCAATAAAATCCGCTGTTTGTTGATGTTGCTTGGAGACAACCATGAAAAAGGAGGCGGCCATGAAAAAAATGTTTTTGTTTTCAACTGTACTGTTTTCTTTTGTTTCACTGTATGCCGGATGGGGTGCCGATCTATGCGACGATGTCACCTGTTCGGGGCACGGCGAATGTCAGGAAGACGGTGAAGATGAATGGTGCGTATGCGATGAAGGATATATTGCAAGCGGTTTGGACTGCATTTCAGGCTGCGACGGCGTCACATGCAGCGGTCACGGTGTCTGTTCGGTCGTAAGCGGCGCGGAGGTCTGCAGCTGCGAAACGGGATTCTCCGCGGAGGGCTTGAACTGTTTTCTTAATGAAGCCTCGACTACGGACACTCTTGCTATTCTCAACGGGATCGCCTGCTACAACACTGGAAACTGTCATTACCGTCTGATTTTTGCAAAGAACGCATACCATTTCACTCCTTCGGAGGCGTCACTCTACGACATAATCGTGAATGTCCTGGATTCCGAAAACGTGTGGCACAACTACCGCAGAACCGTGGCACAGTGCGTGACCGAAGGTGTCTGCGACAATGTGGATTCACAGTATATCGACTTCTGGTTTCAGCATGAGGTAAACGGCAATCAGTATGTTACAGCCGAGGTTCTGGGCAACGGCGACGACGCCTACGACGACATGTATCACGATGTCCTGATCGATCTCTGCTACGGTGTCGACTGCGGAACGGGCGGGACCTGCGACGGAACTTCGGGGACTCCTGTCTGCACCTGCGGTTACGGCTATGTCCTGAGAAACGGTTACTGCGAGGAGGGCTGGTTCGAAGACGAAAATCTGGCGGCGGCGGTCGTGGAGCTGCTTCAGTACAAGGGCTACGATGTCGAAACAGAAACAGACATCGATCCTGAAATGCTTGAAGATATCACGCACCTTCCTTTAAAAGGAAAAAGTATCGCATCTCTCGGCGGGATCGGGCTTTTCTCTTCGCTGAGCGTGCTTGATATTTCAGGGAACAGCATTTCGGATCTCTCACCGCTCGCCGGCTGCACGGGATTGAAGGTTCTCAACATTTCCGGCGATCCGGCAAATGATCTGAGTCCGCTTGCAGCTCTTCCGCTCGAGAGCCTCGATATTTCGTATTCGGGAGTTTACGATCCCCATCCGCTTGCTTCCGTAAGCTCATTGAAGGAGATCGTTTTCGCCGACACGGAAAACGGCTTTTACGGGTCGGTCCGTCCGGACGGCAGCACTGTTCAGGGATGGCTCGGCGGGATCGGGCTTTGGGAGTGCAACGGACTGATCCGGTACGGGGATCAGGGCGGAAAATACGGAGTGATCGACAACAGCGGCGGCTGTCCGGCACACGGATCGTGCGTCAGCGGGAAGTGTGTATGCGATGACGGTTACATCTTTTATGCCTTCAACAACACCTGTTTCAATCCGAACAGCTGCGACACCGGGACACACCCCGATGTCAGCGCAGGGGTCTGCGAGCCTGATGAAAGAAAATATGACTGCGGCGTTCTGCCGGGAAATTCGAAAATAGTTTCGGACGACAGGATCTTCTGGAGCACTGCCGGACAGGAATATCAGGTCCCTGCCGGGAAAATCACGGATCTGTGTCATTCCGGAGATCAGGGTTGTGCGGACAGCATCTGCCAGTGGGACTGCAAAACAGGTTTTACCGCTATAGGCAGTCTCTGCGTACCGCTCAACGCGGCGCGGGGGATCTCGAACGAAGACTACAACAGGTTGATTTTACCGGACATTTCCAGGCGTGACGTTGCGCTCGAACCGGTTCCCGGAGTTCCTTCGTTCGCACCGGTCCTGAGAGCCGGGATCTATTACGACGAGGATAAAAACCTTGTCGCCGGCTGGCATCTTGACCTGCCGAGAGCCGAGCTGCGCCACAACTCTTTCAGGACGTTCCTGCCTACTTACGGATGGGATCTGAAAACCGTTTATCTCTATCTGCCGTGGGGGAAGGAGGAGTATTCGCTTCCTGTAGAAAAAAAATGCTTCGATGAGGAGCATCTTCCTCTGACGCACTGTGAGACTTATGAAGATTTATTGAACGCAGCCCGTGTCGAAATGACATTCTACCCCGCGCCCGGTCAGGATCTGTTCTCGTACATAGTCCTTGAGACGACCGCCAAAGCCTGCCTGCCTTCCATCAATTACAACACGACATGCGGCACATATTTTTACGGTCCCGGCCCCGGCACCGGTACAGACAGGTGGAGGATCACCCGCTACGGTGAAGACGGCTCCGTAACGGAGTTTTCCAGAGGCGGTGATTTTGATGATCTGCTACAGATCGCGATACCGAGACCGGCGCAATACACCCTCATGGACTACATACCGGTTTCAAAGTACACGACAAGAGACGGGAAGGAGACTTCGTTCAAATATGGATGGGACCTCTCGGAAACGGTCATCAAAGAGTATTCCCATTACAACATCCGTTCCGCAACGATCACAGACCCGTTGAAAAGGGTGATAAAGATCACCTCTTCGGATCCAAAACTGCTGGGAAACGAAACTCCCCGGTTCGGTCTGACGGGCAGCCCTGATCCCTATTCCAGGACGCTGTACGAGCCGCTGCAGGGCGTTGTCGAAATATCCGTCGGCAGAGCCTTTCCGGGCGGCAGCGTGGATCAGGATTCACTTAAAACAGCGGTCAAATACTATTTTAACGGCGGATTCAATATGGAGGCCGAGATATACAAAGGCGACGGATGGTACAGGAGAGACACCTATTCGGAAAACGGGCTGGTTCTTTCGCTCTCTTCAATAGCAGGCAAGGATAAGGCAGGCGAAACGGAATGGACCATGACTGCTACCGGCAGCGTCCCCGACGGCTACACCGAAAGAAAGCTTGTGAAAGACTCTTCGGAATATCTCGTAAAAACAGTAAAGGGCGCTTTCTATCATGGCACGCAAAGAATATATCCGAAATATTACTCTTCCTGTTACTCTCAATGGAACCCGCAGACGGTGACCGTTTATTCGCATGAAAAAGGCAGTGAAACAAACAACGAAAGAATAGTAGAGGACTACTTCACCAACTGGCTCCAGCCGACAAAAAGAGTGACCTGCGAACCTGCCGGCAATCAGGTCACAAGCTGTGCAGGCAACACAACCGCCTCGGTCGAAGAGATCGGATACAACGCAGCCGGCTCTCCGGTCTATTTCAAAAACGCCGACGGTCAGATAACGGTCAACCTCTACGACACGACCGGTGAAGTGAGCCCGCAGCAGTATATGATCCATTACCTTTCGGATCCTGCGGACTACAGCAACGCTTCGATCCAGGTAACACCGGATTTCATAAGGACAGACAACCTCCATAAATCGGGGACACTGGCATGTTCCGCTGTTTACAGCCTCGACGCGGATGAAAATGCCATAGGCGCGATGCTGTCGCAGTACATATCGGAAGGTAT
>DBXP01000004.1 GCA_002309575.1 bacterium UBP6_UBA1209 | reverse complement strand
GCAACTATCGCCTCTCTCGCTTCGGTCGTCGTCATTCCCGCGTATTTTCCGCCGAGTTCGTTGATCTCGCCTTTTTCGTTGATGACGTTGATCTCTTCAAGGTTGTGGCGTTTGCCGGTCTCAAAATCGTTGAAATCGTGTGCCGGAGTGACTTTTACTGCACCTGTTCCGAATTCGATATCGACCAGAATCGAGTCTCCGATTATCGGGATCTCTCTGTCGGTAAGCGGCAGTTTGACCTTTTTGCCGATGAGATGGGCGTAACGCTTGTCATCGGGGTGGACTGCTACCGCGCTGTCGCCCAAAAGTGTTTCGGGACGGGTAGTTGCGATCGTAAGGAATTCGTCGCTGCCAGAAATCGGATATTTGATGTGCCAGAGATGTCCTTCGACATTCTCGTGGTCGACTTCAAGGTCTGAAAGTGCCGTTCTGCAGTGCGGACACCAGTTGATGATGTATGTGTTTTTGTAAATGAGCCCTTCTTCGTAAAGCGAAACGAAGACTTCTCGGACTGCTTTTGAGAGGTTTTCATCCATCGTGAAACGCTCTCTTGACCAGTCGAGCGATGCACCTAAGCATCTGAGCTGGCGCGTTATCGTGCTGCCGTTTTCCTTTTTCCATTTCCAGACTCTTTCAAGGAATTTTTCGCGGCCAAGATCGTGCCTTGAGATCCCTTCCTTGTTGAGAGCCCTTTCAACGACCATCTGCGTCGCGATCCCGGCGTGGTCCGTGCCCGGAAGCCAGAGAACGTCGTAACCCGACATCCTTTTGTAGCGGCTCATCGCATCCTGAACGACGACCATTACGGCGTGTCCCATGTGAAGGACGCCCGTGACGTTGGGCGGCGGGAGAACTATCGTGTAAGGCGGCTTCTTGCTGCTGGGATCAGCCTTGAAAAAGCCATTTTCCTCCCAAAATCTGTACCATTTCTTCTCTATCGCCAGATGATCATATTTCTTGTCGAGTTCCATAAGCAACCTCTGAAAAAAACATTAAAAAAAAACCTCCCCTTTCTACATTTCGGGGGAAAAAAGTAAATTTATTTGTAGTTGGAAGAGTTAAAAACTCCAAGATCCTCAGAGACCGCTGACGATTTTCCACTCGCCGTCCTCTTTTATGAATTTCATCTGGTTGTTGTCGGATATCTTGTGATTCAGCATCCCGTCATGCGCGATGAATGCGTTTTCTTCAGGCGGGAGCTGTGTTTTCATCTTGAAGCGGACCTCAAAGAAGAAGAGCAGCTTTGCAAGATTTCCGTTGTTCTCCTCGAAATCAAGATCCTTCAGGACGCACGTGACAGAGACCTTTTCAAGGCTCTTGTAGGCATCGGAATTCAAAATTTCTATCATCTTGTCGTAGTCGATATCGTCTGCCGGGTCATCGGTGCCGTTCGTGTCGTAATATTCCTTTGAGATGTATGGAATAAATACGCTCGGATCCTTCTCCTTGAAGCCCTTGAGATAGTATCCGAAAACCGTCAGGATATCCCTGGCATCCTGAGTATCCTCGATGTTCGTGCCCTTGATCATCTTTTTGCTGCACGATACGTTGAAAAAAACCGAAATAACAAGAATTACAAGAATCAAACCCTTTTTCATCGTCTTCCCCCTCTATTCCTCTTCTTCGTTCACCTTATCTTCACTCTCCTCTTCTGCATTCGAAGAGTTATCCTCATTTCTGCGTCTCTCCTCCTCGCGGATCCTTCTCGCCTCGTCAGCCTCCGCCTCGGCACGCTTTCTCTCCTCCTCGGCGCGCTCCCTCTCGGCCTCGATCTGACGCTTTTCATCCTCCATTCTCTTGCGCTCGGCCTCCATGCGCTCACGCTCGTCCTCCATGCGTTTGCGTTCGTCCTCCATGCGCTCCTTTTCCTCCTCTACACGCTTCTGCTCGGCCATCTTAGCCTCCTCTTCGCGTCTTTTCCGCTCGGCTTCAGCCTCTTTAGCCTTCTCTTCCGCCTTTGCCGTATCAGCTGCAGGTTCTGGCTGCGGAGCTGGAGCTGCCTTTGCCGGCGGTGCAGGCTTCGTGCCGGGCCGGTTCTGAGTTTTTGCTCTCGGTTGTACCGGAGCCTTCTTCGCCTTCTCCGGCTTTTCCGTCTTTACCTCTCCGGCCTCGCCGCGCTTTGCTCCGGACTGGGTTTTGACAGCCCTCTCCTTCGGCGCACGAGCCATCTGAGGTTTGTTCAAAGTGCCTCTCAGCAAAAACGCGTAACTCGATTCGTCGGTCTTGTACTGCGAAAACTGAGTCGAGACCAGCAGGTTGAGCGCAGCATTTTCGGCAAGTTTTTCCGGATTCGGCACCACGATGCGGACATCAAGGTCGAGCCTGCTCATGGCGGGAGTTCTCGGGTTCAGCGTCACTTTGCCGACGACGTCAAAATCCATGAGCCCCTTCGAGATTATAAGCCTGGAGATCTCGATCTTGTTTTCTGAAATATCCGCCTCAAGCTCGATATCGCCGAGTATTATCTTGCCGACATCGAAATCGCCCATAGCAGTCGGGATCTTGCCGCGGAGAACGAGATCGGCGCCGCTGATCCCCGCCTTTCCGGAATACTTCTGCTTCACCGAGCAGACATCTCCCTCGCCGCTCAGTCCGCCGCTCAGCGAAATATCGCCTGTAAACGGTTTGAAAAGCGAAAGAGGAAGCGCTTCCGACGAGAAAGAATAGCACGGATCCTCATCCGTGTTGAAGGTGACTTCCATCCTTCCGCCCTGATTGTTGACATCGCTGACCGAAAGCGTTCCCGCCGGCTTTTTTGCCAGCATATCGAAAATATTCGGAGAAAACGAAAGCTCGCCGAACGTGAAGGCCTTGTTCCCTCTCTGCGTCAGCTCTCCGTCGGAAAAGGTTATGCTCAGAAAGGGCGATATCGAGATGTCATCCGAAATGAGCGCCAGATCCTTTACAAAAAGCACATCGTTGATCTTCGTGAGGATAAAATCATTCGGAAAGAAGACCTTTATCCCTAGATATATCCCGGCAAAACAGGCGACATTGATAAAGATAAGAGCCTTGATTATCGCCAGAGTCTTGCCGCTGAGAAGTCCTCCGGCCCGCCTGATCAGCGCGGCGGCCCTGCCGTCCTCGGGCAGCAGCTTCTGCTTTAAATCGGCAAATTTTTGCTGCAGATCCTTGCTATTCACCAGTCGCCTCCTTCTTTAAAGCGGCCACAACCATCGAAACCTCGTAGTTCTGCCGGTTAAAACGCTTTTTTATCGTGATCGAGTCGATAAATACATAACGCGATTTGTTTTCGAGCCCGTAAAGGAAGGAGAGCGCCTGATCCAGCTGCACGTCACGCATCGACAGCTCTATCCTTTCGATATTGATATCGCCCTTCTTACGCGGTTTTACCTCTTTGATGGAGCTTATCATTATGCCGGTGCTCTCTTTGACCGCAGAGATGTCGGAATTCAAATTCACGTTGCCGGAATCGATCCCGTTCTGCATGGTGGCGGCATCGTTTTTCGCCTTCATGAAGAGGTTTTTCTTGGATGCCATCTCCTGGATCATCTTCTCCTGCTCGATGATCGTATTTCTACGGTCGTCGACAGCGGAGCTCATGAAAAAGTAGACCGCAGCAAAGACAAAAACCATCACGAAGGCGATAAAACCCATCAGAATCGTGCGTTCTCTCTCGCTGAGGTTGCTTATTGCTTCGATTATCTTTTCCTTCATGACAGACTCCTATTCATCCTTACTCTTTTTCTTACCCTTCTTGGCCTTGGGATCCTCCTTTTTCGCCTGTGCATAGGAGAACGAAATGTTGAAGGAACTCTTGTCGCCGCGTGTATTGATCTGACCGCGGTTGACCTCGTCGATCAGCGGATCAGCGTCAAGCAAGTCAGCGAATTTATTGATATCTTCGAGCGTATTGCTCGTTCCTGTGACACGGATCTTCCCCTCCTCCTTTATAGAAAGCTCAGCCACCTCGATCGTGCTGTTTTCAAAGGTGAAATATGGAAAGATCTGCTCCATGATGTAGAGTGCGCTGTAGGGATAGACCGCCTTTTTGTCTGCGGAAAGCGCCTCGCCTCGGATGGTCTTGTCCATCATTGAGAGCGCCTGTCTCACGGAGGGGACCTCCTTCCCGAGGATCTCCTTCATCAGTGTCTTGGTCCTCGTCTCGCCTGCCGATATCCGCTCGTCAAGATATCCCACACGCATCGACATTCCGGCGACAAGCATAAGGAGCGCCGCCAGATAGAGCGCGAAGGCGATTATGATCCTCTTTTTCAGGAAGGTGAAACCGCCCTTGTAGGCGAAGTCGCCGACCGCAAAGTTGACTCCGCTGTCGTTATCGACGAATTCGGGGACAAGCGCCAGCTGAGACTCGACGTCGAAAACCTTGAAAGGTTCGTCAGAAAAGGCGGAGGAATCTAGCTCCGCAATGATCTTGTCTGTCCCTTTCGGCATGACGTCGTTGATGAAGATCCCGGTCGTTCCGGCAGTCGTTATGAACGGTACAAAGTACGAAATGCTCTTTTCAAAAAAATCGATGATGCTCTTGCGGATCCTGAGCTCGATATCCGAAAGCTCCGACTGCTCGCTGAGGTCGGCGGCGATGCTAAGCCAGGATTCAAGCTCGCTCTCGGGATCCTCTCCCTCCAAAAAGGAGAGCATATCGTTTTTCAGCTCGTTCAGACCGCCGTTCTGGACTATCTGACCGTTCGGCATGACCAGAAGCGAATAGTCGGCACCGATAAATATCGCCTGCTGCAGGTTTTCCTTAGCTTTAAAGAGCAGGACCTCCTCCGGAACGATGCTGCGGACCTTTTCGCGGGAGGCGTCATCGAACTTTTTGAGAAGCGCCCTGACATCGCTTTTCGCAATGCAGTAGGCGTTCATCTCCTGACTCCCCTTCTGGAAGTTCTTCACCTCAATCAGCATATCCGACTCCTTGAAAGGAGTCTCGGACTCGATATCCTGAGCGACGATCTTTTTCAGATAGGCGCTCTTGACCTGAGGATAATTCCTCGAGAAACAGAGCAGATCCCTGCCCTGGATGACCAGGTCAATGTAGTCGCAGCTCCTGAAAAAGCTCTCGGCATCCGAAATTTTTACCGTCTCGCTCTTCTCGAGGGTCGTCTTGCCGTATTCCTTCGAGAAAAGATCGACAATAAATCTATCCTCCGCAATCCTGCAGGATGCAAATTTCATTTTTCACCTCTCATTCTACCGGTGTAAAAAAACATCTTAACCTTCCCTGTAGTAGTACATGTTGCCCTGCCTGTCGACGACCATCTCGATCCAGCTCTCGACACCCTCCTTGATGCCTATCGCCTTGATCCGGTAGACGCTTCCGGTAACGTCGATGATCTTCGACACGCTCTGGTCGAGCGTGATGCCGAACTCGGCGCAGGCAGAGATAAAATCCGATACGTTCGCAAAACCGAACTGGGCGCGCTTTGCAAGGATCTTGCCGAGAAGCTCGCGCATCGAATCCTCGTTGTAAAAGACCGGAAGAGCCTTGTCGACCGAGTAGGCGCGGATTATCCCTTCGAGCATCTCGTGGCCCGCCTTGTTGATGTTGACCTTGCCGGTCGAATATATCGTGACATAGGGCTCCAGGATCTTGTAGACAAGGTCGTTCACGCCGTAAATCATCATCAGCTCCTGAAGCGTGTCCAGCTTGGCGTTTTTGACCTTGTAGCCGGGGCGGAAGTTGTCGTATTTCGACTGCTCGTCGCCGCCGGTCATGTACTTCGCGCCGTCGGTGAACTTGTCGTCGCCGGCATCGACCCAGTCGACGATGTTCTGGATAAGCTCTTCGCGGTCGACATACTCCTCACGCGATGTGTTCTCGAGGAAGATAAAATCATAAAACTCAGGTTCCACCAGGGCTTCAAGCATCTTTATGACCGTCGTCCTCGTGTTGAAATAGAGCTGGTTCACGTTGATTTTCGTATCCTCGCCCGTAAATTCGACCTTAAAATCGCCCGGGAACTGAAATATCGGATCTCCGGTTTCGGAATAGAGATAATCGCCCGCCTCGTCGTTGGTCGCCGCGCCCGCTACGCCGTCCGCCTCTTTCTTGTTGACGACGTCCTCGAGCTCGACAAAGGGTCCGGCCTGGACAAAACCGCGGAGAAGCGCCGTATCCAACGGGATTATGTCCCAGATCTCGAACTGGTTGTTGACTCCGAACTGTTTCAGAAGACTCTCGACCTCCTTCTGAAGGTCGAAGATGACGATCGCGAAGGTGACGCCGCTCTCGGCAAGAGCGTGCGCTTCGGTCTTTCTTTTGTAGTTCATCGCAATGTCAAATTCAGTCTTCGCGTCATAGTTCATATCGCTGACGATCGGCAGGATTATCGCAATCGTGACAAGCACGAGAACAAGGGCGAAACCGCGTTTTTCCGGTCTCTCCCCGCTGCTCAGCCTGTGCAGGAAATTCGATATTTCAGCAATCGGTTTAATCATCTAAAGGCTCAATGGTTTCAACAATTTAAGTTTAACTACAGTCTCGATTTTATAATCTTTCTTATCAAATTCGCCCTCATTAACGACAACGGTGATCTTGACCTTCGGAGGCAGCGTGTTGACGTTGTTGAGGCTCTCCGTGTTCCAGGTCTCAGCCCACTCCTTGGTGGTCGTGTGCCAGTACTCGAACTTGATGCTCTCGAACCCCTTGAAGATCGGATAGACGTTGCCGCCGCGCTCGGGATCCTCATCGACCCAGAGGCTCTCCCTTCGGTAGAGGACGTTTTCGCCGTCTTCAACTCCGCCGAAATACTCGATCTCGGTCTGGTCGCACTGCTTCGCGCCCGCCGCCATCTTGACGTGGTTAAGAGTCGTGAAGGTCAGGTGGTCTACCGGATTTTCAGGCTCGCTCTTGAAGATCGTCTTGTGCGTCTCGACCGGCGACCCTCTGTTGACCGTGAGGTAAGAGTTGCGCAGGTCGGTGCTGATAAGGTCGATCATGAAGTATATCTGGCGCTCGCGCTCCGTGACATCCTTGATCTTCTGGCGGCCTACGAGGATATGCGAAAAGGTGACGTAAACCGAGCTGACGAGCACAGCAGTAAGCGTCATCGCAAGCAGGACCTCGATAAGTGTAAAGCCGCGGTTTTTCATCACTTTTTCCCCTGAGAAGGCAGTGCCGCGGCCGGCTTGGCGGCGTTGCCGCCCTGATTCATGTTGAACCTGTTGTTCTGGCTCTTCGTCTTGTTACCGCCCTTGCCGCCGTTATTGTTGTTTTTATTGGCCTTGCTGCCGTCATACTGCTGGAAGGTCGTCGCCGTTCCGTTCGTTGTGAGAAAGATCGTCAGCGTCACCTTTTCGGACTCCTTGACGCCCTTATCCCAGTGGACCGAAACCGTAAGCTTGCGGATTCTGTCCTTGAAGAAGTCCTCGATGTTGCCTTTCGCCATCGAAAGCATTCCGGCAGTCTCGTCAAGCGCGGAAGAGTCGGAATCGGACGAAGTGAAGTCCGGAAGCGGCAGGAAGACGCGCTTGATCGAGTATTTCCAGTGGAAATCCTCATACTCGCGGTCCTCGAAATCGCCCTCCTCCTCGCGCTCGTCCTCGGGCAGCCCCTCCTCCTGGATCATCAGTTCGACATCGTGCAGCTTGAGCTTCGCCAGCTCGGTGCCGAGGTAGATGTTGTGGACCTTCGAGGCATAGATATAACTAGCTGAAATTATTCTTGATGTAGCAAAAAGGACTCCGGCAAGGATCGTGACCGCCGCGAGCACCTCAAGCAGCGAAAAACCGCGTTCGCTATTTGCCTTCAGCATCTTCATCCTCGAAAAGGTTCCTCATATCCTCGACGACATCCTCTATTCCGCCCGACTCGATCTTTGTGTTCAGGAACATGTCGGAGGTGATGTAGGCGTAGCTTTCCGGCTCGTCTGCGTTCTCCTCGCCGATCGCCAGATAGAAAGGCTCGATCCGGCCCTCGGGAAAGATGTAGATGTAGACGTAAGGTTTTACATCCTTCTTTTTGTCACTGAACATAAAATCCTCGCGGGTGACGATCTCCGGTGTGTGATAGGCGTAAAAACCAGTCACGATGAGATTGCCGCTGAGCTTCTTCTCGCTGCCGAATTTGGTAAATTCCGGCTTCAGAAGCTCCTTCAGCGAACGGCGGTCGGGGATAAAGTTTTCGTAGTTGTAATAGTCCGAGTTTTCTAGCTCTTCCGACGATGAAAGCAGCTTAGCCTTGTCGATGAGGTTGCCTACGCTGAGCGCTGAACCGCTGTTTGCGAAGGGGTCGCTCGTCTTGCCGCTCTCCATCCGCTCGATCAGCTTTTCGTTCTCCTCCTCCCTCTCGACGGCAGCCTCGCCGGTGAAGAGATAAAACGGCGTGTCAGTCTTCTCCATCCAGTACTTTCCGTGCTCCAGATCGACCGTTATGCGGAGATAGAGCTTGTCGCGTACCGCCCTTGTGAAGGCGTGGCGCAGATAGGAGTTGAAGGTACCCAGATCGGCAGTCGCCTGATACCTTCCGAAGCGTCCTACGCCCGCGACCGAAAAACCTGCGATGATGACGGCAAGTGCCGCTACAGCCAGCATTTCGACCATTGAAAAGCCCGGATGTCTGAACTTCATTCGCCTACTCTTCCCAGTTCGTTATATCGTCGTTGCCGCCCTCTTTGCCGTCCGGTCCGAACGAATAGAGGTCAAAGCTGTCCTCGTTTTCAGTTCCCGGATAGACATAAACATACTCGTTCCCCCACGGATCCTGCGGGACCTTTTTTTCCTTAAGGATCTTCTCTTCGACAAGTCTCGAAAGGCCGTCGTCGCCCTCCGGGTACTTTCCGAACTCGGTTTTGTAGAGGTCGAGCGCGTTCGAGATCGTACCGATGTCGATCTTAGCCTGTTTGATCTTCGACTTGTCAAGGTAACCCATGACACCGACACCGACAGCGCCCATGATCATCGTCATGATCGTGATGGTGACCATGATCTCAAGCAGTGAAAAACCCTTCGACGACTCTCTCGACGAGGTTTTGAGCAAAGCTCTTAAAAATTCTCTGAACATTATTTCCTCCCCAAAATATGAAAAAAACTATCCAACGGCATCATTCAGCTGGAGAATCGGCATAACGACTGCGAAGACGATAAAACCGATAACTCCCGCAAGTCCGACGATCATCAGCGGTTCAAGCATCGAGGTAAGCTTCTCCATCGTGTAGGTGACCTCCTTGCTGTACGAGGCGGAAAGCGTCTCAAGCATCTCCTCGAGCTCGCCGCTCTGCTCTCCGATCGCGATCATCTGGATGACGATCGGCGGGAATTCGCCGCTTCTCTTCAGCGGGACCGCGATCGATTCACCCTCTTTGATATTCTCCCTCGCAACGCCGACAGCGTTCTCGAGGATCTTGTTGTCAATGATCTTTTTGACGATATCGAGCGCGTTGAGGATCGGGACTCCCGAGTGCAGAAGCGTCGAAAGCGTCTCGGCAAAACGGCTGATCGCGACCTGACGGTTAACGCGGCCGATGACCGGCGCGGTGATCTTGACCCTCGCCCACCAGAGCTCGCCCTTCGGGGTCGAGATGTAGCGCTTGAAGAGGACGACCGCCGCAAAAATCAAAATCGCGACGAGCCACCACCAGCTGCCGATAAAGGCCGAAAGACCGAGCAGGATCTTGGTCTGGAGCGGCAGGGCCATCTTGACATCCTCAAACATCTTCGAGAGCTTTGGGATAACGACCGTAAAAAGCACGCCTACGACCAGCACCGCGACGCACATCAGGACGATCGGGTAGGTCATCGCGCTCTTGACCTTGTTTTTGAGATCGACCTGGGATTCCATGAAGCCTGAAAGCCTCATCAGGACCTGATCCGTAGCGCCGCTCTCTTCGCCGGCTGCTATCATGTTGCAGAACAAGTCATCGAAAATATTTGGAAATTCCCTTGCGCTCTTGCTGAAGCTGTAACCCTCCTGCATCTTTCCCTTGATGATGATGAGCGCATCCTTCATAACCGGGTTTTCCTGCTGTTGGGCAACTGCGTCGATCGCCTCGACGAGCGGTATCTTCGCCTTCTGAAGAGTCGCCAGAAGACGTGTCATCGCAGCGACCTCATCGAGCGGGACCTTCTTGACGCCGAAGCTGAACATCTTGCGCAGAAAATCCAGGCTGAAGCCCTGATTTCCGCTGCGCTCCTTGATCTCAGTGATGTAGTAACCTTCCGAGAGGAACTTCGACTTGACCGTCGCCTTGTTCGGGCTCTCGATCGTTCCGCGCTTCTCCCGGCCGTTCGCGTCTATGATTTTATAGGCAAAAAGGGGCATTACTTATCCTCCTGCGTCCTGAGAAGGACCTCTTCCGGCGACGTGATCCCGCGGATAGCCTTGAGCGCTCCGTCCTCACGCAGGTTCAGCATACCGTTTGAAGCAGCTATCTTCCTGATATCACTGGCATCCTGTCTCGCTACGACCGCCCTGCGCAGTTCGTCGTCGATCAAAAGAAGCTCGAAAATACCGCTTCTGCCCTTGTAGCCGGAATAGCCGCACTCAGGGCATCCGACAGCCTTGTAAAACGGGTGGTCCTTGTAATCCTCCGGCTTGAGTCCGAGCTCCTCCAGGATCGCCGCCGGCGGATAGTAGGCCTCCTTGCAGGCGGGACAGAGCTTTCTGACAAGCCGCTGGGCAAGCACGCCGACGATCGTCGATGAGATCAGGAAAGGCTCGATCCCCATATCGATCAGTCGGGTAAATGCAGTCGGCGCATCGTTTGTGTGCAGGGTCGAAAAGACCAAGTGGCCGGTCAGCGAAGCGTTGATCGCGATATCGGCGGTCTCCCGGTCACGGATCTCGCCGACCATGATGATGTCGGGGTCCTGACGCAGGATAGAACGCAGTCCGCTCGCAAATGTGAGACCGATCTTCGAGTTGATGTGGATCTGGTTGACGCCCTTGATCTGGTACTCGACCGGGTCCTCGACCGTGATGATCTTGACATCAGGCGAGTTGATCTCGGTCAGCGCCGAATAGAGCGTTGTCGTCTTACCGCTTCCGGTAGGGCCTGTAACGAGGAAGATTCCGTGCTTCATGTGGATGATCTTCCTCATTATTTCGAGGTCGCGCTTCGTGAAGCCGCTCTCGTCGAGAGAGAGCTTCTGCGACCGCTTGTCGAGAATACGGAGAACGATCGATTCGCCGTGGACACTGGGCAGCGTCGAAACACGGAAGTCGATGTCGTTTCCCGCGATTTTGACCTTTATGTTTCCGTCCTGAGGAAGCCTCTTTTCGGAGATGTTGAGGCGGCTCATGATCTTGATCCTCGTGATGAGACCGGCCTGGGCTGCCTTCGGGACACGCTGGACTATCGAAAGCTTTCCGTCCTTTCTGAACCTTACGATGACCTCGTCCTCATAGGATTCGAAGTGGATATCGCTCGCCTTCTCCTTTACCGCTTTGGCGATCGTGTTGTTGACGAATTTGATGATAGGCGCGTCGTCGTTGGAGTCGATAAGATCCGGGATCGCGTCGTCCTCGTCGGCCATTTTGCCGAACTCTTCGGCGTTGAGCGATTCATCCTGGCTGTCGACCCTGCTGTAGGCCTGGTTTATGATCTCGTTGATCGCAGCTGTCGAACAGAGATAAGGCACGATATTTTTGCGGTAGATCATAAAAAGCTGGTTGAAGAGCAGCGAATCAAACTCGGTGATCAGCGCGACAAGGCTCTCATCTTCGGCATAGAGCGGAAGCGCTCCGAACTTGCGGGCAAGGGCGATCGGGAAATTCGCCAGAAGCTGCGGATCGGACTTTTTCAGCATCTCGTCGGTCACGATCCTGATGCCGCTCTGCTCCGCGTAGGCTTCCATGACCTGCTCGGGCGAAAGCTTGCCTTCACTGACAAGGATCGCCCCAATCCTGCGGGAATTGGGCTTTTCCCTCTTCTGCTGCTCAAGCGCCGAGTTCAACTGCTCGTCGTCTACAAAGCCTTTTCCGACTAAAAGCTCGCCGATTCTCTGCCTAGCCATCGCTACTCTCCGTCAAGCTCGTCTTCCAGTTCGGGAACCATCTCGTCCTCGGCATCGGGACTTTTCCTCGTTTTCCTGCCGTCTGAGTTATCGCCTGCCGGATTCTCGCCCTCCTCGAGCAGAGTCTCCTCGCCGTCCGGCGTGACCATGACCGAATTGTCCGCTCCTTTGGCGTCGCGTAGCCTCTGGAGCTCCTCGGCCTCGTACTTGTTGTTGTCGTTCACAGCCTTGACCATCGAAAGGATGGCGCCGCGTTTTTTGTCGAGATAGACCGTATCCTCGAAGGCTGTGTAGTCGCCGTAAAACTTTCTGGCGAACTCGTCGCGCTCGTCCATCTTCTTTCTGAGGATGCGCTCGAAGTCCTCCTTGCTCTCGACGATGTGGGGAGTGAGTATCAGAAGCAGGTTTACCTTCGTCTTAGCGACCTTTTTGTACTTGAAAAGCGCTCCCAGTACCGGGATATCGCCGAGGAACGGGATCTTGTTCTCGCCGTTGGTGACGGTATCCTTCATCAGACCGCCGATGACGATCGTCTGCTCGTTTTCCGCGTTTATGATGGTCTTTGCCTGTCTTTTCGTCGTCTTGTAGCCGTAATCGGTCTGTGCGCCGAGCTCTGTCATCTCCTGGTCGATCTCGAGAGTCATGTAGCCCGATTCGTTGATCTGCGGCTTGACCTTAAGCTTGAGCGCGACATCTTCACGGGTGTAGGTGATCGTGCTGCCTGTCGTGCTGGTCAGGATGTTGCCCGACGGGAAGGGTACAGTCTCGCCGACCGTGATCTGAGCCTCCTCGTTATCTGTCGTCAGAAGGTGCGGCGTAGAGACTACGTTGACCGAAGAGTCGTTCTGTGCCGCGTTAAGAATGAGTCCGAGCGAAGGTACGCCGTCGACCAGCGAGATACCTGAAATGCCTGCCGTACCGTCGATCGAAGCTCCGACCATGCCGGCGACCAGACCGGGAGTCGGGTTCGCGAGAGCCTTTCCGAAGAAGAGCGGCATCTTTTCGCCGGCAACGTTGACCTCGACAGCGCCTGCCGTGTACGCGTTTCCGTATTCGAGGTTGTTGTCGATGCTGACCTCGAGGATCGCTGCCTCGACAAAGACCTGACGCCTCTTGACGTCAAGCTTGTCGATGACCTTTTTGAGATTGCGGTAGTCCTTGAGAGAGGAGACTACGACAAGAGAGTTCGTCTCCTCGTTCGAGGAGATCTGGACATCGCCCTCGAAGACGTCTGTTCCCTTGTTCCCGCTCTTTGACGAGCCGGACGATTTTTTATTTTTCGAAAGTGAATTCAAAGTCTTGAGCAGATCCTCCGACTTCGCGTTCTGAAGCTTTACAACGTGGATCTCGCCCTCGCCCTCGACCTCTCTGTCGATATTCTGGACGACCTGCATGATGAGGTTGTAGGTCATCTTGTTGCAGAGGACTATGATCTGCTGGCTCCTCTCGTCGGCAACGATGTGGATATAGGTATTGTCACTGAGACCGTCGTCGTTCTGCGGCATGGGCGGCATCGGACCGCGGGGCGGCATACCTCCTCTCGGACCTGTTGTCCCGACACCGGAAATCGAAGGAGCCGAAGAGTCGCCGGACTTCGATTTTTTGCCCGATTTTTTTGAGAAATCCTTAAAAATGTCCTCAAGGATCTTCTTCGCGTCGGCAGCCATAACGTGCTCGAGCTTCATGAAGTAGAGCTCGGATCTGTCGGATTCCGAGGGCTGGTCAAGCTCCTTGACTATGTTTTTGATCTTTCTGATATTGGTCGCGTAATCGACAACGATCAGTGTCTTTTCATCAAAAACGACCGAGGTAGCACCCTTGTCGCGGAAGATTTTGAGGACCTTGTCGATATCGTTTGCCGAGACATATTCAAATTTCATGATCGTCGCGACCATTTTGAAGAGGTCCGGCACGTCAGTCCCCGAGTAAAAAGGGATCTTCATCTCCGGAATGTTCTTCTCCTTTGTGATAATGGTAAATTTTCCGTCCTCGGAGACCGCGAAATCGTTAAGTGCCAGAAGAGTCAGAAATGTTTTGTAGGCCTCGGCGACCGAAACCTTCTGCGGCGCCATCATATTTACCTTCGTCTTGCTCAGATTTTCCGGTAGGATGAAGTTCTTCTGAAGAAGTTCGGAGAAGAGCTTTACGATATTGATAAGCTCCTCGTCCCTGAAATCCATCGTGATCTTGAGATTCATGTCTATCGGCTTCTGCTCGGCAACGACGACCTGGACCGCGTCAACGATCTTGTTTGCGTCCGGATCCGGCTTCTGCTCCTTGTCGAGGATAGTTTTCGGTTTCGGCGGAGTCACCGTCCTGACCTCGGGCTGGGTGTTCCCCTGGTTCTGCGGAACGTTGCCGGAAGCGGCCTTCGGCTGGTTGTTGCCCTGCTTTTCGCTCCCGCCCTCTTCATTTTTCTCTTCGTCTTTCTTCTCTTCGTCCGTTTTGCCCTTCTTGAGCGGCTTCATCGGCTTCAGCTTCTGGTTTCTGACACTCGTGTTCAGATTTTTAAGCTGAGGCTTGACCGCGAGCGGAGTCTTGATCTCTTCGCCCTGTTCCTCTTCCGCAAAGAGAACAACTGAAAGCGAAAGCGTGACAATCAGGAAAAATAATCTTCTGAGCATACGATTCTCCTATATTATTCTATTGTATATTCCATTGTTTCGTTCTGGCCGTGGCGGACGATATCAAGCGAAAGCTTCGAGGCGCTCTGCAGTCTCGAATAGGCCTCGAGGGCCTTGTCCGGACTTGAAAGCTCGATACCGTTTATCGCCTTGAGAATATCGCCGTTCTGGATCCCTATCTTGCTGTAAATACTGTTTTTCGAAATCGAAAAGATCTTGAAGCCGTTGTCCTTCGGCGAGGGGACGATCCTCGCCTGGCTCGCAAGAGCGCCGAGGTTTCCCGTGATTTTGTTGAGGTAGTCACGGCTTACGACGTACTGGTTCGGACCAACGCTCCTGATCGCGTCGTCTTCGGGTGTCGAGGCAGGCTGGTCAAGCTTTTTCTCGGCAGGAGCAGCCTCCGCCGCTGCCTTGCCCTCGCCTACGCCCTCTCCGATGCACTTGATCCCGCTTGTTGTCCTGAAGATCGCGAAGTTTCTCCAGACAAAGGCAAGTTTCGCGCCGTCGGTCACATCGGATCCGATCCTTGCGATCAGCGACGAATCGCCCTTGGGAGAGCTGCCTTTTCCTGTTTTTAGAATGGCGATAGACTGGCTCGCGTCTCTTGCGACGATCGTTCCGGTGAGCTCGACACCGCTGAAGAGCATACACTTTTCCGGGTGCTCGACATAGTAGAGATAATCTTCGTTCGAAAGCTCAGGAGCCTCGGCAGTCACGTCTGTCGCCGCTGAGGATGAGGCGTCGGCTACCGCAAGTTCCCTCGCGCCGGCGTCAAAGATGTTCGCATTCATGTTTTTCGGGTTCTGGCCGAAGTAGAAGCTCTCCTTTTTTTCCTTCGATTCATCCTCGGAGGTCGACTTGTAGTAATTTTTTCCTACAGGGACATAAACCGAATCGCTCCTTACGACAAAGTTCAGAAGCAATCCTATCAGAGAAAAAACAGAAAGAACTATCGCCAGAAACAACGCTATGTTTAAAATCGTTCTGCTTTTCAATCTACACCTCGCATAAAAAAAGCCATTAAATTAAGCAAAAAAAGTGCCAAAGAATTCCGTTAATAGAATCAGCATGTTACAGATTATTTTTCATTGACAAAACGACAAATTGCCGAATTGTCATTATGCTTAAATGTCATATAACTATGCATAACTAAGCTTTTTTGTGTTTTTTTTGTATTAATTTTCGCAAAGAATATAATAAGAGGCTTTTAACCTTCCTCTGGAGGAGACAGATGAGAATTTTATTCATAACGCCGGCAGAAAACGAATTCAAGCGTGAAAAAGAGGGCTTCTTCGACGCGCTGGGAAAACTTATTTCTGAAATAAAAAAGGGGCACGAAGACTTCGACGCCGAGATCCTGGACATCTCCGGTTTCAACATCGACCGTACGACCGTCGGTGATGTCAGAACCAAGCTCGAGAGCCTCGGGCACCCGGTTTCCGGCTTCGATGCGATCCACACGTTTTCAGTCCTGCCGTTCATCTACGGCGTCTACTTTCAAAACTTTATCATCTATTCGTTAAAGAGTGCCTTTCTTGATGAAATACCGGAAGGAATAAAGGTACTTAACGGAATATGCCTCGACTTTGACAAGTTTGAGCCGGAACCGTTCTACAGCTTCTATTTTTATCACATAAACAACCAGAAGATTTATGAAAAGCGCCCGTGGGGCTGGTGGAAGACACTAATAATATCAGACGGTTACAAAATCAAACAGTTTTATGTGGCACCCAGGCAGAAGCTAAGCCTCCAGACACATGAATATAGAAGCGAGATCTGGGTGATCGCCTCCGGAAGCGGAGAGATCACTATCGGAGATTCGGTCGTCAAGGCCAAAAAGGGCGACATCTTTACGATCGAACGAAAGACCATGCACCGTGCCTCCGGCGGAGAAAAGGGCATGACGATCGCCGAGATCCAGCTTGGAGACTATCTCGGCGAAGACGACATCAAACGTATCGAAGACATCTACGGGAGAAACTGATGAAGAGAACAGCAGTCATTATGGCCGGAGGAAGCGGAAAGCGTTTCTGGCCGCTCTCACGAAAAAACAGGGCAAAGCAGTCACTCACCCTCTTCTCGGAAAAGAGCCTTCTCGCCGAGACGATCGAGCGTGTCCTGCCGCTTGTCGACGATGTTCTTGTGGTCTCGGCTGAGAGCCAGTCAGAGGCTGTAGCCCCCGATGTTGAGGCATACCCGCAGGCAAGAGTCATCTACGAGCCGTGCGGACGGAATACCGCTCCCTGCATCATGCTCTCGCTCAGGGAGATCTCAACAAGAGATAGTGAAGACCGCGCAATCGTCGTCCTCCCGGCAGACCACCGGATCGCAGAGTGCGGCAAGTTCAGGGATGTCTTGAGCAAGTCGTTGAAATTCCTGGAGAATCATCCGGATTTGATCGGTACGATCGGTATCACCCCGACCCATCCCGAGACCGGATTCGGATATATAAAAATGTCGGAAGCTCTTGAAGAGGGCATTTTCAAGGTGGCATCATTCGAGGAGAAGCCCGACTTTGAGACGGCATCACGCTTCCTGAGCAGCGGCGACTATCTCTGGAACAGCGGGATGTTTCTCTTCACGCTGAACTCCATGCTCGAAGAGTTCAAAAGTTCAGCCGAAGATATTTATCAGCAGATTTCACTAGTTACATCATTCAAATCTGGCGAGATAAAGGATTACGACAAGGTCCGCTCCATCTCTTTCGACTATGCGATCATGGAGAAGACCAATCGCGGGATCTTTGTTCTTCCGGGCAGCTTCGGATGGAGCGACGTCGGTAGCTGGGGCGCATTCTTCGACCTGCAGAAGAAGGATGAAAACAACAATGTCAAAACAGGCCGGGTCACTCTGATAAACTGCAGGAATTCGCTTGTTTTCAACCAGACTGACCGTGATCTGGTGCTCTTCAACCGCGACGGCGAACTCGTAGTTGCAACTGAAGACGCAACATTTGTCGCTTCGCTCGGCGACTACTCAAAAATGCGCGAAGTTACAGATTTTCTCGAAAAAAGCGGCGCTATTCATCTCCTTTAGAAAACTCGAAACAGAACGCTCCGTCCCGAACCGAGCAGACCGCGTCACAATCAGATAGATCTTTGTTTTTATTGTAAAATTCTTCGAGATATGTGCCCTCGAAATATTTACCTACGAGCCTATTGACCGCACGTGCACCCATCTGTCTGTCGTGCGACGACATCTTTGAAACGATCAGTTCCGCCGCTTCGCCGATGTTTTCAAACTCGACCTTAGAAGAACCGAAATTGACTCTCGCCGCCGATTTTAGAAGCGCGGACTCGGCAAGTTTCAGAAACTCCTCCTGCGTGAAGGGTTTGAAAAGAATGATTTCGTCGACTCTGTTCAGAAGCTCCGGCGAAAGGAACTTTTCGATCTTCGAGATTACATCCTGTTCCCTGACCTCGACCGGACCTGAATCTCCGAAACCGACCCTTGAGGCGGTGAAGAGTTCCGCTCCGATGTTTGTCGTCATCACGACGATCGCCTCGCTGAAATCGGCAGTAAATCCGTGCGTATCGGTCAGTCTCCCCTCCTCGAGAAGCTGCAGGAAGAGCGACATGACCTTCGGATGGGCCTTGTCGATCTCGTCAAGCAGAAGAAGCTGGTAAGGCTCGCGGCGAAACGCCTCGGTAAGTTTTCCGCCGTCCTCGTATCCCGCATATCCGGGAGGAGCGCCGATAAGCTTCGAAACCGAATGCTGCTCCTGAAATTCGCTCATGTCGAAGGCGACCATCCGCTTTTCGCTGCCGAACAAGAACGATGCAAGCCTCTTGGCCGTCTCGGTCTTTCCGGTGCCGGTCATTCCGGCCAGGATCATCGATGCAAGCGGCTTTCCCTCAGGTTTGTTGTTGAATTTTCTCGCCAGAAGACGCGAGATCCGCTCCTTTGCCGTCCTCTGCCCAATTATGCTCCGGTCCAGGATCTTAGGCATGACGGTGATTATCCGCGAAGTATCTATCAGCAGATTTTCCGCCGGGATCGAGGTGACGCTGCTTATGAGCGACGTCAGATCGTCGATCTCCGCCTGAGGCTTCTGTTCACGCTTCAGGATGCTGCCGAGGGTATCCAGGATTGAAAGGACCTTGTCCGGCTGGCACTTTGACGAGATGTAACGGTCACTCAGATTTATCGCCGCACGGATAAACGAAGAGTCTCCGAAGTCGACCCCGTGATATTTCCCGAGCGTCTCCGCCGCGTTCTGAACTATCTTGAAAAGCTCTTCGCCCTTCGGTTCATCGATCTTCACGACCGAAAAACGACGCTCCATTGCAGCGTCTTTGGATATGAATTTGTTGAACTCTTCGGTCGTAGTCGCGCCGATCAGCGGAAAGAGACCTCTTGCGAGAGCCGGCTTGAGCATGTTTGCAACGACATCGTTCCCCGACGAGAACAAAAGATGTATTTCATCAATAAAAACAACGATTTGATCGGCTCTTTTCTCAACGTAGTCGAGCAGCGTTTCGACCCTTTTCTCTAAAGTTCCGCGGTATTCGGTACCGCTGACCAGCGATGAAACATTGAGCTCGAGGATCTCCCTGTCGGGCAGCAGACCGTCGTTCTGACGGAGCGCGATAGCCTCGACGATCGCCGTTTTTCCGCTTCCTGCCGGACCGACGATAAGCGGGTTGTTGCTCCGTTTCCGGCCTAAAATATCAATGATCGTCTCTATTTCGCGGCTGCGCCCGAAGACCGGGTCGATAGCGCCCTTCGCCGCGAGTACAGTCAAATTCCTGCTGAAAAGGAGCTCCGCCTCAGCCGGCTCCCCGGCACTCCTCGTCTCTTCGCCTTCGGAGGGCTCTTCGCTCCGCACCTGCTGCTTTTCGCGCCGTTCGACAGCTCCCGCGATACCTACATGAGTCGATTCCCGGTGCATCTCCTCGACTCGTGCGACACTCTTCCTGGTCGGCTCGTTAAGAAGTTTCATCGCCCCCAGGCGGAAGTCGGTAACTAGATCGAGCCGCTGGAAGATCTTGTATGCGATCGAATTACGCTGGTTCGCCATCGCCGCCAGGATATGGGTGGGCGAGACGCTCTGCGACGAATCCACGAGAAGCCTCTTCGCTCCGGCCTCAAGCGTCGCTACCGCATCTATCGGCTCTTTGATAGGCGAGCCGGAAAGCTTGGCCTCCTTGAGCATCTGATTGTAGTTCTGGGCCACATCTTCGTAGGAGACGCGCAGATTTTCAAAGACAACGGCAGCCTCGCAGGGAGCCGAAAAAAAGGCAAGCAGAAAGTGGAGCGTCGAGAGCTTCGTGTGCATCCTTTCGGCATAGTCCAAAGCCTCGCCGTAAAGCGCGACAAGCTCGTCCTCTTCTCTTTTTTTTACATCTACAGGTTCCACAAAATCGCCTCCAAAAAACGCGATAGTTTAGGAATCAGCGCCCTTTTTGCAAAAATAATCGAACTAAAAAAACCGCCAAAAATCTATTTTTTTTGTAATTTGACATAAATCATATAGAATTAGTCGAAATTTTTGTCGGAGTGGAGCTATGAAAAAAATATCCCTGTTTTTCGTTATAAATCTTTTCCTTTTGATTTCGTGCGGCGGAAACAGCGAAACGCCCTGCGAGACAGCTGTTTCGGCGATGATCTCGGCACGTTCAGGCGGAGTCCTTGCAACTGAAGACGGCTCCGCTCAGATCGAGATACCGGCTGGAGCGGTCAGTCTGGATACCGAAATAAAAATGACACTTTCGGATTCCTCGCTTTATCCGAAATCCGATTCGATCCCGACAAAAGTCGTCTCTCTTGAGCCGCACGGGACGATCTTCAAAAAACCGGTAGTAATTACGCTGAAAACCGAACAAAAGATAAGCTTCCGGCTCGTTTCGGCGGCAGTTTGGGACGAGCAGGCGGACCAGTGGCGCTACAGCCGCGAAGGCGCGTTTGCCGTCTACGGGAAATCGGATTCCGGCGATCCGATCATGACAAACGCAATGGGAGACCCGATCATGCTGAGCGCAGACGGAGACTTCATCTACAAAGATTCGAGCGGCGATCCGATCATGCTCACCTCCATGGGTGACCCGATCATGCTTTCAAAGAGCGAGGATCCCGTGAAAAATGCGGCCATGGGCGACCCGATCATGCTTGCGACCGGACACTTTTCGACATTCACGTTCATTCTTGTCGACAGCAGCGAATACGAAGCTTCGCAAAAGTGCAAGGAGCTTTTCAAGTGCGTTTTGAACTGCAAAGACAGCGACTCGAAGTGTGAGGAGCGTTGTCTCGCCTACTCGACCGACGCAGGAACGGAACTTTACAACTCGCTCATGAACTGCTCGGCGGAGCACTGTCAGGGCCAGTCATCAGGTGAAGTGATTTTTGATATGCACGGATGCATGGCTGAAAGTTGCCGTGACGAGCTTTCCGAATGCGCTGCTGGAGATTTAAACTGGTAATAATTATGGAGTGTTACATGAAAAAGCTAATTTCTGTTTTTATTCTGATCTCGCTTCTTTTCGTATTCGGCTGCGGAGGCGGCGAAGAAAAAAAGAAGGTGGTTTCTGAAAAATCATCAACGATTTCCGCGGAAAAGGGCGGAAAGATCGAAACAGAGGACGGTACCTCGATCGAGATCCCGTCGGGTGCGCTCGACTCCGATACCGAAATCACCATGACGGTTTACGAGACAAGCGGATATCCGGCAAAAAAAGCCCTTAAATCGAGAGTCGTCCAGTTCGAGCCGAGCGGAACGATTTTCAAGAAGCCCATCATCATCACGGTCACGGCTTCGGAAAACATCAACGGGCTGATCGCTGCCGCCGTTCTCGACGAAAAGACAAACACCTGGCACTACAACAAAGACGGTGTCGCAGTCACGATCTCCGACTCAAAGGATGAAATGGGCGATCCGATCATGATGACGGCAGGCGGAGACCCGATCATGCTGAACGCCGGCGGCGACCCGATCATGCAGAACGCGATGGGTGACCCGATCATGCTGAGCGCGGCAGGAGACCCGATCATGATCTCCGCGATGGGTGACCCGATCATGGGCGCAGCGATGGGAGACCCGATCATGATGACGACAGGTCACTTCTCGACCTTCACCATCGTCAGCGTCAAAGAGGCTGAGGAAGAGGCGAAAAGCGACTCTTTCAACAAAGACTGCGAGGCGATTTTTGACTGCATCTTCGATTGCATCGAGCACCACACAAACGGCGAAGTTTATGAAGAAGACTGCGAACAAGCCTGCTACGAAAATTCAAGCGAAAAGGGACAAAGCGACTACATGAAGTTCAACCAGTGCGCATACGAAAAATGCGAACACGCTGACGACAACAACTACAACGAATACGACTATGACGGCTATCTGGACTGCATCTTCAGCGGCTGCAAATCTCAGGCAAAGACTTGCGGAGTCTCCAGAAAGGATTTCGATGATCTTTTTGCCGCAGAGCAGTGCGAAGCGACCTTCTACTGCTTCTTCGAGAACTGCTGGGGCGAGAACGACACGGAAGAGTGCCGCAACTCCTGCACATCACACTATTCCGACGAGAGCGTCAAGCTCTTCAACGACGGTTATCAGTGCGGCGTCAAGAACTGCCAGGTCGACAAGTCCGAGGCTCCCGAGTGCCTTTGGAACAACTGCTCGAAATATTTTGAGGCATGTTACATGAATGCCGACGATCTCAACTATTCCATAAGCGGAGAAGAGTATAACGAGGGCGGCCCTTCGGAAGATATCGTACAAGGCTGCCACGACATCTACGAATGTGTCTTCCCCGGCTGCATAAAAACCGTCGAATATGATGAAGAGACAGAAAAGGAGATCGACGAGGAGTGTTTCCAGAACTGTTACTCAAGCGAAAATTACGACTCGCTGATGTACTTCAGCAACCTGCTCAGCTGCGCAAGCTCATACTGCAACAGAGACGCCTCCTTTGAATTCAACGACGAATGTCTCAGCATCAACTGTCCGGGAGACCTCACCTCATGCGGCTTTGAACCGGTAAGTGTCGGCGAGCATGAGACCTGCGCCGACGGCATCGCCTGCGTCCGCGCCTGCGCAGAACCCTGCGAGAGTGACGTTGAGTGCGCCAGCGAGTGCGTTGACAATGCGGAAGAGACCTGCTTCAGCGACATTCTCGACGGGGTCGAGTATTACGCGGCATACGACATGCTCTCCTGCTATCTCGACTACTGCATTTCTGCGGACAAGGTCGAAGAATGCCTCAGCGAAGAGTGCGCTTCTCAGCTTGAAACCTGCCATTATACGCTGTAACGGAGATCTGAATTGTCCTGCAGATTTATTGTTCCAGTGCTTTTTTTTCTGATCCTCGCCGGATGCACCATCGAGGAGAAGCTGCCGTACAACGCGGTCGTTCTCGAGCAGGTGATCTATGTGGACGAGGTCCAGAACGGCACTCCGCAGACGGTCCAGATGCCTAACGGCAAGGCTGTTACCTACAAAATGCCGGAAAAACTGACCGACGGACAGCTCATAAAGATCCGTGATATCCAGGGCGAACCGCCCTACTACATCCGCATCAAACTAAGAGAACGAGAAAAATCAGGTGCAAAATAAACAAGTTATTGCCGCATTGACCGGCTCTATAGCAACCGGGAAAAGCGTAGTTCTCGACTATTTCCACAAAAATCTCGGCTTTGAGATCATCTCGGCGGATTCAGTCGGCCACGATGTCCTTCGCCTCGGCGAAACGGTTGAAAAAATCCGCCGGGAGTTCGGCGAAACCGTCATTACCGACGGCCAGATCGACAGGAAGGCTCTCGCAAAAATCGTCTTTTCGGATGAGATGGAACTAAAGAAGCTGAATAGCCTCACCCATCCGCTTATTTTGAAACATATATTTGAAATTATTGACAATTTGCCGCAAAGCACACCTGTTATAGTCGAAGCCGCGATCCTGATCGAGGCCGGCTGGCAGCGCTATTTCGACACAATTATGGTCACGACCTGCAGGCCTGAGATCCAGCTTTCGCGCCTGATGACCCGTGACGGAATAGACAAAAACGAGGCAAAAAAACGGATCTCGTGCCAGTTTTCGCTTGAAAACCGCCTTCCATACGCTACATATATAATAGATACAAGCTACGGGATCGAGGTGACAAAAATCACGCTCGAAAAAATTGCTTACGAACTGCTAAACAAGAGGTAAACATGAAAAAAATCAGCATGTTAGCACTAATCGCCATGGCGATATCCGTATTCGCTGGCTGTGCGGCCGATGACCCGGAAGATCTCCCGGTCGGCGCTGACACTTCGTCAGACACCTCGGCTGATACGGTTTCTGACACCGGAGACACAGGAAGCAGCCCCGACACCTCCGCCGATACCAGCGACTCACAGCCTGACACTTCGTCAGACACTGCAGCGACGGATACCGGAGATTCATCAGAAACGCCTACCGATACAGGCGCAGATACCGGCTCGCCCGCAACTTTCTGCACGCCTGGAGCAAAAATCTGCGGCAGCGACCCAAGCGCAGTCTACATCTGCAACGCTGACGGAAGCGCAGCGGAACCGGAACCCGTAGAAACCTGTCCTGAAGGCTACTCCTGCCTGAACGGGAACTGCCACCCCGGCGCCTGCCTCTCGGGAAACGGCTACGAGGGATGCGAATTCTACACGGCGAAGCTCAACAATATGGCAACAGGCAAGGATACTTTTTCGGTCGCATTTGCGAACGCGAACCCTGAAAAGACCGCTACGATCCAGTTTTTCAAGGTCACCGGCGAAGGGACGGAAGAGCCGATCCCGAACTTCGAATACTGCGAACAGGTCGAAAAATCGAGCATCTTCGGCTCCTATAACGATATGGACTGCAAAAACCACGACTCCTCGTTCACGATCACCGTTCCGCCTCAGAGCACCGTCATGGTAACTCCGACAAAGGAACAGCGTATGCTTGAAGGAACGGCGGCAAGCTACCTGAGCTTCCACATCGTTTCGGACCTTCCGATAATCGCGTACCAGTTCAACCCCTACTACAACAACTCTTACTCGAACGATGCAAGCCTCCTCTTCCCGACAACAAGGCTGGGAACGGAGTATTACGTCGCAAGCTATGAAAGCCAGAAGGGTTACGACGGCAACGGCATCGCCTATTTCACAGTTATCGGCGCATTCAGCACGAATGTCGAGCTTGAGATCACGCCGACTGCTGCCATTCCTGCAGGGAACGGAATTCCCGGCACTGCTGCCGGAGTCCCGATGGTCGTCGAACTCAAGGCGGGAGAGGTCCTCAACATCGAAAACGCGTCAAAGTTCGACGACTTCACCGGAACTAAAGTCGCCTGCAAAAATCCGAACCAGAACTGCGCGCCCTTCGTTGTTTTCGGTGGCCATGCCTGCGCCTATGTCCCGCGCAGCAAGGGCTACTGCGACCACCTCGAGCACCAGCTGATGCCTGTCAGCCGCTGGGGCCGCAACTATGTCGTAGTCAAGACGAAACCGAGAAGCTATGCCCGCGATGTCATCCGCGTTATCGCAGGCTTTGACGAAACAGAGGTCACTGTCAGCATCATTGACGACAACCACGGGAACGGCCAGACGCAGACGGTTTCGCTCAACGCCGGCCAGAAACACGAATTCGATCTCGTCCAGCACGACACCGACAGCGACTGGTTCCAGCCGGGTACGGCGAACATCACCGCGACCAAGCCTGTCCAGGTCGTCCAGTTCATGTCCGGCGCCGAAGACATCAGCTCCAGCTGCGCTGACGACAGCCCAGGCTCCTCGCACTCAGGCTGCAACGGCGACCCGGCAATGACGATCGTTCCGCCGGTCGAGCAGTACAGACAGGAATACTTCTTCTTCAGCACCTCGCTTGACGACTACTCGAACAGCAGCGAATACACCGAAAACTACGTCAGCGTAGTCACGGATGAGGGCTCGGAAATCGCACTTGACGAAACTTCGCCATCGCCCAGAATGAGCGGCAAAATCATAAATACCGAAAAATACTTCTATATTTACGACCTTGACGACTACTTCATGAGTCACCACCTGACCTGCTCGAAGCCCTGCGGCATTCAGGTTTACGGCTGGAGCATGGACATCAGCTACATGTATCCGGGCGGACTCGACATGAAGATGCTGCAGTGATCCGATCACGTCTCTGAAGTCATAAATCTTTTAAGTATCTGAAATTATTTCTGAAAGAAAATCAACCTGAAGGTCAGATATTGAAGTAGAGCTCGTATTCCTGAGGAGTCGGAGCGTTGTAGACGTAAGCCGCCTCCTCGCGTTTTGCCTTTATCCAGGCCTTGATCAAAGCCTCCGGGAAGACCGGGAGAAGGTATTCGTGATCCTGCTCGAGGCCGTCAAGAACAGCGTTGAGGCTGAGCGGGAAGAGCTTGCCGTTGTCCTTGTCGTGGTAGTTGCTTGCAACCGGATCGCGGTGCTTGAGGATGCCCTCTGCGCCTGCAAGGATCATCGCGCTCAGGAAGTAGTAGATGTTCGCCGTCGCATCGCCTGTTCTGTATTCGATCCTCTCCTCGCCCTTTGCGAGATAGCCGGGGACTCTTATCGAAGCTTCACGCGAACCCTTCGCAAATGTCGCGCTGACAGGAGCTTCGAAGCCCTTGACAAGACGTTTGTATGAGTTCGTGCTCGGATTCGAGAAGGCAAGCAGTGAACCGGTCAGGCTGTGATCGAGGATACCTGCGGTGTAGCCCAGCGCCTCAGTCGAAAGTCCATGAAGGGCGTCACCGGCAAAGAAGGATTTGCCGTTTTTGACAAGGAACTGGTGGACGTGCATACCGTTTCCGGCAATGTTGTAGACCGGTTTCGGCATGAAGGTGATGAAGATCCCGTGTTCGCGAGCGACCGACGTCGCGATCCATTTCGCAAGCGAAACCTTGTCGCCTGCCTCCGCAAGGCTGATGAAGTTGAGCTCGATCTCAAGCTGCGATGCCGCGACCTCGTGGTGATGGTATTTTACCGGTATTCCTACCGCGCTCATAGCCGCAACGATGTCGTTCCTCATGTCGAAATACTTGTCAGCCGGGTTGAGTCTGTGGTAGCCCTGCTGGATCCCGAAACGCGGATTGTCGTTGTACGTCGCGCCGATCCCCTCCTGACTCTGGACTTCGTAGTAGCTGTGCGAAAACTCGCTCGAATAGTGGACATCGTCGAAAGCGTGGAACTCAAGCTCGATCAAAACCTTGGCGTCATCGGCGATCCCCTGCTCCTTCAGATACTGAGCAGTCTTCTTCGCAACTGCTCTCGGATACTGGTCGAAGGGCTCGCCGGTCGTCAGAAATACGTCGCAGAAGACGTGAAGGATCTGGTAATCGCCCTTGATCTCGACAAATGCTGTCGACATATCCGGTTTCGCGACCATATCAGACTTGTCGACCTTCGCATATCCGAAGTTGGATGCGTCGAAGCCGATGCCCTTCTCGAAGATCTTGTCTGAAATGTAATCCTGGGGAAGCGTAACCTGACGGATCGTTCCTCTGATGTCGATCATAAGGAGGCTCAAAAAATCAACCTGATCCATCTTTCCGTCAAACTTCATTAAGTTCATTTTTTTCTCCATTCAAATATTAATAATATCAACAAGTTGTACTATTCGGGCCTGTTGGTCTTGCTGTGAAAATCCTCAGGCTTGTACTGATATTTAAGGTTAAAGCAGGCATAGCAGAAGTCTTTCGATCTGTGGAGGATCTTCGCGAAATCGGCCACTTCGGTATACTTCAAAGTGTCGGCGTTGAGATATTTGCAGATCTCGGCGTCGCTCTTCTGGGCTGCAATCAGCTCCTCCTTGCTCGGCGTGTCGATGCCGTAGTAGCAGCTGCCGATGACTCTCGGCGAACCGATCCTGATGTGGACCTCCTTCGCGCCTGCATTGCGAAGCATCCTGACGATCTTTCTGAGCGTGGTCCCGCGGACGATCGAGTCGTCGATCAGAAAGACGCGCTTGCCCTCAAAAAACTCGGGAAGCGGGTTGAATTTGTGGCGGACGCCCTCGTCACGCTGCTTCTGGTCCGGCTTTGTGAATGTCCTGCCGACGTAGTGGTTTCTCAAAAGTCCCATGTCGAAATCGACACCGGAGCCCTTCGCATAGCCCAGAGCGACGAAGTTCGACGAATCCGGTACAGCCATAACGACGCAGTTTTCGTCAAGTTTCATTGACTTGTCGTACTCCGCAAGCTGCATACCTATCTTTTTGCGGACATCGTAGACCTTCTCGCCGAAGACGACCGTATCGGGTCTTGAGAAGTAAATCAGCTCAAAAATGCAGTGCTGCTTTTTGCCGGCGTTCACCGAAACAGTCGTAAGCGGCTTGCCCTTTTCGAGCCTGATGATCTCGCCAGGCTGCATTTCGCGGACAAGCTTTGCTCCGACGATCCCGAATGCGCAGCTTTCCGACGCCAGAACTATCCCGTCGGATATATATTCGCCCTTCTCGTCCGGAGGATTGAGCGAGCCGATGACGTAAGGTCTGTAACCGTGCGGGTCACGGAAGCCGAACATCATGTCGCGGTATATCAGAACTGCGGAAAATGCGCCTTTAAGCTGCTTCTGAGCCTCGGCGATCGCCTGCTCTATCGGTTTTTTCTTATGCAGAAGATAAAAGGCGATCAGTCTTCCGATCAGCTCGCCGTCGTTGTCGCTTTTGAATGTGAAATGGTATTCTGTTTCGAGCCAGGTCCTGAGCTCGTAATAGTTTATGATGTCGCCGTTGCTGCATATCGCGAGATGCGGCCCCTCAGGCAGCTCGATCACATGCGGCTGGCTGTTCATCTCGTCGCTCTTCCCGGCCGTCGGATAGCGGACGTGACCGATCGCAACAGGTCCGTCGAACCTGCTCAAAACGCTCTCGGTAATAACATTTTTGACCAGACCCATCCCTTTGTAACCGAAGATGTTGCCCTGAACGTTTCTGACCGCTATTCCGCAGCTCTCCTGACCTCTGTGCTGAATCGAGAAGAGAAGCTCAGCAACGAAATTCTGACTCTGCGGAACGTTAAAGACACCGGCTATTCCACACATTTTTCCTCCGACAAAAAAGGTTAGACAAAGGGAATCTACAAACAAAAAATGCTTTTTGCAATTATTGCCGCCAAAATCGGCACCGGCTGTTTCAATTGGAATGTCTCCGTGCCTTTTTCAGCCACTTGTTTTTCTTCTGAAACGAGTAAAATGTTTTCGCTTTTTTAACAATTTCATTTGGAGGAGACCATGACTAAGAAATTATTTTTGACACTTGTTTCAGCTGTTTTTCTTGCTTTCATGCTCGCCGGCTGCGGAGACGATAAAAAAGAGAATGAAACACCGGATGCCGGTGACTCGGGAACAGTTTCGGATGAAGATACCACAGACTCAGGCGACACCGCAACTGTTACGGACGAAGACCCGGCCGACACAGGTTCTGCCACGGACGAGGATCCGGCCGACACAGGTTCTGCCACGGACGAAGATCCTGCCGATACCGGTTCTGCAACAGACGAGGATCCGGCTGATAGCGGCAGCGACTTTGAGGCGGTCGATGTCGGTGATTGCCTTCACGATGAACCGGCTATCTCTTTCAAAGACAGAGTCTACACCGGTGAGGGTGACGAATTTTCATGCAAAGAGTATGTCGAAGTCACCGAAAAAGCAGACAACTCCATCCGTTTCAACTGGTTCGGCGAGATGCACTGCGGTTATGACTGGGAATACGGCTACAAAGTTGAAGGGATCGTGGAGAATGTCCTGAAAGTAAACATCCTGGAACGTGACACAGAGCCCGAAATTGCCGCGGACTGCGACACCTGCTGCTACCTTATGCCGATAGAATTCACGGCTTCGACCGCAGAAGAGATCGAATCGATCCAGGCTGTCGAGATCAATTACGCCGGCAAAAACCACACAGCCTACTTCGAGATCGATTAAGGCTCGCACCTGAAATCCCGAACCGGCATCCCCGCTTTGCACAATTTTGACGTTTTGCTCCGACTTTATCGCTCCGGAGACTGTTTTTTTAGGATTTTTTCACTATAATCATGCGCTTTGAGGCAAAATAATCCCTTTACGGGAATATTTTTTCCGTCCGGATTGTTTAAAATCACGCGTTTTAACTGTTTTGGAGTGCAGATGTTCTATCTTTTCGGCGTTTTGCTTCTCGGGATCGTTGTTTTGGTCCACGAGTTCGGTCACTTTATAGTCGCAAGGCTCTGCGGAGTACGGGTCGAGGTCTTTTCGATCGGCTTCGGCAAGGCGCTTTGCAAGCTTAAAAGGGGCGATACAGAATACCGTATTTCGCTGGTCCCGCTCGGCGGCTACGTCAAAATGTCAGGTGAAAACCCTTCAGAACATGAAGAAAACGAAGACAAAAATATCGATCCAGACCTTCTCTTTTCCCATAAAAAATGGTGGCAGAAGGTCTGCATCGTCTTCGCCGGTCCGCTCTTCAACATACTTTTCACTGCAGTCGTGCTCTTTGTCGTCAGCTTTTTCAGGCTGACAGCCCCTTCATCGCTTATCGAACATGTCGATCCGAACGGTCCTGCTGCAGCTGCGGGAATGGTCGACGGTGACATCATCGTAAAAATGGGAAATCACGAAATAAAAGTCTGGGAAGATATCACGCCCCCGCTGACAGAGCTCCTTGAAAACGGCGAGTGCCGCGAGATCCCGGTCGTTGTAAACCGTGATGGAAAGCTGATAACGCTCAACGTTCATCCGCAGACCGACACATACAAAGACGATTTCGGCGAAGAGCAGGTCCGCTGCGTCCTCGGTGTCGTCAGGGCTCCGGCCGATGCTACGATAATCAACCTCAACAACTATCCGAACCTCAAAAACGGCGATAAGATCCTCTCCGTCGACGGTATCGAAATCGACAGGTTCTACAAGCTGAAAAAGCTCGTCGAAAAGCCCTTCCGCGAGATGAAACTGATCCGCGACGGCAAGGAGATGACGGTAAAATTCGACCAGGAGGGCGAATTCAAAAAGCCTGAGCTGCTTCACGGCGGGCTTATCGTCTCAAGCGTCAAAAAAGACGGTTACACCGAAAAGGTCGGGATAAGAACCGGCGATGCAGTTCTCGGGATCAACGGCATTGAGATCACCGCTCCGTTCAAGTTCTACAGCGAGATGAGAAAACTCTCGAGCGGCGATCCGGTCAAGCTCGAAATCCTCCGCGACGGCGAGCGCCGGAACATCGATTTCACGCTGGAATCCGAAACAAAGACCGATGAAATGACGGGGATCGCTTCACAAAGGATCAACTGGGATGCGCAATTCGCCTTCAGCTATGACGTCCCAGAGGTAATGGCAAGACGCGGAAATCCGGTCGGCTACGTTTTCAAATATGCAGCGACCGAAACAGCCAAAATGTTCCTGCTCACCGTAAAGGGCTTCTGGTATATGATCTCCGGAAAACTTTCGGTCAAAAGCGTCGGCGGTCCGATCATGATTTTCGATATCACGAAACGGGCGGCGGAGCTCGGAGCCGACTACTTTCTCTACATCATGGCGGTGATCAGCATCAACCTCGGCATAATCAACCTGATGCCTATACCCGTTATGGACGGAGGCTACGTCGTGATCTACACGATCGAAGGCATCCGCAGGAAGTCGATCTCACCGAAGCTTCTGCAGCGGCTCCTGACTGCGGGAATGGTGATCCTCTTTGCGCTGATGGCTTTGGCGATGACGAACGACATTTCAAGATTTTTTAATGTTTTTAATAGTTGAGATATTTTATAAAATTGGAGTAACTTTATGAATTTATTGACTTCTCTAAACGCAATCGTAAATGCTTCGGTCAGCGGCATCAACCTTGCCGAGACCTTCACAAATTCCTCTTTTCTTGTCAATCTGATGCTCGTCGCACTGATCCTGGCAAGCGTGGCGTCTTGGGCGCTCATCCTTTACAAATTTTTCCAGTATCAGAAGGCCAAAAAAGAGACACAAAGCTTTATCGCCTTTTTCTGGAAAAACGACGATATGAAGGAGGTCTACAATAAAAGTCTGGCATACAAAAATTCACCTGTCGCCTCGATCTATTCCCAGGGCTATATCGAGCAGCAGTCGACACGCGAAAGCTGGGAAAAGCTCGGCGTCGTCGTTGTCGGATCCAAGGTCGACGACCTTATCGGCAACGTTGAAAGGGCTATGCGGCGCGAAAGCCACGCAAGGATGCAGCTTCTCGAAAACGGTCTCCAGTTCCTGGCGACTGTAGCGACCGCATCTCCATTTATCGGACTTTTCGGAACGGTTTACGGCATAATGAACGCCTTCACCGAAATCGGAAAAACCGGCAGCGCGACACTCGGTTCGATCGCGCCTCACCTCTCCGACGCCCTCGTAACGACGGCATTCGGACTGATCGCGGCAATTCCCGCGTCGATAGCCTTCAACTACTTCAACGCAAAACTGCAGAAGTTTGAAAACGAATCTGTCAACGTGACCGCAGATTTCATCAACCAGATCAAAAGGAGCAACATCTGATGAACGGAGGCATAGAAGAACCGAAAAGACGCACGGTCCGTGCGGAGATGAATATCACTCCGATGGTCGATATCGTCTTTACGCTCCTGATAATTTTTATGGTCGCGGCACCGCTGATCGAACAAGGGGTCGATCTGGATCTGCCTCAGACAGAGACCGTTCCGATAGAGAGCCCCAAGGATAAATTCATAATCCGCGTTTTCGACGGCAAGACCGAGGCTCAGAACAAAATTTTCATAGACACGACGGAGGTTCCGATCAACGAGCTTGAGACGAAACTATCGACAAACGAAAAGCTAAAGGCGCAGGAGGAGGTCTTCCTCCATGCAAGCCGCAAGCTCTCCTACGGCTACGTCGTCCGCGTCATGGCAATTATAAAAAAGGCCGGAGCGAAGAGTATTTCGCTTGTTACCGAACCTCTTGAGTCGGAGTAGCTGATGACATCTTCGAGGCAGGGAACATTCATCTTCGGCGCTCAGGATGACGCGAAAAAGACAAAACATTTCCGTATTGTTCTGGGGATCTCGCTTCTTTCCCACATCCTCATCTTCATCATTTTCGGAACGAACCTCTTCTTCCAGAACTCAAGAAGGATCGAATTCGAAAGCATTCCGGCAAGACTCGTGCGTCTGGGCGAAGAACGGGACAAGAAGCTGCTTCCGCGTGTCACAAAGCCGGAAACCGCTCCCAAAACGGCTAAAAAAGACCCGGTTCCGCAGAAAGAGACCGTGAAAAAGGTCGAAGAGAAGAAAACACCGGAAAACGCGAAGCCCAATTCGCTGAAGAAACCTGAAGAGAAAAAGAGCGAGAAAAAGGCGGAAAAGGCTCCCGAGCAGAAAAAGCAGAAGGCGCAGTCGCTTGACGAGCTTCTTGCCGGCAAAACTATTGAAAGCATAAAAAGAGACGCCAGAGCCGAGGTCAGCAACGAAGGGGCAAAGGACGGTGTCGAGGACGGCGAAGTTACCGACCCGGCACTCGCGCTCAAAGCCAACATGTACGCAAGAAAGGTCGCCCAGCTCATCCGCGGGAACTGGAATATCCCGAGTATCGTCTCTCCTGCCGAGCTCAAGACTCTCAAGACAGAGATATTTTTCCGCATCACATTTGACGGCGGCATCTACGACATCAAGATAGGGAAATCCTCAGGCAACAAAATTTTTGACAGTTCCGTTATTGAGGCTATTAGAAAAACAGGGAAGCTCCCGCTTCCTGAAGATAAGGAGTTTAGGAAACTTGTATTAAAGGAGGGTTTTGTATGTCCTTTTTCAGCAAATTAGCAGCAGCTTTTATGCTCATCATTGTCTCGGCTCCAGCCTGGGCTCAGGTCAGGGTCGAGGTAACAGAAGGGGCAATCTCGGAGTACAACCTGGCTGTCTCCCCCATTGCCGTAACCGACAGTGCAAACACAGCTCTGGCAGAGGATCTGGCGACCGCCATCGAACGTGTTTTCGATATCACAGGCTACTTCAAAATCCTGGACAAGCGTTCGTTCCTCGAAAAACCGGACGTAGACTTCACGGCGGTCGATTTCAAGTCATGGACAAATGTCGGCGCGAACGGTCTCGTCAAGGGCAAAATCTCCGGCAGCGGCGGTGAAGTCGACCTGGAACTTGCCTTTTACGATGTTTCGGGCGCAAAGCAGCTGTTCCGGAAAAAATACACAGCCGCACAAAATATGCTTAAAACTGCAGCCTACCGCTTTACCGCCGAAGTTATCAAGACTCTCACCGGCGAAGAGATGAACTTCATGTTCTCGAAGATCGCATTCGTTGAAAAAAACGGACATCAGTACAATCTGGTCGTTACAAATTTTGACGGTTCCGGCAGGAACGTGATCCATTCGACGACAAAAACCATTCTTCTTCCCGAATGGTCGGCAGACGGAACAAAAATTTACTTCACAAGCCACGAAAGCAACAACCCGAACCTTTACGTTATCGATATCAAAAGCAGACAGAAGACCCTTGTTTCAGCTTACGAAGGTCTCAACACCTCGGCTTCAGCCCATTCCGACAACAAAACGATCTCGCTCTGCCTCTCGAAGGACGGCAACTCCGAAATCTATTCGCTCGATACCGAAACAAAGAGCCTCACAAGGCTTACGACAAACTCGGCGACAGATACAGCTCCGTCCGTAAACAGCGCAGGAACAGAGGTCGCGTTCGTATCGAACCGTGCAGGCAACCCGCAGATCTACAAGCTCTCGCTCAGTGACCCGGCAAACGTTGAAAGACTTACCGAACAAGGAAAATACAATCAGGATCCCGAGTTCAGCCCAGACGGCAAAAAGATTGCCTTCACAGGCCGTGACGAGTTCTACAAATTTGATATTTTTATCATCAACCTGGAGACCCGCGCAATCGAAAGGGTCACCCAGAATCAGGGCAAAAACGAGTCGCCGACATTCTCTCCCGACAGCAAAATAATCGCCTTTTCATCCAACAGAGACGGCAAAAACAAGCTCTATCTCTCGAATGTAGCAGGCACAAAGCAGTTTGCGGTCTATTCCGGTGAGGGAGAAGTTGTCACGCCGACATGGTCACAGGTTACCAACCAATAATGAAGGAGATAAAAATGAAAACCTTAAAATATATTTTGTGTGCACTGAATATCGCCCTGCTGCTTATCTGCTGTTCGGAAAAACCGCCGAAAGAGGAACGCGAAATGGCAGAGAAAGCCTATAAGGACGCACTCCTCGGAAAAGACTGCGACAGAGAAGATTACCTAGCCGCCGAGGAACTTCTCAACATGGCCAGAGAGGCTGTAAACAACAAAAAATACGATGAGGCGAGGACTCTTTTCCTCGCGGCGAAAGAGCGTGCGGACGCAATTGCAAAATATGTGCGCGAACATCCTGACGAGTGCACTCCGAAAGACGCAAAAGGAGACTCCGGAGAAGACGGATCGGGTTCAATCGCCGAACAGACCTTTGTGGATGAAGCCAACAACCCGAGCAACCCCGACATGGAGTTCCCGACAATCCATTTCGAATTCGACCAGGCAACGATATACGCCGACGATCTGCCTCTCGTAGAGATGATGATCAGCTGGATGCAGAATTTCCCCGAAAAGGTCGTTAGGATCGAAGGCCATGCAGACGAGCGCGGAAGCATCGACTACAACCTTTCACTTGGCGAAAAACGTGCCATTGAGGTCAAAACAAAACTTCTTCAGGCAGGAATCGACCCTCAGCGCATAAAGATCATCTCCTACGGCGAAGAGCAGCCTGTTGACCCAGCATCCAACGAAGACGCCTGGTTCAAAAACAGAAGAGCAGAATTCAAGAGAGTGAACTAATTTCAGTGTAATTGCCTTGAGATTTGAATACATTACATTTTTAGCCTATGCAGTATCTTTTTTCTCCTTAATGTGGTTTAAAAAGATGCCTCTTTCAAAAACATGGATAGTTCCTTTTTTTTCCGTCTACTTCGGAATTTCGTTCGCAGGTCTGTTTTACGTTTTTTTGAATGGCTCAGATTCCGGCATATACAGCGGCAGACAGGATCTTGGCACCGCAGTGTTAAATGCATTTATCCCGTATGGAGATCAAACGACAGGACGAGTTCTGTTAGGATCTTACTTCGGATCGATTTTCGGCATTTACATTGCGACACTTCTGCTCAGGAAGAGAAAGGAGCTGTTTCCAGAATTACTGAACATTTCGTCGATATCGATCTCGCTCCTCTACTTTGTCTGGCGCACATTCGGCTGTGCCCGCAGCGGCTGCTGCTTCGGCAGACCGACCAGCCTGCCATGGGGAGTAACATTCCCGAAATCAGACTCTGAAACCAAAGCTTATATGGTCTTAAAAAACATCTCTCCAGCCTTTGTCGAAGCAGACAAAACAGTTCCGCTTGTGCCGACACAAATGATTTCAGGCATAGGAGACATTTTAATCTTCATCTTTTTGCTCACACTGTACCTTAAGAAGAAATTCAACTATCCATATTTTTATCTTTTTGCGTTCAGCTTTCTTTACGGCTTAGGACGTTTCACTGTCGAATTTTTCAGAATCGACCCGAGAGAGATGTGGGGAGCTCTTTCAATGTCTCAGTACATATCTCTTGGGTTAGTTCTCGTATCACTTTACTATTTCATAATAAATAGAAAGGAAATTTTCGGAGCAAAGCATTAGCTTGCAAAAAATTAGAATTCGGCGGAACCGAGGCCGAAAAGGCGGTTCAGGATCAGAGATCCTTCAAGTTCCGTGGGATTGCCGTCAAAGACAAGTTTCCCTCCGGCGAGGGCCAGGATCCGTGTCGAATAGAGCAGCGACTCCTTGATCTCGTGCGTGACCACAATGACCGTTCTGCCGCTTTCAACTATCCTGTGCGTGATTTCCGAAACAGTGCGGCGCTGGCGCGGATCCAGAAAAGTGAGCGGCTCGTCAAGCAGAAGGACAGGCGTATTCTGGGCGATAGCCCCCGCCAGGACTACTCGCTGACGCTCTCCGCCACTGAGTGTCGAGAGCCTCCTTCCTGCAAATTCAAGCGTTTCAGTCAGTGCAAGCCCCTGCTCCACTGCTGTCCTGTCCTCTGGAGTAAGCGGTTCCCACGGTTTCCGATAGGGAAAACGGGAGAGTTCGACAAACTGCAAAACTGTAAAATCGCCGTCAACTGCACCGCCCTGTGGAACATATGAAATCCGCTTTGCCCGGAGAAGTGAGGTCATGGAATGCATCTCAGCGCCGTCAACAAAAATTGAACCGGAATAGTCGTTAAGCCCGGCAATTGCGCGAAGCATCGTAGTCTTGCCAGCTCCGTTCGCGCCGATCACAGCAACATTTTCGCCTGCGTCAACAGAGAACGAAATGCCGTCAACTATATTTTTTTTGCCGATTTTTACCGAGAGCCCGCGAACCTCGAGAAGCATTTAGAGGTTCCTCAGCGACTCTACAAGCTCGGTTTTGGATTTGGTTTTATCATCGACCTGTTTGATGATTTTAGCAGGAACGCCGGCAGCCAGAGATAACGGCGGGACATCTTTTGTAACGACAGAACCTGCTGCAATTACCGATCCCTGGCCGATTTTTACTCCTTCAAGAACAACTGCATTCGCGCCGATAACGACGTTGTCTTCAATAATAACCGGAGTCGCGCTCGGAGGCTCGATCACACCGGCAAGTACCGTCCCTGCGCCGATATGACAGTTTTTCCCGACAATCGCACGTCCGCCGATCACCGAGTTCATATCGACCATAGTCCCCTCTCCGATCACAGCTCCGATGTTAAGGACTGCACCCATCATAATGACGCATTTGTCACCGATTTCGACCATATCGCGGATAATTGCCCCCGGTTCGATCCTTGCGTTGTATTTCGTGAGATCCGCAAGCGGTATTGCCGAATTCCGTCGGTCGTTTTCGAGCCGGGCAAGTTTCATTTTCGGATTATTCCTAGAAAAATCCTTAATTATTTCAAGTTCATCATATACTTCGACAAAATCTGTGCCGCGATAGCTTTCCGCCAGGGACGAAAAATCGCATGAGGCTATTTCGCCCTTGAAAATCGCCCTTACCGGAGTCTTTTTTTTGGATTCGCTGATAAGCCTGATTATTTCGTTTGCATCCATTTCTTCAGCCCTCGATCAGCTTTTTGCCAAGACCTTTGAGCTTCCAGACACCGAAGAGCGCCTCTTTGAATATCTTCCCGCTCATTTTGCTGACACCGTCTTCACGGTCGGGGAAGATTATCGGAACCTCGAAGACCTTTCCGCCGCAAAGCTTCGTTCTGTAGGACATTTCGATCTGGAAACCGAAACCGACAAAGACTATAGGAACCGTGATGACTCTCTTCAAAAATCCGGCACGCCAGCACTTGTAGCCGCAGGTGACATCCTTCGTTCCGGTACCGAGAACAGTGCTTGCATAGAAGCTGCCGCCGCGGGAGATCACGCGCCTGAGAAGCGGCCAGTTCCTTGTTCCGCCGCCTTTGACATAGCGTGAGCCGAGAACGACATCAAAGCCCTCCTTCGCCTTCTGAAGCATTTTAGGCAGGTACTTCGGCTGATGCGAAAAATCTGCGTCCATCTGGATTATGAAGTCGTATCCGCGCTCGATCAGTGTCCTGAAGCCGTCGATATAGGCTGCCCCCAGCCCCTCCTTTGCAGGTCGGACCTTAACTGAGACAAAGGGGTGTTCTTTCGCGTAGTCAGCTACGATTTCAGATGTTTTGTCCGGCGAATTGTCGTCAACGATAAAAACATCCGCTGTCGCCAGCTCGGCGTGTACAGCCTCGATAATTTTAATGATGTTCTCTTTTTCGTTATAGGTCGGAATGCATATAACAACTCTGTTTTCCATTTTGCCTCCGATGTGTTGTAATTATTTGCGGAAAAAAAAAGATGGCGCGGTCGACCGGACTCGAACCGGCGGCCTCCGGCGTGACAGGCCGGCGTTATAACCGACTTAACTACAACCGCGCATCAATTTTAAAAGAAGTGGTAGGCGCTGCAGGGATTGAACCTGCGACCTCCGGCTTGTAAGGCCGATGCTCTCCCAGCTGAGCTAAGCGCCCATCCAAGCAACGGGCGACTTTATAAGGATATTTTGATGAATGTCAAAAAAAATCAGCAAAAAAAATTATATTTTGTAAGATATTGAATTATTTGAAGAAATTAAGCAGATCCTGTGGAGGCATCTCGCCTTTTTTTTGTACGAGAGCGCCTCTCACACGCTCCAGAGCGTCAAAAATCTCCTTCGGCATTTCAGAATCCTTGAACTCAGTCTCCAGTTCGTCACGAAGCCGTGAGTATTTTTCAGCAAGGATTTCCCACTCGAAGGAGGTTTTGCAAAGCTGAACCTTGATGTCAATATCATTGATTGACTTCATAACTATCTTGACACTCAGCATTTCACGCTCCCGAAGCTACGCCTTCGTCTTCTTCCACTCTTCGAAGGTCGGAATATCGAAGGCGGAGATATAGTAGTTTGTCAGATATTCCTGAAACTTCTCCTGGTCCGAAAGGACTCTGAAGCCGTACTTTTTGTCGATGTACTTGACCGCTTCCATGTAGATTTTATCGAAATTCGAGCGTCCTACACGCATCTTGGCCTTGTCGATCTCAAGACTGACAAAGGTCTTGTAGGATTTGTACATGTCGTCGTTTTCCATCCCGTCGACAGGTTTGCCCGGGATTTCAGGCTTCTGGCGGTTCTCCTTCGGAGTGTTGGGTTTAGCCTGTTTTGCCGGTTTGCGGCCAGGCTTCGCTTCATCGGTATCGGGCTTCTGCCCTTTTTTCTGCATCGGTTTTTCAGGTTGCGCCGGCTGCTGTTTCGGAGCGGGTTCCGGTTTTGCGGTTTCAGCTTTCGGTGCCGGCTGCGGCTTAGGCTGGGGCTTGATTTCCGGTTCAGCCTTCACTGATTTCTGCGGAGCGTCTGCCCTGACCATGTACTCCTCATTGAAAGGGACATAGAGCGTGAAAGTACGCTGCAGCTCGGTGATATTTTCGGTCGACATGAAGCCGTAAGCAACAAGGTTATCGGTGATTTCGCGGAATTTATCCTGCGACATCTCCTCGGCTCCTATCCTTTTGCGGATGTTGTTGCCAAGATAGCCGTAATTTTTCTTCTGATCCTGGGCAAGCGCCAGAAACTTGACGTAAAGAGCGAACTCATCCGCGGGGAGCTGCCTGAGTTCGGAAAAAATATCCACCGGGATCAAAAGATAGTCGGGTCTCTCGTTGTAGAGGACCTTCTCGATCTTTTCGTGGTTGAGCCTTGCGATCTCCCTCCTCGGCTCCTCTTTGGGCTCTTCGGGTTTATCGCTATTTTCGGCTGCCATTGCCTTTTCTTCGACTGCAGGAACCGGTTTGATCTGCGTTTTTTCTTCAGCCTTTGGCTCTGTTGCTGGCTTGACTTCCTCTACTTTCTGCACCGGTTTTTCAACGCTCTTCGGAAACGCTTTGACATCAGCCTCCGTCTTTATGATCGCCTCGAGCTCGCGAACCAGATATTCTCTCAGCTCCTGCTTTACTGCAAGGCCTATCTCCTTAATAAGTCCCATAATTTACCTCCGGACTACTTGATTTTCAGTGTTGTGGTTTTTGTCACTCTGCACTTTTCAGCCTCGCCGGTCTCCTTGTTGTAAGAGCAGACCGGAAACTGATATTTCACAGTGCTTTCGTTGTATTTCGACGTATATTTGACTGTTCCGCTGCGGTTTTTCATAAAGAAATCGCGGGGGATCTCGCCCAGTTTAGTGCCAGATTCGTCAAGAAAGAAAAATTTGTACGGTGCGCCGTCGTTGGTGTTGAATTTGGTCGTCTCTCCGAAAACGATCGTGTAGATCACGCCGTCGGACGTCTTTGAAAAAGTGACCTCGACAGTAGGCGTTCCCGGATCTCCGGCAAAAAGCGTGAACGCAGCAAAAAAGAGCGCCACAGAGATCAAAAAGGCTTTCATAGTCTCCTCCATACAAATAAAACGGGTAATTATACGGATTTTCAAAAATTATGCACTTTTCAGGGGAAAAATTTTTGTCCAGGGCTTAAAGGAAGAGCCTATCCGCGCCGCCGAGATATTTTTTCAGAACTTCAGGGACCTTGACCGAACCGTCGCTCTGCTGGTAATTCTCGATTATCGCGACAAGCGTTCTGTCGATCGCAAGTCCTGATCCGTTGAGCAGGTGGACCAGCTCAGGCTTCTGGTTCGCGTCGCGTCTGAACCTGATGTTTGCGCGTCTCGCCTGGAAGTCTCCGGTGCTGGAACAGCTCGAGATTTCGCGGTAGGTCTGCTGCCCGGGAAGCCAGACCTCGATATCGAAAGTTTTTACTGCGTTGAAGCCGAGATCTCCGCTGCAGAGATTGACTACGCGGTAGTGGATCCCGAGAAGCTGCAGGATCTCCTCCGCGTTTGCGAGAAGGCTGTCAAGTTCCGCCATGGACTCCTCCGGGCGGCAGAATTTTACGAGCTCGACCTTGTTGAACTGGTGGAGCCGGATGATGCCCTTCATATCCTTTCCGTAGCTTCCCGCCTCGCGTCTGAAGCAGGGCGTGTAGGCAGCGTATTTGATAGGAAGCACCGAGTTGTCAAGAATTTCGCCGCGGTGCATGTTGACAAGGCTGACCTCCGCTGTCGGAATCATAAACATATCGTCGGTCGTCTTGTACGCATCGTCCTCGAACTTCGGAAGCTGACCGGAACCGGTCATCGTCTCGCGGCTGACCATTACCGGCGGAACTATCTCGGTGTAGCCGTTTTTGGCCGCGTTGTCGAGCATAAAGCACATGACGGCACGCTCGAGCTTGGCCATGTCGCTTTTATAAATTATGAAGCGCGAGCCGGAGAGCTTGACGCCGCGCTCGAAGTCGATCGTCGTGGTCGCAATGTCGAAGTGCTCCTTCGGCTGGAAGTCGAAAACCGGCTTTTCGCCGTAGGTCTTTACAACCACATTTGAGTTTTCATCCTTGCCAAGAGGCGTTGAATCGGCGAACATGTTCGGCAGACTCATCACTATCTTGTCGATTTTATCCTCGATATCCTTGACGAGCGGACCGTAGGATTTCACCTTTTCGCTGAGCTCCTTCAGCTCCTCCTTTATCGCGTTTTTCTCTTCAGGGGTGCCGTTTTTCATGACAAGCGGCATCTCCTTGGAACGGCTCATCTGGCGGGCTCTCGTCTGCTCCGATTCGGTGATAAGCGCCTTTCTCCGCTCACTCAGCGACAAAATTTCGTCAACCGGCGAAAAGTCGGTGTAGTTGCGGTTTTTCATGTTGAATTTCACCTTATCGGGATTTGAAAGAATAAGCTTTACATCAAACATTTTTGCCTCCAATAAAAAACGGCGGATGATAAATTCAGAGTAATGGTTTTCAAGTTTTTAGAGAGCAATCACGAAAAGAGCGCCTTGAAAATTTCGGCGTAGCTCTTCACGAATTCAGGCTCGATACCGGAGCGGATCTCTTCGGATATACTTTCGTAAAGCGAGCGGTTCGCCTCCGGCATGAAGACCCTGGCGACACCGTTGCGCTTTGCTGCGAGCAGCTTTTCCTTGAGTCCGCCGATCGGAAGGACATCGCCCGTGAGGCTTATTTCGCCCGTCATTGCTATCCTTGGATTGACCTTCCTGCCGAGGAAAAGGCTGAGCAGAGAGGTCGTTATCGTGATCCCGGCACTCGGACCGTCCTTTGGTGTCGCTCCTGCCGGGAAGTGGATGTGGATATCCTTGTTTTCGAGAACAAAATCCTTGCCGAGACCAAATTTTTCTGCATTGCTCTGGATGTAGGAGAGCGCGATCCTCGCAGACTCCTTCATTATGTCGCCGAGCTGTCCCGTGAGGATCAGATTGCCCTTGCCGAGCATCCAGTTCGATTCGATCCTGAGCGTAGCACCGCCGAACTGCGTCCAGGCCAGGCCCGTAACAACACCGATATTTTCGTTCTTTTCGAGTTCGGATTCCGAGAAGGGAGGCAGCTTCAAAAGCTTTTCGACGACCGCAGGAGTTATCTTTTTCTGATAATCCTCGCCCTTCACTTTGAGCGTGACGACCTTCCGGCAGACTGAACCGATGCAGCGTTCAAGATTCCTGACCCCAGCCTCGCGGGTGTATCTTCTCGAGATAAAATTAAGTGCGTCAGTCGTGAACTGGAGACTCTTTTTCTGGAGACCGTTGTTTTCGAGCTGGCGCGGAATGAGGTACTGCTTCGCGATCTGGACACGCTCGGGATCGGTGTAGCCGGAAAGCCTTATCACCTCCATCCTGTCCTTCAGCGGCTCGGGGATCGAATCTTCCCAGTTCGCCGTTGCGATGAAAAAGACCTTGCTGAGGTCGAACGGGATGCCGATGTAGTTGTCAAGGAACGAAAAATTCTGCTCCGGATCAAGCACCTCAAGCAGTGCCGACGACGGGTCCCCGCGGAAATCCTTGCCAAGCTTGTCTATCTCGTCAAGCATAAAGACCGGGTTGTTCGATTTGCAGATCTTGAGACCCTCCAGGATCTTGCCCTGCATCGCGCCGACATAGGTCCGTCTGTGACCACGGATTTCGGCTTCGTCGTGCAGCCCGCCGAGGCTGAGGCGGTGGAATTTTCTGCCGAGAGCCCGGGCGATCGAGCGTCCGAGCGAGGTTTTGCCTACACCGGGAGGCCCCACGAAACAGAGGATAGGCGACTTCGAAGTCTGGTCTCCGTTGATCTGGCGGACAGCCAGAAATTCGAGGATCCGCTCCTTGACATCCTCAAGGCCGTAGTGATCCTCTTCAAGCACCCTTTCGGCATGATTTATATTCCTGTTGTCATCGGTCGAATCCTTCCAGGGAAGGCTGAAAACCGTATCGAGCCAGGTCCTGACGACGATGCTCTCCTGATTTGCCGGATGCATGGTTTTGAGCCGGTCGATCTGTTTCCTTGCCTCGGCGGCAGCCTGTTCCGGCAGAAAACCTGCCTCAAGCTTCTTCTCGTACTCGGCGATCTCGGCGTTGTACGGGTCCTCCGCGCCGAGCTCCTTCTGGATGACCTTCATCTCCTCGCGGAGAAAGGCATCCTTCTGGTCCTTGCTCAGAGTCTCCATCGTCTTGTGGCGGATCATGTGCTGGAGCTGGGAAGCCATGACCTCCTTTCTGAGCACGACCAGAGCCGAATCCAGCTTGGCCAGCGGCGCGTTCTCCTCAAGGACCTTCTGCGAGAGCTGGACTGACTTCGAGAAGGTGTTCATCAGAAATTCGGCAAGACGGGCGGGATCCCTGATAGCGCGGTATGCGTTGAAAAACTGCGGAGTAAGTGACTCCTTCAACGAATCGAGCAGCTGATCGACCTCTCTGAACATGCTCGTACAGAGATTTTCATCAAAGCTCGTCTCCTCCTCGATGACCTCGATCTTGCCGAAAAAGACGTTTCTGTTTTCATCATAAACTATTGATATTATTTTTGCTTTTTTCAGCCCCTGAACATAGATGGACTCTCTTCCCGAAGCCTTTGTCTGCGATTTCGTGATGATCGCAACAGTTCCTACCGAATAGATCGTCCCTTCGTTGATCTTATCTATCGCGTCTGCCCCGCGCTGAGCCACAAAAATCACATAATTTCCAAATCCCTGAGCAACTCTTACCGCACGTGCCGCACCGTCGCCGCCGATAGAGACGCTCTGCGAACTGAACGGAAACAGGACTGCGTCCCTCACAGGAAAAAGCGGTAAAAATTCAGGAAAAAGATTTTCGTTATCTGCCATATTCTCCTCCTAAAGAGTTCATGGTGATAAATAAGCACCGTCTGAAAAAGTCAAACTATATCTTTAACAATCCCGGGAAACGGCAGTGATACCGGTGTTATTTCGCCGTGTTGTGAACGATTTTTTTAACGAAGTTCGGAAGCGCAAGTGCCCCTTTGTGGATTTCGGGGTTGTAGTATTTGCAGGTTTCCGCGATCTTTGCCGAGCGTTTTTCATCGAAGTCGAGAAGCGAAAGGGAATCACTCGCCGCAGTCATCGTCCAGAGCCCGCTCGGATAGAGCGTAACAAGCGCGATGTAGGTCTGAACGTTCCTGAAAACCTTCGCCATTGCGCCGGTCATGCTTGTCATCGTATCTTCGAAATACCAGGGGCTTTCGCTCTGCGAAACCATGATCCCGCCGGGCTTGAGAGCCTTTTTGACAAGTCTGTAATAATCCTCCTGAAAAAGCGCCACACCGGGACCTACAGGGTCGCTTGAATCGGTAATGATAAGGTCGAAGTAGCCTTCGTAACCGTCCATAAACTTAAAACCGTCCTCGAAATGCAGCTTTACACGAGGGTCGTCAAGTCTGCATGTCGTTGTCGGGAAGTAGATCCTGCAAAGATCGGTCACGCGCTGGTCGATTTCGCACATCACGACCTCTTTGATCGAATCGTGCTTCAGGATCTCGCGCACCGCACCGCCGTCACCGCCGCCGATGACAAGGACACGCTCCGGATTTTTGATAGTGCAGAGCGGCATGTGGGTGATCATCTCGTGATATACGAATTCGTCCTTTTCGGTCAGCATCACAAGACCGTCGAGAGTCAGAAGGTTGCCGAAAAATTCAGTCTCGTAGATATCTATTTTCTGGAATTTTGACTGCTCTTCATGCAGTTTTTTCCTGACCTTGAGACCTAAACTAGCCTTTTCGTCGTAATTTTCAATAAACCACATTCCACCCTCCTTTTACATAGCCGGACAGGTTTCCCAGCCTGCCAGCTGAGCCATCATTGCCGACAAATCGCTCCCGTTGAAGTTTTTCGGGCTGTAAAGAACTATATCTCCGCTGAATCCGAATGCTCCGTGATTTTTGACGTCACCGACCTCCGAGAAGTCGATCACGCCTGTTCCTACGGCATGGATGCATTTGACCTGGTTCGTCTCCTCGTCGAGATCACCGACATAGAGCAGCGTCCGCGAGTTCTGGGCCGCAAGAAGGCTCAGTTCAAGCGTCCCGGGCCCTTCCGGCAGAGCAGATTCCGATATCTGAAGTATAACTACGGTATTGCTCTCCGTAACGCACTCATCATCGTTGTCATCGTACTCGAGGCAGGCTCTCTGCTCGACAAAAAGCGATGCCGGCTGCTCAGGAATAAGGCTCTCCGGCATATAGACATCGGTCCTCACATGCTGACTTCCGACTACAAGCGGAGTCCCGTTGTTTCCATAGGTTCCGGTTGCAAACGGCACATCCAGAACTCCAAGCTCCGGATCCTCGCCGTCCGAAAGGTTTGCGACCTGCCCGACTTCCAGCTCAAGCGCGATCTGACCGTAAGGCGAATTGTAATCGCCAGGCTCATCGTCAGTCGCAGGCTCTTCGTCTGTTGCGGGTTCTTCGTCTGTTGCGGGTTCTTCATCCGTTTCAGGCTCCTCGTCAGTCACAGGCTCCTCATCGGTTGCCGGTTCTTCGTCTGTTACGGGTTCTTCATCCGTTACCGGCTCCTCGTCTGTTGCAGGCTCTTCGTCGGATACTGGTTCTTCGTCGGAAACAGGTTCTTCATCAGCCACCGGAGCCTTATCGGTATCATTCGCAGGCTCTTCGTCAGGATAATCGTATTCATTTTTATTCGAGTCTCCGCACGAAACAAGTGCGAAAAGAACGAAAACAAAAACGGCAAGAACGGTAATTTTTTTCATAACTCCTCCTAAAATCAGTGAAAATTTACCAGCCAAAGTCCGCAGACTATAAGAAAAAGCCCGCATATCTGCAACATACTGAGCCTTTCACTAAACATAAAAACCGACCAGAGCGTGACGATCAGCAGACCGCACGAAGTCATCGTCGGATAGGCGATCGAAAGATTGAATTTTTCAAGCGCTTTCGTGTAAAAAACAAGTGCGATGCCGAAAAAAAGGATGCCAAGCATAAGCTTTACGTTGGTCAGATAACTCAAGACGAACTGAACTATTCCGTCGCTAAGTTTGACCGGTTCCGACATTACTCCCGCCTTCATAAAAATGTTGGCTCCGGCATTGAAAACTATCGCCAGGATCAGGAAAACTATATAAATATTCATATCCTGGAGATCTCCTCTTTTATTGTTGACCACCTTTCCGCCGGAAGCTTGGCGCCTATAATTTCAATAACGCTCGAAGCCGCGATCGTACCGATCCGTCCGCATTTTTCGAGAGGCATCCCGTTCACGAAGCCGTAAAGAAAACCAGCCGCGTAGAGATCCCCGGCACCGGTCGTGTCAACCGGTCTGACCGTTTTCGCCGGGACTTCGATTATATTGCCGTCATTTGCTATGAGCGACCCGTTCCTGCCGGTCTTTACAACGGCGCATTCGCAGAGCCTGCCGATATTTTCGACAGCCTGCCTTGCCTCGAGCCCGGTAAAGGAGCGCGCCTCCTCCTCGTTTGCGAAGAGGATATCGACATACTGCGCGACCATTTCCTGAAGAAAGCCGAGATTTTCAGCCACGACATTGAAACTCGCCAAATCAAAGGAGATCATAAGCCCGAGCTCGTGCGCAAGCTGGAGAGAGCGCTCGATAAGACAGTGATCCTGCGTGAGATAGCCCTCGACATGAAAAAGGTCGAAGCCCCTGAAAAGGTCTGCCGAAAGTTCATCTGCGGTCAAAGTTACGGCGGAACCGAGATAGGTCGCGAAAGTACGTTCGGAATCGGGTGAAATCAAAGCGATCGCCCTTCCGGTGGGAAGCTCGCCGTGAAAAAGGTGCGGCAAGACCCCGTGAGCCACCATGTTTCTCTCAAAAACGGTGCCGAATTCGTCATCGCCGACCTTGCCTACAAACGAGCAGGGAACACCGAGAGCGGATAGTCCGTGAACAGTGTTCGAAGCGCTTCCGCCGCTCTGCTGGACCATGTTGAAACCGATCATCCGGCTCAGGACTCTCTCGCTGAAACTGGCATCGACAAGCTGCATGCTGCCCTTCGCAAGCCCAAGCTGTGCAAGCGCGGACTCATCGGGAAGCGAGACTAGAATATCTACGAGAGCATTCCCCATTCCTAGAACTTTTTTCATGGTATTTCCCGAAGATTTGGTGTTGAAGAGGTCAAACGGAGATTATTTTACAACTTTTAAACGGTTTCCCGTCGTCTTTTCAAAGGTGCCTTTTACCGTGACGTGGTCGATCAGAAGCGTTGCAACGAGGTACGCTGTATCTTTTTTGGATTTGAGATCTCTCAGCATCGAATATCCGTCACCGCCGTTTGCGATAAACGAATTGAACGAAACTTTATATTTTCTTTTCTTGTCGAGAGGTTTTCCGCCGACCTTGATCTCAAGTGCCGTGCCTTTGAAAACCTTCATCTCGATACCGGAGACCTGAAGGAATCCGCCGACACCGGTTCCGCTCTCAGAGAAGTAATCAAGGACCTCCTGGATCTGCTGGCCGGTAAGCTCTGCAACGTAAACCGTATCGTTAAAGGGGAAGACGCTGTAGATATCCTTTTCGGTGATGGGGCCCTTCGTAAGGCCCTGACGGATACTTCCCGCATTCATAAAAGCGATTTCGGTACCGGTCTTCTCACGCATGATATCAGTGATGATGTCGCCGAGCTCGATCTCTCCGCTCCTTGCGATGTCTCCGCCGATAAGGTCTCTGTCAAGCTTGCCGATCTGCTTCGTCGAGAATTCGCATTTGAAACCGTTCAGCATATTGAGCATAGCCTTGTCTTCGGGGATCTCCTCGTCAACGAAGCCGTATGTGACCTTGTTGCCCTCTTTGACCTTCTTCTCCTTGAGGTTGATCGGGTACATCTTGTATTCTGTCTTTACAATTTTGCTGCCCTGGAGGTAGAAGTCGATACGTCCTACCCATTTGCCCATTCCGCCGGTCTGAACGATGTAGGTATCGTTGACTTTTACAGGGCTCTCAAGCTGTCTGCTCGTGTGGCCGCCGACGATAAGATCGATCCCCTGGACAGCCTTCGGGAGGTAGTTGTCTCCGTAGAAACCGTCGAAGCTGCGGTCCGTGTCGTAGTAGCCGAGGTGACTGACAACGATAACAAGATCGTTTTTCTTTTTAAGAAGCGGAACTCTGAATTTGGCAGCCTCTACAGGATCGGTCATCGTGATGTTGCCAGCCAGACCCTGAGTTGAAATGTTCTGGCTCTCCATCGTGGTGACGCCGAGGATCGCAACCGAAAGACCGCTGCTGAGCTTCTTTTCGACATACTCCTTGCCGACCGACTGCGTTCCGCCCTCTTTGTAGATATTAGCTGTCAAAAAGTCGAACTTAGCCTCTTTCTGCATATTGTTGAAAGCCTCGAATCCGAAATCGAACTCGTGGTTGCCGATAGCCATTGCGTCGTAACCGATAAGATTCATTCCATGGATCATCGGCATATTTTTGCAGACATTACTTCTCGGGTCGCCGAGAGTGATATCTCCGCCGCTGAGAACCAAAACATCTCCGCCTTTGCCCTGAACCTCAGCACGGATCCTGTCAACGAGTGTCTTCTGAGCTGCCAGACCGCCGATTTTCGGATTTTCCGGCTCGTCGAAGCTCCAAGCCATTCCGTGACCGTCGTTCGTGTAGATAACGGTCAAAAGACGATCCTTGTTGTCGTTTACCAGCGCGGAAAGCGAGAAAAACGAAACGAACAAAAGAGTTGCGATGAACAATTTCTTCATTTAATGCCCCCGATATTAGTTCTCAAGTTGTTCAAAATCTCCTTTATAAAAACATCTGAATATATAGATTCAGCGGCTGTTGTCAAATAGTTACCCGCATATCTTACATAGTTGTCTGCCGATTTTTTCAATCCGGCGATCTCTTCTTCGGTAAGCTCGCGTTTCAATTTGGCCGGATTGCCTGCAAAAAGCACACCGTCCGGCACCTCCGTGCCGCCGCGAAGCAGCGAATTTGCCGCAACTATCGAATTTTTACCGATTTTACAGCCGTCAAGAATCACAGCTCCCATGCCGATGAGCGAGTTGTCACCGACTGTAGAGCCGTGAATCACGGCGTTGTGACCTACCGTTACGCCGCGGCCTATCGAAGTCGGATAAAGCGCTGTCGTAACGTGAATCGTCGCGTTGTCCTGAATATTGGTGCGGGCACCGATGAAAATCGAGTTTACATCGCCGCGGACGACCGCCCCGAACCAGATATTGCACTCCGCTTCGAGCGTAACATCGCCTATAACTGTCGCATTTTTGAAGATATAGGCACGTTCGTCGATTGTCGGGATTTTGTCGAGATAGTTAATTATCATCCTTTTCGAACTCCTCCATTGCCTTTTCAGAACTGCTTTTGATATCAATAAGCGAACCTGCGGTAAGGATCAGACCTACAAAAAGCAGCAGACCGAAGATTTTGGGTCCGAACTCTACCTGCGCCATGTTGTTCGAAGCCGCCATGCAGCGCCGCGTGAACTCCTTGGTCGTCCTCCTCGCCTGCTCCTCTTTGTCTAACTGCTTCCAGGACTCGTCATCCGTGAAACAGCCATCAGCCTTGAGCGACTCGTATTCCGCTCGTGCATTGTCCGCCGCGAAGCTGAGCCCGACCAGTGCGAGAACAGAGATAACTGTCAAAATCATGCCGTAAAGACCGCGCTTCGTCTTAAATAGCGCCTTTTTGATTTTCTGCGAAAAATTCATGCAAGTCCCCTATTTTACTGCAAGTTCAAGATCTGCGATCAGCTTCACGAAATCCTCCGTAGGCTCCTTCATGCTGTTCGAGAGGAAGAAATCGACCATTCCCCTCTTCTTTTTGTGCAGATCTAGAATTTTTTCTTCAATTGTTCCTTTTGAATAGAGCTTGTTGACGATAACCTTCTTTTTCTGACCGATCCTGTGAGCCCGCGACCATGCCTGCTCCTCAACAGCCGGATTCCACCATGGATCGACGATGATGATGTGATCCGCGCCGGTAAGGTTCAAGCCGACTCCGCCGACCTTGAGACTGAGCAGAAATGCATCGCGTTCCCCGGCATTGAAACGGTCGACAAGCGGCATTCTGTCTCGGGTGTCCCCGTCCATGTAAAAATATTCTATCCCGCTGGATGTAAAGGCGTTTTCTATGATACGCAGCATCTTTACATACTGACTGAAGATCAGGACTCTGCCGCCCCCCGAGAAGATATCCTCGCAAAGCTCGAGAATAGCCGCGATCTTTCCGGAAAATTCGGGTGCGTTTTCGGTTTGCGAGACAAGCGCAGGGTGATCCGCCGCAAGACGCAGGTTCGAAAGGATCGCAAGGATCTCGATCTTGTTGAGAGCTGAGCCTCTTTCCAGGTAATCTGCACGTCCGCGAAGGAGGACCGAAAGATAGATCTCCTTCTGTTTCGGCGTCATCTCGACAGGATACTCCTTCACGATAAGCTCAGGCAGCTCGCTTAAAATCTCGCTCTTCAGACGCCTCAGTATAAACGGCGATGTGACCGATCTGAGGGTGCGGAGCTCGTCGCTGTCGTTATTTTTCTCGGCCTTGTCGATCAGCTGCTTGGTCCCCAAAAGTCCAGGCATCACGAACTGGAAAATACTCCAAAGGTCGCGGATATGGTTTTCGAGCGGCGTTCCAGTAAGGGCGAAACGGTGCTTCGCTTTGAGAGCGCTTATCGCCTTGAAGCGCTTGGTCGAGTCGTTTTTGATGTGCTGAGCCTCATCTACGATGACCGTTTCAAAATTTTTGTCCTTTAAGTATGCGAAATCGTTCACAACAACCGAGTAGGAGGTTATGATCAGCTCGCGCTGGGTGCTCCGCCACTTTTCAATGCGCTCCTCCGGCTTAAGCGAATCGATAACGACGCGCTTCATGTCGGAGAAGAACTTCTCGATCTCGTGATCCCAGCTCCAGACAAGAGTTTTAGGACAGATGACTATAGACGGAAGATCCCCTTTTTCAGCTTTGATCATGGCAAGCGACTGGAGCGTTTTTCCCAGACCCATCTCATCGGCAAGAATGCCGCCCAATCCCAAAACCTTCAATAAAGACAACCACTTGAACCCGTCAAACTGATACTTGCGAAGCGGGACACGGCTGAAGTCGACAGGCTCCAGCTCCGGCAGGACGCCGTGAGAAAGAGCGTCGAAAATAGCAAGATACTTCTCCTTGCTGCCCTTAGGTCCGACAAAACTTCTGAGACTCTTCTTGTTCTTGCTTTTGAGCAGCTTCACAAGGTGCGCGACTGCGATCCTGTCGTTGTTTTTGAACATTGCGCTGCTGTCGATAAGCGAGGAAATCCTGGTCAGAAAGTCTTCGCTGTTCTCGAGGATCATAGGATGACCGTTGACATCCGATACGACCGGCCGGCTGATGCCGCTTTCAAACTGGTTGACAGCTTCGATGAGCTCTGTCGAGGAGATAAATTCCGAAAAATGAGGCAGCTTGATGTTGAAGGAAAACCACTGTTCGTCCGCGTTGACATCGAGGATTATCTCCGACTCGTCCGCAGCGTTGCCAGGGATCCGGAGCGTGCGGATCTCCTGCTCGTTTTCGAGAATACCGATCCTGTTGAGCGGACTCTCGGGGGCTGAGATAGCCGAATAACTCGACATCGGCGCGACATACTGGTTCTGGAACTGTCTGAATCCGGACTCGGCAAGTGCCGCCCGAAGGTTCGCGACAAGTTTCGGCGCAAGGGAGTAGATCCTGCCGTTCAGCGGATAGATCTGGTCGAAGTTCTTCTTCCGCGGATGAAATTCTATCGAAGTCTCGTCGTTGTTGAGGAAGATCCTGAGGAAGATCTTGCCGTCCTTCATCGTTGTTTTAAAGACGATATCGGCATCCTCGTCGAGCACGATCTTTTCAAGGTTGAGCGCTCCGCTGAGGATAACGTCCGGATTCAGCCCCTCGCCCAGTTTGGATATCGCAGTGATAAGGTCATCGCGCTGCGAATAGCCGACGGCGACAGAAAGAATCGTCGAAAGCGTCTCGTTGACCGCCGAAGAGAAGGCCCAGACAGCACCGCTCTCGGTGTCGACCGCGACCCCCTCCTTGTCGAAGTAAACAACGTTGTTGGGGAGCGAGAAGCTGACGTCAGCCGAGGTCAGGGTATAGGCCAGGATCAGAGGTTCAGCCGAGCGGTAAAGCGGCAGCTGACCGAAAGTGAAGTTCTCCGGGAAGAGCCCGACCACCGTAGCGAACCCTCTGCTGCCTAGCTGTGCCAGGAGCGAGTCGATATGATAATCGCTATCCTTTTTTTCTATCTGGATATGGTTGTGGCGGTCGATCCTGATCCTGCACGGGAATGCAGCCTTCCGGGAATCGGTCTTGACCGTGAACTTCGAAAGCTGCTCCGAAATATCGGTGTTGTCGAGAGTGATCCTGTTATAAAGCAGGGCCGCAGCGACAACGTGAGCGCATATCCCGCTACAACCGGCCGTGCAGGCTGAATCGAGCAGTGATCCCGACGGATCGACAAGAATCGTCACCTCGGATCCCTCCACCGATGCCTTGATTTCAGTGTTTACACCTTTGGGCGTGACCGACAAAATCATTGTCGATTTGTTGTCCTGCAGGGCGCAGCCCTCCAGATAACCGTCGGATACGACCAGATCTGAAAGCTGGATTATCACAGACATCGGGGAGAAATTCCGAGGTGAAATTAACTACATAATGTGGAAAGCGACAGTAAGTCCCGCCATAACGATCGAAACCATGCTCATAAGCTTGATGAGAATGTTGAGCGACGGACCTGACGTATCTTTGAAGGGATCGCCGACCGTGTCGCCGACAACAGTCGCCTTGTGGCAGTCGGATCCTTTGCCGCCGAGGTTGCCCTCCTCGACATATTTTTTCGCGTTATCCCACGCACCGCCGGCATTCGCCATAAATACCGCGAGTACGAATCCTGCCGACAGACCGCCGATGAGCAGACCAAGGACGCCGCCGACACCGAGAACAAGACCGGTTACGACAGGAACGACGATCGCAAGGATCGAAGGAAGAAGCATCTCGTGCTGAGCGCCTTTCGTCGAAATAGCAACACAGCGCTCGTAGTCAGGTTCAGCCTTGCCTTCAAGGATTCCGGTGATCGTGCTGAACTGACGGCGGACTTCCTCAACCATTTTCTGGGCTGCTCTGCCGACCGCATTCATTGTAAGTCCGCAGAAAACAAACGCCATCATCGCGCCGATGAAAACACCGACGAGAACGATCGGGTTCATAAGGTTGACGTTGTATGCTTCCATGAAGTTGATAAGTGTAGCGTTTGCAGCTGCGACACCGTTCGGAAGCGCTTCGCCTGTACGGACGAGGGCGATTTTGATCTCCTCGACGTATGAAGCAAGAAGAGCAAGAGCGGTAAGAGCAGCCGAGCCGATCGCAAAGCCTTTGCCGGTTGCAGCCGTCGTGTTGCCGAGAGCGTCAAGGGCATCCGTGCGCTGACGGACTTCGGGTTCAAGACCGCTCATCTCAGCGTTTCCGCCTGCGTTGTCGGCGATAGGACCGTAAGCGTCGGTTGCAAGTGTGATACCGAGAGTCGAAAGCATTCCGACTGCCGCGATACCGATTCCGTAGAGGCCCTGCGAAAGGTTTGCAGCGTTGAATGCTAGTTCAAAGCCGTTTGCGCAGAGGTATGAAAGGATGATCGCAACACCGACCGTAACTACCGGGATCGCAGTCGAAAGCATTCCGAGACCGAGACCGGAGATAATGACTGTAGCAGGTCCGGTCGTCGAGCTTTCAGCGACCTTCTGAGTCGGTCTGTACGACTGAGAGGTATAGTATTCGGTGAATTTTCCGATGATCACGCCGGCAAGAAGTCCGACAACAACGGAGAGTGAAGTCTGCCACCAGCGGCTGTCAGCTGTTCCGAAGAGTCCTGCGAAGATGCAGAAGGTCGCAACGGCGATAAGTACCGCAGCCGTGTTGGTGCCGCGGCTGAGAGCCGAAAGAAGGTTCTTCATGCTCGCGTTTTCCTTCGTTTTGACAAGGAAGATACCGATGATCGAAAGAAGGACGCCGATTGCCGCGATCATCATCGGAGCAAGAACAGCCTTGAGCTGCATGTCGCCCTTAAATGCCGCAGCGCCGAGAGCCATCGTGGCAAGGATAGAGCCTGCGTATGATTCGTAAAGGTCTGCGCCCATTCCGGCAACGTCGCCTACGTTGTCGCCAACGTTGTCAGCGATCGTAGCGGGGTTGCGCGGGTCGTCTTCCGGAATGTTGTATTCAGTCTTTCCGACGAGGTCAGCACCGACATCGGCAGCCTTCGTGTAGATACCGCCGCCGACTCTTGCAAAAAGAGCCTGAGTCGAAGCACCCATTCCGAAGGTCAGCATCGTAGTCGTGATCGTTATCAGATCAGCCTTTGCGCCGACAAGTTCAAGAAGTCCCGTGTTGTTGAGAACGATGAACCAGAGCGAAACGTCAAGCAGGGCAAGACCGACAACGACAAGACCCATGACAGCTCCCGAACGGAAGGCGACCTGAAGACCGCTGTTGAGGCTCTTTCTCGCTGCGTTAGCCGTACGAGCCGAAGCGTAAGTAGCTGTTTTCATTCCGAAGAATCCGGCAAGACCAGAGAAGAAACCGCCTGTCAGGAATGCGAACCAGACTATGCCGTTCTGAAGTTTGAAAATCGCCATTACGGCAAAAATTACCGTCAGAACACAGAAAACGATAGTTACGACTTTGTACTGCTGCTTGAGATAAGCCATAGCACCGCGTCTTACATAAGCCGCAATCTTTTTCATAAGGTCGGTTCCCTCGTCCTCTTTCATCATCTGCTTGAAGAAGAAGAAAGCGAAAGCGAGTGCCAGAACCGAGGCAACAAGAACCAGATAAACCAAGTTAGCCATAAATCACTCCATAAAAAAATAACAAGCCACCATTCAGGGCGCATATTTAAATACTTTTTTTTGTTTAGGCAAATTTTGGTTGAAAGTTATTCCGAATCGTTTTCCGCGATGCCCAGTTTTGCGATCCTGTAACGCAGGGATCTTTCGTTTATTCCCAAAAGTTCGCAGGTCGCCTGCCGGTTAAACCCGGTGCTTCTGAGAGCAGCTTCAATATACTTCCGTTCGATCTGCGACAAGATCTTGTCAAGATCTATGCTGTGAGAAATGTCAATAGTTATCTCTGATTTCCCTGCCTCCCGACGGGATGCCGTTTCGGATTTTTCAGCAGCTCCGGAAACTGGTTCAGCCTGCTCTTTATGCTCTGTACCGGAGCCCGGCAGCTTCGTGTTGAGGCTCGTCTCCCGGATAATCCCGTCCTCCGCGAAGATCGTCCCTCGCTCGACCATGTTCTTCAGCTCTCTTACGTTCCCTGGGAAATCATAATGCTCAAAAAAGCTTACGACCTCCGGCGAAAATGCGAAATTCTGCCCCTTTTTCTGCGCGAAAGAGACCAAAAATGATTCGGCGAGAGGCAGAACATCCTCACGGCGCTCGCACAGAGGCGGGATGTGGAGCTCGAGGACATTCAAACGGAAGTAAAGATCCTCACGGAACCGCCCCTGTCTCATCTGCTCCTGCAAATTGCGGTTTGTAGCGGCAATCAGACGGACATTCGTCTCGATCTTTTCGGTTCCTCCGACCCGAGTGAAGTTGCGCTCCTGCAGGACTCTCAGAAGTTTCACCTGCATATTTTCGCTAAGCTCGCCTATTTCATCCAAAAAGAGCGTTCCGTTTCCGGCGACTTCGAAATACCCCTTTTTGGTCTGGTAGGCACCGGTAAAGGATCCCTTTTCATGACCGAAGAGCTCGCTTTCGAGCAGATTCTCCGGGATAGCGCCGCAGTTTATCGCATACCAGAGATCGGCAGGACGCCCGCTGTTGTCGTGGATAAACTTCGCAACGACCTCCTTTCCTGTCCCGCTCTCGCCTGTCAGAAGCACGGTGCTGTCCGTTTCAGCGATACGGCCCGCAAGTCCGAAAATGTGTTTCATCGCAGGACTTTCGGCAATTATCTCACTCTTCACTGCGGCATTTTTTTCAGGCTGCGGAGCAGTTGGACGCTGGGTTGCCGTGCTCTGTTCCTTCACCGCCTCGTCCTTTTTGGCGACTTCGACGCACTTCCTCACCAAATCACGGATCTCTGCGACATTGAAGGGCTTGCTCACATAGTCGACTGCGCCAAGTTCAAGCGACTTTATCGCCTGCTCGGTCGAAGCGTAGGCCGTGATGACGATGATCTGGGATTTCGGAGAGACATATGTCAGTTCGTGAAGCAAATCAATTCCGTCGATCGCCTCCGGCATATTATAATCCATTAGAATTACTGCGAACTTCGTCTTTTTAGCCTTTTGAAGGGCAACTCTTCCGTTCTCGGCAGTAACAACCTCATATCCCTCTCTGCGAAGCAGGATCTGCAGAAACTGACGCATACTCAGCTCGTCGTCTGCGACTAAAATCTTTGTTTTTTCTTGTTCGGTTTCCAAAAATCAACCCCTTGCTAAGCTTTCTCTTTGATAAGAAATTCAACAACTATTCTGGCTCCGCGCCCGGTATTCATGGCCTTTACAGAGCCGCCGTGTTTCGTTACGATCCTGTAAACAAGCGCCAGCCCCAACCCGGTCCCGCGCTTTTTCGTCGAATAAAACGGATCGAAAACCCTTGCAATGCTGCGCTCGCTGAAGCCGGGTCCGGTATCGTCGAAAGTCATCAGGAGCGAATTGCCCCTGCGTTCGGAAACAATAGTGATTTCACCGGTATCAGACATCGCCTCGGCACTGTTTGTGAGAATGTTCCAGTAAACCTCCCTGAGCTTCTCCGAATCGCCGAGGATCTCTGATTCATCCTCGCCGACGCACTCAATTTTTATATCAGGATGGCCGAGCCTGAAGGCGTCGATGACCTCATGCAGGACGTTGCACGGAGCACACATCGTGATGGTGTACTTTGTCTCCTCGGTATAGCGGAAAAGCGAATCCAGCAGTGTTTTCACGCGGGTACCTTCACGGCGGATTATCGTGATCAGTTCATCCACCTCCGTTGAATCAGGCTGAGTCGCCTTAATTTCAGCACACATTAGATCGCTTGCTCCGATAAGGCTCGTGAGCGGATTTTTTATCTCGTGGGCGATAGAGGCCGTAAGCTTTCCGATCGAAGCAAGGCGGTCATTGAGCTCAACATTCTCCTCCTCCCTGCGGATCTCGGTAACGTCCGAAAATATTATCGCCTGCTGATTTGTCGTATAGGGCATCACAGTGTAAGAAAAGACCTTGTCTCCGATTTTCCGCTCCTCCCATTTTCCGCTGCCCGGAACGGAATTTTCGACATCCCTGATAAACTGATCAAGAAGCGGCTCGAACTGCTCAGCATAGCTGTTCGAATACTTGCGTTCACCGTTTTCAAAGATCAGAAACCCCATGCTGATGTTTGAAAAAATGGCGAGGAAATGGCGCTCCATCTCCTTGCTCTGCTGCGCCTTGGCAATAAGCTCCTCGTTGGCGCTGTGAAGATTTTTCGTGATCCTCGCGGAAACGACACCGGTAAAGGTGAAAAAAAGCATATAGGTAAAAAGCCTCGAAAAGTAGCTTTCCCACGGGACATCATAACTCTTAAGCACCGATTCCGATAAATAAGGCAGAAAGGAGAACTTGACCACGAAGTACTGCAACGCGAGTAGCACAGAAGCATAAAGTGTTGTAATAACAACACCTTTTTCCCGCATCAAAATGCCTGAATAGATGATGTTGATAATGATTACGTAAAGGTACGGGGACGATATTCCGCCGTTTGCAAAAGAGATGATCACCCAATAGGTGATCTCAAGCAGGAACTGGCAGCACGCAAACGGTACAAGCAGACTCTCCCGTACGGATCTGACAAACAGCAGCGACACGACATTGACAGCAAAAAGTACGAATGTCAGTATCAGAAAGAACTTGTTCGTTCCCCAGGAATAGAGACCTTCGCCTTCACTGATAATCGGGAAGAAAAAAAACGAAAAGAGAACAGCAAAAATAAAGAAAAAACGAATTGCCAGATAGTAGCTGATATGGCTTCTGAATTCGTTTTCCGTACTGGAGATCATCCGACAGCTTTACCCATAGAGAACATCGGAAGATACATGGCAACCATCATTGTTCCTACGATGCCGCCGATAAAAACCATCAGGATAGGCTCGATCATGGAGGTCAGACCGTCGATCGCAACATCGACTTCTTCCTCGTAGAAGTCTGCGATTTTGTTAAGCATCGTATCCATCGCACCTGTTGCCTCTCCGACACCGATCATCTGAACGACCATCGACGGGAAAACTCCGGCTTCGGTAAGTGGAGTAGTCATATCGCTACCCTCGGTAACCTTTGTTCTTACAAAAAGGATCGCCTTTTCTATCATCAGATTACCTGAAGTTCTCGACACTGATTCCAAACCGTCGACAAGCGGAACACCGGAGCTTACAAGCGTTCCGAGCGTTCTTGTAAATCTTGCTACAGCCGATTTTCTGATGAGATCGCCGACGATCGGAGCCACAAGCAGATATTTGTCCCTTGCGAACCGGATCTGCGGGTTTTTCATCAGAACCTTGTAGACGACTATCAAGGCGACAATTACCAGAATGACATAGAAGATGTTGTGTTTCATCCATTCACTGAGGTCAACGATCACCTGGGTAAGACCAGGGAGCTGCTGACCTGCACTCAGGAACATCGTCGAGAATGTAGGAACGACCCAGTAGAGAAGAACTATCGTAATACCGATCGTTGCAACCAAAATTACGGCAGGATACTTCATTGCGCTCTTGATCTTGGCGTTGATCGCAGCATTTTTCTCGAGGAATATCGCAAGTCTGTCCATAATCGTATCAAGAATACCGCCGACCTCTCCGGCAGCAACAAGGCTGACATAAAGATCGCTGAAAACCTTCGGATGGCTCTTGAGTGATTCGGAAAGCGATTTGCCCTCTTCGACCGAATTTTTGACCTTTCTGAGAACACTTCTGAAATAGGGTGTCTCTGACTGGGCAGCCAGAATCTCAAGACCCTGGATAATCGAAAGACCGGCGTTGATCATCGTAGCAAACTGACGTGTAAAGATAACGAGCTCCTTCGGCTTCATTCCTCCGCCGCCGAGCTCGATCTTCGTCCAGTCCTTAGCGATCGTGTCTACTCTGATTCCCTGAGCGGAGAGCGCCTGTCTCGCCCCTTTTTCATCCTCTGCATCGACCGAACCTTTGACGGTCTCACCTCTCTTGTTTACACCTGAGTACTTGAAAAAAGGCATACTTTACCTCCCTTTTTGCTGTGTAGAACGTGAAAGAAGCGACTGGAATTCATCCAGATGCGGCACGTAAATCAACGCCTCTTCCATGCTGATGACATCATTCTTGACAAGCCGAGCCAGATCCTGGGTCATTGTCTGCATTCCGGTCTCGCTTTGTCCAGTCTGCATACTGGAATAAATCTGCTGGATCTTATCCTCACGGATGAGGTTTCTGATTGCGGCATTCGGCACCATAACCTCAGTTACGATAGTTCTGCCGTGCCCAGATTTTTTGGGCAAAAGTATCTGAGACATGATTCCTTGAAGAACAAAGCTCAGCTGGACCCTGACCTGAGACTGCTGGTTAAACGGGAACATATCAATGATCCTGTTTATCGTTTCAATCGTGTTGTTCGTGTGGAGCGTTGCGAGCGTCAGGTGACCTGTCTCGGAAACCGCAAGCGCTGTTGCCATAGTCTCGAGGTCTCGGATCTCGCCGATAAGAACGATATCCGGATCCTGACGAAGAACGACACGGAGAGCCGAAGCGAACGAGCTCGTATCGGCACCGACCTCACGCTGGTTGACAATACAGTTCTTGTGAGCGTGGATGAACTCGATCGGGTCCTCGATCGTGACGATGTGACCGTGACGGTGAATGTTGATATAGTCGATAATAGACGCAAGCGTCGTAGATTTTCCGCTTCCGGTAGGTCCGGTGACAAGAATCAGCCCCTTCGGCTTTTTCGCAAGCTCCTCGACTATCGGCGGCAGACCCAGCTTTTTGAAGTCGAGGATTTTGTAAGGGATGACACGGATCGCAGCGCTTATAGCTCCGCGCTGCATGAAGATGTTCGCTCTGAAACGGCTTAAATTCTTAACGCCGAAGCTGAAATCGAGCTCGCTCTTCTCCTCGAAGATCTTCTTCTGTTTTTCTGTGATGATGCTGTAGGCAAGACGCTTTGTCTCTGAAGGACTAAGCGGCGGAACGTTGACCGGACGAAGCTCGCCGTCAATTCTGAGTTGAGGCGGGCAACCGCTCGCCAAATGCAAATCGGAAGCACCCTGCTCAATCATAAGGTTGAGCAGATCCTGCAAAGAGATACCTGTACTGGTTTCTGCCATAATTACCTCGTTAATTATTCATCCGGTGCCGTATTTCTCAGGACTTCGGCGATGCTGGTAACGCCCTCAAGAAGTCTGAGGTTGGCACTCATTCTCATTGTTTTCATTCCAAGCTGGATCGCCAGCGCTTTAAGTTCCATCGAGCTCGAACCGTTAAGGATCGCCTCCTTCAGCGGATCCGTCATCTTCATGACCTCGTAGAATGCGATACGGCCTTTGTAGCCTGTTCCATTGCAGATTTCACAGCCTTTGCCCTGATAAATCTGGTAGCCGTCCTTAATCTGTTCTTCCTTGATTCCGAGTTTCAGAAGTTCCGATTTCGGCACATCGATCGGCTCCTTGCAATTGTAGCAGACCTTTCTGCCGAGCCTCTGAGCCATGATGCAGTTGACAGACGAAGTGACAAGGAAACTCTCGATACCCATGTTGATAAGACGGGTTACCGTCGAGGGAGCATCGTTCGTGTGGAGCGTACTCAAAACCATGTGACCGGTAAGAGCCGCCTTTACCGCGATTTCGCCAGTTTCGTAGTCTCTTATCTCGCCGACCATGATGATATCTGGGTCCTGTCTGAGGAATGAACGAAGAGCCGCCGCGAAGTTCAGACCGACCTGTTCGTGAATCGCGACCTGGTTGATGCCCTCAAGGTTGTACTCGACCGGATCCTCGGCCGTCGAGATGTTTACGTCATCTTTGTTGAGGTCGGAAAGAGCCGAGTAAAGCGTTGTGGTCTTTCCGGATCCGGTAGGTCCAGTAACCAGCATCATCCCGTAAGGCTTGTAAATAGCCTCCTTGAAGATCTCGAGCTGATCCGGGAAAAAGCCGAGCTTGGTCATATCAAGCTGAAGGTTGCTCTTGTCGAGAAGTCTAAGAACGACCTTTTCGCCGAAAATAACCGGGCAGACCGAGACTCGGAAGTCCATATCCTCGTTTTTACCGAGCTTGATCTTGATACGTCCGTCCTGCGGGACTCTCTTTTCTGCGATATCAAGGTTCGCCATGACTTTGAATCTGGCGATGATAGCATCCATCATTTTGCGAGGCGGATGGAGGACATCGTAAAGGACACCATCCATTCTGAAACGGACACGGAAACCGACCTCGTAGGGCTCAACGTGGATATCCGATGCCTTCTTTTTGATTGCATCGAGCAGGATCATGTGAACAAGCCTTACGACCGGCGCCTCCTCGGAATCCTTCAAAGTCTCCTCAAGAGAGCTGGAGCCTTCATCAAAATCAGGATTTACCTCGCGGATTTCGACATTGTCCATCTCTTTGATAAGAGCCTCCATATCGAGGGTAAGATCCGCGTGTTTCTTTGACTCCTGCTCCTGCAAAGCCTTCGCGCCGTAATATTTTTCAATTGCGGCATCGATATCGCTTGACGATGCAACGACTATTTCAATGCTGTAGTCGGTCAGGAACTTGATATCGTCCTGCGCGTTCATATTGGACGGATCCGACATCGCAACAGTCAGGACATTGCCTATTCTCGAAATCGGAATGACATTGTATCGCAAAGCTATCTGAGCGTTCAGCAGCGCAATAACCTCAGGCTGGATCTCTATTTCGGAGAGATCGATCCTGGGAACATTGTACTGCTCACTGAGAATATCGACCAGCTGGTTTTCGTTGAGACGGTTCTCTTTAAAGAGAATATCCTTAATACTTTCGCCTGATTCGAAGGAGAGCTCCTCCAAAGATTTTAGCTCCGGAAGCGAAATTATCCCCCGTTTAACCAACATTCCGGTCAACTGCCTATTATTCAATTCAACCTCCAAAAATCAGATCACAAAAGAATCAGCGGATAAGTATAAAAATTTATTCCTTTCAGTCAATTAAGTAATGCAGGCAAAAAACTTTCCGGGCTTTTTTTGCCTAATATTTTCTTTTTTATAAGCTACCGCTCCTCTTTTTATTTTATGAGGTTAAAGAATCAGGTACCGGCAATGTTGAGATTTATTTACGATATCTTCATATTCCCAATCGAATTCGTGATGGACTTCGTCCTCGCGCAATCGATCGAAATTTTTGGCAATTACATCGCAGCACTCATATCCGTCTCGCTATGCGTAGGCTTCGGCTCGCTGCCGTTTTACCACATGGCTGAGACCTGGCAGGACAGGGAGCGGGCTATCCAAAAAAAACTTGCTCCTAAAATCGCCGATTTTAAAGCTGTCTACAAAGGAGCGACACTTAACAGCTACATAAGAACACTTTACCGGCAAAACCACTACCATCCGGTCATGGCCGTCAGAAACTCTGTCGGACTACTGATCCAAATCCCGTTTTTCTTTGCGGCGTATCATCTGCTGTCGCACTTTTCAGGCTTCAACGGCACCTCCGCCTTCATCTTCAAGGATCTCAGCCAACCGGACGGACTTCTTAAAATAGGCAGATTCTCAGTCAACATCATGCCTTTCGTCATGACCGCGATAAATCTTGTTTCAACAACGATTTATTCAAAAAAAACATCTTTCAAGGAGAAGATCCAGCTCTACGGGATCGCCTTCCTCTTTTTGGTTTTACTCTACAAATCCCCAAGCGCACTACTGTTTTACTGGACTTGCAACAATATTTTCAGTCTTCTGAAAAACATCGTTTACTCTAAAATTTATAAAAACGGTGTAATTTCAGGAGAAACGAGAATCGGTTCAACGAATAACGGAGGATCTTCCGAAAAAACACGGATCTTCGATTCTCTCTTTTTGCTGTCCGCGCTCAACTTTTCGCTCCTTGCATTCATCGCTGTACCGCTTGCCCTGATGGCTTCAGGCGCAAAGGGAGACTTTACGGAAAACATCAGTGAACTTCTGCCGTTTTTGACTGTTTTCGCGACTGTTTTTTCCTTTACCATCTATTTCGTATACAAGGAGACATCAATAAAAGCAAGGCGTTATCTCTCAGTCGCTGCGGTTTCTGCTCTCTTTTGCACGCTCCTGAACGTCTTTCTCTTTACAGGCGACTACGGCGACATGAGCCACTTTGTCTTTGAAAACTCTGAGTTTTACCTGAGCTTCAAATCCTGGATCTCTACGCTTTTATTTGCTGTTTTTTTTGTTCTGCTTGTTCTCTTTGCAGAAAAAATCGGCAAAAAAGTACTGAAACCGGTTCTAACCGTGATAATGATCGCACTGGCTCTCTTCTCGATAAACGAAGCCAGGATCTACCATTCCGTCCGCAGCTCAGATAAAGACAATACAATAAAAAGTTCTGCGCCAAACGAGCTTCCGAAATATTTCACTCTAACCCGGACAGGTCAAAATGTAATCGTTTTGATGCTTGACCGTTTTATCGGCGGATATATGCCTCAAATACTTGAATTCATGCCGGAACTAAAGTCAGAGCTTCAGGGCTTTACCTGGTACAGTAACACTCTCTCCCAGGCAAGCTACACCGTAGGAGGCGTACCGCCGATTCTAGGGGGCTGGGATTACACAGTTTACGCAATCAACAAGCGGAAAGATAAAAAACCTCTGGCAAACAAGCTTGATGAGAGCTTAAGGGTAACACCATACAACTTTAACAAGGCAGGTTTTGATACAACTCTTTATACTAATGCAAACTACTTCGACAAAGAGAACAAAGAATTCCTCGGAAATACTGTCGTAACTGACCTTGATTATGATCTTACGACTGATTTTTGGCTTAAGAGACACCAGCGCACGCTTATCGACACTTTTGCAAGCACACGAAAGCTGCTGATAGCATTCGGAATATTCAGAACAGCTCCAGAGTGGCTCAGACCCGCAATCTACGATGACGGAAAATGGCACACAATACTTGAAGAGGGAGATACAAATCTTGAAAAAGATCCTGATTTTTACTACTACAACCTCCGGCATCCCAATAAGCTGAAGACGTCCCTGCAGACATACGCATCGCTTGATCTCTATCCGGAGATGTCCGCGACAACAAGCGAGCAGAAAAACAAATTTTATTATATAACCAACATGCTGCCTCATGAGCCATATTCGATTGACAGCAACTTTGAACTGAATCCGACAGGGAACCTGAAATATCCTAGAAAAGTTATGAAAAAAGTCGGGAACCAGCTCAGCGCAGTCCAGCATCTTTACACGGATGCAACGGCAATGAGGCTTGTCGCCAAGTGGCTGAAGTGGATGAAGGAAAACGGCGTTTACGATAACACAAGGATCATAATCGTCTCAGACCACGGCAGAAATGTATACGACCCGTTTTTCAAAAAGAAGAGAATCCCGAATTCTCGCAAAGCATCTCATCCAGCGTATTTTAACAACGTCATTCTAGTCAAGGACTTCAACGCTCAGGGGAAGATCAAAACAGACAACAAGTTCATGACTCAAGCCAGTGTACCGAGTATTGCCATGAAAGGAATAATCGACGGCGTCAACCCCTACTCCGGCAAACCGCTGAAGGATCCGGACAACATATTCCCGTTTAACCTTTATGACATAGAATGGCGGCTCGAAAAGCAGGGAAAGTTTAAGCACAAGACTATCGAACACTACCGGATTGAAAAGTTCTCCGATATAAAAGACCCTTCAAAGTGGAAAGTCATAAAATAAATACCCATGAAAATCGACAAGTTGCCGGCGGGTAGCTTCCGCTACGTATAAAGGAAGAGAGAAAATACCGCGTCTATAGCAACAACCATAAATATCGAAACAACAACGGATTCTGTGGTGGCTCGTCCTACAGCATCGGCTCCGCCGCGGACATTGAGCCCTTTGAAGCTGCCGACTGCAAGAATTACCCAGGCAAAAGAGATACTCTTGACAGTTCCCCACCAGATATCCTTCATTTGAAGCGAGTCAACAAGATCTGTCAGAAATGCCGAGGCCGGAATACTATAGGCGGAAGATATAACAAAACCGCCGAAAATACCCGCTATATCGGCAATCAGCGTAAGGACAGGCATAACAAACGTAAATGCCCAGAACTTCGGAACAAGCAAAAATTTAAGCGGCTTGACCCCCATCGTTTTGAGCGCGTCGACCTCCTCCATTACTACCATCGTACCGATTTCTGCGGCAATGGAGCTTCCGGTTCTGCCGGCAATAATAATTGCAGTTATCAAAGGACCGAGCTCTTTTGTCATGATCATCGTGCTCATCAGCGCGATCATGCTCTGACCGCCCATTTTGGCAAGCTGGATCGCCGCCTGGAGAGCTATCGTAAATCCGATCAGAAAGGCGAGCAAAAAGACGATCGGGATAGCCAGATATCCGATATAATAGGCATTTTTAGTTGTATCATCTTTAAGTATAAACTTTCTGTTGAATATCGACTGGATCGAATAAAAGATCATGTCAACCATGATCACGCAGAAGTAAAGAATGATATCCCAGAGCTTCAGAAGTGCCCCGCCCAAGCCCTCAGAAAGTGTCTGTTTTTCGTTTTGTCCAGTATTTTCAACTGTTTCCTGAGCGAGCTCGACTTTCGGATAAAAAATCTCGTTCTTTAGTTTTTCTGGAACGACCAGTTTTTCCGGAAATTCATCAAAGAGGCGGCGGATTATCGCTTTGGTAATGGAATTAAGCTTGAGATTTTCGGTTTCGAGCTCGAACTCCCCGCCCTTTTTCATCTCGGCGGCAAGGTTTCCGAAAACCTCTTCACCGGTTTCTATCGTTACTGAATCCGGAATTACCAGTTTTTCCATCAATTTGACCTGTTCAAAATATATGTAGCCACATCGCCCAGTGCATCACGCCAGTCGTTTTTTTCAAACACTTCAAGAGACTTTACAGCCAAATCGACATGCCGTGCCGCCACTTCACGCGATTTTTCAATACCTATCAGAGCCGGATAGGTCGCCTTGTGAAGCATGGCATCGACACCGACACCCTTGCCAAGCTCTTCAGGAGTCGAGGTTACGTCCAGAATGTCGTCCGTTATCTGGAATGCCAGTCCGATATGCCTGCCGTACTCATCAAGAGCAGCGATCTTTTCATCCGAGGCATCGAGCCATGCCGCAGCTCCGGCCGTTGCGGCAATCAAAAGCATTGCCGTTTTATAGTAGTTTATGTCGTCAAGGACCTCGACGGTCCGTTCGCTCTCAGGAATAGTGCAGTCCTTTGTCTGACCGATCCCGATGCCGCGCCCGCCGACAGCTCTGGCAAAAAAGCGTCCGCCTTTTTGAAAATTTCCCTCACCGAACTCAAAAAGTACAGAAAAGGCGTCGCTGTTCAGCGCATCACCGGCCAAAATAGCTATATCCTCACCGAAAACCTTGTGGTTGCTAGGTTTTCCGCGCCTCAAATCATCGTTGTCCAAAGCCGGAAGATCGTCGTGAATAAGCGAAAAAGTGTGGATAAACTCAAGTGCGCAGGCATAAGGCATCACAAGTTCGCGGGATTTACCCAGAAGCTGGGATACGGCGATCGCCAGAAAGGGACGGATGCGCTTTCCTCCGGCACTCAGGCTATACTTCATCGCATCATGCAAAACACCCTGGATATGGAGCGACTCAAGATAGAGATCCAAATATTTTTCAATAGTTGCCTTTTCTTTCTTCATAAGTTCAATCAAATTGCCCATTTTGCACCTTTCTGAACTAAAAACAGTATAAAATAACGGTTTTTAAATTGGTTTCTACAAATTTTTCATCTCCTCGGCAATTTCAACGATCCGAGGTCCGGGAATTGTCCAAAATTCCTCTGTCTTTATATAAATCTCGTCATTTTTTGCGGCATTGACCGGAAGCTTTGACCAGAGTTTTTTCGCGTTTTCCAACTGATATGGCTGCATAGGCACAAGAATTACGTCGATTATCACATCAGGGTTGAGCGCAATGATCCCTTCGACTTGGATCTTCGGGTAGGCTATCGAGCCGCTGTAGACATTCTCAAAGCCCGTCCGCTTCATAACTTCACTCAGGAAACCGTCATTTCCGGCGATATAAACATCTTTGATCCTGAAATCGTAATAGTCGCGCCCGATAACAACCATAACACGTTTTTTTCGATCAGTCAGGCTGCTCTTTTTAGAAAAATCAGAAAGCCTGCCGGCAATTCTCCTGTTGAGCTCTTCTGCCTCTTTTTGCACTCCGCACGCCTCTCCGATCTGTGTAACCGAATTAAAGAAATCATCAAGCGTAGACTGCTTGAGAGTAACGGAATTTACACCCAAAGTCTTCAGTTTCTGCTCAAGCGGCGCGTTGATCGAAAGGACAAAAACCGTGTCCGGATTCAACGCCAGAACAGCTTCACTGCCGACATCCAGATGCTTCCCGACCTTTGCTATGCTCTTCGTCTCCTCCGGGTAAAGACAGTTTTCAGTAACACCGATTATATTTTTGCCAAGACCAAGCGCGAAGAGTGTCTCTGTGATACTTGGAGCAGTGCTGACGATTTTTTTGCAGACATTGTTTGATCTATCTGCCTCTGCCTCTTTTTGCGAGCAGGCAGGAAAAAGGGTCGCCAAAACCAATAAAACAATGATTTTTTTTAGCATTTTACCCTTCTCCGCCGACCCGGTCAGTAGGTAAAGGATTCTCTCATAAATTCGTAAAGCTTTTTGATATTTTCGTGCATACGCTCAAACGAGTTAAAATTGAGCGACTGGAAGCCGTCCGAAAGCGCATAAGCCGGATTGTAGTGAGTTTCGACCATAACACCGTCCGCTCCCAGAACAACTGCCGCATTCGCGACCTGCGGAATATAGTGGAAGTTGCCGACACTGTGCGAAGGATCAAGCAGAAGCGGCAGGTGCGTCAGGCTCTTGATTATCGGGATCGACGCAATATTGACCGTACTCCGCGTTGAATCGTCGAAAGTCTGAATACCGCGCTCGCACAGAATTACATTCTCGTTGCCTTCATTCATCAAATATTCTGCACTCAGCATAAAATCTTCAATCGAAGCGCTGACAGAACGTTTAAGCAGTACCGGCTTTTTGCATCTGCCGAGTTCCTTCAAAAGCGCGAAATTGGTCATATTTCTCGCACCGACCTGAAAGATATCAATATATTTTTCAAACAAATCGATATGGCGGACATCGGTAATTTCGGAAACAGACCGCATATTGTAGCGCTTGGCCGTATCGTGAAGGATCTTCACCCCCTCTTCACCCAGACCCTGGAACGAATACGGAGAAGTCCTCATTTTGAATGTCCCGCCGCGCAGGATCCTGATTCCCCGGCCGGACAGGAAGGCAGCTATCTTATCAAGCGAAGCCTCGCTGTCGACACTGCACGGACCGGAAATCATCGTAAACCCTTCGCCTATCTTGATCCCGTCGCCTAAATCAACAACCGTTTTCAGGCGGTACGATTTTGAAGCCATCACATACGGCGTAGAGATTTTGACAACACGGTCGACACCAGGCATCGCCTTGAATCTGCCGATATCTGAAGTTGTCAAATCACCAGCAACAGGGATCAGGATGTACCTTTCGCCGTTCAAGACATCAAAGGACATTCCGTTTGCACTGAGCGTCGACTTTATATTTTCAATAAACTCTTCGTTAATATCTTTTTTGACGACAATAATCATTCCAAGCCTGCCACTGTTTTCATTTTTTTAATGAGCTGCAAAGCACAACTCCTGGACTCCGCAAGCAATTCAAGAAAAACCTTTTCATCAAGCGGCTCGCGCTCGGCGGTTCCCTGAATCTCTATTATCCGTCCGTTTTCAGCAAAAACAAAGTTAAAATCGGATTCCGCACGCGAATCGTGTTCATAGTCGAGATCGATCACTATCTCTCCGTCAATGATGCCGCCGCTTACTGCTCCGATCCAGCTTTTCAGAGGGCTTTTCTCAACGATTCCGCGTTCCTGCATACGCTTGCAGGCAATCGCGACCGCCAGCATTCCTCCGTTGACGGAAGTCGTCCTGGTCCCGCCGTCGGCATCAAGGACATCACAGTCAACAGTCATTGTGTAGCCCGAAAAAGCCTGCATGTCAACTGACATCCTGAGAGACCTGCCGATTATCCGCTGAATTTCCGCTGTTCTGCCTGAAACGCCGCTGCGTTCACGCTTAAAACGCGTAGACGTCGATGCCGGCAAAAGAGAATATTCAGCCGTCAGCCAGCCTCCGGAAACCACATGCGAAGGTACTGTATCTGATAATGAAACAGAGGATATGACACGGGTATTTCCGGCTCTGGTCAAAACAGATGAGAGAGGATGGACCAAAAAATCGACATCAAACGAATAATCCCGCAAGTCAGCCTCCGTTTATGAGTACCTTTCGGAAACTTTATCCAAAACAACGACAAAAACCGCTCCGACAATTACCATTGCAATACAAAGAGCAAAGTAGCCGTCATAATTTGACGGAAAGACATTCGCCTGAGAAATGACATGCTCCTTTCCGCGGATCATCTGAGTTACAGCCTCGCCTTTCCATGGCCATATTTTACGCATCGAGCCGGCCATAAGTCCGGTCAGAAATGCAAGTGTTACCGTACGCCACTTTGAAAGCAGCCAGTTTAAAAAACGGGAAAATCCTGCCAGACCTATAACGCAGCCAAGGCAGAAAACAGCAATTATCACTATATTGTTGACGCCGGTGACTTCGTTGGCAGAAAAAGGCGCCTTCAAGGTTCCTGTAATAAATTCGTACTTGCCGAGGATCAGCAGGATAAAGGCTCCGCTGATACCAGGAAGGATCATGGCACAGATTCCAATTACCCCGCTAAGAAAGATAAACCAAAGCTCGTTCGGTGTACTGACCGGTATAAGACCGACCAGGAAATAGGCCGCGACAAGTCCGCAAACTATCGAAACGACCTCTGGAGCGCGCCACTTGAAGCTCTTTCCTATAACATAAACCGACGCACCGATAAGTCCGTAGAAAAGGCTGTATGTCGGTTCCGGATGAGACTTGAGAAGATAGTTCATCAGCCGCGCAAGAGATAAAATCGCGGTAGCAATTCCAAAGAAAAGCGAAATCAGGAAACGGAGGTGAACATGGCTCAGCGCCTCACAGAGCTTGAAAGAGAGAAGCTTTTTGACAAAGAGAGCGTCAAAGGATTTGATCGCGGCAAGAAGTTTTTCATAAATTCCGGCAATCAGCGCAATTGTTCCGCCGGAAACGCCGGGAATCACATCTGCTCCGCCCATACAGAAGCCCTTGAGCGCCAAAATCAGCGCCTCTTTGAAGGAATCTGGACCTGGAGAAGCCATAAAAGCCTTTTTGAAACTATTATTTTCCATGATTGTCCTCAATTTTTTCAAGCAGTTGCCTGTCAGTAAACGAAACAGCTATCGGAGTGACACTTACAAAACCAGACTTTACCGCGTTGCAGTCGCTTCCCTCGATATCAAGAAAAGAGTGCTGGTCTCCGCCGATCCAGTAGTAATCATTGCGGCGCGGATCGACACGTTTTATCACTCCGCCCCCGTATCTGCGCTCTCCCAGAAAAGTCCAGCGGATCTCCGGATTTTGCATTCCGATAATAGTGTCCGGAACATTTATATTGAAGAAATGCGGTGTCTCATAAAGAGCATCCGTTCCTGTTTTTTTCTCGATTTCAGGGAGGATTTTATCAAAAAAAAGCTCTGCGACGTATGTAAAAGACTCCTCTTTAAGTGCAGCAAAATCTGTGACAAAGAGTGAAAGAGCAAACGAAGTTATACCGTTGGAATAGGTCTCCATTGCTGCTCCGACCGTACCTGAATAGGTAAAATCGTTTCCGAGATTGCCTCCCCGGTTTATCCCGGAGAGAGCAAAAAGCGGCTTTTCATCTTTAAAAAGTTCATGAAGACCAAGAAAGACCGAGTCTGTCGGTGTCCCGTCGACAGCGAATCTGTTATCTGCAAATTTTTTGACCCTGAGCGGTCGCAAAAGCGTGATCGCATGACCGCATCCGCTCTGTTCGTTCAGCGGAGCCGATGTAAAAAAGGAAAGAGCTCGTTTTGAGACGGCCTGTTCCAAGGCAGAGAGCCCCGGTGCATTTATACCGTCATCATTTGTTATGAAAATTTTCCTCATAGGTTGAAAAATGGTCGGGATGACTGGACTCGAACCAGCGGCCACTTGAACCCCATTCAAGTACGCTACCCAAACTGCGCTACATCCCGACCCGAGTGTAAAAACTACTTATTGAGTTTTTCTTTGAGAACTTGACTGTGATGGAAAGTAACAACCCTTCTCTTGCTGATCGTCAAAGATTCCCTTGTCTGGGGGTTACGACCTTTACGCTCCTGTTTCTCCTTAACGGTAAACTTTCCGAAACCACTCAACTGGATGGAACCATCGTTTACAAGCCCGTTCTTCATCTCTTCAAAGAACATGTCAACAAGCTTTCCGGCAAATTTCTTGTCAAAACCGGTTTTGCTGTTTCCCATTGCCTCGTAAACAAGATCCGTAAGTTCGACTTTTGTTATGCTCATTATTACCCCCGCAATAAACTAGTTAGCCTTAGCCGCTTCAATGATTCTGTCAAATGCCATCGGATCTTCAACAGCAAGGTAAGCAAGAACCTTTCTGTCAAGGTCGATATTAGCCTTATGAATCATATCCATAAACTTTGAATACGACAGTCCGCGCTCTCTGACAGCGGCGTTGATCCTGGTGATCCAAAGTCTTCTGAAATCTCTCTTTTTATTTTTTCTGTGCGCAAAAGCATAAGCCCAGCCTCTCTCTACAGTTTCTCTGGCAACTCTATATCTCCTTGATCTGGACATATAGTTGCCTTTTGCGGCCTGCATAATAGTGGCTCTTCTTCTTTTAGCCTTGAATCCTCTTTTTACTCTCATTTTCGACTCCTATAAATTACAGATAAGGAAGAAGCTTCTTCATCTGAGGCATATCACTTGTAACAATAAAAGCACCCTTTCTAAGGTCTCTTTTTCTTTTGCGAGCCTTCTTGGTAAGGATATGACTCTTGAAAGCGTGCCATCTTTTCAATTTGCCGCCGCCGTTTGATTTGACTCTCTTCGCCGCAGCTCTATTGGTTTTCATTTTCGGCATAATTCTTCTCCTTAATTCTTTTGCGAAACAACCATTGTCATCTTTTTATTTTTTACGACATTGTCTAATTCAATGTTCAACTCTTCCTCACCGCCGAGCTCCTTTACGATTATGTTGAGGTTTTCAAGCGCCTTCTCGGCAAACATAATCTCACGCCCTCTGAAGAAGACCGTAAACTTTACCTTGTTGCCGTCTTCAAGGAACTTCTTTGCGTGGTTTATCTTCGTCATGAGATCGTGGGTATCCGTATTCGGACGGATTTTAAGCTCCTTGATCTCAATCGTTACCTGATTCGCCTTCGCCTTTTTAGCCTTCTTTTTAAGTTTGTAAAGATGCTTGCCGAAATCCATTATCTTGCAGACAACAGGATCGGTATTAGGCGAAACACAAACCAAATCCAGCCCGAACTCGCGGGCCTTTTCCAATGCATCACGTTTTGAAAGAACACCGAGGACCTCGCCAGTCGGAGAGATGACCCTCATCGACGAAGCTTTGATCGTCTCGTTGATTACACCTGCTCCCGGTTGAGCAGCAGCCGGTTCGGGTTTAGTAGGCTTAATCAATAGTATACTCCGTTGTAGTTTTCGGAATTAACCTTAGCTACAAAATCTTCAACAGCAAATGTCTCCTGCTCTCCGCCACGCTTACGAACGGTGATTGTCTTAAGGTCAGCTTCATTATCGCCGACAACGACGATGTAAGGAACCTTCTGGACAGACCATTCGCGAATTTTATAGCCGACTTTTTCGTTTCTGTCGTCAAGTTTTACCCTGATTCCGGTCGCAACAAGTTTCTGCATCAGCTTGTCAGCGGTTTCAACATGTTTTTCCGAAACAGGAAGAACTGCGACCTGAACAGGAGCAAGCCACATCGGGAAAGCACCTTTGAAGTGCTCGATCAGTACGCCGAAAAATCTTTCGATCGAGCCCAAAAGTGCGCGGTGAAGCATGATCGGTCTATGGTCCTGACCGTCTTCGCCGACATAGGAAATATCAAATCTTTCCGGCAGGTTGAAGTCGACCTGAACCGTGGAAAGCTGCCAAAGTCTGCCGATTGAATCCGTAATGTTGATGTCGATCTTCGGACCGTAGAAAGCACCGTCGCCTTCCTGGATCTCCCACGGAAGACCAGATGCTTCAAGAACTTCCTTCAAAGCTCCTTCCGCTCTGTTCCAGACTTCGATCTCGCCGACATACTCCTTCGGACGCGTGCTGAGGAAAAGTTTGAAACTCTCAAACTCAAAACTCTTCAGCATGAAAAGCGAGAAATCGAGAACGCGTTTGATCTCGTCTTCAAGCTGATCGAGTCTGCAGAAAAGGTGCGCATCGTCCTGAGTGAAGCCGCGGACGCGCTTCAAGCCGTTGAGAGTTCCCGATTTTTCATATCTGTAGACCGTGCCGAGTTCCGCCCATCTGAACGGAAATTCGCGGTAACTCCATTTTTTTCTCTTATAAAGCATGACATGGAACGGACAGTTCATCGGTTTTACGTAATAATCTTCACCGTCTATGTCCATCGGATTGTACATTCCGTCCTTGTAGAAACCGAGGTGACCGCTGGTCTCCCAGAGAAGGCTTCTTCCGATGTGGGGAGTGAAGACCAGATTGTACCCGTTTCTTACGTGCTGCTTTCTCCAGAAATTCTCGATGACCGTTCTGACTATGCCGCCGTTAGGAGTCCAGAGAACAAGTCCGCCGCCGACATTTTCGGAGAATGTGAAGAGATCGAGATCAGCACCGATTTTTCTGTGATCTCTCTCTTTTGCCTCTTCAAGCATTTTGAGATATTCGTCAAGCTCGTCTTTGGTTCTGAATGCCGTAGCGTAAATCCTCTGAAGCATCTCTCTGTTTTCATCGCCGCGCCAGTATGCTCCGGCAACAGACATGAGCTTGTAAGCCTTTATGAAACCGGTATTCGGAACGTGGGGACCTCTGCAGAGATCGACAAAATCACCATCGTAATAGAGTGAAACAACAGGCTCGCCGAGGTCTTCAATGATCTCGACCTTGAAATTCTCGCCTTTGTCGGTGAAAAGTTTTACTGCTTCATCCTTGGAAACGACCTTTCTTATAAACGGATGCTTTGCCTTTATGATCTCAGCCATCTTCTTTTCGATCGCCTCGAAGTCATCGATCGAGAAGCGGTGCGGAGAATCGAAATCGTAGTAAAATCCATTTTCAATCGACGGTCCGATCGTGACTTTTGTACCGGGGAAAAGCTGCTGGACTGCGTCAGCCATGATGTGCGAAGCAGAGTGACGGATAATAGCAAGTCCCTCTTCATTCTTTGCGGTGATGACAGACATATCGCAGGATTCGACCTCAGCAGTCACATCAACGAGTTTGCCGTTTACGGAGACAGCTATCGCCGCCTTTGCCAAACCTTCGCCGATCTCTCTTTTGATGAAAGAGATCCAGCTCTCGGAAATATCTGATTGAACTTTTTTTCCATCCGGAAGAACTATCTCAAACATCGTGACCCCTTGATAAAAAAAATGGTAGGCCCGAGTGGGATTGAACCACTGACCCCTGCTACGTCAAAGCAGTGCTCTCCCTCTGAGCTACGAGCCCACCTTTTTCAAAAAAAGCGAATGGGTTTATAGCGATAAGAAAACGAATGTCAATCTTTTTTTTAAAAATTCTTGTCTAAACGCGTGATTTTGCTCTTTTTTTGCGGGAACTGCCTCTTTTTTCAAATAGTTCGTACAGTTTAAGCACCGAAACAACATATTTTTTTGTCTCGGGATTGTCGTAAATCCGCCCGGCAAGCAACCCCGAATCTGTAGTCGGAGAAGCCTCTGTCGAATAGGTTCCTCCGTTGTAGCCTGACAAGGATTTGACGAGGTCTCCCCTGTTGTAGCTGAGAAGCGCGGCAAGAAACTTCACGCCGCAGTTTATCGAATGTTCAGGAACACCGAGAGAATTGTAGTCACATCCTAGAAGCCCCGCTGTTTTCGGCATGATCTGCATCAGCCCGTATGCACCTGCTGTGCTCCTGGCTTCAGGGCTTCCGCCCGATTCCTGATAAATAACAGCCATCACCAGAGCAGGATTGATCTTTTTTTTTGAACCTTCGGAATTAAAGTACGGATAGTTGTCTACAGCCCTCTCTATCAGCGCTGCGTAGCTCTTTTCGATCTTTTCGGCGATATCCGGATCGATAGCGGCAAAAAAAAGATTAAAAACCAGCGCCGTAACCATCGCTAAGCCTCATTCTAAAAGGAGAAGATACTCTTTTTCCCGGATTTTGCCCCCTCTTTCCGCCTCTCTTCTATGACCTTGATGAAATTTTTTTCGAAATCGCCTTGATACTCCCGTTCAATAACGTTCAGGTCAAGGTTTCTCCTTATCTCTTCAAGTGTCTCAGAGGATAAATACTGCAGCTGCATGATGTTTGCCAGACCGATCGCCTCGATATTTTCATTTGCCTTCGCCTGCCTCTGATATTCGCCGTAGTACTTTCCGAAAAGCCTTTTCCGCGCTGCACCGTTCTCCATTTCATGCTCCAATCCTGATTCCAGCCACGCCTTGTGAACGATCTTTCTGGTACTTTCACCGGCTCTTTTTGATGAAAAAAGGTCCGGAAAAGCGTTGTGCATTTCGTAGCTTTGAAACAGCTTTTCGTGATAATCCTTCAAGGTGCTGCTCCAGCCTGAGATATAGTCGGCATACTTCCCGCCGGAAAGCGCCATGGCAAAATCTCCGGCATCCTTTACCGAATCTGAAATCTGTCCGATATCTGGGAAAACACCGTCGAGCCCGCTCCTCACCTGCTCCACCCATTCGCCGGGATCCTGTTTGAGCGCAGAACCGACACGCACGATGTCAGCCGTGACCTTAGCCGTGTTGTCAATAGCTTTGACGACATTGCCTATCTCCGAAAGAAAACGTACAAGCTGCTCGATACGAAAGGCCTTCTCCTCTCCGTACTGCTGGATACTGGTACTCAAAAACGAGCTGACGATCGCATCCAGAGAGGGAGTTTCAACGACCAGCTGAGCAAACAGGTTTGATTTTGCGATCAACAAAATCGCCATAGCGATAAAAATCTTTTTCATCATTATTCCTAAATTACAAAATACAATACAACAATACTAGTATTGTGATTTATTTTTTCAAGCCTGAATTAATGTTTTAAAGAGATTTTTACGTGGTCTCAGGCTTCCAAAAGCCCTGCCATCCAGTTAAGGAGAAACTCTACGGCCTGTTCCCGCACAGATTCGCGGCTGCCTGAAAAATATCTGAAGGTAGATTCGGTCTTCCCGTGAAAAGAGACCCCGAAGCAAACCATTCCGACGGGTTTCCCCGGCGTCGCCCCTGTCGGACCTGCGATCCCCGTAACTCCGAAAGCGACATCGGCTCCTGTCTTTTCAGCTGTTTTTTCAGCCATCTCCGCTGCACATTCCTGACTTACGACACCAAATTTTTCTATTATTTCACTGCGTACCCCGATATTTTTTATCTTCGTGCGTTCCGAATAGACAACGAAACTCTCCTCAAAAAAAGCCGAAACGCCGCTCACCGAGGTCAAGGCAGCAGCGACCTTTCCGCCTGTGCAGGATTCAGCTCCGCTTATCTTGTAATTTCTGCTTTTCAGCACTTTGACCAATCTCTCCGCAGCTTCCATTTTGCCTCCGGTTCAAATGAAACTTGACGTAGAACATTATTCAAATACAAATCACATGCCGGTTGGCACTTTAACCACCTTTCACCATTTTGGGAGAAAAAAATGATAGACCTTAAAAACATTCCCGACATTCACTTTTTCTGCGCCGGTGCAAGCGAGGGCGAAACCGAACTCAACTCATTTGACGGAGCCCTTCTCGCAGCCGGAATCGGCGATACGAACCTCATAAAGATGTCCAGCATCCTCCCCCCGAACTCTCAGGAGGTCAAGCCGTTCAGGATCGCCCCAGGAAGCTTTGTCCCGCTGGCTTACGCGGCACTCACGAGCAACGAACCCGGAGAGACTATTTCGGCTGCTGTCGCGATCGCTATCCCGAAAGACCGCTCGATCAACGGCGTCATCATGGAGCATGAAAACCACGCTCCGCTCGAGTATGTCGAAAAAAAGGTCCGCCAAATGGCTGAAAACGCGATGCAGATGCGCGGGATCACCGATTTTACCATCCACAGCACCGGAATCGAGCACAAGGTAAAGAATATCGCAACAGCCTTTGCAGCAGTCGTTCTGTGGGACAGCAAAGTAAAGTAGATCAACTCTTTAAAGCCGCTTTCCAGATAATCAGAGCTGCCGCAAAATAGCAGAGGGCCGAAATGATCACGACCCCCTGAAATCCGCAGATCATTGAAATAATCAACGAAAAAAATGTCGCAAGTATCGAAGCAACTCCGTCCGCGCAGTAACACCATGGAATAAACTTTTCACTCTTTTTCCCGTAGATTTTAAGAGAAATCGGGAAAAGCTGACCTGCGACCAGACCGACAGGAAGAAGGAAAAGAGCCGTGAGAAGAAGCTTCGGGACGAACGACAACGCAATGAAATACGATGCAGCGCACGGAATCGCAAAGGCATAGCTGAAAACAAGCAGCGGCACAAAAAGCAGAAGCGCCGCAGATGCAGGTTTTCGTCTCATCAAGTCAAGGGATCTGCCGCTCAACAACGATCCCGCCCCGCACATCGGCAGAAGGACAGCCGTCGTTGCCGCAACCGCTCCGGGAATGTCTCCCCAGATAAGGGCAAACTGCTGGATCAGTGGTATTTCAAGAAATACAAAGCCTGCCCCCAGCATCGAAAAGAGAGCAAAAGCAGCGGCAGAATCCTTTTTTAGGTTTTTTAGCTCCGAAAGCAGGCTGGAAGAGACGATCAGCGATATCCCGAGCACAAAAAGCAGGATAACAGAGACAACGATCAGCACGATCGCAAAAAAGCTGTAGTCGTTATGGCGCGATTCCATCAGACCGTTGTCCACAGGGGTTTCGCCGACACGGAAAAAAATCGAAAAATAGGGACGGTCGTCTGTTGCCGGAGAAATATCGTACTTGTAATTATCAACAAACTGCCCGGCCCGGCCTTGAGCCGCCATTTCAAAGAAAAGGTCGAAACTCTGCGAAAGAAGCAGGCGCCCCGCTTCGGCCGAAAAATTGACCCCCTGAAAGACCGGAGCGAAGTATGCTTCGTTTGCCGAAAAACCCGGTGCATAGACGATCCGCACGTTATCCGTCCCAAGCGTCAGCTCATAAAAAGTATCGAGCTCTGTCCAGGTAAAGGGGCGTTTTTTGACTGAAACAGATGCCAGAACACCGTCGCTTGCGATCATGATGTGCCTGCCCGGATTGGTTATCCCCATCGAACGGAGTACGGCTGAAATTTCAGTTACAAGGCGCATCGTCTCACGCGGAGGCCAGAAGATCCTGGTCATAAAGCTGAGCGTCCCTTCACCGGTCAGATGATCCAGATAGCTCTCGATCGCCTCGACCGTATAGAGATAGCTCTCATTGAAAATATAGGCGCCGCCGTTCATTCCGGCCCAGGTTTCGTCGCCGGGTATCTTTATCAGATCGTACTTTTTTTCGCTGTTTGCCAGATAACGTCGCGCCTCATCGTTATAAACGGAAACTCCGCTTTTTTTTAGCAGGTTTTCCTTGAATTCAGAATACTTTGCCTCCACCAGATCGACCATAGAACGGTTGACCTCAACAATATCGAGATGCTTCGCCCCGGCTAACGAGGCAAGTCCGATCTCGGTTGACGACATTCCGATGCAGAGGACATCGGGAGATTCCAGACCGTAGTAGCTTACAGAGGGGAGCGAGCCCCCAAGTGCCTGGTTTTTTTCTCCGAAATCATAAACAAAAGAGAATGCATCGCCGTCAATTGTCACGACGCTGCTCTTGATGCCGGGGAAATAGTTGAATAAATTAAACGGCTTGTCACTGACAGTCACATCGACCCTGCCGTTTCTGTCCCAACGTGAGGATTCAATTTTCGCCATATGGTCCCTCAGGAGTCCGGCCAAAATCTTTGACCCGGCCGGTCTGAACTCAAGGATCTCCCCGGAAATGAAAACCGCGCAAAGTATAAACAGCACCGAAGCACCCGCAGACAAAAATCTTAATGATTTTGATTTATTGTCAGCAAAAAGAAAGGCTGCGGCGAACGGCATGAACGCAATAACGAAGGTTGCAGCTTCAGCTCCGCAAAAATCGATGAGCGGAAGTGCCGCAAGAGACCCGATGGCTCCGCCGGTAAGCGAAACAGCGTAAAAACGGTGGATTTTATCTTTGAAAGCAGAATAGATGCAGACCGAAACTGCTCCAAGACAGAACGAAGGGACCGAAAGAGCAGCCGAACCTGCCGCCAGGGCAGCTGTCTGCGCGATTATATCCGACATCAGAGCATCAAGCCTGATCTTTGAAATCAGATAGACCGACAAAAATACCGCCGTTCCGAAAACAAGAGAAAATATCGAAGGAAACCGTCTCAAATCACCGCTTTTGAAATTTTTTACAGAAAAAAAGGCTCCGGCAGCGGCAGACCCCGTGATCGCCAAAGCGATTATGACGTAGGCGAAATAGTGCCACGCAGAGAATGAGAGGATCCTCATTTCCAGGATCTGAAGCGCCCCGAGAGCCGCTGAAACAAGAAAAAAGGCTATGTACATCGCTTACACCTCTATTATCGATCATCACTTTTTCCAAGCCGCCGGATCGCCTTCAGCGTCTCGTCATTCACGGCAAAGGAGATTGCGGCAAACAGCACGACAAAAACTGCAGCCGGAATTCCGAAGAGAAGAAGCTGAGCCGTCTTTGAATCAGGATAAGCTGACAAAAACTGCTGAAGCGGAGATCGCAAAAGGACGGCAGGCAGGACACATATTGCTGAAATTATTGTTATTTTCAAAGAATAGACCAGCCACGGGCCTGTAGCTTTGAGGTGACGTCCGAGACCTGCCAGCAGAACCAGGGCCGCCGCAGCAGCAGCGATCGTCGAGGCGAGGGCGATGCCTCCGCCCTTCATTCTCTCGACGAGGAGAAGCGAAAAAATCAGGTTCACCGCAATTGAAGTACAGCCCGCCGTTACTGGAAAGAGAAGCCTCTCCTTAGCGAAAAAAACAGGGTTAAGGATCTTTGCAGCGGCAACAAAAAAAAGTCCGACGATGTGGAATCTCAACGCGAAGGCTGTCATCGAGACGGATTCACTGCCGAAGCTGCCGAACCCGAAAAGAAGCCCGACCATTTCGGTTGCAAAGAAGAGCGTGAACAAAATAGCCGGGATCGTAACGAAAGAGACAAGTTTCATCGCCGTCCGGGCACATTTTTCAAATGCCTCCGTGTTGCCGCTTTTTGCCTCCAGGACAAGTTCCGGCAGAATGACCGTGCTGAGCGAAACCACGAAAATACCGAGGATCAGATCTTCGATCCGCGTTGAAAACTGGAGGCTGCTGACGACTCCGACTCCTGCGCTGTTGGCAATTCTGGTCGAAACCAGGATGTTGATTTGATAAGCTCCGACTCCGACAGCCGTCGGCAGAAAAAGTACGCAAAGCCGTTTCACTGCCGGATTCGAAAGAGATTTCAGAAGCCCGGTTGCCGAAAATCTGAAGGGTGTTTTCAAAAAAAACGGCAGCTGGAAAAGAAGCTGGAAGAGACCGCCGCAGAGGACGCCGACTGCCAGAGCGCGTGCCGGATTGGCGGTAAAAGGCTTGAGCAAAAAAGCGGCGGCGATAACGGTTATGTTGAAGACGACCGGCGCGAAACCGCTCGGCTTGAAAACCCCGACGCAGTTCAAAACACCCTGGATCAGCGTGCCAGCCGTGATGAAGGCAAGGTACGGCAGCATGATTTTTATGAGTCTCGACGATTCGGCTGCCGTCTCCGGCTCAAGCGACGGAGCAAACAGCGATGAAAGCGCACCTGACGCCAGCATTCCGATAACGGTCAGGGCGAAAAAAACAGAGCAGGCGACCGAAAAGATACCGCTCAAAAAGGCTCTGGTCTCCTCCCTGTCGCCTTTTGCGATCAAACTTTTGAAGGCCGGTACAAACGATGAGGTCAGAATGCCGTCCGCGGCAAGCCTTCGGAAAAAGTCAGGCAGCATGAAGGCGACTGTAAAAGCGTCGCCGAGCGCGGTGGTACCGAGAAGCGCCGCTCTCACGGATTCGCGGACAAGTCCGAGGACCCGCGAAAGAAGCGTAAAAACAGCAAGAACGGAGCTTGCCTTAAGCATCGATTTCGTGCTCAAAGTAAGCCTCGTGGAAAAATCAGTTTGCAGCCTGGACCGCTGTAGCTGCGACTACATTTACGATATCGTCGACCGAACAGCCTCTCGAAAGGTCGTTGACCGGCTTTGCGATACCCTGAAGGAAAGGACCGACAGCTTCAGCCTTTGCAAGTCTCTGAACGAGTTTGTAGCCGATGTTTCCACTCTGAAGGTCGGGGAAAATAAGGACGTTTGCCTGTCCTGCGATCGGGCTTGTCGGACATTTTGTCTTGCCGACGCTTGCAACCATAGCTGCATCTGCCTGGATTTCGCCGTCGACAGCGAGATCGGGAGCCGTCTCTCTGACGATTTTGACTGCGTTTGCAACTTTATCGACGAATTCGTGCTTAGCGCTGCCGTAGGTCGAGAAGCTGAGCATCGCGACCTTCGGATCCATATCGCAGAAGGATTTTGCGGTCTGCGCAGTGAGGATCGCGTTCTCGGCAAGCTCTTCCGATGTCGGGTTCGGGTTGACTGCGCAGTCGCCGAAGAGGAACATTCCGTTGCTGCCCATGTCGCAGTTCGGAACAATCATAACGAATGTGCTGGAGACCGATTTGATCCCGGGTTTCGTTTTTATGATCTGGAGCGCAGGCTTGATCGTGTCGCCGGTCGTGTGGATCGCGCCGCTGACAAGACCGTCCGCATAGCCCATTTTGACCATCATCGTTGCGAAGTAGACCTCGTCGGAGACCATTGCGCGTGCCTTTTCCATGTCTACGCCTTTAGCCTTTCTGAGCTCGTAAAAAGCATTGACAAGTTCTTCAAAATGCTCGCTCTTGACAGGATCGACGATCTGAGCACCGCATACGCAGACTCCAAGCTCCTTTGCAGCTGCCTTGATCTTCTCCTCGTTGCCGACGAGAATAACCTTGGCGATATTTTCCTTGACGATGATCTCTGTAGCCTTGAGTGTTCTCGGCTCGCAGCCTTCAGGAAGAATTATTGTTTTTTGTGCCTTAACTGCCTTAGCGCGAAGTGATTCGATAAAATTCATGCTCATCTCCATTAAAAAAAAGTTATTCAAATTCGGCAAATGCCATTTTGAGGGTAGAGTATATGTTGCAGGCCGGTTTTGGCAAAAAATATTGCTTTCCTAATAAAAAATTTTTTTTATACTTCTCATTTTGACGTGGCTAGCATTTTTCAGTGAGGTCTTAAATGAAAGTTTTAGTCGTCGGTAAAGGGGCGCGTGAGCACGCTCTCGTGTGGAAAATCGCTCAAAGTTTTTATGTAGACAAGGTCTACTGCTACCCCGGGAACGCAGGTATCGCGGAGATTGCGGAGATCCCGCAGATAAAAGAAGATTCGGTTCAGGCGATCGCGGATTTCGCTGCTTCAGCAGCGATCGACCTCACAGTCGTAGGTCCGGAAGATTACCTCGCAAAGGGGATCGTCAACGAATTTTCACGCCGCGGGCTCCCGATCTTCGGAGTCAGCCAGGAGGCGGCTCAGCTTGAGTCGAGCAAGGCTTTTGCCAAAGAGGTCATGAAATCGGCTGACATCCCGACTGCAGCGTATTCAGTCGTTACGACCATGAAAGAGGGCGAGGCCGTCCTGAAAAAATCGAAGTTTCCGGTCGTACTCAAGGCTGACGGACTTGCTGCCGGAAAGGGCGTTGTCATCTGCGAAACCCTGGAGGAGGCTGAAAAAGAGCTTGCCGAGATGCTCGGCGGAAAGTTCAAAAGCGCCGGCGAAACTGTCGTGATCGAAGAATTTCTGAAGGGTGAAGAGCTTTCGCTCCTGCTGATAACGGACGGCGATTCGGTCAAGAATTTCCTCTTTTCGCAGGATCACAAGGCTGTTTCAGACGGCGACACGGGAAAAAACACCGGCGGGATGGGAGCCTACACGCCCGTTTCACTCGGAACAGACGAGCTCTATCAGAAGATCGACAAAACCATAACCCAGCCGTTACTCGCAGAGCTCAAAAGACGTAAAATCGTCTACCGCGGCATCCTCTACATCGGCCTCATGCTGGTCGAAGGAGAGCCTTATGTCCTTGAATTCAATGTACGTTTCGGCGATCCAGAGACTGAACCGCTCATGTTCATGCTTGTAAGCGACATCGTCCCCTACTTCCTCTCAGCGGCAGAGAACACGAGATTTTTCAAACACCAGAACCCGCCTGTGATGCAGCTCGAGATGCTGCCTGACTTCCTGTGGCATCAAGGCTACGGGATCTCGGTCGTCCTTGCAAGCAAAGGCTATCCTGACAGCTACGAAAAGGGTAAGGTCATTACCGGTCTGGGCGAAAAATCAAATGATTTTACTGTGTTCCACGCAGGGACAAAACTTTCCGACGACGGCAGGACCGTAACTGACGGCGGCAGAGTCCTGATGGTTACGACCTCCGGAAAAACGATCAGAGAGGCGATCGACAACGTCTACAAAAATGTTGACAGAATAAAATTTGACGGCATTCAATTCAGGCACGACATTGCCTTTAAGGAGCTTAAAAGAGAGTCTGATGCTAACCGTTAAAAATGTAGAGTTTATAAAAAGCGTAGCCTCGGCGGATGCGCTTCCCGCGGACGGACTTGCCGAATTTGCATTTATCGGCCGTTCCAATGTCGGAAAGTCTAGCCTGATGAACATGCTCTTTAATCGCAGAAATTTCGTAAAAACCTCGAAAAAGCCTGGAAAGACGGTGCTTCTCAACTACTTTTCGGTAAACGGCAGCTTTTACTGCGTCGACCTCCCCGGGTACGGCTTCGCGCAGCGTTCGGCGGCAGAACAGCAGCTCTGGCAGCGTCTTATCGAGCGCTACCTGACCACAAGAAAAGAGCTTGCCGACATCTTTCTGCTGCTTGATTCGAGGCTTCCGAGACAGGCAAACGACACGCAGATGATGGAATTTCTCGATTTCCACAAGATCCGCTATACGCCGGTCTTCACGAAAACCGACAAGCTCAGCAGAAACGAACTTGCCGTTTTGAAGCAGAAAAACCCGGGTGTATTGACAGTGAGTGCTGTGACCGGTGCCGGACGCGACGAGCTCCTGCAGCATATTGAAAACAGGCTGAGTTTTTCGGAGTAACACCTTGAATTCGTTTTCGATTTTAATAATGGCGCTTCTCTTTTCGCAAATGCCGGTGGAATCGGTGGTAGCAAGCCTCAACAACCGTGCGATCACCTACTCCGAGCTTCTGCAGGAGGGCGAGCTTCTAAACATCGAAAACAATGTCCCGCCCGAGACTCCGCTTTCCGCCGACCTCAAAAAACAGGTGCTCAAGCTTCTCATTTTCAGGATAATCACCTTTGAAGAGGCCCGGTCACAGGAGGTAACGATCGATGAAAAGCTGATAAACCAGAAGGTCGAGACTTACCGGAAAAACATCTATATGAAGAATTTCCTGGCAAAATACGATATTTCCGATCTGGAGTTTAAAACAATAATAAAAATGAGACTGACAGCCGACAAGATGACTGAGCTCTTTTTAGAGAAGCGCTTCAAAGAAAAGGATCCTTCTGCGGCTGAGAAAAAAAAGGCGATCGAAGACTGGCAGGAGAACCTTTTCAAACGTCAGAAACTGCTGGAATATCCGATCCCCTAAGGAGAGAACATGGGAAAAATCATTTCGGTCATAAACCAGAAGGGCGGTGTAGGCAAGACAACGACCGCCGTAAATTTTGCTGCTTCGCTCAGCATTTTCGAGAAAAAGACCCTGCTTATCGACATGGATCCGCAGGGAAACGCGACCTCGATGAGCTCGATCAAGGAGAAATCCTTCAAAACCATTTACGACATGATGGCGTCATCCGACGTAACGGCGATTTACAACACCGAACTGCCGTTTTTGAAGGTGATCCCCTGCAATTCCGACCTCACCGGAGCCGAAATCGAGCTTCTTGATGTCGAAAACCGCGAATTCGTGCTGAAGGAGACGCTCGCAAAAGTCAAGGACAAATTCGACTACATAATCATCGATTCACCGCCTTCGCTCAACATTCTGACAGTCAACAACATGGTTGCCTGTGACGGCGTCCTGATTCCGATCCAGTGCGAATACTTCGCTCTCGAAGGACTTTCAAGAATCCTGGAAACACTTGAAGCCATTCAGGAATTTAACGAAAACATAAAGATTTACGGGATTCTGCTCACGATGTACGACAAGCGCCTGAAACTCACATTTGAAGTCGAAAACGACGTCCGCGAGCACTTCGGCGACCTGGTCTTCAAAACCGTAATTCCGAGAAACGTCAAGCTCAGCGAATCACCGAGCTTCGGGCAACCGATTTCTCTTTACGACATCTCCTCCATCGGCTCAAAAAAATATATGGAACTCGCCGAGGAGTTCCTCAAAAAGTACAACAAAAAATCGAAGAAATAAGAGGGACTCCCCTGTCAAAGGTCGAAGTCATTTCGTCGTATTGCGATTGAGCTCCTCTTCCGTCGCAGGTTCCAAAGGACAAATTCCGGTTTCATTGCAGTAACACTCTAAATCTCTGATTATGGCTGTCGGCCGAGTTATGCGTTTCCAAAGATGCCACTTTCCCCAGAAAACATTGTAGCCCATCAGATCAGACGGATCTGTCGAAAAAGTTTTTTCTTTTTGGCAGTATGTTTTCTGCTTGTCAAAACGGTAAAAACAGCCGATGTCGTCGTTTGGATCAGATTCGATATAAACCACCCTGTTTCCAATCAACATGCTGGGTCCGAATAAAGCGGCTTGCGGTCTGCTTTTTTCAACTTTGTATTCTGTGTATTGGGGGTCACTCAAATCCTTCAAGTCAACCTCAACAAATGTCGGTGTTCCGTAAACATTGTAAACAACGCGGTATTCGTTTTCCAAGTCGATCCTGGGGCTGTGACCAAGCTCTTCATAGCCGTCTTCATACTTGCGGTTGAGTTTGAAACATTCATCAATATGCTTCGGGTATTTACGCAGGTCGCAGTAATAAAGCTCGCGGTTGTTCGTGATGAATGTCAGGTGGTCTCCGACAATGTTGCCTTCTCCGGCGTAGTTGTTGATCCCGCCGATCTCATGCCATTCCCAATCTTTGGAAGAAGCATAAACCGTTTTTCCTCCGGTCAGACGCAGCAAAGCCCAGTTCTTTCCAGCAAACGGCGGATCGGAAAATTTATCTCTGTGTTCATAATTATTACGAATCAGTTCATAGAAATAACCTTTTTCTGTCCGCAACACAGAAACTGTAAAAACTTTGTAGTCGTTTGGATAATCTCCGGGAATCCTGTCATAAACCTCCACAACATAACGACCTTCGTTGAATGATAAAGCTCTGTTTTGACCCAAAGTCATGTATTCATCTCTTTCGGGATCATATTCAACTATCATGCTGCCATGGTGCTGAAATTGAATTCCGACAACTCCGTCATACATACCATTTGACCACACTGTTCCCATTGTGACAGAAAAACCATTCACAGTAAGTAAGCGATCGCAACTGCTGACAAATGTGCTGAGTTCAGCTTTTGTTTGTGCGTGCATATCCGGCAAAACACAGGGCCACGGATAACAGGCACGTTCCGTTGTCTGGTTTTGGTCTTTATCCTGTGCTTCGAGGTAACGCTGATACACTTCCCAGTTCTCCCAATCCCAGATGTTGCGGACACACTGCGGATCGTTTTCTGTCGGCGTGTCGCAGCCTGGGCGGCAGAAAGTCGGTTTGCCGTTGGCATCTTTGAACGGGAAAGGTGTTTTGATCGTGTTTTCGTTGTAGCGCAGATCAAGACATTCAACAGTTTCCGGCGTATCGGAATCGTTGTCCGCATCAGAATCTGCATCCGGTGTTTTGTCGGAATCATCAACAGGATCCGAGTCTTCCGAAACATCGGCATCAGCAGTTCCAGAATTGTCCGAATCTGAGTCTGGCACCGCATCGGAATCTGAGGAAGAATGCGAGGAGGAACAGGAGACAAGGAAAAACAATGCAAGAAACAGCATAATTATTGAATTTCTCTGCATTTTGTCCTCCGTTGAAATGAACATTATCCCGACACATTGTCAGGTTTTGGAATCAGTTTTCCTTATCCTTGAAGCGGACTTCACCGCCGTGGAAATCTTTCCAGAAATTCACAAATTCGAATTCAGGCATTATGCACTCTCCAGAGAATCAAGCGAGCGGAATGTCGTGATTGCCGGATAAATCTTTTTGAGATATTCCTTGAAAAAATCGTTCTTTTCGGGATCAAAATTTGAATGAATTACTGTTCCGTCGTTTCCCAGCAATACAGCTTTTGCCGTGCTGCATTCCTCGAAGCAGACATCGTTATCGGTATAAGTAATCAATATCCCGTCTTTTTCACAGAATTCTTTTCGCATCATGCTAATATCTCCTCCCATCAAAAAACCCGAGAATTATAGCAGAAAAACGCTTGAAAACAAGGGTGAAACAAATCTTGCTTCGGAGCAAAATTCCTACTCTTACTTAAATTTTGCGTATTCTTGTCCTTGAATATTTTCAACTAGTTTTTATTTATTTTTCTCTGCCGCTTTTTCCGCAGCTTCAATTTTCATAAGATAGGATTTTGCCTTGTCTGAACCCTGGTCAGCAGCATATTTGAACCACTTTTTTGCCTCCGCAAGATTCTGCCGGACTACTTTTCCGTCAGTATATATAGCTCCTAAAGTGATTTGAGCTTTCATATAACCTTGTTCAGCCGATTTAGTTATCCATTTTATACCTTCTGCGTAGTTTTGCTGGATTCCTTCCCCGCTAAAAGTCATACGTCCAAAATTGAATTGAGCCGGAGCATAACCTTGTTCTGCTGCCAGTTTAAGCCATTTCACAGCTGTTTGATAGTCCTGTTTAACACCTTCACCGAAGTAGTACATGATTCCTATCTCGTTTTGTGCCGCAGCTAAACCACTTTCCGCTGCGTTAAAAAAACATTTTATTGCTTCATCAAAGTTCTTGGGAATTCCCTGACCATTAACATACATAACTCCGAGATTATATTGGGATTGAGTGTTTCCTTGTTCGGCTGCTTTCTTGTACCACTTGAAGGCTTCTTCAGAGTTTTGTGGGACACTTTCTCCGTTGAAATACATACGTCCCAAATTGTTCTGGGCATGAATGTTGCCGAGTTCTGCTGATTTCTTATACCATTTAAAGGCTTCCGCAGAGTCTTGAGGAACTCCGTTTCCTTGTTGATAAATAAGACCGAGACTGTATTGAGCTTCGGCAAGGCACGTTCCTTTTGGAAATTTGCCTATATATTCAAGCCAGTTCTTGGCATTGTCGTTGTTTCTGGCATATTCGCAAGCCTCTTGGTCTGTTTCAGGCATCTGAGCGAAAACCGATGTCATCGCAAGCAAAACAACAACAAAAATCACAATTTTTTTCATTTTGTCCCCCGTTGGAATGAACGAATGTGTCTGGTTTCCTTATTGTTTCTTAAATCTAAACCAGATTTTTCAATTTTTCGATCAACGCGGGAATTTCCTCAAACACGACATCACTGATTAGACTCCAGTTCGTACCGTCGTAATCATGCACAAGTCTGTGCCTGAGTCCAGCGATCAGATTCCACTCGATATCCGAATGCTGTTTTTTGAATTCTGACGAGAGATAGTAGACATGCTCGCCGATGTTGTAAAGCGGCGTGGTTACGAGCCATTGCAACGAATAGTCATTCAAAAGGCTTTCTTTCGTGATGTTTTTCTCTTTTATGCAGTCGCAGAGTCTGGTTGCATACTCATATATTTTCTGCAGGCGTTGTTTGTCAGAATACTTCATGCCACAAGAATCCTGTCCTTCATAATGTTTTTGTAAAAATCGCTGCCTTCATTGATCTCGTGAATTTCAAAGACATCGACTTTTTTGTCAAGAAGTTCGCGTAACTCTTCGGCGAACGCGAAAACTCTCGTCAGTTTGAACCCTTCCCCGCCGTATACTAACAGGTCGATGTCACTCTCGGAATCGGCTTCGTCCCTGGCATAAGAGCCGAAAAGATAAACTTCCTTGATTTTGTATCTGTCAGCCAAAGGTTTTACTTTTGACATTATTTCCTGAACACTCATTATTTCTTTTGCCATGACGACCTCTTTTTAAGTCATAAAACGCAAAAACCTGAGAATTATAGCAGAAAAACGCTTGAAAACAAGGCATGTTTAAACCAATATTTTAAGATTATTCCTCAAAAGGAGATATCCGAAATTTTGAGGAAAAATGAAGGTTACTTCTTGATCTCGACCTTTTCTGCCGTAGATTCGACAATATCAAAGATATCGAACTCTTCGATGCTGACTTTACGTGAATTTTTGGATATCGGAACACTTGTCGCCTGAATATTTGCAATCGGCTGAGAGAGATGTTTTACCTCGGGACCGATCATCGGTATCGGCGGAACATCGGCAAACGATGTTATGTCGCTCTGCACCTTTTCGTTTACTTCGGGAAGAAAGCTTTTGAGCTCATTGTCGACTCTGGTCGCCGCGGCAATGATGAAAACCGTGATCATACTGTCGGAAGTAGGACAAAGCCCCTGCTTATATTCAAGGTCGTCGTTGCCTATCTCCTGCAGGAAATATTCGCACGCATCCTTGAGATCCCTGCCCGGGATGTTTCCGGAGAAGTAGATGATCGCACGCGACGAGCCCTTGATCGTGTAGCCCTCCAGAAGCTGGGAATTGAGGGCGTCCTCGACCGCCTGACGGGCAGAGCCTTCGGCGTGTCCGCTCACAATCAGGGTCAAGCCTATGCCTGACATGATGTTTTTGACATCGGCGAAGTCGATATTCATAACACCGCGTTTCGCTATGAGCGTCGTTATATTTTCAACGGAATCGATAAGGACCTCGTTGCTTCTTTTGAACATGTCGGAAGACTCCTCGTCGCCGGCGTAGTCAAAAAGCGTATCGTTCGAGATAATGATCAGAGAATCCACATATTTTTTGAGGTTTTCGATGCCTTCGTTTGCAAGACGCATCTTCCTCTTGCCTTCGTATTTGGAGGGAGTGGTAACGACAGCAACTGTCAAACAGCCGTTTTCTTTGGCGTTTTTGGCGATGATCGGCGATGCTCCGGTACCTGTCCCGCCGCCCATTCCGGCTGTGATAAAGAGCATGTCGAGCCCCTTGATCTTTTCGGCGATGCTGACAAGACTCTCCTCGGCAGCACCCTTTCCTGTGTCGGGACGACCGCCTGAACCTTGGCCGTGAGTCAAATTCGGCCCGAGCTGGATAATGCTGTCGCAGAGCTTGATCTCATCGTCGTCAAGCGCCTGCAGATCCGTATTCGCGGCTATGATCCGCGTTGTCCTCAATACAGATTCGTCCCCGTCTTCCTTGCGTTTTTTGCTCATCATTCCGACTGCGTTCCCGCCGCAGCCGCCTACACCGATAACACCGATCTCAGCCTGCCTGACCACATCTCTCTTTTCCGCCTGAATGCCCATTTCCGCCCCGCTATAGTATAAAAAGTTGTTTTAAGTAGTTGATAATTTTGGATATAATGCTCTCACTCTCCTTTGCGAAGACCACCCTGTCGCGGCTCGCGAAGTAGTTTACCATGCCGACTGCCGTCGAAAACGACGTGGAGCAGAGAACATCCTGGAATCCCGTTCCCTTTTCGTCCACATTAGGCCTTCCGATCCTGACAGGTTGTTCAAAAATTTCACTCGCCAGCTGCTCGATATTCTTCAGATTCGCAGTGCCGCCGGTAATGACGACGTTTGTCTGGATCATATTCTCCTTGCGGCTCTCCTGAAGACGCTTTTTGACCTCGATGAGGATCTCCTCGACTCTGGGGGTGAGAACCGCCGAAAGCTGCCTGACCTTCTTTTTACAGCTTTTGTTGGTCCCGATCTCAATAACATCGACCTCTTCGGTCTCGGGGATATTTTCGCTGTTGACATCGCCCTTGTCGCACTTGATTTTTTCCGCCTCCTGCGGCGGGATCTTCAAGACCCTGCTGATGTCGTTGGTTATGTTGCGGCCGCCGAGCGGGACCGATGCCGTAAATATCGGATCGCCCTTGCTGTAGATCGCGATGTCTGCCGAACCGCCGCCGATATCCACGAGTGCGACGCCGAGCTTTTTTTCATCCTCCTCGAGCACTGCCCAGCTGCTTGCAATGCCGCTCACGAGCAGTCCGGCGACCTGAAGTTTCGCATCCTCGACCGCCTTCACGAGGTTTCTGAGCATCGTCATCGACGCGGTGAGGATCAGCACCTCGACTTCAAGTTTTTTGCACGCCATGCCTTTGGGATTGCGGATCCCGGTCCTGCCGTCGACGACAAACTCGCCGATCTCGACATTGACGATTTCGCGGTCACCAGAGATGTTGAGAGTCATCGCCTGGCTGATCACGTTGTCGATGTCGACCTGCGCGACCTCGCTGCCGCGGATCGTGACGACACCTCTGCCGGATGTCGAGCGGATCTGCTCACCGGAGATGCTTACGTAGACCGATTTGATTATCTTTGAAGAGACCTTTTCCGCCTGCGCGACCGAATTCCTGATGGCGCTGCTCGTTGCTTCGAGATTGACAACGTTGCCGGCGATCATGCCGCTTTCGTTGTCCGCCACACCCTTGCCGACATATTTCAAGCCGGTCTCGTCCTGAACCGCAACGAGAGTTGCGACCTTATCCGTGCCCACATCAAGCGCGACAATAAGATTCTCTCTTGGCATCAAATTTCTCCCTTTTTACTGACATTCTGCACGACCTTGCCCAGGTATGCGCGGAATCCGTCGGTATTGTCCGCATCGTCAAAAATGAACTCGCCGGCCCATTTGTTCTGGCCGTAGAGCAGACCTGAGGTCTCCTTGAACTTTTTGATCATCCGCCTCCAGTCGTCGACGGTGCGGTCGTCCCTGAGTATGACCTCGGTCGTAAGCTTTTCACCTTTGCGGCATCTTACGGAGTAGCCCTGAAGCGCCTCGAAACTCATCGTTTCAAGATCACATTCCGGCGAGAACTCCTTCCAGATCGAAACTATCATCAGCGCATCCTTGATGTTTTTTTCGCGTGCGATCATATTCTCTTTCTGATGCTCCTCGTCCACTGAAACATAGTCAAAAAACAAAACCGGCAGATTCTCGGTGTAGGTCGAAGCCTCGGCCCGCATGAAGAGCCTGCCTGTACCGTCGGCAAGCCACAAAGAGTTGTACTCCCTGCCCTCACGGGACTTTCTGCTGTTGACGATTATCTGCGGCACATGCTCTTCCACGGTGATTTTTACGTAGTCCGGATAGCTCTTCTGGACCCACGCGCCCTTGACCCAGCCGCTGTTCTTTTTCAGGTTGTTTTCAAGCTTTGAGGTATCTATGTCGTGGAAATTCACCGGCTTTTCTATCCCCGCAAGCTGCAGAACCTTCTGGTTTGAAAGCCTGTGGTTGCCGTAAATATCGATTTTCTCGGGGTAAACGACAAAAACATCTCTGCCTTTTATGTAGGCGATCATATTGTCCGCTGCATAGTAGCTCTCGTTGAGCAGGATCGTCAGCAGCAGGACGCCGAGGAAATATCCCAGCATTTTCAAAATGTTAAGTATTGACTTCATTTTATCCCAAAGCTTCGGCAATTAACATTTCAAGCAGTTCGATATAGCTTATGCCACTCTTCTTCGCGATCATCGGAACAAGCGAGTGGCCGGTCATTCCGGGAAGAGTATTGATCTCGAGCATCACGTAATCCTTGCCGTCGACAAGGAAATCGCTTCTCGTCACACCCTTGCAGCCGATAGCATTGTGAAGCTTCACGGCAGCAGACTCGATCTCGGCCCTGACATCCGGTTCAAGCTCGGGATCGACGATGTAAACCGTCGAATCGCTGTTGTATTTCGCGTCATAATCGTAAAATTCGTTGGTCGGAAGGATAGCCACGTTGCCAAGATGTTTGTTGTCGAGCACCGCGACGTCGATATCCCTGCCCTTGAAAAACTTCTCGCAGAGATAGACTTTGCCGACCTTGAGCTCAGGCTTGACACTGCTCCACTCCTCGTCGCTCTTGACGATGTAGACTCCGCAGCTGGAACCGTTTACCGGATCCTTTATGACAAACGGATAGTCGAACGGAGCCGGCAGATCCTCTGTGAAAACCACCGTCTTGCCGGGTGCAGTCCTGATCCCGCACTCCTCCATGACAGCCCTGCAGAGGATCTTGTTCATTCCGACTGCGCTTGCCGCGACGCCTGAATTCGTGTAAGGGATCTTCATCATCTCGAGAAGGCCCTGAACCGTACCGTCCTCTCCGTACTTTCCGTGCAGGCCGTTGACAACGACATCAGGCTTGATCTCTCTCAGCTTCTGGTCAAGAGTGAAATCGACATCGACAAAGCTGACGTTTGCGTAACCCTCTTTGACCAGGGCTTCGTACATCATTCTGCCTGTCTGAAGGCTCACCTCACGCTCGTCGGACATTCCGCCCGCTATGACCGCAATCTTTAAATTTTTGTCCAGCTTACTCATCCCGACCTCCGAAAAGTCTAACTCCAAAATTTCACCTCGGGTTCAAGCGTTATACCGAAACGCTCGCGTACCCTTTCGATCGCCGTATCTCTGAGGCGGCAAAAGTCATCGAAACAGCCTTCGCCGCTGTTCACAACAATATTCGCGTGGTTGTCGCTGAGCTTGGCTCCGCCAACCGAAAACCCCTTCATCCCGACTGCCTCGAGCAGCCTTCCGGCCTTCTCGCCTTCCGGGTTTTTAAAGAGCGAACCGGCGCTGTGACCTTTTATCCTCGGACGCTTCGAGAGGTAGTGCAGGATGCGCGAACGCACCCCCTCCGGAGTGTCCTTGACCAGAATCAGCTCGCAGCCGTAGACCACAAACGGCCTTTCCGGCCTGTTTTTCAGCGTTCTGTAGCCGTACTCGGGGACAAGCGGGTAGATCTCGCCGTCCTGAACGATGTAAATCACCGCAACGATGTCATCCCACGAATCGCCCGCCGGAGCAGCGTTTCCGACCAGAGCGCCGCCAACCGTCCCGGGGATCCCTGCCATAAACTCGACACCGGAAAGCCCGTTCGCTATCGAATAGTTCAAAAGCGAGGCTATCGAGACCCACGACGGCATAAAGACCTTCACCGAAAATTCGCCGAGGTCATCCGTATCGCTGCCGGAAATGACATTTCCCATGTAGAGGACCGGTTTTTCAATTTTTCCGGCGATGATGTTGCTTCCGCCCGAAAGGACGTAGTAATCATCATACTGATCCGTAAAGAGCAGGATGTCGTCAACGACGTCGGGGAAATAGAGATCGCACTCTGCGTCCGCAACCCTGATCGTCAGCAGGCTTGAAATATTCGCTGCCTTTTTAAGCTTCACCTTGCCCCCAAAAGCTCTCTGAATACACGGTTCAAGTCTCCAGCGCCGACTGAAACGATCGCGGAAGCCTTGAACGAATCAACATTTAACTTAATAAAATCAACAACTTGATCTACACTTTCAAAATATTTTGCATTATTGCCGAGACCGTTGAGCTCTTTAACCAGGCTCTCTGAATCGACATCCAGGTTCTCCTCTCCGGCCGAGTAGACCGGCAGCACAAAAAGGTTTTCGACACCCTTCAGAGTCTCTACGAACCTGTCATAAAAGGCTGAAAAACGGCTGTAGCGGTGCGGCTGGAAAATCAGGTAAAAACTGCGGTAAGCCCCTCTTGCCTGCTCGATCGTTGCACGGATCTCGCTCGGGTGGTGGGCGTAGTCGTCAACAAGCGAAAGTCCGTGGTAGCTGCCGACAACCTGAAAACGGCGGTCGACCTTCGGAAGATTGTTCCAAAACGATTCATAATCGATATCCGGCATGGATCTTCCTTGTGATCCAAGATAGTTGTTTGCTGCAAGCAGCGCCGCCGACCTGTTTTGCAGGATGTGCAGAGGCTCATTCAGACGCCCGACGCAGACCTTCCTGCCGTGCGGCTCGAACCAGAGCTTTCCGTTCGAAAAAGTAAAGCCGCTGCCGTCGCTGTTCTGGAATGGCTCGCCGTTCTCGACCTCACCCCTGCTTGGGAACGAAAGGGGTGAAAAATCGTCGTAGATCCTGTCGCTCAGGTCGAATCCGCGGCCTACCACAAGGCTTTTCTGCCTGTAGGAGTGCAGGTAATCCTCAAAACGCTTCAGCATCTCAAGCGGCGATTTATAGTAGTCGGCGTGCTCGTATTCGAGGTTGGTAAGAACCAAAGAGTCAGGCTTCGCCAGAAAGATGGAGCCGTCGCTTTCGTCAAGCTCGACGACAAACGGCTCGGAATCGCAGATGCTCGAAAATCCGCCGCTTTTGCCGCCGGCATAGATCGATGCGCTGACTCCGGCCTCTCTCAGAAGTCTGAAGATCATCCAGGTCGTTGTGGTCTTTCCGTGACTTCCGCCGACACCTATCGTATAGCGGTCATTGAGAAGGTATGCGAGGAACTCACCGCGTCTTTTGACCTCGATGCCGCGTTTTTCTGCCTCGACGACCTCTTCGTTGTCAAGGCGGACAGCGCTGGAGCGGACCAGCAGATCTACCCCGTCGAGATGGGAGGCGGAATGCCCCTTCATGCATGGGATCCCCTTTCCCTTCACCATCTTGAAATAGTCGCTTTCACAGGAATCGCAGCCGGAGACTTTATACCCGAGAGATGCGGCAAAAACCGCAAGACCGCTGACCCCGCTCCCGCCTATTCCCATAAAATGAATGTGCATCAGTGCTTTCCCTGCAGCAGAAATTCAATATCGCCGGCAATACGTTTCGATGAATTTTCAAAATCCATCTCGGCGAGCTTATCCTTCATTACATCCTCCTGGCGTGTATAGGAGCTGAGGATCTGCATCAGCTTTTTATACCTCTTCGCCGGAGTTCCCGTTGTCCTGTCCTCGATCAAATATGCTGCGCCGCTCTTGGCCAGCTGCAGCGCGTTCAGCTTCTGGAAGTAATCCTTCGACTGCGGAAGCGGGATGTATATCGCCTGCTTCTTGAGCGCCGTTATCTCGGCAATGACATCGCTGTTCGGACGCGAAATAACTATATCGGCTGCCTTCAGACAGGGACCGCGGTTGTCGTAGAACATCTCGCATGTAGCGTCGATCTTCTGCTTTTCGTAGTAACGGCTGATAGACGCGACATCCCTCTCTCCAGTCTCCTGGATTATGTAGAAATCCCTCTTGATCTCAGAGTAGTTGTCCAGAAGGTAGAAGACCATGTCGTTGAACTCTTTGGTATCCTTCCGGCACCCCAGGACCAGCAGTTTTTTCTTGGTTGTGGTAAATTCCATCGGCTCGGATCTCAGGACCTCGCGCTCGACCGGAATACCGGAGACAAAAGAATTCGGAAGATTCAGCTTCGCCTCCATCTCCTGGAACGGCAGGTAGATCCTCGTCGCCTTTGAAACGAACTCCTCGTGGACCTTTGCAATGTCGGCATTCTGCTCGACAAGGAAGACCTTGACCTTCTTCGGAAGGCGCACAGCCGCCTCGAGCGCCGGAAGAGATATATTCCCGCCGAAACTGAAAACGCCGCTTATAGACTTGATCTCAAAAAGTTTGAAAAAATCCTGAATGCTCTGCCCCATCTTAAGAGCCTTGGCAATTTTCAGCAGAAGCCCCTTGCTCTCAGGGAAGACCGGCGTCGGGACCACCTCGTACCCTCTTTCGGTAAAGAAGCGCTCGTAGATCGAATTCTTCGGGAGGGCAATTATCGGGGTAATCCCGCGGAAGCGCAGATCTCCGGCAACGGAAATAGCCGCCTTGTAACGCTCCCTGCTGTTCACACCTGTCAAAAGCACGATCGCCTTTGTCGTTATCTGATTTTCCATCAAAACCTCCCTCTGCTAACTGATTTGCTCTTTCTTGTCAGACATTACAGCATTCAGTACAAATCCAATAATCGCCCAATTCACGACAAGTGATGTTCCGCCGTAGCTTATAAACGGCAGCGGGACACCTTTGTTCGGCAAGCTCGATGTAACGACACCGAGGTTGACCAGCGTCTGAATACCGATCAGCAGAGTGTACCCTGAAATCAAATAAAAGTTAAATCTATTTCGCATCTTTCGGGCAAAATAGACACCCAATACGAGCAAACCGACAAACAGCAGGATCAAAACGATGCTGCCGACAAGTCCGAACTCCTCGCAGAACACTGCAAAAATGAAATCAGTATGGGCCTCCGGCAGGACCGTGATCTTCTTTGTCGAGTTGCCGAAACCCTTTCCGTAAAGACCTCCCATCCCTATCGCGGCAAGCGACTGGACATTCTGGTAACCCCAGCTCTTGGCGACAGCCCAGGGATTTATGAAGCTCTGCATACGCATTACACGGTAAGACTTTCCGTCCATAAAGACATAACCGGTAAAGGCGATTATCCCCAAAATAGCAATAATACACATCGATCTCTTGTCGTAACCAGCGATGAAAAGCATCAAAAGAGTGATCAAGCCTATCAGGGTCGCGGTTCCCAGGTCTTCAATCGCAATGAGCCCTGCATAAAGCCCCATAATGACCAGCGGGAAAAAGAGCTCCTTAAGCTTTTCGCCGTTTTTGATTTTGCTTTCGATGATCGAGCTGAGATAAAAAACACCGATAAGCTTGATCAGCTCCGACGGCTGAAGCATCATGACACGAAGGTCGATCCAGCGCTTCGAACCGTTTACGGTCGTTCCTATCAGAAAGGTCAGCACAAGCAGGACGAAACCCAGCAGAAGTATCCAGATAATGTTGTTTCTGAGCATCTCCAGCTTTACCGTGCAGGTCACAGTAAAGACTGCAGCCGCGATAAGCATGTTGAGAAGTAAAGAACGAAGCTGCACTAAAGCGATCTCATCGGCAGAGACACTGTTGAAGACCTTGACATTGAAAACCATGATCATACCGATGACTGTCAGCAAAAAGGCGATCATAAAGTATGTTTTTGCAGCTCTGTCCATCTTCTCAGCCTCTGATTTTTGCCTTCAGATCAGCAACTTTATTAACGAAATCGACGCCTCTTTCCTTGTAGTTCCTGTACCAGTCGAAACTTGAGCAGGCAGGAGAAAAAAGCACCACCCCGTCATTTTTTGCAAGTTCGAACGCCTTCTCGACGGCATCGCTCATCGACTCGGCATCGACCGTATTCGGGAAACCTGCAAAGAAGGGGCGGATGACCTCACGCGCTGCCCCGATGAGCACTATCCCCTTGCACTTTGTCTCGGCAAGGAGACGGATCGGCTCGTAACTTCCGCCTTTATCGACTCCTCCGAGTATCAGGACGACCTTTCCGTCCGGCAGTCCGGCAAGCGACTTTTCAACGGCACCGACGTTGGTACCTTTGGAATCATCAATAAAATCGACACCATGGAAGCTGTCGACCAGCGCCGTCCTGTGAGCCAGAGGCTTGAAATCCTCTAAAGTTTTCCTCATTTTCAGGGGATCCCTGACCCACTTCCCGACGCCCAGAAGAGCAGCCATGATATTTTCGACATTGTGGTGGCCGGTAAGCTTTATTCCGCTTATATCGAGCCTGAGATCACCTTTTGAAACGTATTTTCCGTCGTATGATATATCTTCGGTCCCCTCGACGGCAAAGGTTTTAAGATCGCAGCAGATGCCGTCAGACTCTTCGACGACACCCTTTCCAACAACACCGAAACCATCCTTTTTCAACAATCTGAGCAGATTGAGCTTCGTATTGCGGTAATCCTCAAAACCGTTGTAGCGGTCCAGATGGTCCGGAGTCACATTCAGGACCATCGCGACATCCGGATGCAGGCTTTTCAGAGTCTCAAGCTGGAACGAGCTGATTTCGATGACCAGAAAGTCGCAGCCCTTCCCGACGCCGTTGATCACTGGTTCGCCGATGTTGCCGCAGAGGAACGACTTGAAGCCGGCATCACTCAGAAACGAATGGACCAGAGAGACTGTTGTCGACTTTCCGTTTGTACCGGTCACTGCGATGACCTTCTCGCCGGTGATATACCTTCCGGCAAGCTCCATCTCTCCGATAACCTCGGTACCCTGCTCTGAAATTTTGCGGACGACCGGATGAGTCGCGGGAACTCCGGGGCTGATTATCGCCAGGTCGTATTTAAGGCTCTGGTCGTAAACTTCGTAATCCTTTGAATTTTTTTCCAAAGTCTCCTTGTTGTCATCAAAAATATAGACCTCGTAACCCCTTCCCTTCAGGAAACGGGCAGAGGAGAGACCTGAAATGCCCAAGCCAAGTATTAAAGCTCTCATTCCTTAACCTCCGGAAGTGAAAAAATCGTTTCGAGCCTGTTGCCTCTTGAACCCTTCAGCAAAAAGTTTCCCTCTGAAGGCAGATGTCTGGCGGCTTCCGATATATCGTTGAAAAAACTAATATTTTTCTGGTTCGCATAATCAGCCTTGACCTTCTCGAACTCAGATCCGATAAGGAAAACAGGCGATTTTACTCCGGCACTGATAAGATTATCCAGGATCCTGCGGTGCATCTCGCCGGAAAATTCACCCAGCTCGAACATACTGCCGAGAATAAAGACATTGTCAGACGTATAGCGGCGCAAAAAGTTGTCGATCGATTTCTGCATCGAAGCAGGATTTGCATTGTAGCAGTCAACGACAAAAAGCCTCTTTCCGACGATCCTTACCTCGCCTCTCATCGCCGGAAGCTCGCAGCCGTCGATACTTTTCTGAAGATCAGGCAGGCGTCCGGCTGCCGCTGAAACGATACTTTTGGCAGTCAGGAGGTTTTCAACCATAAAATCAGGCAACTCGCTGTATTCTTTAGCCAATTCTTCAAGCTCAGCCTTTGAATACTTAACTATTTCCCTCTTTCCCTCATTCTCGGAAACCCACTTCGAGATATACGGGTCGGAAACGTCTGCAACAGCGACAGCGTCTGAAAAGTTGAAGATTTCGAGCTTTGCCTGCGCCAGTTCAGCCTGGGATCCGAAATTTCCGATATGGGCTGTACCGATGTTCGTGATCACTCCGAAACCGGGCTGCGCGATCTCAACAAGGTGTTTCAGTTCGCCGGCGTGGTTCATTCCGATCTCAAGCACCAGCGCTTCGCAGTAAAGCGGCATATTGAGGATCACAAGCGGCATTCCGAGATGGTTGTTGAGATTCCCGCTCGTGGCATGGACACGGAGCTTAAGCTCTTTCAGCATCGAAACGACAAGCTGACGTGTCGAGGTTTTTCCGCTGGAGCCAGTCACGCAGAGGACCAAACCATTAAATTTATTGCGTCTTTCCCTGGCAAGTGCAGCCATAAATTCCGCTGTATCGGGAACTTTTATATATTTTCTGTCTTTGAAATCCTCTGTTCCGACACAGATGACGCTGCGTTTCAACAACTCAGGAACGAAGCTGTGGCCGTCGACCCTCTCTCCTTTGAAGGCGAAGAACAGCGAATTGCTGCCGCAGGCTCTTGAATCGATATAACACCCTGAAATAATTGACGGTTCCAATTTAATTTTCAATCCGAGCCTTTCAGCTGCCCTCTCAATCAAAAGTGATGAAAACATTAGCGTCTCTCCTCTTCAAGAACCTTCAAGACCTCTTCCCTGTCCGAAAAATGGTGCTTTCCGCTCTTCGTTATCTGGTAATCTTCGGCGCCCTTACCGGCAATCAGAACAGCCGTTTTCTCATCCGCCAGCTCTATTGCCCGGCGGATCGCCATAGCCCTGTCGCGGACTATTTCGACACGGCACTCGGATGTGTCGCAGCCGGAATAGATCTCCGAAACGATCGCGTCAGGGTCTTCACTCCGCGGGTTGTCGTCCGTCAAAATAACAATGTCGCTGAGTTTACATGAAATAGCACCCATAAGCGGTCTTTTGCCCTTGTCACGGTCTCCGCCGGCACCTACGACAGTTATTATTTTTGAGTAGACCCCAAGATCGTTCAGCGTATTCAAAACGTTTTCGAGGGCATCCGGCGTATGTGCATAATCGACAAAAACTGAACTTCTGCCTATCCTTTCAAGCCTTCCGGGCACGGAGACACCCTCGGCAAGCCGCTTTGCAGCAGCCTCTCTGCCGACAAAGACCTGTGCAGCCGCAAATGAGCCGGCAGCGTTGTATATGTTGAATCTTCCTACCAGAGGGATCGTCAGTTCCCCGCTGAAATCACCCATGTTGAACCGGACTCTGCTTCCTGCAGTCGTAAGCTCGAGGACTTCGACAAAAAGCTCTGCGGAACGGTCTGAGGTTGAAAACCGTATAAGCTTTACATCATCAGGAAGTTCCGTACTGAGCCTGCGGCCGAACTCGTCGTCAATGTTGATGACAGCCGTTCCTCCTTTAGCCAGATGCCTGGTGAAAAGCCTCTTTTTCGCCTCATAGTAGTTTTCCACGGTTTTGTGGAAATCCATGTGGTCGCGGGTCAGATTCGTAAAGACCGCCACATCGAAGAGCGTGGCGCCGATCCTGTTCTCGGCAAGCGCGTGGCTGCTTACTTCAGAAATCACCGCCCCGACACCGCATCTTCTCATATCGTCAAGAAGAGAATACCATCTCCAGTTCACGGGAGTCGTGTTCTCTGCCGGGATCAGCCTGTCCGCATATTTGTAGTGAAGCGTTCCGATCACTCCGCAGCTCATGCTCTTTTCGAGGATATGTTCAACAATAAAGGTCGTAGAAGTCTTTCCGTTGGTCCCGGTCACGCCGATTGCAGCCCCTTTTCTGTCCGGATAGCCGTAAAAAGCGGGCAGGATCTCGTTGAGCGCGTCACGCACCGATGAGATCTGAATATAGTTTTTTTTATCAAGCGGCTTTTCGCCGACCACAAGAGATGCACCGTTTGCAAAAGCGGAGTCTATAAAATCGTGTCCGTCGCTCTTGAATCCCTTGACGCAAAAAAAGGCATACCCTTCAGAAGCCTCTCTGGAATCGGCTGTTATCTTCACGATCTCAGCCTCGTCAACAGATTGGAGACGAGGATCGAAGCACTCTATCAGTCTAATAAAATCAGATATTTTCATCTTTTTCCTCTTTAAGGGTCTCCAGAGTTACGACCGTACCGGCAGAGACAGTGCTCCCGACCTTCGGATATTGCCCGGCGATCTTGTTTTTAAGCTGAGAGCCGGAAATGACGACCTCCAGCGAGTTCAGTCCTGCCAGCTTTATGGCCTCAGAGACATCTTTGCCGACAAAATTGGGGACTCTGACATAATCGCCTTCAGCGACAAGGTCAGACTCTTCGCCCGACTCCTCGGCAATTGCGGTACCTGTTTTATCCTCGTCTATCATATCCGGGATCTTTGCTTTATCCTTTTCTTTCTTGTTGAGGAAGACTCCGAATTTAGGCAGTATCCTTTCGGAAATCGCCTTGAACACCGGAGCGGCGATCGTTCCTCCGTACTCTTTGCCCTGAGGTTCGTTGATCGCGACCATCATGACGAAAGCCGGATTGTTGTTGGGAACACCGCCGATAAAGGAGCAGACGACCCTGTTCCACGAATATTTCTTCGCCTTGACATCGTAGATCTGAGCCGTTCCGGTCTTTCCGCCGACCTCGACACCGTTCAGCTGTGCCCGCCGCGCTGTCCCCTCGGTGACGACACCCTCCATCATCGAAACGATCTGACGGTCCGAGTTGTATTTGAATGTAAGCCGCTTCGGTTCCGGAGCGATTATCTTATCGATCTTTTTCCCGTCCTTGAAACCCTTGATGCGGTCGACAATGACCGGCTGCCACAGAACTCCGCCGTTGTAGAGAGCGGAATATGCTCTGACCATCTGGACCATATTTACCGAAAGTCCCTGACCGAAAGAGAGGTTGCCCTTATCAATCGGGACCCATTTATCATATTTACGGATCGCTCTGGAGGCCTCTCCTGCGATATTGATACCGCTTTTCTGACCGAACCCGAACATCGTGAAATATTCGTAAAGCTGCTTGTTCGAAAGCCGGTCCGCAAATTTTATCGTACCGATATTGCTTGAAGTCACGATCACGTCACGGATTGTCATATACTGGTTAGGGTGAGAATCCCTGACAAGATTCTTGCCGAAAAAAAACCTGCCGTTTTCGCCGAAGACCGTCTCGCCGGGCTTGCTCAGGTTTTCGTTCAGGACAGCAAGGATCGAAAAAACTTTGAATGTCGAACCGGGCTCAAAAAGATCCGCTACAGCAAAGTTCCTGTGCTTCGCAGGGTCGCTGTTTTCTGGTGATCCGTAGTTTTCCGGGTCGAAGCTGGGATTGTTGGCCATCGCCAGGATCTTGCCTGACGAGGGTTCCATGATCACAACGCTCCCCCACTTGGCCTTGCTCTTCTCCATCACTTTGGCGAGCTCTTCTTCGGCAATAAACTGGATGTCTGCATCGATCGTCAGATAGACATCCGCGCCGTCATAAACAGACAAGTCATCTTCGCTCAGCGGGATATGCACGTTGGGATTTTTATTTATCTCCTTCAACTCGCCCGAAAGAAATTCGTCATACTTCCACTCGATACCTTCGATTCCGTCATTCTGCTTGTCACCCACAATTTTATACTTGTTTGTATGCCCCAAAACATTGGCCAGAAGCTTTCCCTGCGGATAGACACGTTTGTAGCCGTTTTCGTATATGATAGATGCGAAGTCATCCCTTATTTTTCTGAAATAATCTGCTTCCTGGTTTTTTTGGGTGTCTTTTTCGCCTCCGATACCCTCTTTTCTGCTTCTTATGCTTTTTATCTGAGAATTTACATCCTTTATTTTGGTCTTTACCGCCTGCTTGAGCCTGCTGACATCCTCATACTTCGCATCCCTCTGGAGATACTGGAAGTTGCTGTCGCGCTTCAAGGCCTTTTCTATCACCTGCGGATCGAGCTGCGGCATATTCGCGATAAGAAACGCCGTCATCTCCTTTTTGTAGGTGACTCCTCTGGGATCGATCGCAATGTTGCTTTTAGGTTCGCTCATAGCGAGAGGCGTACCGTTCCTGTCGTAGATAGTTCCGCGTTTTCCCTGTATTTTTACGATCCTGGGGGCAGACCCCTCGTATTCGACGTGATTGGGATGATCACGAATGATAAAGTATATCCGTCCTACAATGCCGACAAAACCTAGAAATATGAGCGCAGCAAAAATATATAGTTTTTTGTACTCGTTCGGGTTCATTCGGCCTGATCTCCGAAAATTTAGTTTTCTGAGATGATCTTATCACTTGTAATAACCGACATTTTAAGTTCCTGGGCCTTTTTTATAAGCTCAGAAGATGATGTCACATGAATATAATCCTTGTTGTTTACCGAGAGCTGCCACTCCAGATCCTTTGTCGCCTCAAGCTTTTTGGCGATTTCGGAGTTCATATTCGTCGTCTTTGCCTTGAAGTATGAATTTGCGACAAACGCCCCGAGAAAAAAGAGACACACCAGGCAGGATGTCACGATCCCTGACGTAAAAAGAACCCCGAGCCTGTTACCGGCGAACCATCTTGAAAGCCATGCTGCTACAATGTTTTGTTTCGCCTTTACCTTTCTGCCTTCTGCCTGACCGACATAACCGTTCATTTCAACCCCCGCTATTTCTTCAAAACCCTTAACTTTGCACTTCTGGAACGCGGATTTCCGGCGATTTCACCCTCTGACGGCAAATGAAGTTCGACCGACATGACCCTACCGCTCTCGAACGGCATCTCGTCTCCGTCCTCGACATAAAACGGAAGACCGTTCTTCCTGTTCCTGAAAAAATTCTTAACGATGCGATCCTCTGTGGAATGGAAAGAGATCACACTCATAATGCCGTGCTCCGAAAGCACCGAAAACCCCTTTTTAAGGCCGCTTTCAAGCTCTCCGAGCTCGTTGTTCACCGCCATTCTGAGAGACATGAAAATCTGAGTCGCCGGATCGATCCCCTTTTTGGAGAATCTTTTCGCCTTGGAGATCGCCTCCGCAAACTGAGTGGTCGTTGTCATCCCCTCTTCGACGCATTTTTTGAGCAGACGCGCCATCCTGCCTGCCTCGCGCTCGCCGCCGTATTCGCTAAGGACCGAACGAAGCTCGCCCTCGCCGGTTGAGCGGATGTAGTCGAGAGCCGAAAGTCCGGCGCTCTGATCCATTCTCATATCCATCGGGCCGTCCAGCCTGAAGGAGAAACCGCGCTCCGCCGTATCGAACTGGAAGCTGCTGACACCGAGATCAGCAAGAATGAGATCGACCTTGGAAATCTGCAATAAGAACAGAACCTTATCCAAATTACTGAATGCGGATTTAACAACCTTTACATTTGAGTAGCCGGCGAATTTTTCCTTCAGATGAGCGATAGCGTCGTCATCCCTGTCGATCAGGACCGCAGTGATCTCCGGATACCTGTCAATGATCCTCGCAGCGTGATTTCCGCCGCCTGAGGTCAGATCAAGGTAGACCGACGGATTGTTGTCGATCGTGCTCAAAACCTCTTCGGCAAGCACCGGCGTGTGCTGGAAGGTTATCATTTTTCCCCGCTCTTCTCGGATGAATAGAGCTTTCTAGCCGCATTCATCTTGGTTCTTATACTCTCTCTGTCGTGTTTCTGAGATGATTCGAAATCGGCAAGCTCGGATTTCGACCAGATGCGAAGCGTCTTGATCGCGCCGATAAAAACGACATCCTGGCCGATCTTGGCGTAGTCGATCAGCGACTTCGGAAGACGGATACGGTTCTGCGTGTCGAGCTCGACAGAAATAGCCGTTCCGACATAATTATACATAAGCCACTCTTTATCTTCATCATCTTCCATACAATCGATGACTTTCAGCTGCTCGTTCCACTGATTTTGGGAGAAGACCTCAAGAAATCTGTGAGATTCGTTACTGTTCTGAGCAACCACAACGGTGTTTTTGTCCTGTAGTTCCAGCAGAGAGAAGTAGTCAGACGAGAGTGAAATCCTGCCTTTCGAATCGATCCTGTACTCTTTTCTGCCGAAAAACGATTGTATGTTTGACATTTATCACCATTTTTACAAACTAAACACCCATTTTTTACCACACGGAAAGACCCATGGCAAATTTTTTTTGCTGTTTCGGTGAAATATTTTTCGTCTGCCCGGAGATATTCAGAAAAGGATGGGGAAAGTGACAGTTTTAGAGTTCGATTTCTATTTTACACAGAGATGGAGGAGTTTCCGGAGAGCCGGTTTATGAAAAACAGTGTTGAGGTCAGCCTCGATCCTGAGGCATTATTTTTTTGATTTATTTGACTTTGAGCGAATAGATGCCGTCCCAATCGGCTGCGACATAAACCGTTCCGTCGATCAGCTGAGGCTTTGTGTCGTAGTAATAACGGTAGGAATCGTAGTAGTCGTAGCCATAGTAGGAAATCGACGAAAGGTTGTCATCACCAGATTTTTCCTTGCCGTCCGGAGCTATGTATCTCCAGCCGTCATGAGTTGAAAGAAGGATACCTCCGTCATTGACATCATAGGCTGAGTTCGCATTTTCAAACGATTTGCTGAAGGTCTCATTGCCGTCGGATGCCGAAACGATCCTGACATCGTAGTGTTGTTCCGTTCTGTAGGAGCAGGTGTTCCATTCTTCGCCGGCAGAAGCTTTTACGAAGAAAACTTTATCATTTTTTGCATAGGCGCTGTCATAAACAGATTCATACACGTTGCTGTTGTATCTGTATGAATAGGAAAGAGTCTCTTTTCTGATGACCTTTACAGCGGTTTTGCTGTCGTTCAGTTCCAGGATATAGAAGTCGGAATCCCTTGAATTTGACCAGTAGTATTCATTGGATTCAGAATCTTCGTCAACGTCATAGCTGTAAAATTCCGGTGTTTTTGTGTAAAGATATTTGCCGTCTTCGCTTATTCCGACAAGCTCGCCGGGGATATTGACCTTTTTGTCGGCTTTCGGATTCTTCGGATCGCCTGCATCGAATGAAAGCGCATAGCAAAGATACTGATTGCCGTTTTCATCCTCTTTTTTGAGTTTGCAGCCGCTTGTCCAGAAGGTGTTTCCGTTAGTGAAAATACTGGTTTTGTAACTGAGGTTTTCGTAGTCAAAATCGATATCAGTCTCTTTTATATCTGCGGGATCGTTCATGTCAAAGAACATGATTTTTCTTTTCAGTTCGAATGTGTCTTCCTCATCAACTGTTTCCTGCCACGAAACCGCTGCAATTACGTTATTTTCCGAAACGACCCTATTATCATCGTAGTAATAATTATCGATCCTTGCGTCGAACGGGAAGTCACCTGATTCTTCGAATTTGCCGTTATCGGCAAACTTTATGACTTTGACCGACGGTGTCTGTTCGGTATATTCATATTCGTTCCACCAGCGGTAGCTATCATTATAGATATAGGCATACCTGCTGTTCTTGATCATTCTTATGTTGTAGTAATATTTTTTGTTCTCCAGAGGTTTGCTTTCCCACAGTTTGTCAAGGTTGTTCCTGTCATAAACGGAAAGTTGCGATCCATAGAGGCTGCAGAGCGATTTCCCGCATTTTGCGACGTTGGAAACATTGGATGCAAGCGTGAGCTCCGACAAGACTTTCGGTTTGTCTCTGTCGCTCGCGTCAGCTGTTACAAGGTGGTTTTCGCCAATGCTGAAAATGAGGTCCTGAATCGCCACACCGCGTCTTATATAGCTGTCGGAAGCGATGAATCCGCGTGTTTTCAGACCTTTTTCAAGGTCGAAATCAACAAGATAAAGTTTGTAAGTATAATCCCACGAATCGTAGTCGTAATCGGTGATCGGAAGCAGGATGAGACCGAGTTCGTCGAAGATTTTGAATGCTTTCCAGTCGTAGTTCGCCTCGCTATAGCTGTAGTCTGAACCTACTTCGACCGTGTTGATTTCCTTCGGGTTTACTGGGTCTGACACATCGTACATACTGATTTTGGATCTTGAGTTGTCACGTCCGACCGCAAGGATCTTCGTTCCTCTCACTTCGATGAAATCTGACCAGCCGGGGACTTCAAGCTCGCCGAGCTGCTTGAGGTTCGAAGGATCGGAAATGTCGATGACATGAAGCGGATCTTGCTGGAAATAAGTGACGGCATACATTCTGTCGCCCTCGAATTTCGTGCCATAAAGCTGCTGGTCTGTCATGAAAACGAGCTTGTCGAGTCTTCTGACATCCGCCGGATCGCTGACATCGAAACTTTCAATAAAGGAATCGCCGTTGCCCCACTGCGAAGAAGAACTGACAGCGAAGAATTTGCCACCTGCTTCGTGCATTTTCCAGCGGTCACTCATAAAACCGTCAGTCTTGAACTCGGCTTTTTTGACGATTTTTCCTTCAGGGTCGCTGATATCGAACATCGTTATCGGATAGCCGTCTGTGTAATCCTCGTACCAATAGTAAGAATCGGCTTCCGCGACATAGATCGACTTCTGCGAGACGTAAAGCGTGTAGCTGTACCCGTCAAGAGCGACTTTGTCGACCATCTTTATCTTTTTCGGATCTTTGATGTTGATCGACATGATCGAGATCTGGTCTTTTCCCGAATAGCCTTCGTCGCCGTCGCATCCGTACCAATAATAGGTGTATTCCGTAGAAGCGACATAAATTACGTCTCCGACCTGTCTCGAATCGGTGATCCAGCCCTCGATCTCGAATTCACCCAGAAGTTCCGGATCTTCAGGATCTTCGGTATTTACGACCATAAGTTTTGAATAAGTCTTGTTGGAATAGTAGATCTCGCCGTATTCATAGCTCGAATTCGTATAGCTTACAAGAACGTAAGCGCGTCCTTCCTGAAGGTACATCTCGCCGACATATCCCTGGAATTTGAGAGTTCCGAGGATCTTCAAGTGTTCCGGATCTTTTATATCGACAGCGATAAGGCCTTTGTGCTGGTTCGCGAGCCAGAGAACGTTTCCGTCGAATTTGTAGATATCCGATTCGACGATTTCACGCTCCGCGTTTCCGCCGTCATCACCTGCAGGCGCTTCCGTATCACCGGCATCCGACGTAGCTTCGTCTTCGGCATAGTCCTCGCCGCCTTTGTTGGCATCACCCGAAGAAGCACCGACGGTAATGAATTCTTCGTTTCCGTCTCCGTCAAAAACCACCTGCTCATTATCTGCATCTGTGATATCTGTGCCTGATTCATTGCTTCCAGAACTGCCGCAAGCGACAAAAAACAGAGCAAAGCCGGCTAAAATTATTAAAGTCTTCAAAAATTTTGACATGATATCCTCCTAAAAAATGACCATAAACATTCTATTTTCGGCAAATTAAACAAAAACACAATAGCTTAATTGCACAAAGTGCCGTTTTTTTTTAGTTATTGTAAGTTTCGTTTTTTTTCTTCATCAGCGTGGTCTTAAATGTCGATATAGCCTCTTTCCGGATCTGCTTGTAGAAAACAGGCAATAATCCTGATATTGGTCTTTACCAAAGAATGTCTGAGTCCTTAAATTGAAAAGCGCTTATCTCAACTCTTCAACCCCATAAAAACCTGTTTGACTTTTTCACCTTATACCTTAATTTATGCGGAAATTTTGGAGGAGTTATTTATGAGGCCAATAGAACTCAACAACGTAACAAAGGTTTTTAACCACCCGATGAAGGTCTGGCAAAAAATCGAGTCGGTAAAGAACCTCTCTTTTTCCATGGAACAGGGCGAAATCATAGGTTTTGTAGGTCATAACGGCGCCGGAAAGACTACCACGATCAAGATGATCATGGGCTTTATATCGCAGACAAGCGGAACGATCTCGGTTTTCGGTCAAAACCCGGGAGACCGCATTATCAAACATAAGATCGGATTCCTGCCGGAGAGGCCCTATTTCTATTCGCAGCTTACTTCTATGGAACTTCTGAAATATTTCGGCGCTCTTTCAGGAATGAAGAGCAGCCTTATCCGCAGCAGAGCCGAGAGCGTTCTGAAAAAGGTCGGGCTTTTCGATGCAAAGGATCGCCGCCTTTCAAGCTATTCTAAGGGTATGCTGCAGAGGATCGGCCTTGCTCAGGCGCTGATCCACGACCCTGAACTTGTCATCATGGACGAACCGATGAGCGGACTTGACCCGCTCGGCCGTCATGAAGTCATGGAGATAATCCGCTCACTCAAGCACGAAGGCAAGAGCGTTCTCTTTTCAAGCCATATCCTTAACGACATCGAAAATCTCTCGGACAGGGTTCTGATCATTGACCACGGTCACCTCAAATATTTCGGAAAAATTGCCGATTTCGTCAGACCGTCGCATGTCAAATACACAATCGAGTTTGCAACCCCGGAACCGATGACAGAAACGATTTTCTCGCTTTTCGCAGGTGTAAGGATCGTTTCCGACAGGTATCTGCTGGAGTGCAGCGACATCAATGACTTCAACGATAAGATTACGGACATCGTCAAGCGCGGATTCAAGATTTACAGCGCGAAGGCGGATTATCCTTCGCTCGAAGAGATCGTTTTTAATACTTCCGGAGAATAAAAATGAGCAGAATATTAGCTGTCGCATACTACACATTTCTTGAGATGATTCGAGACAAGGTGCTGTATCTGTTGCTCTTTTTTGCGATTTTCATCATAGCTATCGGCATCGGCATCACACAGATGACAATCGGAAGCGAGCTCGACATCATCAGCGATATCGGTCTTGGAACAATAGAGATCTTCTCGACTGTTTTATCAATTTTCATGGGTATTTCGCTCGTTCGCAAAGAGCTTAAGGAAAAGACTCTCCACCCGCTTTTGGCACGTCCAATATCCAGGGCGGAGTACATAATCGGCAAATTCTGCGGTATGTCGCTCATGATCATTGTGGAGATCGCGCTCATGGCGGTGATTTTTGCGATCCTGCTCTTCATCTACGGCGGAGCAGGCCGTTTCATCACCTTCATCCCGGCATTTTACACCATCTTTTTGCAGACGACGACCGTCATTGCTGCGGCAGTTCTCTGCTCGACGCTGACAGAACAGGCAGTTGCAGCAATGCTTACGATTTCGTTTTACATCATCGGCGCGACCTCTTACAACCTGGTCTATGCGATCACCAAAAGATCTTCGGAGTTCACGATAAAGGTTGTGAACGCGCTCCGCTACATCCTGCCTGACTTTTCGCACTTCAATATCAAGGACAACCTCGTCTACTCAGTCGGGATCGATCAGCTGAGCATAGGTTTTGCAACATTTTACGCGCTGCTCTGGGTCGCTATAATCCTCTCGGTAGCAGTCGCGCTTTTCAACGTAAAGGAGATTCACTAACATGCTTAACATCGGTGACAAGGCGCCTGATTTCAGGCTTACGGATTCTCACGGTACCGAGATAAAGCTCTCGGATTTTTCGGGCTACAGAATTGTTCTCTATTTTTATCCGAAAGACAACACATCCGGCTGCACGCTTGAGGCAAAGGAATTCACAGAACTTCTTCCGGAGTTCAAAAAAGAGAACACCGTTGTCCTCGGAGTAAGCCCTGACTCCCCTGCTTCGCACCTCAAATTTGAAGAAAAACAAGGGCTCAAGATCATCCTGCTCTCCGATCAGGACAAGGAGGTACTGAACCAGTTCGGTGTATGGCAGCTCAAAAAAATGTGCGGGAAGGAACACATGGGCGTCGTCCGGACAACCTATGTCATCGAAAACGACGGCAAAATCTCTCATATTTTCAACAAAGTTAAGGCAGCAGGTCACGCAGCCGAGGTCCTCAGAACGGTCAAAGGATAAGATCTGTCCCATTTATTTTTGTTCCACAATCACCAGCGAAATCGTGAAAAATGAGCCTTAAAAACATGGTGTAATTGTGAAAATTTGCACTTTTTAACTTGCTTTTTCGTGCAAAATCAGCGTTTCCGAACTTGCTTTTTCGTGCAAAATCGGCGTTAGACAACTTGCTTTTTCGTGATTCTTAACTATTATGATGCTGATTTTATTAAGTTCTTGCGAGGCTTATTATGAAAAGAAAAATTTATCAGAAAATGCTTGAGTGGAAAACGAAGTCCGGCGGTTCTTCGGCTCTCCTTATTGACGGTGCACGGCGTGTTGGAAAAAGTTATATCGCAAGTCTGTTTGCAAAGCATGAGTATAAAAGCCATATCATTATAGATTTCGGCAATGTGTCGCCGGAAATAACTGCTCTTTTTGAAAACGAAAGTTCGAATCTCGACTTTTTTTTAGCAAAACTTTCATCTTTTTATTCTACAAAACTTTATGAAAGAGACTCTCTGATCGTTTTTGACGAGGTCCAGCAGTTTCCGAGAGCACGCCAGCTGATAAAATATCTGGTTGCTGACGGGCGTTATGACTATATGGAAACAGGTTCGCTGATCAGGCTGAAAAAGAACACCGAAAACATTATAATTCCGTCGGAAGAAGAGCATGTCGAGATGTTTCCGCTTGATTTTGAGGAATTTCTCTGGGCCATGGGCGATGAGGCGACACTTCCTTTAATACGGCAGTGTTTTGAAGAAAAGAAACCGTTAGGTCAGGCGCTTCACAGAAAAATAATGAATGATTTCAGGCAGTATGCCCTTGTAGGGGGAATGCCGCAGTCAGTCCTTGCATATCTCAAAGAAAAGGATTTTGCCGCAGCTGACGAAGCAAAAAGAAAGATTTTACGCCTTTACCGCGACGATATTTCCAAATTTGCGGCAGGGTATGAGGAAAAAGTTTACGCAGTTTTTGACGAAATTCCCGGACAGCTCTCAAAAAAGGAAAAAAAATACACTTTTTCCGCAATCGACAAAAATGCCCGTTTCAGAAGTTACGAGGATTCTTTCATCTGGCTCAACGAGGCTATGGTCACGAATTCCTGCTACAATTCGACAGATCCCAACATCGGGCTTGCCCTGACATCTGAACACTCGACGCAGAAATACTACATGGCTGATACAGGACTTCTTGTAACGCTAACTTTTATGGATAAATCCTACACCGCAAACGAGCTCTACAAGGCGGTTCTCTTCGATAAAATCGATATCAACGAAGGGATGATCATGGAAAACATCGTGGCGCAGATGCTTCGCACAAACGGTCATAAACTCTATTTTTACTCGCGAAGCGACAACCTTCATCGGGAAAATCACATAGAAATCGACTTCCTTATCGCAAACGGCAAAAAAATCTCACCGATAGAAGTAAAATCAGCTTCTTACCGCTCCCACGCATCGCTTGACAAATTCTTGAGGAAATTTTCTGCAAAAACCGGCACTCCTTACATTCTTTACCCGAAAGATGTCGCCGAAAAAGACGGAATTCTGCATCTTCCGCTTTACATGGCAATGTGCCTTTAAACAAAGGCCGGGGCAATTTCTGTCAGGTAGTTGCAGACATCTCCTTTTTTTCCACTTTGATATCACTATAATATTTCTCGTTTTTGTTTAATTTTCGTGAGGTCCCGTCATGAAAACTCTTCTTTCCTTTCTGCTGATTTTCCTTTTTATTTCGTGCGGCGGCGGTTCAAAAACGCCTGTTGACGATGATGTGGCGGCGGTTCTGCCTGACAGTGATGAGGATGTTATGGATGATGAAGATTTTGCCGATGATGATGAAACCGATACAGAACATTATGATGATTCCGATACGCCGGGAAACGATCCTGACATAGAACCAAAGCCGGATCCGTGTGAAGGCGAGCCTTGCAAAGGTGTTGAAAATTCGACGGGAAAATGTCTTGCGTCAGGAAAAGGTTATGCCTGCGAGTGCAAAAGCAGCTATGTCTGGTTCAGCAGCGAGCAGAAATGCCTCCCCGTTACGAACTTTTACGGCACAGTCTGCACCGGTCAGACGAAGTGCTACGACATGAAGCAGGAGATAGAATGTCCGAAAGAGGGCAAAACTTTCTACGGTCAGGATGCTCAATATGCGAAAGCGGGGAAATGTGTTCCGAGAAGCTACACCATCAAACAGTACGACGACGGCGAAACGGTCGTTGACAACAACACCGGGCTTGAGTGGCAGAGAAAAAGCTCGCTTGAACAGCACGAATATAACTGGGATCAATATGCTGAAAAACATTGCAGTTCCATAACGCCGCTCGGAGGTTACTATGACTGGAAAAATCCGACTGATTCCGATCTCTTGTCGCTGGTCGACATCGGGTACTCAAATCCGGCGATAGACAAGACCTATTTCCCCGATACTCAGCCTGAATATTTTTTCACCTATATCAGTCGTCAGCCGGCAGGTCATTCATCTGTGACTTACTATCACTTTATCGATTTTAAGAACGGTATTGCAGGAAATTCCCAAAGTACACCGAGAGAAAATACATGGTTCAGGTGCGTCAGAACGGCTGAAAAGCGTCTCGATCACTGCAGTTACCGGCAGGTTTTCTCTGGAGACGGTTATAAAATCCGAAACAACGTCCAGCATGGACTTGTTCTTCAGGAAGAACCTGTTTCTGGCAAAAACTGGGGGGACGCGCTCTACTACTGCGAGCATCTGACTTACGCAGGGATCTCCGACTGGAGGCTGCCGAACAAAAATGAAGTTGCAACACTTTACAGCACCAGCGGTTTATGGTCTTCCTCCACTGTCGAAGGAAGTCCCTCTTCCGCCTGGACAAACGGGCAATCTGTCTATTCTGTGATTGAAAGTAAAAAGAATACGATGAATGTCGCGTGCGTCGCATCCAATCCGTGCGGCGATGGTCATCTCTGGACCGGCGAAAAATGCGCTTCTTATGCGGAACTTTTTCTAAAAGAAGACGGCTGCACCTGCATTGACGGATTCGGAAAAGATGATTCCGGAGCGTGCGTGGAACAGTGTACTGAGGATATGTGCGCCGACGCTGAACTTTCTACAGGAAAATGCGAGACCGACAGCTTTATGAATGAAGCATACTGCCAGTGTGAAGAAGGTTATTTCCACATCAGCAGCGGATGCATGACCCCGTGCGAAAAATGTGAAGGTTTGGAAGGCGGTGACGGGACATGCGTGGCAACCAGTTTTTACGAATATACCTGCGGCTGCAAACATGATTATTTCAACTCCGACAACAAGTGTCTGCCTGTGGGAGACTGCAGTGTCCGCAACGGGTTCCCGTGCATAAATTCTTCACAAAAGTTCATGTGGGCGCTACCGGAACAGCGTCGCATGAAATGGGAAAATGCGAAAAAATACTGCGAAGATCTTGACTATTCAGGCTATAAAAACTGGAGACTTCCTGACATCGACGAACTTAGAACCATCGTATCCTTATCTGATAATGTCAAAACGAACGGCCCGTGTAAAGTCAGCGAAAAAGGCGGCTGTCTGTCAGAAAACTGCCTTGAAAACTGCAGATCCACTTATTATTCGGATGAAGAACTCCTGCTGCACCATGATTTTAAATGGTCTTCATCTGTCCGTTCTGATCTTCAGGAACAAGCTTTTGTGCTGTTTTTAGTGCCAGTGGAGTCAATATTGTCTGCTGATAAGATGAATGACGGCGGAATGGTTCACTGCGTAAGGGATTTGGAATAAGATGAATAAATTGATGAAATTGACGGATGAAGGGAAAATAACAAGCATCTAAAACTTGTTTTCGATTAATTTATGCACTACAATGCCATGTTTTAATCATTATTAACGAGGTGGAACTTGGCAAAAGCATCGGTAAACCGCAAAAAAGTGACTAAGGAATTCGCAGATTTCTGGAAAAATAGAGGTGACGAGAGGCAGGAAACCGCACGTTTCTGGATAGATCTTCTTGGAAAAATTCTCGGAATGGAAAATCCTGCGGAACACATTGAATTTGAGAAGAAGGTCCAACTCAGGCACACGAGTTTTATTGATGCATATATTCCTGAAACCAAGGTTCTGATCGAGCAGAAAAGCTCAGATGTCGATCTTCGGAAAGAGGCGAAACAATCTGACGGAGCTATGCTCACCCCCTACCGGCAGGCAAAACGTTATGCCGATGAAATGCCAAATTCGCTGCGTCCGAACTGGATCGTCGTCTGCAACTTTCAGGAGTTCCTGATTTACGACATGGAAAAGCCGCATGACGAGCCGGTTCAGCTCCTGCTTGAGGATTTACCGAATAAATTCGACTGCTTGCAGTTTTTGACAGACACCCAAAAGACCTCTGTTTCACCTGAAGAACAGGTATCATTGAAAGCGGGCGAACTTGTAGGAAAGCTTTATGACGCGCTCATCAAGGAGTACATAAATCCCGATGAAAACAGCTTTAGAAGCCTGAATATTTTGTGTGTCCGCATCGTTTTCTGCCTTTATGCCGAGGATGCCGGGCTTTTTGAGACACGGACAAGCTTTGAAGACTATATAAAATCGTTTAATCTGACTGATCTAAGACTTGGAATCATCAATCTTTTCAAGGCATTGGACACAAAACCGGAAAACCGCGACAAATATGACCTGAAATTAAAGGCATTTCCCTACGTGAACGGTGGACTTTTCGCGGCTGAAGACATAGAAGTTCCCAATTTTAGTGATGAAATTCTAAATATCATCGTAAATCACTGCGCTCCCTTCGATTGGTCGGAAATTTCGCCCACGATTTTCGGCGCTGTTTTTGAATCGACTTTGAATCCTGAGACACGCAGAAAAGGCGGGATGCACTACACGAGTGTCGAGAATATCCATAAAGTGATCGATCCGCTGTTTCTGGATAGTTTGATAAAAGAATTTTATGAGATCTGCGGTATTTCGACTACGCTTGGCAACCGCCTGTACCGGTCACTGAGCAAGATCGAAGTGAACGGAATATCATCAAAACAACGTTCCCGTCTAGAGCAGCTGCGCAATAAAATTGCATCACTGACGTTCCTTGACCCTGCCTGCGGAAGCGGCAATTTCCTGACTGAAACATATATTTCGCTCCGGCGGCTGGAAAACGAAATCCTGAAAAACATCTACAAGACACAGTACGGGACTCAGACGTTTGTCGGTCACGGCGGATCCCCGATAAAAGTGAAAATCTCGCAGTTTTACGGCATAGAAATCAATGATTTTGCGGTAACTGTCGCTAAAACAGCTCTTTGGATCGCCGAATCGCAAATGATGAAGGAAACCGAGAAGATTGTTGACGAAGACCTCGATTTCCTGCCGCTTTCGACAAGCGCGACGATTGTTGAAGGAAATGCGCTCAGAATGGACTGGCGATATCTGCAAGAGGAAGAAAATATTCCTACGATAACGGCAAAAAGGACCAATCTGATTTATCCAGCGGAGGTGCATGAGCGCGAAGAAAAATACGAAACGATAAACCTCATAACTGAAGAAATAAATATCGGAAAGACGCAACAAAAAAAGACTAAAAACCATTACGACTACATCATGGGTAACCCACCGTTTGTGGGAGCGCGCTGGATGGAAGCTGGCAGCCAGCAAAAATTAGATATGGAATATGTTTTTAATGGACTTCGCGGAAGGGGAAACCTTGATTATGTTTCTGCGTGGTATAAGCGAGCGTCAGAATTGATAAAAGGCACTAACACAAAATGCGCATTTGTTTCAACAAACTCAATAACGCAGGGTGAACAAACGGCTATTTTATGGAAAATGCTTTTCAATGAAGGTTTTCATATTGATTTTGCATGGAGTACTTTTAAATGGGATTCAGAATCAACCGAAAAAGCCCATGTTCACTGTGTGATTGTGGGGTTTTCTGACGGAGCAGAATATAAAACAAAACGAATTTACAATGCAGATAAAACTTTCAAAGAAGTCGAAAATATAAACGGTTATCTTTTGGATGCGCCTAATATTTTTGTTGAAAGTGTGAAAAAACCGCTCTGCAATGTACCGGAGGTTGGAATAGGAAACAAGCCGATTGACGGCGGAAACTATATCTTTACGCAGGAAGAAAAAGACGAATTTCTGAAAAAAGAGCCTCAAGCAAAAAAATATTTTCACTGCTATATCGGTTCCGAGGAATTTATAAACAACAAATTTCGTTATATCCTCTATCTTGGCGACTGCAAGCCGTCGGAACTATTCAAGTTGCCCGAATGTTTAAAGCGTGTTGAGGCTGTGCGCAAATATCGACTTGCAAGCAAAAGTGCGCAAACCATAAAATTAGCCGAAAAACCAACAAAGTTTCATGTTAAAAATTTTCCGAATGGCAAATTTATCGTTATTCCGCAGGTCTCATCAGAACGCAGAGTCTATATTCCAATCGGCTATCTTGATGAATCTGTAATTTGTAGCGATAAAGTAAGAATATTACCGAATGGAACTCTTTATCATTTTGGAATCTTGACTTCAAATGTTCATAACGCTTGGATGAGGGCTATCTGTTGCCGTCTCAAAAGTGATTATAGTTATACTGTAAACAATGTTTATAACACTTTCCCTTGGTGTAATCCGACAGAAAAACAAAAAACAAAAATTGAAGCGACAGCACAAAGTATTTTGGATGCACGGGCAAAGTATGCCGATTGTTCTCTTGCTCAACTATACGGCGACAAGGCATATTTGTTTCCTGAACTTCTTCAAGCCCACAAAGAGAACGACAAGGCTGTTATGGCGGCTTACGGTTTTGATCCGAAAATGAGCGAAGCTGAGATCGTTGCCGAGCTTTTCAGAATGTACGAGAAACTGACGAAAAAGGAATATTAAACAGACTCCGGATCCCGGATCTTAGATCACTTCACGCAGCGGACTATATAAGAACTGCCCTTGTCGTCGTCAACCACTTTTGCTTCAAGGAAATTGACATACCAGGCGCCTTCGTAGCTTGCTGCGGAAGAGGACCAGAAGCCGCCAGCGTCCCCGAATTTGTTGTATTTTCCGCTATCATCGAATTCGCAGTAACAGAATGTCGACCAGCATAAATCATAGGAGAGGCAGTTGCTGTTTTCGCTCACACGGCATTCTCCGCCGCTGACAGTGCCGTAGCACTCCTGGATCAAAGTCCTGAGCTCGTCGATATTCGGCTGGCGCCAGTCTTTTATGCCGCCTTCTTCAAGATTTTCGCAGTAAAACAAAGCTTCGTCCCAGTTTTTCTGGAGATGTGCCTTTTCCGACCAGACAAGACCGCTTGCCGGATCGGCGCACGGGAACGACAGATCCTCACCGCACTCGGGGACGTCCGCCGCCGGTTCGCTTCCGCCGCAAGACAGAAGCATAAAGGCGGCAGACAAGAGAAGTATGAGAAAAAATTTTTTCATTTAGTCAAGGATGTGAACGAGAAGTCCGCTTCTGAGCTTCGGTTCGAACCATGTCGATTTCGGCGGCATGATCCTGCCTGCGTCAGCAACGCTCATAAGCTGTTCGATTGAGGTCGGGAACATGCTGAAAGCCATCGTGCATTCGCCGCTGTTGACTCTCTTTTCGAGCTCTTCTGTTCCTCTGATTCCGCCGACAAAATCGATCTTCTCATCGCTTCTCGGGTCGCCGATTCCAAGGATCGGAGCGAGAAGGTTGTTCTGAAGAATAGCAACGTCAAGGCTTTCGATCGGATCGTCAGCCGGGAAAGTGCCGTCTTTCGCTTTGATCGTGATCCATTTTTTATCCATGTAAAGGCCGAATTCCTTTGCGCATCTCGGTCTTGCTTCGCCTTCGCGGACGATTTCGAACTTTTCGAGAACTTTCTTCATGAACTCTTCTTTGGTGAGACCGTTCATCGTGAGAAGGACTCTGTTGTAGTCGAGGATCTTGAGCTGGGTTGCCGGGAAGAAGACAGCAAGGAAGAAGTTGTATTCCTTTTCCGGGTTCCAGTGCGGATCGTTTTTCATTCTTTCAGCCTTCGCTCTTGCAGCACTTGCACTTCTGTGGTGACCGTCAGCGACGTAAAGAAGCGGAACTTCGTTGTAGAATGTTCCCGTGATTTCGTTGTTGATCTTGTTGTCTTTGATCACCCAAACTGTGTGGCGGATGCCGTCATCAGCCGTGAAATCGACTTCCGGAGTATTTTTTACGACTTCTGCAACAAGCTCATCAATGCGTTTGTTGTCTCTGTAGGTAAGGAAAACAGGTCCTGCGTTGATGTTGAGTTCGATTACGTGGCGTGTCCTGTCGTCCTCTTTTTTCTTACGGGTGAGCTCGTGCTTTTTGATGAGGTCGTTGTTGTAGTCGTCAGCGCTTGCACAGCCTACGATACCATACTGCTCGTGGCCGTTCATAACCTGGCGGTAGATGTAAAGGTGCGGTTCCTTGTCCTGAACGAGAACGCCTTCCTTCATCATTTTCTGGAAATTCTCTTTTCCCTTTGCATAGACGCTGTCGTCATAGAGATCGGTCCCTTTCGGAAGGTCGATTTCGGGTTTGTTGATGTGAAGGAAAGAGACCGGGTTGTCTTTTGCAAGTTCCCTTGCCTCTTCCGAATTGAGAACGTCATAAGGATAAGCCGCGACTTTGGAAGCGATTTCGTCACGCGGTCTGATAGCTCTGAAAGGTCTTACGGTTACCATTGTTTCCTCCTGAAAAAAGTGTTTTTAAACCTGCTTAAGCTTTTTCAATATCTCATCGGTACAATTTTGTGCCTCAAAAATCACCTTGTCAATATCGATCGTCCTGTATTCTCCGTTTTCGTAAATAACTTTGCCGTCGACCATCGTCATCAGGATATCGCCGCCGTCAGCCGAATATACGAGGTTGTTGCGCATGTCGTGGACGGGGACCATATTCGGCTTGTGAGTGTCCACAACGATCAGGTCCGCCTTGAAGCCCTCCTTCAGAAGACCGCAGTCGGTCCTGCCCTGCGCCAGAGCCCCGGCCCGTGTCGCCGCATAAAGCGTCTCCTTCGGCGTTACGACAGTCGGATCGCTGAACATCATCTTGCCGGTCAGCGCAAAGGCCTTCATCTCCTCGAAAAAGTTGAGGCTGTTGTTTGAAGCGACGGAATCGGTCCCGATCGCAACTCTGATGCCGCGCCTTAAAAGCTCGGGAACGTTGCATACACCTGAGCTGAGCTTCAGGTTCGAGTTCGGATTCGAAGCGACCGTTACGCCCTTTTCCTTAAGGATATCGTAATCCTCGCCCTCGATGTAGATGCAGTGCGCCGCGATCGACGGAGTATCCCAGCTTCCCATTTTGTTGAAGTACTGCACCGGCGTGAGCCCGCCGTGACGCTCCTTGCAGCCCTCGTGCTCCGAGCGCGTCTCGGAAATATGGATGTGCATGATCGCGTTGACCGATTTCGTGTATTCGGTAACAGTCCGGACCGTCGCGTCGCTGCAGGTGTATTCGGCATGGATCGACATATCGACCTTGACAGCTCCGTCCGCATAGCCGTTGTAACGCTCGAACGCTTCCTTCATCTCGCGGATCGCCGGGAACTTCCACGGCTCGTTGTCGGGAATAGCGACAGCGCGTGTGACATTGATCTTTTCGCCGGACTCAACGACCGCCCTGACGATCTCATCCGTGAAGTAGTACATATCCGAACTCGAAACGATACCGAAACGCATCGATTCCGCCATCGAAAGAAGCGTTCCCCAGTAGACGGATTCCGGTGTAAGATGAGCCTCGAACGGGAAGATCCTCGTGAAAAGCCAGTCCTGCAGGGTCATGTTCTCGCCGTAGCCGCGAAGAAGCGTCATCGCCGTGTGTGCGTGAGTGTTGTAGAATCCGCTCATCAGCAGCCTGTTCCTGCCGTCGTATTCATCGCCGAAATCCTCCGAAGGCCTGGTTTTGCCGATATATTTGATCCTGTCGCCTGAAACGCCGACAAAAACATCCTTTTGGATCTCAAAATTCTCGTCAAGAATATCTATGTTTTTGAAAAGCATTTGAATTTACTCCAAAATATTTAATGATTTCAACTTGTTGACTAGACTTTCCAATGATTCTTCAACACTCTCGCCGGCTGTGTCGATCGTGATTTCAGGACTCGGCGGGACCTCGTAAGGATCGTCGATCCCGGTAAACGAGCTGATCTCACCTGCCCTTGCACGCCTGTAAAGCCCCTTGACATCGCGTTTTTCGCACTCAGCAAGCGAAGTCGAGACGTAAACCTCGACAAAATTTTTGCAAAGACCGCGGACAAAATCCCGCGATTCACGGTACGGCGAAATAAACGACGCTATCACGAAAACACCGTTCCGCTCGAGTATCGAAGCCAGGTAACCCATGCGCCGGATGTGCTCGTCGCGCTCCTTTTTCGAGAAACCCGTCTGCGGGAAGACCTTCCGGACAATGTCCCCGTCAAGCAGCTCGACTTTCTCTCCACGAGAACGGATATACCCGCCGAGAGCCTCTGCCAGCGTGCTTTTGCCGGCCCCCGAAAGCCCGGTAAACCAAATGACGCAGCCGCTTCCGCCTGTCATCTGCCCTGCTCCGCCGGCTTCGTCTTTTCTTTATCCCCTTCAGCCTCCGGATTTTCCGGAAGTTCCGCGTCAAGAGACTCTACCTTGGCTATATTTATTGACGCCACGACCACGCTGAGACTGTCTTTGACCCTGATAAATTCAGGCACTTCCAGCTCGACATTGATTTTCATGCTCTGCGTTATACCGGAGAGATCGACCGCTTTTGTGCTGATCGACTCGATCTCCTCAAGTCTTGCCGGCGAGCCGGCGATCACCACCCTGCCGGGAAGCGTCTCGAACGATGTGATGCGGAAGCCTTCCGGGAGAGCCCCGTCGACCGCCAGTGCGACGTCGACCTCCTTTTCGACCGCATCCGCAGGAGATGCCAGCGCCGCTGCCTCCATCTCTCTTTTCGCCCGCTCGTCAGCAGCCGCCTTTTCGCTCAGTTCATTGTGAAGCGCTGTCAGGAAGACAACAAGCGTGCAGAGCAGCGCCATAAACTTCTGGAGGGCGTTGTGTGTGAAAAAAAACTTTACCAGACTGTCGCGGTTTCTCTTCATGGCAACCTCCTAAATCCTGTTCTTCAGCTGCTCTTTGAGAGCGTCCTTGTTCAAGTCTCGGGTGATCCTGCCGCCCTGAAGAAGCGAGATCTCGCCGCGCTCCTCGCTGACGACCAGAACTATCGCATCCTGGACCTTTTCGCTGATACCGTAAGCCGCACGGTGCCTCGTACCGAAGTTCGGGTCTATATTCGGGTTCGTGCTGAGAGAAAAGAAGACCGAAGCCCTCGTGATCCTCTTGTTTTCAATTATTACAGCGCCGTCATGCAGAGGCGAGTTCTTGAAGAAGATCGTTCTGAGAAGCTGATCCGTAACCAGGCCGTCGACGACCGTTCCGTCGGCGATCGTTCCGATATTCGCATCGTTCTCTGCTGTCCTGCTCCTTCCGCTTTTCGGCAGGATCACGACCAGAGCGCCTTCGCGGACCGACGCCATGTAATCGAGCGCGTCAGCCAGCTCCTTGATAACGTTGACATCTTCATCCTGCTCGAAACTGTTGAAGAGATTTATCGACGAAATCGTGAGAAACATCCGCCGCACCTCTTCGCGGAAGATGATCAGAAGCACAAGAAGGGCATAGCGGAATTCCGAGCCGAAAATAAAGCCCAGGGTCCTGAACTTCAAGTAGTACGACAGCCAGAGAATGATCACCAGGAATGCGAAACCAGCAGTGATCTTCTGCGTTTTTATGCTCTTCACCGCCACGAAAAAGAGATAAAAAAGGAGAAACGTGATTATAAAATCGACCGTTCCCCGCAAAAAATCAAGGGCGGTCAAACTGTCAAAAGAGATGCCGGAAATATCCAGAAAGTTCAGCATTTCAGCTCCTTCAAAGCGTTAAAAATTTTTAAACAGTCGGCCGCCTCGGCGACATCGTGGACACGGATCACCGCTGCGCCCTTTTCAAGCGCAATCATATTTACAGCGAGCGTTCCTGCAACTCTTTCCGAAATATTTTCGCGTCCGGTGACTGCACCGATGAAACGTTTTCTGCTCACGCCTACCGCCACCGGCGACGTGCAGGCGAACAGCATCTCGAAATGGTTCAGAAGCTCCAGGTTGTGCTCTGTGTTTTTGCCGAAACCGAAGCCGGGATCAACGATTATCTTCTTTTCGTCATATCCTTTCGACAAAAGCAGCTCTTTGGATTCATTAAGAAAATCAGCGACTTCCATCGCAACGTCGCGATATTCGCACTTCCCGTGGAGATCATCCGCATCGCCCGGAGTATGACCGATTATTACCGGCAGGTCGAGATCGCAGCAGAGATCGGGCATCTTCGGGTCATAACGCAGACCGCTTACATCGTTGATGATTTTCGCCCCCGCCTTTGCCGCCTGAGAAGCCACCTCGGATTTTCTCGTGTCGATCGAGATCGTAAGCTTCGGAAAGTTTTCGGCGATCGCCCTGATCACCGGCACAGTCCGCCCTATCTCGGTCTCTGCATCGACAAAAGCTGCCCCCGGACGGGTCGACTCACCGCCGACATCGACGATATCGACACCGTTTCCGGCCATCCACGCTACCCTCTTTAGAACATCGTCGACTGAGGCATAGCTTCCGCCGTCGGAAAACGAATCGGGCGTCACGTTGATTATACCCATCAGATTCGGCCGCGTCGTATCGATCCCCTCGAACGAAAAAGAGAACCACGGGGCGCGAAGCCTGTTGAATTTTTCAATAAATTCCGCAACTTGAGGCAACTTCCAGTATTGAAGCCTGAGCCTTTTTGCAAGAACGCCGCAAAGATCGCGCCGAAGCGAAAAAAAGAAGGAGCTTTTAGGCTTGCTGCAGTCGATCGCGTGAGCCGGAACAGCCGCCTCGCCGCCAAGCGAAAGGAGCTGCTGCTTCACGACGTTTGCCGCCGGAGTCGAAATGTCCGTCACAAGAAAGGTCGAAATGGCAAAACGGTCCTTCATTATCGCCGCACCGCACTCGGAGACACCGATTTTTTTCACAGCCTCGGCATAACCGCCGTCCTGAATGTCGTAAGGATAAATCTTCAAATCCTACTCCGAAATAACTTCAAAGGATCATCGCACAAAGCCGAGAAAAACACTGTGCAAAGCACGAAAATCAAACAAAATTTCTTCATTTTAACTCCAACGCTTTTCAAAACACGCGATATTTTAGGGAAAATTGCTGAAACAGCAAGTGATGTGCTAATCAGCATTGCGGACACAGCGGACTGAGTTATATAACTCCATGTTGATATGAAACACTCCTCCGCTACTGAAAGATACGCCCCATGCGTCCTCGCAAAATTCACAATAAACGAAATCATCATCATCTGAGCGAAGAATAGAAGAAGGCCATACTGATGAAGAAGACCAGAAAAAACCGATATCGCCTAATTTGCTGTATCTTCCGTCATCGTAAAGAGTTAACACTTGCGAACAGTTGTTCCCTTCCTCCGTACAGCTTCCGCAGCTCCAACAATGATAATGACAACAGCGGTTTTCTTCAGACACTTTACAGGAATCAGCTTTGCTCCATATAAGAAGCGTTTTTAATTCATCAATGTTAGGCAAGCGCCATCCGCTTAATCCGGCTTCGGAATAACTTTCGCAATATAATTCAGCATCATAATGTTCCATCTCGTCATCTGCTTTTTTTGACCAAATAAGTTCGCTTGACGAATCATAGCACGGAGTCTCGCTTGTCGGACTGCATTCGGGAAGGTTCGCCGGAATTGTATCAACTGCGTCTTCATCAGTTACGGTGTCGCCAACTGCGTCTTCATCAGTTACGGTGTCGCCAACTGCGTCTTCATCAGTTACAGTGTCGCCAACTGCGTCTTCATCAGTTACAGTGTCGCCAGTGCCGGTTGTGTCGTTGGTTTTTGAACCGCCGCCACAGCTTACAACAAAAATCAAAACTGCGAGAACCGCAAAAACGACTAAAAATTTCTTCATTCTTATCTCCAAGACCCCGAAAAACAGTAGTATTTTAGGTTGTTTCAGATCTAAGGCAAGTTTTTGTGCAACGTCAGGATCAGCAACCGAAGCCCTTTTGGTCGCTTTGCGACAGTAGCCCTCTCCGGCACTTTGTGCCACCTCTCCCAGAGTGAGAGGCGAGAAGTGGAGCCAGGAATTGCAGGCCGATCCGCCCGCATTCCGGCAAGACCCAAATAAATCGGTTGAAAATATTTGATTTTGTGATATAATCAGCAGTTTTTTTGAGGAGGTGTGATATGGCGGAAACACTTATGAGGATGTATGAAACAATGAGCGAAGCCGAGCAGAAGGAATTGTATGATTTTGCTCTTTTTCTGCTTTCCCGCAATGAAGAGAAAGCTGTACCTGAAAAAAAATCATATTTCGGCGCATTAAAAGATAAGATATCTTACATCGCTCCCGATTTTGACGAGCCTGTTGAAGATTTTGCGGAGTATATGTGATGAAATATCTGCTCGACACCAACGCGATCCTTTTGTATGCACAGGGCAACAAAGAGCTTTCACAAAATGCAAAAACCATTATGGAAAGCGAAAAATGCTTCTACTCCATGGCATCTTTCTGGGAAATTGCAATCAAGCAGAAACTCGGGAAATTAGACAATAATTTGACTGTTTTTGAACTTGAAGATTTGTGCAAGAATGCAGGATTCATCAAGTTGCCGACAAAAAGCAAATATGTTGAACGCACAAAATCGCTTGATTTCATTCATCGGGATCCGTTTGACAGGCTTTTGATTTCGATTGCTCAATCTGAAAATCTTACGATAATCACTCGCGACACGATCATTCCTAAATATGACGTAGAAACTGTGTGGTAACGGTTTCTTATGCGGGCAAACAGCCCGCGCTCCTACAGAAAGTCCTTCGTCACACTGGAGAAGGGTTGGGGATGAGGTCAAAAAAAAGAGGGCCCGAAAGCCCCCTTTAAAAAGTGAATCCGTTGTTAAGGTTTACGAAGCCATCATGATTCCGCCGACGAGAGCGAAAAGTGCGAACGACTCGACGATACCGGGCGCCGCGAAGCTCATACCGAATACTGACGGCTTCTTGGAGACTGCGAGAATCGCGCTGGAGCAGGCTTTGCCCTGGAAAATCGCGCTGATCATGAATGCAAGACCGCAAGCAAGAGCTACGCCGAAGATAGCGAAATCATTGGCACCTTTCTGCAAAGCACCCTGAAGGATGATCATGAGCGCGAAGCCGTAAATCGACTGTGAAGCAGGCATTGCCGAAAGAGCGACGAACTTTGCGTGACCCTCTTCGACTTTTGCCATCGCACCGTGGGACGCCATACCTGCCAAGCCGCATCCGACAGCGCTTCCTACCGCTGCCAAACCGAGACAAAGAGCCGGTCCGAAATTTCCAAATACCATTTTTTCCTCCTCTTCAAAAGTTATTAATCATTGCCTTTGGAATAAATTGCAACCATATCCCTGAACGGAGCGAATCTCCTGCCGCTTCCGTCAAAACACCATCTGTACCACTCAAGGAAATTGAGCCTGAGTCCGTGAATCACGCCACCCATGAGGCAGAGCGCGATGTTCAGAGCGTGACCGGCAATTGCGATGAGCGGGGCAAAAACGTAACCGACAGCCCCCAGATCGAGCACCTGACCTGCCAGATTGTTGAAGGTCTGGGCAAGCAGGGCACCGGAAAGTCCGAGCGCGAAGATACGGATGTAGCTCAAAATGTCGCTGAAGAACTGAACGCCGTCATAGAGCCCGAAAACTCCGCCGATGAGGATCGCTATCGGATTGCGGCTGCCCTCGGTGATCTTCTTGATTATCGTCAGGAGAACCAGGATCCCCGCTGAGATCTCGATACCGAGAAGTCCGCCCTGACTCAGCGCCTCTGGGTCGGACGCGTTGAAATTCGTGCTTCCGCCGTTGCCGAAGACATACCAGAAGAAGAATGACCAGATCGCGGCGATCCACGTCAGATTGATGAGCGGAGTGATGAAGTTCCTCTCGTCCTTGAGTGCGCGGCAGCCCCTCAGAATGAGCGACAGGCAGATGTGGACCATACCGATCAGGATCGAGATCTGCATCATTATGCTTGTCGTATCGGGCTTGCCGTCCTTGACGGGCAGTTCTTTAATGAAATCAAGCTGTTTGAACAGCGTAACTATCGGCACTTCAGCGGATTCCGGGAACCAGCCGAAAATGCCGCCGGTAAGGATCCCGTAGAGACCGGTCGCCGCCGTCAGGACGATCGAAAGGTTCAGGAAACGCCTCAGCGACGGCCCCGGATTTTTGATCCTTATCTTCAGAACGATCATCAGGACGAGCAGCAGTATACCGTAGCCGCCGTCACCGACGATCATCGCAAAGAAGAGCGCGAACGAGAAAAATACCCACGAGCTCGGATCCCAGTCGGTGTAAGCCGGCGTGTCGTAGATGTTGACAAGGTCGCGTCCGAGTTCGTCGACCGCCCGTTTTGAATCGATAAGCGTCGGGATCGTCTCGTCCTTTTCAGGTTCGATCTCGATTATAGCCGCACATTCGTTTTCGAACGTCTTTTTCAGATTCGCAAGTTCCGATTTCGGGCACCATGCCTGAAGCATGAAGATCCTGCCGTCGAATTCGCTGACGGTCCCTTTTGCGGCGCGGTTGAAGCTGACCTTATCGAGTTCCGCAAGGTAGTTTTTATAAAGATCCTCCCTTTTGGAGGCAATGTCGAAAATCGCAGATTCCGTCTCGTTACGCCTTTCCGTAAGCCCGGATATCGCCTTTTTCAGACTTTCATGATCTTCGTCAAGAACGATTTCCGAACATTTTCTGAGAGTTACCTTATCTTTTGCGCAGGTGAGGAAAATCTCTTTCGCGGAATCGGAATAGATCTTGAAAACTGCGAGAACACCTTCAAAGTTTATTTCGTCCGCGCTCTTTTTAGCGGATTCCCAGACCTGTATTCTGATTTTGCCCCTTTCTTCGATGCTGCGGATATCGCTGAGCGAAAAATTGCCGAGCATCTCAACTGTTTTCATCTTGCTGCCAAGGAGCGCGAGCTCGTCCCTGATCTTTTTGAGGGATGCGTCAAGTTCGATGATCTTGTCGGCAGCATCAGCAGCAGAGAAGTCCAACTGATTCGTTTTGCGGTTTGCGTTTGCTGCCGCTACATTGTATTTGTCGGCAAGTTTCAGCGCGGAAAGGGCAGTGTCTGCCTTTGCGGTCGTGACCAAACGCCCGTCTGTCGCAAACTCTCTGCCTTTGTAGGGCATGACTTCGACAACACCCGCCTTCTGCAGCTTTTCAATGATTTCGTCTTTCTTTTTCTGCGGTCCGACCAGCAGAAGTTTTTGCATTTTACTTATCATTTACACCGCCTCCGCGAACTGCTGTTCGTCTTTGCGTTTGAGCTTGTCTTTCGCGATTTTAGCGTTGCAGATTGCCGCGATTTCCTGGTCACCGAGGAAAATGGAGATCTTTTTGAT
>DBXP01000040.1:14334-19710 GCA_002309575.1 bacterium UBP6_UBA1209 | reverse complement strand
GAAACGTCGATCATTTCCTGAACTTCACCCTTGCCTTCTACAGCGATTTTGCCCATTTCGAGAGTTACGAGAGCGCCGAGGTCGCTTTTGTACTTTCTGAGAGCGTCACCGATCTCACGAACGATAAGTCCGCGTTTCGGAGCAGGCATCATTTTGAATTTTTCGAATGCCTCTTTCGCCTTTGCAGCAACGATCTCATACTCATCCTTCGTTGCCTGGATAACAGTTGCAATTACTTTGCCGTCGATCGGGGAGACGCTGTCAAGCTTCTTTCCCGTCGTTTTGAGCCAGCCTTTCGAAGAACCGGTCGTTGCACCGTAATTTTGCTTTTTGATTCCGAGCCTTTTAAGAAGCTCACTGACATTAACAGATTTCATTTTTCCTCCTGGTTAAAAGAAACTAAAAATGACCTCTAAATGACCTCTCTTTTTCCGAAGACAAAAGGAGATTGACCATTAAAACTTCGGACTAGTAGCACAAATTTGTGAAAAAATAAAGGTAAAAAGGGGAGATTTTAGGAAATATTTAATGTATTAGAACAGGTTTTCTCTTCTGACAGCGAGGCCGAGGAGCGAAAGGACCGAAAGAACGAGAACTACAACCGTTGCGGTCGAGTCGGTCTCGATTTCGGTTACAGCGCAGCCGCCTTTTTTCTTCGTGGTAGCGCAAGTGTCGTCGCCCTCTTCGCAGAAGTAGGTGTAAGTCTTTGAAGATACCGGAAGTTCGTAGACGTCCGTGTCAGCCTCGTCTGTGTCAGCCTTTTTAAAGGAGAGAGCGCCTCTCGGGATCTGGATCTTGCCAGTCATCGGAGGCTCGCTGCTTGTCATGTTGAAGTCGACATAGATAAGGATGTACTTCTCTTCGTTTTCAAGGTATTCGAGCGGCTGCAGGAACTCTCTGAACTCGATCTTGTTGCCTTCGCCCGGCTCGAATTTTGTCTTTTCTGCGATCTTGATATCGCCCTTGTTGTCGTTGTTGGTGTCTACCCAGATTGAAACGCCTGTTATTCCGTTCTTGTCGCCGAACCTTGCCGTGACGTTTGACGGAACGCTGAGTTTGAACTTCGTTATCTTGTTCGCAGAGCCAAGTGATTTCGTTCTGACCTTGAGAACAGGTATGTTGTTGTTCATTTCGGCGATCGGCGGAACTGTGATGCTGTTCTGAGCGTCTGCCGAGATGATGAAGAATTTGCCTGTCGGTTCAAGCGAGAATGAAGCAAATTCGAGCGGAGCGCTGTCAAGGTTGACAGTTGTTGTGCCGAGGTCGGAAACGCCGATCGATGCATACGATTCAACGTAGAAATTGAAAGTCGTATCCTTCGCGATCTCTTCTTTGCCGTATGTGAATTTCGTACGGACGAGGAAGTGGTTCAGCTTGCTGCTGAAGTACTTTTTGGCATTGGTCCTGACAAAGAATTTGATGTAGTTGGTGAACTGGGTCGATTCCTGGGTGCTGATGACTGAGTCAACTGCATCGTTGTATATTCCGTCTCCGTCAGCGTCATAGATCAGCTCGTAATCATGGAACGAGAAGTTGTTGTCGTTGCCGCGTGTCGTGATGTGGACGATGACCGAATCAAGGTTGAACATCTTCGTCGAGTCACAGGTGTCGGACTTGAGCGTGAACTGACCGACAACAAGAGGCTCTCCGCCGTTGTCCTTCGGGATGATGATGGTGCTGTCGCTTGAAGGCGTATTTTTGCCGGCAGCAAGCGTTACTGCTGAATCGGTGCAGGTTACCGACGGATCGTCGACGCATTTGAACGCCTCGCTGCAGAGATAGCCGGTAGGACACGGATTCGCCGAATCGCACTCCTTGTTCGAATCGATACGGACGCCGCCGCACATTTCAGGTGTCGGTGACGGGCAGACGGTATCTGTTACACACGAGACGGGTTTCAGTTTGAGCGGGAAGGACTTGTTCGTCTTGTAGAAGGAATCTTCCTTTCTTCCCTCTTCGTCGGAGATCTCGGCGGTGTTGTTGAAGACATAGTTCTTTGCGATCCCGTCCTTCGGTTTAACTTTGTATCTGATGAGGATCGTATTTTTGCATGTATAATCGTTCTGGTTGCATTTTTCCATCTTTGCGCTGACGGTCACGCCTTCGCCTGAAAGCGGGAAGGAGCCGCCGTCCTTATCCGGAATGACTGTCCAGTCGGTGCATACGTCGGATGTCGGGGTGCAGTCTGTCGCCATTTCGGTCGTGCCCGGAATGTAAATGAGGTTCTTGTCAAGTTCATCCTTGACCTTGACCTTTTCCGCATCGTCGTCGCCCCAGTTCTGGACCTTGATGAAGTAGTAGAACTCACGGCTGATGTTGACATGCTGGCAGTAGTAATCCTCTTCGGTCACGCCTGCGCTTACAGGACATCCGCAGAAATGTTTTTCACGGTCTTTCGGGAAGTTGAGCTTCGATTTTGTCGTGTCGCTCGCTTCCGCCGGAATATCGAAGTTCGCGCCTTTGTTGTCGACCGAGAAGATCATGAAGTTGGTGAAGATCGCGTCCTGGTTTACGCCGAGCGTGATGTCGAGCTTGGTCCCGCCTTTCGGCATGTGGGCCTGAAGGTTTGCGACCTTTGACGAGTCAAGGATGAAAGTGTCGACGTCGACGCCGTACTTGATGTCGCCCTGGCCGCCGGTTACGCACTCGATCGGGTTGGCTACATTCGGATCCCAGCCTGCGATCGAGGACTGCGAGTTGTAAACCTCGGTGTAGCCCATCTCTCTCGGGTTGCATGAGTTGGTCAGAACGTAAGGTCCCTGCAGCCTTGCATCATCGTTGTCGCCCATGATGGTGATTTCTTCCATGTTTTCGAGCGTGGGTTCGATGAGGCTCGGGTCGCCCTCTGCGAAGTAGGTCGTAAGACGTGCCGTCGCATAGTTCGGAAGCTCGAAGCCCGTTACGTTTGCAACGGATTTATTGTTGTAAATGAATCCGAGACCGTTGTAGAAATAGATCTTTTTGGGGCGGATGTTCTGTGAACGGTAGATTACGACAAGCGCCCATGTACTTACCATCGTGGTGTTGCACTTGTAGTAGTCGTGGTCGGTGCAGTCGATCCCGCTGACAACGTAGTCGCCGTGGAACATATTGTCTTCGCTGTTGCCTGCGTTTTCGTTCTTCTGGGCAACTTCAGCGAAGAAGTCCGTGACATTGACGCGGTAGGTGTAGTAACCGATCCTCTTTTCGCCTTGGGATTCGCCGATTTCAGTATCGCTGCAGCCTGTCGATACCGACGATTTATAGACGATGCTTTCGAAGTCGAAGGTCGGAGATTCCAGTGCATCAGGGTCGATGCAGTGCTGCAGAGCGACGATCTCCTTTGTGTGGTTGATATTTGTCTCTGCAGAGCTCTGGGTGAATGAAAGCGTGACCTTGTTGTCGGTCGAGATTTTACCCGTCTCTTCGCAGGTCTGTCCGGCGGGAGCCTGGTCTTCGTCGGCATCCGGAGTTTCGGTGTCGGCATCTGAGGTCGTATCTGCATCGGTATCCGACTGCTGCTCAGCGTCGCTGTCGTCGTCTGGAGCCGGTTCCGAATCAGGATCAGAATCGTCGCCTTCTGCAAGAGTGACGATCTGAGGGTTGAGCTTGTCCGGATCTATTGCTGTCATCCAGATAAGATATGCCTCCTCGATGATCGCATCCTTCGGAAGGTGCGTCGAGGTCAGTTTGAATTTGCTTGACTCAAGACAGGTGTCGCCCTGCGGGTTCGCCTCTTCGTCCAAGCCTTTGAGCTTGATCAGGTCGTCAAGGTTCGAGTTGAACATGACGAAGAAGTCCTGGCTGCCGTCAGCCCAGCTTTTAACCGGTTCTCCGCCGATCTGCTTGCCGGTAGAGGGGTTTCCGCTGTCGTCCTGGCCGCCTTCTCCCTCGCCGTCACCGAAAAGGGAAAAGACAAGAATTGTGCAAAAAAGGAAAATCAAAGCCTTTAATTTTTTCATCTGCATCCTCCTGAGAGATGTTAAAAATATCAAAAGAGCCGTTTCAGTTACTTTCTAAACCTGATATAATACCATAAATTATATGGAAATCAACGACGGAAGAAATCCGGAACTCTTTTTTGTCTCGTCCTTTTTTCTTGACTTCTATCTACGTTTGCAGACAAAAATGTTTTCAGCAGTTACGCTTTTTTATTAATTTTGGGAGAAGAAAAATGAAAAGACATTTTATTTTAGCGATTGCGCTTTTAGTATCTCTGGCGTCGCTTGAACTGTTTGCTGAGAGCGAGTGCACAGGCCTCTCCTTCGATCCTGCTATGGAATACTATGTAGACTCGGAAAATTATTATTATCCGAACAACCTCGTAACGTACGATCTGTCAGGCCTCCCGGCAAACCATGCCGGATTCCTTTCGCTGTCGATCTATGCGCCGACCAGTTCGGAAAGCTGGACAAATTACGCAGCGGTCGGAAGCTACGATCTGGGCACGGGAGACAACGTAAGTTACGAGACCTGCAGCCAGTGCGTGCAGATGTATCTGTATGAATACAATGCAGAAAGCGAACAGTATTCGTATGTGAGCCAGTTCTATCAGCAGAGCGGAACGCTCCAGATCACAAGGACCGATTTTTCAGATGACGACTACCCTTATTACGAGGGCATCCTTACCGTCAAACTTGCAGAAGCGGAGATCGATGACGACACTTTCGAGACGTCGTTTGTTGAAGGCGGCGACTGCTACGAAGTTGAGAGCGCGGCATGGTCGAATTTCTCGGATGACGGCGACACCGGCGATACGGGCGACACCGAGGTTCCCGGTGATACAGGCGATACCGGGTCCGGCGAGTGCACAGGCCTCTCTTTCGATCCGGCGATGGAATACTATGTAGACTCGGAGAATTATTATTACCCGAACAACCTCGTAACGTACGATCTGTCAGGCCTCCCGGCAAACCATGCCGGATTCCTTTCGCTGTCGATCTATGCGCCGACCAGTTCGGAAAGCTGGACAAATTACGCAGCGGTCGGAAGCTACGATCTGGGCACGGGAGACAACGTAAGTTACGAGACCTGCAGCCAGTGCGTGCAGATGTATCTGTATGAATACAATGCAGAAAGCGAACAGTATTCGTACGTGAGCCAGTTCTATCAGCAGAGCGGAACGCTCCAGATCACAAGGACCGATTTTTCGGATGACGACTACCCTTATTACGAGGGCATCCTTACCGTCAAACTTGCAGAAGCGGAAATCGATGACGACACTTTCGAAACGTCGTTTGTTGAGGGCGGCGACTGCTACGAAATAGAGAGCGCCGCTTGGTCTGTTTTCCCGGAAGAGGATCCGACAGATACCGGCAGTGATGATCCGACCGATACAGGTTACGATGATCCGACTGACACAGGCAATGAAGATCCGACCGACACGGGCAGCGAAGA
>DBXP01000040.1:0-14274 GCA_002309575.1 bacterium UBP6_UBA1209 | reverse complement strand
GAAGAACCGACCGACACGGGCAGCGAAACGACCGACACGGGCAGCGAAGATCCGACCGACACCGGCAGCGAAACGACCGACACCGGCAGCGAAGATCCGACCGATACCGGCAGCGAAACGACCGATACCGGCAGCGAAACGACCGACACGGGCAGCGAGCCGTCAGAGGATGAAGATTCCAGCGGTTGCACACTCGTAACACTGTAGGATCACACTCGTTTTCTTTTGATTTTTCAGGGCGCTCCGGCGCCCTTTTTTTTAGGTTCGCTATAATATTCCCGATTATCCTTGATTTTTTTAAGGTTGCGGTAAAATAGTACGTTTTTTTTATTTTTTTAAGGAGATTAACAATGAAAAAACTTTTTGTTTCAACAATTGCTATTTTGGTATGCCTGCTTTCGTTCAATCTGTTTGCTCAGGAGGAGCCGGATGTTGATACGATAGCACCGGCAACGGATGAAGAGCCTGCAACAGACGAAGAGCCGATAGTTACAGATGAAGAGCCTGTAACCGACGAAGAGCCTGTTTCAGACGAAGAGCCGCCGGTAGTCGGCGAGTGCACCGGTATCTCCATTGAGGGTATCGAATACGACGATTATTATGGCTTTCTTTCCAGCGAAAACGTAACCGGTTTGGAAATGGCAGAAGGCGAGTCCGCTATGTTCCGCATGGAATTCTATGCAGAGGAATGGCCGGTAGTCGGTACCTATGACCTTGGTTCAGGCAAAAACGCAAACTACGCGACCTGCGATGAGTGCGTACGTCTTTACCACATTGCTGCAGATGGTCAGAACCTTGTCAGACAGTACTTCCAGGAGAGCGGATCTCTTGAAGTTACCTCCATTGACAATGCAGGCGCTTCAAACGGCGTTGTTTCGGCAAAGCTTGTCGAAGTTACCATCGCCAGCGGCACCTATGAGTCAACACCTGTTGAGAACGGTGCATGTGTAGAGTTCGAAGCTGTAGCTTGGGAGACAGTATGTGTTCCCAACTGCGACGGCAAGATCTGCGGTTCTGACGGCTGCGGCGGAACCTGCGGCGAAGGCTGCGGCGACCTTATGTGCAACGAAGCTCAGGATGCATGTGTAGACTGGGAGTGCACGAAGATCACACTCAATGCAGAGCCCAAGTTCGATGGTTCATATGTTGATGATTCTGTATACCTTTATGAATTCGCTCATACTCCTGCAGTCGCAGAGGGCGACTACACGACATTCCAGCTTTATGATGCTATCGAGGCTGGCGAGTATGACCTCAAAGACACGAACTATGCTGACTGCGATGTATGCCTGCTGCTTTATGAAGAGGTCGAGTATGACGAGGAAGGTTATCTCTCAGCTATCGGCAAACGCTTCTTCCAGCAGAGCGGTAAAGTCAATGTAAGCTCTTTCAACGGTAATACCGGCGCTATCAACGCTACATTCAGCAATGTCAGACTTGTCGAGGTCACCATCGACTCCAGCTACACTTCAGTAGAAGTTCCGGGCGGAAAGTGCTATGAGATCGATAACGCTCCGTTCGCTACCGACGGCGAATCCGGTGACACAGGAACAGAGCCCGATACCGGCAGCGAGCCGACCGACACAGGCGATGACGGCAACAACGAAGAGCCGGCCGATACAGGTGATACCGTCAGCGACGAAGAGCCGACAGACGGCAATGATGACGATGCAAAGCCTGAGAAAAGCAAGAAGAGCAGCGGCTGCGCACTTGTAACACTCTAATCTGAACCGTTTTTCTAAGTTTTTCAGGGCGCTTCGGCGCCCTTTTTTTTGCCTTAAACTTCCATCTAAGTAAATTGCCTTAACTATTTAAGTTGGTACAACCATGAAAAAAAGCCTTGTTTCAGCATTCTTAGTTCCGGCGCTTCTTTTATTCCTTGCCTCATGCGGCGGCGGCAGTGACAAAAACGACGATAGTGTAAAACCTGATGCCGATTTGACTTATGCGGATGACGCCGATTCTGATGATACAGGAGATACAGATGATACAGACGCCGGTATTCCTGCCACTGTCGAGTGTACCGGTATCTCTGTAGGGAAAATCGAGACTTACGGTTACTACTCCAATGTCTTTGTCAGCAGTGATCTTGCCGGATTCGGGCTTGCTGAAGGTGAGACAGCAACGCTGGAAATAGGATTCTACGCAAATCCATGGGCAGTTGAAGGATCCTATGATCTTGCGAGTGAGATCAACAGCTCTGTCCGGACTTGCGAGGAGTGCGTGCTTCTCTTTCACTACGACGAAACGGGCAGAACGCTTGTAAGGCAGTACTTCCAGGAGCGCGGGACCGTTGAAATCACAAAGGTCGACAGATCAGGCAAAACTGACGGTGTCGCTTCGGCAAAGCTTGTCGAGGCCAGGTCGTATGATGATGACGAACTGGAATTGGTCGAAGGCGGAGCCTGTGTCGAATTCGAGGGCGCCGCATGGAACATGACATGCGTTCCGGACTGCGAAGGCAGGATATGCGGACCTGACGGCTGCGGCGGGACCTGCGGCGAAGGCTGCGGGGGCAGGCAGTGCAACGCGGCCCAGGACGGCTGCGTCGAGTGGGACTGCACACAGATCACCCTTCCGGAACAGCCGGACGATTTTGACTTTGATCTGAATAACAGTGTCTATTTCTACCATTTTGCGCATACTCCGGCGGCATTCGAGGGCGATTACACGGCGTTCGATCTTTACAGCGCTCTTGAGGAGGGGGATTATGATCTTTCGGCAGCAAACTATGCGACCTGTGAGCTCTGCATACAGCTTTTTGAAGGTGTTTTTTACGATGAATATGGTTATTATAATGTTGACACACGGTTCTTCCAGCAGAGCGGTACTGTTTCGGTCAGTTCGTTCGATGAGCGTAGCGGCGCAATCGAAGCGGAAATGAGGGGAGTAAGGCTTGTCGAGACAGAAATCGACGACAATTACTATTCCGTTGAAGTCCCGGGAGGAAGATGTTACGAAATAGCCTCGGCACCGTTCTCTTTCGAGGGCGGCGGCAACGAGTCTGAACCTGATAATTATTAATTTTTTTAGGAGTCTGACCATGAAGAAAATCTCTGTTTTTGTACTTGCGCTTTTCGCAGGTATCTTCACTTTCAGCCTTTTTGCGGATGAGTGCACCGGCATTTCAGTCGGTCTGATCTATCCCTACGACTATTACAGCGAGCTTGAATCTTACATTATTGAAGGTCTGCCGGAGAGTTATGAGGGCGAACTGCAGATCCATTTCCGTACGTATAGCGACGACGATGATGCAAGCTGGATGGACTCGGCGGCTGTAGGAACCTACGATCTGGGGTCGGAACAGAACTCGAGCCTTGAGACATGCAGACAGTGCGTGCTTCTTAATGTCTATAACTCCTTTGATTATTCAGAGGATGAGAAAGTCTATTTCCAGGAGAGCGGAACTCTTGAAATCACCCTTCTGGACGAAGAGGAGCAGATGACGAACGGCACGCTTTCGGCAAAGCTCGTGCAGGTCACGATCGACGAGGATACCTTAGAGACCACTCCTGTCGAAAACGGAGACTGCATAGAGATCGAATCCGCGTCTTGGGAAAATATCTGCATTCCGGACTGCGAAGGCAAAATCTGCGGTACTGACGGCTGCGGAGGGACCTGCGGCGACGGCTGCGGCGACAAGAAGTGCAACGCGGCTCAGGATGCCTGCGTCGAGTGGGACTGCACCCAGATCACTCTTCCGGCTAACCCCGCTTTCGAGGGCGGCGCCTACAATTTCAACCACACTCCGGCTGCCAACGACCGCGACTTCACCAGTCTTGAGATCTACTCGATCAATACGATCGAGGCTGCAGAATACGACCTCTCCGAGGAGCAGAGTCTCTTCTGCGATATCTGCCTCTATCTTTATGAGAAGCCGATTTTTGACGATGAGGGTTATTTCGATTACTCAGAGACGCTTTTCTTCCAGGAGAGCGGCATTCTCAAGGTAAATTCGTTTGACAGCGATGTCAGGTCGATCGATGCGGAATTCAAGAATGTAAGGCTTCAGGAGGTCGTTTACGACGAAATATACGGTGACATTCTGCCGGTTCCGGGCGGAAAGTGCTACGAAATCGCATCGGCTCCCTTCTCCTATGCCGGTGACGATATTGAGCCCGGCGACACAGGTGACACCGGTGTCGTCGAACCGGATCCGACCGATACCGGAGATACCGCATCCGACGATACAGATCAGCAGACGGGCGGCGAACCTTCCGATGCAGGCAGTGACAGCGATCCGGCGGACAAAGGCGACAGCGAACCTTCAGACGCTTCAGAGAACGGCAAGGACGAGGAAAAGAAATCAAGCGGCTGCTCGCTCAGTCTGATATGAGGAAATATGGGCGTTTACTCGAAAAATGATGTTCTTTCCGACTACATAGAGAGGGCTTACGTCGAATTTATGCGGCTGAAGATCCCGTTTGATTCTGCGACGATAAAGGAGATCAACTACGGTGTCTCATTCAAGGTAGGGGAGGGCAAGGGCGCTGTCTCGGTTGCCGTTTACCACACGGAAAGGAAGGGCTTTTCGATTGTCACAAGCGATCCCAAGATCCGTTCGATCCTGCTTTCTCTTCTTACCGAGACGGGCACGGTCGGCAACGACGAGGCCGGGAAGGGCGATCTGTTCGGTCCTCTGGTTGTCTGCTCTTTCCTTTTGGGCGAATCCGAAAGCGAGCTTTTAAAGCTGCATGTCACAGACAGTAAAAAACTAAAAGATGCTGAAATTATCAGCATTTACGAACAGGTTCAAAAGAACTTCCCGAACTCCTTCGCTGCCCTTCGCATGATGCCTGAGAAGTTCAACAAGGCGTTTGAGGTCGCGACTGCCAAAAACCAGAATTCAAACCACATTCTTGCGTGGTCTCACGCCAGGACGATCGAAAGGCTTCTTGCCAAGCGCAGGGATGCAAAGCGCGTTCTGGTCGATCAGTTCAGCGAAAGCGATTTCGTGAACCGCCCTATCGTTCTGGCGGCAGGGAGTACACCGGTCAATTTCAGGGTCAGAGCCGAACAGAATCCTGCTGTTGCGCTGGCGTCTATAGTCGCAAGAGCTATCTATTTGAAATCGCTTTACGAAATGAATGAAAGCCTCCTTGAAGGCAAACTTGTTCTTACCCCGGGAAGCGGTCCTGATGCCGATATCCTGCTCAAAAAGGCTGTCGGTCTCTTCGGCGCCGGGATAATCCAGAAAATCGCCAAAGCGAACTTCGCGAACTGCGCTCCTTACAAAATTCAGTGATTTATTCCTTGCCGACCTTTTCGGTTGCCTTCGAATAGAGAAGCAGAACTATAAAAATCAATGTCGAATATGCCGCAGCGTAGCCGTAACGCTCCTGCCTCTGGAATGCCCACTTGTAGGCCTCGCTGATCAGGATCTCGGTCGCTCCGTCGGGTTCTCCGCCCGAAACGAGATAGATGATGTTGAACATGTTGAAGGTCCAGACGCTGCCAAGGATCACAGCCGGAAGCAGAGCCGGCTTCAGAAGCGGAAGGATCACGTGGCGGAAGCGCTGGAAAGAGTTCGCGCCGTCAACGCTTGCGGCGTCCTCGAGCTCCTGCGGGATCGCCTGAAGCGCGCCTAGAGCCGTAACCATCATAAACGGGAAGCCGAGCCAGGTATTTGTCGTGACGTTGGCCGCAAAAGAGGTCCAGAAGCTGCTGAACCAGCTGACCGGCTCGATCCCGACAGCCTGCAGGATGCCGTTGATCGCGCCGAACTGGCGGTTGAACATGCCCTTCCAGATGAGAGCCGTGATGTAGTTCGGAACTGCCCACGGAACGATCAGGAGGATTCGGTAGATCCCCTTCATTTTAAGCCACGGCGTGCGGAGCATCAGTGCGAGCGCAAGACCTATCGAGACATGCAGAACGACGTTCACGAAGGTCCAGAGCACCGTTACGACAAGCGTCGCGTAGAATGAGAGCGGATCGGTTATCGCAAAGTCGGTCGAAAGCAGGATCGAGATGAAGTTGGCGAGTCCGACAAACTGGAAGTCGCCGCTTTTGTGCGAAAAGAATGCCACGGCAGTGCCGACCGCGAAGGGTACGAAGACGAGCAGGAGCATCGAAAACATCGCCGGGAAAAGGTAAATGTAGGGTGTCGGCGAATTTATGACTGCATCGATGACACGGTGCTTCCGGATCCCGCGGATCACGAAGAAAAGTCCGGCGATTCCGAGCAGTAACAGGATTATCACGAAGGTCACCGGACTTTGGGCAGGCGGGATCGGCTTGTCAAAAATTTTGTACTGCCTCTGGGCCTCGGCAAGTGCCGTTTTTGAGTCAGCGGCGCCGCGAAGCACCTTTCTCAGACCGCCGGCAAAGGGTTCCCAGACCATGCGCATCTTCGGGTTGTTGCTCATTGGAACAGCGACCTCGGCCTCGTCTCGGAAGACCTTGAGCGTCTCGTCGCCTGCTATCTCAGGGTCGTTGTAGACCGAAGCCGTAGCCACCGACTGACGTCCCAGCTGAGCCCGTATTTTTGCTGAATCGAAGGATGCGATAAAGTTTGCGAAGGCAATCGCTCCGCGTTTGTTTGTTGTTTCATGGTTTGCAATCAGCAGCGCCTCGACTGTCAAAAAGGGCTTCATCAGTGAATCAGGGGCACCCGAAACCTGCGGCAGAACGGCGACAGAGTAGGGAACGCCCTTGTCGATCTCGCCAAGAAACCACGGACCGTTGATGACAAACGCAGCACGTCCGTCGTTGAAAAGCTGCGTCACAAGCGCCGATGTCGCCTCCTGCGGAACAACCTTTTTGTCGATCAGAAGGCTTCGGATATAGTCGACAGCCGCAATGTTCCCAGGGTTGTCAAGGCAGGCTGAAACGGCGGAAGAGGTGCCGTCTTCAAGGCAGAATCCGCCGCCGAAACCGTAAATGAACGGGGCTGCGAAGTATGTCGAAGTCGCCTCGAAAGCAAGACCGTATCTGCCTTCGCCGACATTAGTCAGGCGGCTTGCAGTCTCTGTCAGTTCACTCAGCGTTTTCGGAGCATGTGCGACCAGGTCTGTCCGGTAAAAGAGCACCAGACTCTTGAACGAGAGCGGGACTCCCCAAAACTTGCCGTTGTATTTCAGCGCCTGGAGCGTCGATGGGATCAGGTCGTCTCTGAGCTGCACGTCGATCTCCTGACCGACCTCGGCGATTATGCCGCTCTCGGCCCAGTCTCCGACCCTCTCGTGGGCGAAGATGAAGCCGTCTGGTCCGTTTCCGCGGGGGATCGCGCTCGTCAGCTTGTTTGCGAAGGCGTCGTACGGGACCAGAAGCAGCGAAGCCTTGAATTCATCCTGGGATTCGTTGAAAAGAGCTGTGACCTTTTCGAGAGCACGCTGCTCGTCACCGCGGTAAGAGTGCCAGATCGTGATTTCCTGACGCTCTGCCAGGAGAGAAAATGTAAATAAAATCAAATATATAGAAATGAATATCCTTTTCATTGCATTACCTTGTTCATAGCATTTAGAGTTGACATCAGCTCTTCAGGACACTGAGTTCCGATCAGAAGCCTCTTCCCGTCGGTAGTCTCAAGCTGCAAGCCCTGATTGCCGGAAACTGTCAGCGAATAATTGTTTTTTGACCGTCCTTTGATCCCCCAGCCGCCGAACTCAACGATCGGTCTGAATTTGCGGACATGGCACTTTGCGAGCCTGTTCCAGTCAAAAAAGAGAAATTTTATCTGAAAGGGGAAAAAACGGACGTAGATCCCCTCTTCGCAGACGAGCGTTTCAAGTTTCATGACGAGAAACAAGATGATCATGATGCAGAATGCTATGACCATGGTGATCAAGGCGCCCGGATCGGATGAATTGAACTTTCCTGCAGCCCCGGGAACCGTGATAAAAATGACTGTCAAAAGTATCAGCACACCGATTATAGTGATTACTCCGACCTTGAAAAACCCCTGTTTTTCACTGAAAATAACGACTCCGTGATCCATGTAGCCTCCCTTTGAACAAGTGTTGCCGTCTATTTTAATTATTTCCTTAAAAAAACAAAGTTCAGGAGGGCTAAAATCGATTCTTTCCCCTGCAAACTATTGCCATTTCACTCACTCAGATATTTTCGGAAAATAGAGAAACGATCCTATTTTTCCCTCATTGCGATGCAGAAAAGTTCAAGCGGCAGGTGGCAGTAACCGTTGGGATTTTTGACAAGATACTTCTGATGGTACTCTTCCGCCGGACAGAAATTTTCAAGCGGTTTGATTTCGACCGCGAACTTCTCAGCCTTTGAGCCGAGAGCAAGTTTTTCGCTATTGACTGCTGCCTCGATATCGGGAAGAAGCGATTCATCGGTGTAATAGATCCCTGTGCGGTACTGAATGCCGCAGTCGCATCCCTGCTGGTTGACCGAAAGCGGATCGACAGCACGGAAATAGTAACCGATGAGCTTTTGTGTCGGCAGAACCACTTCGTCGTATTCGATTTTTACCGTTTCGGCATGCCCGCTTCCCTTGCACACATCGCGGTATGACGGGTTTTCAGTTTTTCCGTTGGCATAACCCGTTTCTGTCGATCTGACACCCGGAAACTGGTCGAAAAAACGCTGTGTTCCCCAGAAACAGCCGCCTGCAAGATAGATCGTTTTCATCGAAACCTCTTAATTTGAATTATTTAGTCCCTTCTTTTGCTGTATTCGCAGCCGCAGTATTTCTGGCGGTAAAGGCCGTACTCCTTCGAGAGTTCGATCGAGCGGCGGTAGTTCCATCTCTTCAGGAACCAGGTGATCCCGAATTTTGCGGAGAGGAGTTTCCCGATTTCGTCAAGCCATTCAAAGTTTTTGTAGGGGCTGATCGCAAGGGTCGTCGTGATGTGTGTCGCGCCGGTTTCCCTGGCTTTTTTGAAGGCTTCGAGGAGCCGCAGATAGTAGCAGATCCTGCATCTGAAGCCGCCTTCGCCGCTTAGCTCCACCGGTTCGATCATCGAATTCCAGAAGTCGAAGTCGTACTTTCCGCGGATAAGCCCGATCTTTTCGCCGTAGCGTCTCCCGAGATAGCGGACAAGCTCTTGGAAACGCTTCTCTTCCTCTTCGGCGGGGAAGATGTTCGGATTGTAGTAAAAAACGGTGATAGCGGCATCAGGATAGTCAGCCAGGATCTCTTCGAGAGTCGCCGTCGTGCATGGTGCACAGCAGGCGTGGATCAGAATTTTTTCGTTCATTTTTTCGGGCTTTTGGGCTGCTCTTCAGCCTGAGTTGTCTGCGGTTTTCCCGGAGAAATGCTTTTCTGTATCTTTTTGTCGATCAGCTTGATCAGCTTGTCGACGCTCTGCGTCTTGAGATTTTTGTTAAACTGCTCGCGGTAGTTCATCGAGAGGCTGACGGTATCCAGCTCGATGTCAAAAATTTTGTAGACGTTGTCGACCAGTCTCATGTGGTAGATGAGCTCGTAGGTGACAGGTTTGTTTTTGAGCGAAGCGGTGATCTCGGAGACGATGAAAACGCTCTCAGGAACGCCTTTGAGGTATTTTTTTTCGCTGCCCTTGTCCAGATATTTCTTTTCGTAGCCCTTGTTGTAAATCAGCTTTCCGAGGTAAACTTTAGAGAACAACTCTTTGATTTTATTGAAAAGTTCCTCTTTCTGGCTGTCGGGCGTCGAGGCCCACTTTTCGCCTATGATGAATTCAGCGATAAAGCGGTAATCGACTATTTCATCGACAACCTTGCGGACATCGGCATCCTTTTTGCGGAACTGTTCCGTGCCGGGTTCAACTTTGACCTTTGCCCACTTTTCGAGAGTCTGTTCGCGGATCTCAAGAGCCTTGAGTGCTGCGTTCGGTTCAGGAATGTTCTTCTGCTCTTCAGCGAAAATGAGAGAAAATCCGAACAAAATCAAGCTTATAATTATTTTTCTCATTCTACCCCCGTAAATTCGATTATCTCTTCGACCTTCATATTGTAATCGAACATCGCCTGAATGAAAGCCTGCTCGTTCTCAAAAAAATCCTTGACTGCGTCGATAAGGTCTTTCGTGTCTGTTGTAAGACCGGACTCGTAATTTGAATATTCAGAGGTCATCACACCCTTTGTTATTTTGCGTATCTGTTTCATGTGTGTGACACGTGATTCCAATGATTTCAAGTCGTTAAACTTCTGCTTCAGTTGCAGAGGCATATTCTTTTCCGCAAAGAGGACCTTTGCCTTTACGGCGTTCCATTCCGCCTTTGCCTTTTTGATCTTGCGGGCCTGTTCGAGGATGTTGAGATTGAACAGGATGCCGATCCCGATTTCGCCGTCGAAGCCGTTGTAGGGGCTGTTTGCGGCGGGGTTGTTTGTCTCGTCGACAGAACTTGTGTATCTGAAAGAGTAGTCGCTGTAGATACCGAAATCCGGCAGCGCCTTTCTGAGTTCAAGGTCGTAGAGACTTTCGTAAGCCTTGAGCCCGCCTGCAGCATAACGCAGCTGAGGGCTTGTCTCTTTTAGATTATCGCTCAATGATTCCCATGATTTATCAAATTTTTCCAGAGTCATTTCCGAGTCCGCGAGCTCCCAGTTGTCACCAAGAACCTCGGAGATCGCCTCCTTAAGGGTCTCGGTTTGATACTGAAGCCGTTCGTACTGATACTGTATCTTCTGTTTTTCTATCTGGAGCTTTTTGAGATGCTTCTGCGAAACTCCTTCGGCACCCTCGGAGAGCATATCCTTGAGCTTCTCTTCGGTCTTGTCCAGCTGTTCCATAGCAGGCTCGATAATCGAGAAGTAGCTTTTTGCCATAACGTATGACCAGTAAAAAAAGGCAGCCTCTTTTTTTATTTTGAGTTTTGCGATCTCGGCTTCCGCCTTGCGGACCTCGATCTGTGCCTTGGCTGCGTTTCTGCCTGTCCTGAATTTTCCGAAGGTATAGAGCGGAAGGATGAATTCACCTTTTGCACGGATCGCGATTCCGTAGCTGTCGTAGTATTTGTGCCACTTGCTCTCCTGGATATCCACAGGTTCGCCGTTATCGTCTTTCAGTATCTCCGCCTTGTCGTAGACGTAGTGCGGGTGGGGACCGATGCCGAAAATGAGCTTGAACTTCGGAAAGTACTGCGCAGTTACGATATCATAATCAAGCTCGGCGCTCTCGATTTTCGAGTTGAAGGCTTCGGCAAGTCCGGTAGCTTCGATGAATTTCTGTACGAATTCATCCTTTGAATAGACTACAGGAGAAGTTTGCGAAACTGTGTCCTGCGTCGCCTCTTCCTCGGCGGTTACGAACGAAAAAACGAGCAGAACCAATAAAGAAAGAAGCGTCTTTATGCAAGACGCTTCCGTAAAATGAGATCCAAAGAGATTTTTAATAATCCCTCCTATTTTTTCATCTGGGCTGCAACTTCATCTGCAAAGTTTTCAACCTTCTTTTCGATTCCTTCACCGAGCTCGAAGCGGTGGAAACGAACGATTTTCAGTTCGCAGCCGACCTTTTTCCCGGTCTCTTTTACATAATCCTTGATCTTAAGGTCTGAATTCATAACGAACTGCTGCTCAAGCAGAGTATTTTCAGCTATGAACTTTTTGAGCTTTCCTTCAACGATTTTTTCTGCAACAGCCTGCGGTTTTCCCATCTCCATGACCTGAGAGAGAGCAGCGTGCCTTTCGGACTCAAGCTTGTCCTGCGGGAAGGATGCCTCGTCGATGCAGTCAGGACGCATCGATGCGATCTGCATAGCGATTCCGTCAGCCATTTCAACTACTTCCGGCTTGTTTGCACAGTCAGCGCAGCAAGCTTCGACTTCAAGCATGACGCCGATTTTGCCGCCCATGTGGATGTATGAGTGGAGGAGCGATTTTTCGCCGCACTCGTATCTGACGAATCTTCTCGGTCTGATGTTTTCGCCGATGACGGCAACAGCAGCCTTTGTCATCTTCTCGACCTCTTCGCTGTAGAAGGCATCTTCCATAGAGACTACGGTGTTTTCTTCTTTCGCGTTTTTCTCGAAGTAGTCAAGGACCTCTTTGGAAACGGATTTGAAGCCGTCGCTCTTTGCAGCGAAGTCTGTTTCGCAGTTGAGCTCGAGCATAAGCCCCTTGTTTCCTTTGATCGAAACGAGGACAGCACCGTCAGCAGCGATTCTGCCGGCCTTCTTCTCAGCCTTTGCGATTCCCTTGTCCTTAAGGATCTGCATAGCCTGATCTGCGTCGCCGTTTGCCTCAACCAATGCCTTTTTGCAGTCCATCATGCCTGCGCCGCATCTGTCGCGCAGAGCCTTTACCATTGATGCAGTTATTTCCATGTTTTTCTCCTATTATTCTTTTTCTTCAGCAGCTTCGTCTTCCATTTCAGCAGTCTGGACGCGTTTTACTCTGACCTTTCTGCCTGCGATGTTTCTTGTTTCGCCTCTTGCCGGAGCAGCATCCTTCTTGTCTTTCTGCTCGGTTTCGATCTTCTGTCTGTAGATGTCGCAGCCCTCGATGTATGCGTCAACGATATCTGAGGTGATCAGCTGGATGCAGCGCATTCCGTCGTCGTTAGCGGGAATGAGGTAATCGACGTTGTCCGGGTTGCCGTTTGTATCGATGATGGCAACTATCGGAATACCGAGCTTCTTCGCTTCGTGAACGGCAAGGTGCTCCTTCATCGGGTCAACTACGAAAAGTGCGCCAGGCATTTTTTCCATTTTGAGGATCCCTGAGAGGTTCTTTTCAAGTTTGGCCTTTCTCTTGTCGATGTCTGCAAGCTCTTTTTTCTTGTAAAGTCTTCTCTTTTCCGTGTTGAGGATCTCATCAAACTTCTGGAGTTTTTTTACCGACTGGTTGATCGTGACGAAATTTGTGAGCATTCCGCCGAGCCAGCGATAATTTACATAAGGGATATCAGCCTTTTCAGCTTCTTCCTTAATGACTTCCTGAGCCTGTCTCTTGGTTCCGACGAGGAAGAGTGTCTCGCCGTTCATGCCGAGGTTCCTGACGAACTTCTTCGCCTCTTCAATAAGCTCCATTGTCTTTTGAAGGTTGATGATGTGGATGTTGTTTCTCTCCGTGAAGATGTACGGAGCCATTTTGGGATTCCATCTCTGCTTCTGATGACCGAAATGTGCGCCGGCCTTCATCATTTCTCTTAATTCAGGCATTTTTTCCTCCGAATGTTACCTGTTAATAATCTTCCTTCCGCATCCCGCTCACTCCAACCGGAGACAGGCACGGGATCAAAACACGGAAGTGCTGTAAAAAAAGCCGGATGTTTATACTCAAAAATATCGGAATGTCAAAAAAAAGAGGGATTACCGGAAGATTGAAGTTTTTCGCACGGTCCGCCCGTTTTTTTTTGCATTACGGGCGTTTTTTTAAGAAACTCACGGGCGTTTTTTCTTTTTTACCATTTGAGGAGGTTTTTATGGCAAAGATCGGCGGATTCGGCAAAGAGTTTTGGCTTGTAAATGCCATTCAGTTCTTTGACGGTCTCTCTTATTTTTCGGTTATCATCATTCTTTCGATGTTCCTCACAGACAACGTCGGTTTCAGTGACTACGAAGCCGGTGCGTGGCAGGGCTACTTCTTCCTGTTCATCACTGCGTTCATGTTTACTGTCGGCTCGATCTGCGACGTTATCGGTGACAAGAAGTCTTTCATTTTTGCGACGATCCTGCTTATGATCAGTCGTCTTGGAATGGGTGTTTTCCCCGGTCTTATGGAAGGAAAAATGCTCCAGTATTCGATCGGCGGACTTCTTTTCATAATGGCGCTCGGAACCGCGATGCTTGTAACGATCACAAGTACGGCCCTGCGTCACTTCACGAACAAGGACAACCGCGGTAAGGGCTTCAACCTTTACTACCTTATCATGAACGTCGGCGCGATGCTTGCAGGTGTCGCTGTCTGCGACGGTTTCAGAAATGCGCTCGGCCCTGTTAAAGGCAACCTCGCGATCTTCACGTTCGGTTTCGTAATGAGTGCGGTATGCTTCCTCTGCGCATTCCTCATCAACGAGGACAACATGGAAGAAAAGGACGAAGACGACGGCAGCGGCGAAGTCAAGACACCGCTCAAGATCTTCGCGGAAGTTTGGAAGGAGACAGCTTTCCAGAAACTCGTTCTCTTCCTCTGCCTCACTCTCGGCGTCCGTCTTGTTTTCACACACCAGACGATGGTCATGCCGAAGTATTACCTTAGAACGATGTTCGCAGACTTCCAGCTCGGTGCTGTCAACTCGCTCAACCCGCTCATCATCACGGTCGGCCTTGCTCTTACGATGAATTTCATCGGCAAGTTCAATATCGTCAAACTTCTGGTCGTCGGTATGACACTTTCCGCCCTTTCGCTTCTTTTCCTTGCATTCCCGGGCGAATGGTTCCTTGC
>DBXP01000011.1 GCA_002309575.1 bacterium UBP6_UBA1209 | reverse complement strand
CGGTTCGAGCCCGGTCTCCGGCACCAGAACATACTTGCAATAAAATAAAATTGATTATAATTTTTCCGCTTTTGAGCGTTTTTATTCACTTTTTTCAGAGGTAAGAGATGAAAAAAATCGTAATTTTACTTGTAGCTTTCATTGCTGCTCTCGTTGTCTCATGCGGCGGCGGCAACAAAGAGGAAAAGCCGGAATGCATTAACTCTTCCGACTGCGGAGACAATCAGGAATGCAGAGAAGGCTCCTGCTTCGACAAAGAACCCGAACAGAAACCAGAATGCGTAACCTCAGACGAGTGTCCGGACGGCAAAGAGTGCCAGAACGGTTCATGCGTAACTGTTCCGCCGGCTGAATACTGCGGTGACGGTATCGTCAACAACAATGAAGCTTGCGACGACGGCACGGAAGCAAACGACGGCCACTACGGCGGCTGCAACGAAGACTGCACGCTGGCGGCTTTCTGCGGCGACGGTATTAAAAACGGCGAAGAGGCTTGCGACGACGGAACCGAAGGAAATGTAGGTACCTACAACGGCTGCAAAGCTGACTGCACACTTGCCGAATACTGCGGCGACGGCGTTAAAAACGGCACTGAAGAGTGCGACGACGGCGCAGACAACGGTACTTACGGATACTGCAACGCTCTTTGCACCGGTGTCGGCGACTACTGCGGCGACGGTGTCAAAAACGGCGAAGAGGCTTGCGACGACGGCGCAAACAACGGAAAGTACGGCTACTGCAAGACTGACTGCTCCGCTCTCGGTGAAAGATGCGGCGATGCAATCATTCAGAAAGCTGTATGTCCTCTGCCACCGGAAGAGAACAATGACGATGACGAAACTTCCGACGAGGAGACTACCGATACAGAGGCTTCAGACGCGGATACAACCGCACCCGAAAATCCTGACACGGATGCAGACGCACCTGAAGTTTCAGATACAGATGCTGCAGCTCCGGAGGCTTCCGACGCTGATGCTGTCGATCCTGTAACTCCGGATTCAGATGCTCCCGCTGCTGAAACTCCGGATACCGACGCTCCAGCTGTCGAGCCGGTTGAAGAGTGTGTCGTAGTTGAAATGGCAAACGAAAACTGCGATGAAGGTGAATTCAACGGCGTTTACGGTCACTGCAACGCAGAATGCACAGGCTTCTACGGCTGCGGAGACGGTGTTCTTCAGGAAGATCAGGGTGAAGAGTGCGATTACGGCGCAAACAACGGAACCGAATACTGCAATTACGGCAACGAAGGGCAGGAAGGTGAACCATGCAAACGCTGCACGGCAGACTGCAAACTCTCCGAAGAGGATGCTACGCTCAGCTACTGCGGTGATGCGGTCACACTTCACGGCGAAGCATGTGACGACGGCGCAGCTACAAACGGAACGATTTACGGTCAGTGCAACGAGGACTGCTCGAGCCTGATGGTTTGCGGAGACGGCGTTGTTCAGGATTTCGGCGGCGAGATCTGCGACAGCAACACCAAAACCTGCAGCGAGCTCGGAGCTGTTTATTCGGCTGAAACCGAAGCTCAGTGCAGCGAATGCACATCCTGGGACGAATCGACCTGCCAGTGCGCTGAACACTACTCAGGAAGCGGCTGCCTCACCTGCGACGGCGCACACTTCTGCAACGGTCACGGATCATGCGTAGCTGAAAAAGAACATGGTACGGTAACTTGCTCCTGCACAGACCATTTCACAGGTACAAAATGTACCGAGTGCGAGGAAGGTTACCATATCAACGATGCCGGCACAATGTGCATCGAGGATTGCAGCTCAACATGCGGTCAGCAGGGCGTCCTCAACCTTTATCCGACAAGCCACGGCCACTGCGACTACTCGGGCACCAAAGGTCAGTGTGTTTGCGATCCCTGCTTCAAATCGACATTGCAGGCGACCCTTGCTCCGACACTTTTAACTCCTGAGTGCTCGGAATATGCTTCAGGCACACCCGGCTGCTAAAAATTTCCTATAAAAATCCATATATCGCTCGCAACTCATTTACTAACGACTAAAAATTGTCACCTAAATCTGCATCGAAAGAGCTGACCTGGACTGCCATTCCTATGAATATATAGAAACGAAGTTATCTGTTTAGAGATTATCCGATAGAATCAACAAGTTTTTTCAGCTCAGGCCGGGACACTATTTTTTCAGCATTGCCTCGTAGTAGGCGATCATATCCTTTTTCTGAAGCTTTTTCTTCCTGGTCATGTTGAGTTCGATCTCGTCCTGCGGCGTAAAAACCGGCTTGGAAGAGAGTTCCGTGGAAAGTTTGTCTAGCTGGGCGTGCTCTTCCCTAAGCTGCGCCAGCTTTTCCAGAATTGCCTCTTTTGAAAGCTCCTGAGTCATGTCTGCCTCCATTTTGTCAAGGTAAAAATTTGCCGAATTATCAAGATTGGCCGGCGCTACGACGTGGTTCACCAGAAAGGGTTCGGCTGTGATGTCGATAGCCTTCTGCTGCGGAAGCCCGTAAAAAAGCCAGGGGCGCAGGGCAAAACCGTCAAATACGCAACTGCTGATCCTGAATATCTTTTTCAGATCGGGAAGGATCTCTTCACCGCACACAACAGGCGAAACAAGATCGACTTCCGTTCCTGCAAAATCTTTGAATTTGTTGTTGATTTCATCATACGGCGGTTTCAGGAAGAGATCTACGATCCGCGGACGGAGCTCGGAATCGAAAAGCGCGGCGAAAAACTCCCCTTTGTTGAACGGGATGAGCACAAGTTTCGAACGTCCGCTCTCCGGAGCCAGCGCCGCCGCAAGCGCGAACGAGCTCATGAGCTCGACATTCCTGAATCCGAGCGAGTAGATAAAGCCCAGAAAGAAGGCGACTCCGGTCTTGATCCCCGTGAAACTTCCGGGTCCGATACCTGCAATGACCCTTGAAACCGCCGAAAAATCGAGCCGCTCGGCATATCTCTGAAAAAGCGCCGGAAGCTCCCGGCTAAGCTTGGACTTTTCAAGCGAAGGCATGTCGAAAAAAGATACGCCGTCCACACATCCGCCGAAAATTATTCTGCTTGTCGACGAATCAAAAAAGACGAAATTATTCTGTTTTTTTTCTCCCAAAGCACCAGCTCCAAATAAATCCTAGTATTATCGCACATTTCGCCGTTAAATCAAGAGTCATTGCCACTTTTCTTATTCAATTGTGATAAATAAAAAAATGACTAGAATATACCGCTATTTGATTACGGAGGAGAAAATGAAAATCAATCGCACAATCTTCAGACAGTATGACGTCAGGGGCTACGTCGATATCGATTTAACCGAGGATTTCGCCTACAACCTCGGACGTGCCTGCGCAAGCTACTACAGAAAAAAGCTTCCTGGCTTCAAAACGGTTTCTGTCGGTCACGATGCCCGCGAAAGCTCGCCGAGATTCGCCCAGTCGCTGATCAAGGGCTTCAACGACAGCGGGATCGACACGATCTTCCTCGGAATGATCCCGACCGGTCTGCTCTATTTCTCGATGTTCAACATTGATGTTCAGGGAGCCGTCATGATCACGGGGAGCCACAATCCACCGGAGTACAACGGCTTTAAAATCAACCTGATAGACCTTCCGGTCTACGGTGACGGCATTCAGGAGATCGGCGATATCATGGAAAACGATGATTTCCTGAAACCGGAAAAGAGAGGGACGAATACTCTTTACAACATCATTCCGGACTACGAAAAGTTCGTTCTCAACACAATAAAAATCAAGGATCCCGGGAAGATCAAGGTCGTCGTCGATGCCGGCAACGGAGTCGGCGGTTTTGTCGCGGCACCGATAATGAAAAAGCTCGGTCTCAATGTCGTCAGCATCTTCGAAGAGCCGGACGGCAGGTTCCCGAACCACCATCCGGATCCGACGGTCGAGGCTTACATCCAGAAGATGATCGCCAAGGTCAAGGAGGTCGGCGCAGATCTCGGTATCGGCTTTGACGGCGATGCGGACAGGATCGGCGTTGTCGACAGGAACGGAAAGATCATCTGGGGCGACCAGCTTCTGGTGATCTTTGCGAGAAGCGTTCTCAAGGCTGTTCCCGGCGCGACGATCGTCGGCGATGTCAAGTGCAGCAAGTCACTTTACGACGATATCACGGCAAGGGGCGGCAACGCGATCATGTGGAAGGCCGGCCACTCGCTGATCAAGGCAAAGATGAAGGAGACAGGTGCGGCTTTCGGCGGCGAAATGAGCGGACACGTCTTCTTCAAGCACCGTTTCTTCGGCTTCGACTGCGCGATCTACGCGGCTTTGAGGCTTCTTGAAATCGTTGCAGAGCAGGAAAAGGTCGATTTCGACAAGCTTCTAGAAGGTATCCCGAAGACATTTTCGACACCGGAACTCAGAATCGAAGTCGACGAGACAAAGAAGTTCCAGATCGTAGACAACGTTGTGAAATACCTCAAGGAACAGGGTTACAACGTCAACGATATCGACGGAGCGAGAGTCTCATTCGACGACGGCTGGGGACTTATGAGAACAAGCAACACCCAGAATGTCATCGTTCTGCGAGTCGAAGCACAGACCGAGGCGCGTCTCGCCGAAATCAAGGAGCTCCTCGAGACAAAAATGGCCGAATACAGCAAATAATCCTAAAAATTTTTTCCGTAAAAATTCCCGCAGATCTTTCCTAAAACCGCTGTCGCGATTTATTTCTTTTCATTCACATATTCAAATCATCGTTTAAGAAATTATTTTTATACGCAAATTTAATTTTACAAATATATAAAGATTTCTTGACTTTATCTGTAAACAAACTATAAACAAGCTGTTTTTGATGTTTTATTAAAGGAGGTAAAAACATGACAAAAACTCTTTCCAAGTTGTTTGTGATCCTCGCGGTTTTGTTCACTTTCTCTTTCGTTTTCGCAGAGGAATTGCACTGCAACCCCGACAACAAGGTCTGCCATGTGTCGGGATGCCGTTACTACAACTGCAAAGGCTGCACCGTCACCTTCAGCTCGCAGGAGAAGGCTGAAAAGGCCGGGTACAAGCTTTGCAAGGTTTGCTCGGGAAAAAAGGATAAAAGCGACAAGAAAAGCAAAGAGAAAACCCCAAAAAAGTAGAAACAGCGCCAACTGTTTCCTTTTTCATCAAAACCTCTCGGACCGGCCGCCAACCGGTCCTTTTTTTTAAAGATCGGCCCGAAAAAAGTCAGAGAATTAAACTTAAGAATAGAGCTTGATGCGTTTCTCTTTGCCGCGGATCTCCGATTCGGCTACGAATGTCAGCGAAACATCTTCAGGAAGCAGAGCCTTCGTCTGCTCGGATATGAGCAGGTCCGTCTTGTAGGTTTTGCAGAGGCTCTCGATACGGCTCGCGGTGTTTACCGTGTCGCCGATGACAGTGTATTCGAGCCGGTTTTCGGTCCCGATATTCCCGGCAAGCACCTGACCTGAGCAGAGACCTATCCCGAAACGGATCTCGGGTCTGCCTTCGTTTTTGAGCTCCTCGTTAAGAAGCGCGAGCTGCTCCCTCATCCCCTGGGCGGCCTTCCATGCATCGAGCGCGTGTGTCTCAGACTTGAGCGGAACACCGAAAACAGCCATTATCGCATCTCCGATGTACTTGTTTATGATACCGCCGTTTTCGACGATCGGCTTTTCAAGGCGGGTGAAATAGCGGTTAAGAATGAGAACTATTTCCTTAGGTTCAAACTTCTCCGAGAAAGATGTGAAGCCGCGGATATCGCAGAACATTACGGTGACATCGAGATCCTCTCCGCCGAGATCCGGATTGTCGGAAAGCAGGAAATCCCTGACCTGAGGCGAAACGACCTTTCCGAACGTGCTGTTTATCTGCGCAATATGCTCGGCCGAATGTACGATTTCATCGACGTACCCCATCGTGTCCTCAGTCATCTTGGTGAACGCCTTGTAGAGGTTTTCCACCTCGTCGCCTGTGTGGATGTCAAGCCGCCGGATCTTCTCGACGTTCCCGCCGAGTGCGTTTTCACCGCGGTAGGCGAACTCGCTCGTCCGCATAGTCATGGCGTTGATCGGGAAAACGACGTTGTAGTCAACGAACCAGACGACTACCGCGACGATCAGGATCACGAACCCGAGGAAGAGGAAAATCATCTGGATCAGGAAGTTCACCTCCTTTTTGGCGATCACGGACATGGCGACGTCCGCTCCGACGTAGCCGACAGTAACACCGGCAGAATTCTTTACCGGGGTGTAGACCGAAAGGAGCCACCCGAAGTTACCGTCCGATATGACCGGTTCGATCTCATCTCCCGCCAAAAGCGTAGGGAGGTACGGTTCAAAGGCGGGATCGAGCTTCACCACCTTGCCCGGAGCCGTCCCGTCAGCATTGCCGGAATGAAGGTCAAAAACAACATGCCCTCCGTCCTCTTCAATCTTGTAGACATAGATGAACTTAACGATCGGGGCAGTAGTCTTTATGCTTTCCACCCTCTGCCGGGCCTCAAGATATGCAGGGTCAGAGCCTTTGCTGGAGATATATTCGTCAATTTTTTCGTGATCAATAACCCCGGATACAGCAGTAGTCACCTCTCGGGCGAATTCTGAATATTCATCAATAAGAGAGCTGCGGTAGAGCAGGAAGCTGATCGCCGACGCCGTTACGGCAAGAGAGATGAGCGCTATCGCCAGAATGAAAATAATTTTTGACCTGAGCAGTACAGAACGGCATTTGATCTTCTTGATCTCGTCGAGATCGCTCGCCGACAGCGGAGCCTGCCTCCAGCCGTTGAACCGCATCATCTCCCTGGTTTTCACCGGGATGACCCTGATGATCATGACAACAATGGCTACAGTGACAGTCTTATCGACAAGATCCCACAGCAGATCGGTTATATAACCTGCTGTCGGAAGCGATGTAAGGATGTTGGGAAGGATCCCGCCGATCCCGCCGCCGATAAGGGTCATGGCAACGATGAAAACCGGGATCTTCCAGGCTTTCGTCAAAAAACCGTGGTTCGCGAGCAGTGCGGAGACCGCTGCGATAAGAACATTCATTGCAGAATAATATATCGCCGTGAAATCTGAAAAACCCTTCATAAAATTGGTGACCAGACCGACCAAAATGCCGGGGAGATAACCTCCGAGCACTGCCGCGAGGATCGTTCCGATGGTGTCAAGCCAGAGCGGTACGTCGAGAAGCTGCGTCAAATGCGAAAAAACAACATTTATCAATACAGAAACAATACAGAGTAAAATAACATTCCTGTGGTTCTTTCGTATCTCGTTCCTATAGTCGTCAACCATCTCTGCTCTCCCGCATAACGCTAAAAAAAGCCGCAAAATCTGCGTATATTACCACTACTTGATCATAATAAAAGGAAAATAAAACACCGGATGTTTATTGTAAAAATGCAGCAGAACAAAAAGGTTTGACATTGAATTTTAGTATGATATTTTCTCGCGCCGTTGACTGTGTCCGGCCGCCGTTGACCTTGTCCGGCCATGTTTTAACAACTTAAACATTTGGAGGATCAAATGACCAGAAAGAAAGTTCTCATCATGGGTGCTGCCGGTAGAGATTTCCACAATTTCAACACCTATTTCAGACACAACAAAGAGTACGAAGTAGTTGCTTTCACCGCAACCCAGATTCCTGACATTGACGGAAGAGTTTATCCGAAAGAGCTCGCAGGCGAAGACCTTTATCCGAACGGTATTCCGATTTATGACGAGACCGAACTTCCGAGACTTGTAAAGGAACTCGGTGTTGAAATATGCGTATTCGCTTACAGCGATATCTATTACCCGATCGTTATGAACAAGGGCGCTCTCGTAAACTCGCTCGGCGCTGATTTCGTCCTTATGGGCTATGACAAGACGAAGATCAAATCATGCAAACCGATCATCTCGATCTGCGCAGTAAGAACCGGCTGCGGCAAAAGCCAGACAACAAGATTCATCTATGATATTTTCAAGAAAATGGGCAAAAAGGTCGTTGCAGTACGTCACCCGATGCCTTACGATCCCGACCTCAACAAACAGGCAGTTCAGCGCTTCGCTAAGATCGAAGACCTCAAGGCTAACAACTGCACCATCGAGGAGATGGAAGAGTACGAGCCGCACATTGCTGCAGGCAACGTAATTTATGCCGGTGTTGACTATGAAGCTATTCTCCGCAAGGCTGAAAAAGATATCGACGGCGAGCCCGATGTCATCCTCTGGGACGGCGGAAACAACGACTTCCCGTTCTATGAGTCAGACCTTAAGATCGTTGTTGTCGATCCTCTCAGACCAGGTCACGAGTGCCTTTACTATCCGGGCGAAGTCAATGTTCGTATGGCTGATGTCATCGTCATCAACAAGATGGACAGCGCAAAACCGGAAGACATCGCAACAGTTAAAGAGAACTGCAAGAGACTTGCTCCGAACGCAGTCGTTATCGAAGCTGATTCCGAACTTACCGTTGAAGAAGACATCAAAGGAAAGAGAGTCCTCGTTGTCGAAGACGGCCCGACACTTACCCACGGCGGCATGAAGATCGGTGCTGCAAGCGTTGCTGCAAAGAGATTCGGCGTTAAGGAAATGGTTGATCCGAGACCGGCAGCTGTCGGCAAAATCGCTTTCACCTACAAGAAGTACCCGAACATCGGCGAAGGCATCCTTCCGGCTATGGGATACGGCGAAGAGCAGATGAGAGATCTTGAGACCACGATCAACGCAATCGACGCTGACCTCGTTCTCAGCGGTACACCGATCGACCTCGGCAGAGTCGTAAAAGTCAACAAACCGATCGTAAGAGTCGGCTACGAACTCGCTCCGAGAGGAGACGGTGCAGAAATGCTCAAGAAAGTTATTGTTGACAAACTTTTCGGCGGAAAATGCTGCTGCTGCAAAAAGTAAGCTTTACCAGTAAACTGTTTTCAAAGGGGACCTAACCGTCCCCTTTTTCTTTTTTTGAGGAGAAACTATGAGAATTGTGATCGCGCTGGGCGGAAACGCTTTGATTAAACCCGGCGACAAGGGAACGATTGAAGAACAGCAGAAAAACATCAGCGCCTCGATGAGCGGCATCGTTGATCTTATCAAAGAGGGCAATCAGGTCGTGATCACCCACGGAAACGGTCCGCAGGTAGGTGCAAGGCTCATCAGGAACGAAATGGCGGACACTGAGATCCATCCGGATCCGCTCGTACTCTGCGTCGCCGACACTCAGGGCAGTATGGGCTACATGATCGAGCAGGGTCTCATGAACCGTCTCAACCAGGCAGGCGAAAGGCCGAACGTCGCGACACTCGTAACGCAGATCGAGGTCAACCCGCAGGATTCCGCATTCAAAAAGCCGACAAAGCCGATAGGTCCCTTCTACACGCAGCAGAAGGCTCTGGCAAAGATGAAAAACGATAACTGGAAGATGGTCGAGGACAGCGGACGCGGTTTCAGGCGTGTCGTTCCCTCTCCGATGCCGCTCAGAGTCGTAAATCCGGAAGCTCTCAATACTCTGCTGAGCGCCGGCTTTACTGTCATCACAGGCGGCGGCGGCGGGATCCCGGTCTACCGTCAGAGCGGCAAAACCGGATACCAGGGGATCGACGCCGTTATCGACAAGGATCTCGCAAGTGTCATGATCGCGCAGACGATCGAAGCCGACATGGTGATCATTCTGACAGCTGTCGAGAAAGTTGCCATAAATTTCAAATCAGACAATCCGACATGGCTTGACAAGCTCACCTCCAGGGAGGCGGAGCACTATCTCCTTCAGGGCGAGTTCCCTGCCGGGAGCATGGGTCCGAAAATCAGAGCCGCTGTCGACTTTGTCAAGGATGACCCGAAAAAGGTCGTCCTGATAACCTCCGAAGACAAGCTTTCGGAGGCGATCGCCGGCAAAACAGGAACGAGGATCGTCCAGTAGCCGGAACCAAAAAACTTGAAAATCAGATTTTTTTAACTATAATATTGCGTTTTTTGTTTTTTGAACATTGGAAAGCTCCTTGTTCAACAACATTAGTTTGGACTTTATACCCGTAAGGAGGAAAAATGAAGAGATCACATTATGAAATTACTGCCATCCTCAGACCGGAAGGCAGTCCTGAGACGATCAAACAGTTCGCGGAACGCGTAGACGAAATCATCAAACAGTACGAAGGTACGGTTTTGACACTCCAGTCATGGGGCGAAAGAAAACTTGCCTATGAAATCAAGAAGAACCTCAAAGGCTACTATCTTCTTTTCGACGTAATCGGCGACGGAAAAATGGTTGAAGAGATCGAGAGAAACTTCAACATCTGGGAAAATGTCCTTAAGTTCATGTCGATCAAGGTCGACAAAGAGGAGAACATCGACGCGCTTCTTGCTTCGGCAAAGGGGATCGAGTCTCTTTTTGACAAGTCCGAAAGACACGAAAATTCCGAAAACGGCATGAATCCTGCCGAGGACGAAGGAAGAGGGATCGAGGATACCAAGAGATACAACGAAGAGCTTCAGAAGTCTCTCGGCACACCCGAAGAAGAAGAAAACGTAGAACTTTAATCGTTAAGGGAGTTAAAAATGACATCATACAACAAAAAAAGAAAAGTTTGCCGTTTCTGCCTTCACACAGACATGGCGCCCGACTATAAAAATGTTGACCTTCTCCTCAACTTCATCACAGAGAGAGGCAAAATCATCCCGAGAAGAATCAGCGGTATCTGCGCAAAGCACCAGAGAGAGCTTTCGAGAGAGATCAAAAGAGCAAGAGCTATCGCGCTTCTTCCCTACACTGTTACAGGAAAATAGGAGGGCAGCATGAAAATCATACTTATGAAAGACGTCGAAAAACTCGGAAAGGCAGGAACCATCCTTAAAGTAAAGGACGGCTATGCACGCAACTATCTCATTCCCAGAGGCTTTGCGCTTGTAGCAGACGAAAAGAGCGTAAAACAGCTTGAGTTCAACAAGAGGCTTATCGAAAAGCAGGTCAACATCGAGCTTGCAAAGGCGAACGAGATGGCTCAGAAGCTTGCTGAATGCGAAGTCAGGATCGCTAAGAAGGTCGGCGAAGAGGGCAAACTTTTCGGAAGCGTTACCGGCAGAGAGATCGGCGATGCACTCAAAGAGAAGGGCATTGAAATCGACCACAAGGACATCATTCTTGACGGCAACATCAAAAAGAGCGGCATCTATGACGTCGAAGTCAAACTTTTCAGAGAGGTTCACGGGACCTTCAAACTTTGGGTCGTATCCGAAGACAGCAACGAGATAGTCGGCGCAGAGACAAAACCTGTTGAAGCACCGGCTGAGACAGAGGCTCCTGCTGAAGAAACACCGGCTGAAGCATAATTTCTTACGGCGGGGCGACAGATGGAAACAATCCCCAATGGGGGCAAAGTCACCCCGCAGAATCTTGATATCGAGGCGGCACTTCTCGGCTGCCTTCTGAACAACGGTCAGCTTTACCCCGAAGCCGTCGAAGGCACGGGTCTTTCCGAAAAGGATTTTTACGATCCCAGACATTCGCTTATCTTCAAAACTATCTGCGATATCTACGAAGAGAAACGTATGCCTGATATCCTGACTGTCATCGACAAGATCCGTCAGACACCCTCCGAGCTGGAAGAATCATACGTTTTCGAACTTGCGAACAAGGCTCCTGTCATAAGTTACGAATCACTTCAGGAGTACTGCGACACGATCATCGAAAAGTCCCTCTTGCGCCAAATGATCAGCATCTGCGGAGAGATCGCAGACGCGAGCTACAGTCAGAAGGATTCCTTCGACGACATCGTCGACCATGCAACGACAAAGCTCATCGACCTGAGCAACAAACGCCAGGTCAAGGATGTCAAGCCGCTTTCAGAACTTGCCCAGAAAGAGCTGGAGCAGATCATGAAGGCGAAGGGCGGGATCACCGGTATCTCGTCCGGATACGACCAGCTCGACAAACTCAGCAGCGGTCTGAAACCCGGCGACATGGTCATCCTTGCAGGCCGTCCCTCGATGGGAAAGACGAGTCTTGCTATGAACATGGCGCTCGAAATAGCGAAGAGCGGTCTCAACGTCCTCTTCTTCTCGCTCGAGATGCCGTCAAGCCAGCTTGTCAAAAAACTGATTTCGATCGAGTGCAGCATCGACTCGAACCACATCCTCAACGGCTCGCTTGAAAGTGACGAAAAGACAAGGCTCGTCAACATCGGGGCATCGATCTGCGAGCTTCCGATCTACTTCGACGAGAGCTCCTATCTCACGATCGCCGATATCCGTTCAAAGGCCAAGAAGCTTGACGACACGCTGAGAAAGAAAACGAACACCAAAAGGACGACTCCCAACCGTCTCGACTGTATATTTATCGACTACCTCCAGCTGATCTCGACGACCCTTTTCAAGGAAGACCGGGTCCGTCAGGTCGAGTATGTTTCCAAAAACATCAAGCTTTTTGCAAAGGACCTCGGGATCCCGATCATCGCTCTGGCTCAGCTCAACAGACGTATCGAGGAGCGTGCTTCAAAAAACACGGTCCCGCTTCTGAGCGACCTCAAGGATTCAGGTTCGATCGAGCAGGATGCCGATATGGTCATGTTCATCCACCGTCCGGATTTCTACAAGCCGGTCGAAGAACGCAAAAACGAAGCAGAGATCTGGGTCCAGAAGAACAGACACGGTCAAACCGGCGTCGTCAAGCTCAGGTTCGTCCCGAGATACACCAGGTTCTCGCCGATAGATCCGAGCGAACAGGACTAACTTATGCCGAAACTGACAAAATTTGTACGCAGCAACAGCATTTTTCGAGTCATACTGATCCTGACGATCTGCGGCACCGTCTACTGTATCAATCAGGACTTCCAGGACTCCAGACTCTCTTTCTCCTTTCAAACGGCAGATCAGATAAAAAAAGAGGTCATCGAAGATGGAAAAATCAACTATAAGGACGGCAGGTCGATAACCCTGAAAAACAGCTATAACTCTTTGGAATCGCGAAATGTTTCCGATGACAAGATAATTCTGAAAGGCACAGTGAACGGCAGGACCGACGAGGCGCTGAAACCGTTTATCGGCGGCAGCTCCTACACTTCCGAAATAGATCTTGGCGACACAAAGATAGACGATTTCAACCCGCTCTACCCTGTCGCCCTCAGGAAGCTTCTCTATTTCATGCCCAAGACAGAGCTATTCGATCAGAAAAAATGGGTAATCAAGGCAGCCGGAAGCGAGTTCCCGTGCAGTTACACGCTCAACTTCAGCGAATCCTCGCCATCCGTCGGGGTTCAGTGTTCAGGCAAAATCAAAGGCAGCAGCGTGATCATGACAGGAGACATCGGGCTTAACGCATCACTTTCCGGTTTTACGAAGGCCACTCTCGAGATTTCCGCTGAAAACGAATATTTATTATCGAACTGGAAATTTTCGGAAACTATAAAAGAGCCCGAGACAGAGGTCTCCAGAGACCGCAAACAGGCTGGATTCGCATTTTTTACCAAGTGAATACCACAAGTTATTTTTTTTTAACACAACACTGTTGACAACCATATATGATTGGACTAAAAGGCTCGGTTTTTTTACTTTTTTACAAACTGGTCAAAAAACAAAAAAAATATTACGGAGGAAACATGAGTTTCAAAAACAACATGTTGATTTTACTTGCAATTATTGTCTTTACTCTTTCGCTTTCAGCCGAGACTCTCTCTCTTCAGGAGTGCATTGACCGTTCGCTTCAGGAGAGTGAGAAGATAAAAGCTCTCCAGGAGAGCGAAGAGGCTGCGAAAAGCGGCAAAAACGGCAGCATATTTTCATTTCTGCCGTCGGCTACTCTTGAAGCAGGCATTCAATGGCTGAAATACGACCCTGAAGGCGTTTCCGGGGTCGATCCGGCATCCGGGCAGAGTTACACTGTTCCTTTTCCTGACAAAAGCAGAACTCTGGGGATTACGGTCGTTCAGCCGATAACCCCGCTCTGGAGCGTCTCCTACGGTTACAAAAGCTTAGAGACAGCCGAAGACATTGCTAAGATACAGCGCGAGCTTTCGGAGGACCAGCTCAGACTCGAAGTGATGAACCTTTTCTACAACTACCAGCTCCTGAACGAAAGCATGGAGATCCTTAACGAAACCAAGGAACAGCTTCAGAAATACTACGAGCAGGCGAAAAACTTCTACGATGCCGGTGTCGTTGACAAGCGTTCTGTCCTCAAGATCGAAATCGAGATGGCAAAACTTGAACAGCAGATCCAGACTGTAACCGGAAACACCAACCTTATTAAAAGGAATATCGGCATCCTCATAAACAAACCTGCCAATTCCTTCGAGCTTGAAACGACCGAAGTAACGGAAAAAAATCTATCCGCCGATAATTCTAAGCTCGAAAAGATCATGCTTGACAACCGCCTTGAATACAAACTTATGGAAAAAAGTGAAAGCGTCTCCAAATATTCAGAAATGCTCGCGGTACAGCCGCTCATCCCGACTCTGGCTCTCGTCGGAGGCTACAAAAAGAACTGGGACGCGACCTCAAGCCAGCCGGAAGACACGCTCTTCATAGGCGGAACCCTTTCGTGGAGTTTCGGCTTCGACTGGGGAAAGACAGCTTTCGACATCAAGCAGCTGAAACATAAAAAGGTTCAGACGCAGCTTGAAAACGCAGCGACACGAAAACAGCTTTCACTCCAGCTGACACAGCTTGAAAATGATGTAGAGATCAAAGCTATCGCTATTGAGATTTCAAAACGCGAGATTGAATCGGCTGAAGAAAACCTGAGGATCGAGGAAGACAAATACAAAGCAAAAATGACGACAGAAACAGATCTGCTCAACGCTTCGGTATCGCTCAGAAGCGCGAAACTCAACCTTCTTACGGCACTTTACGATCATGAAGTCGCTCTCCACACGCTCGCCATCACGATAGGCAC
>DBXP01000016.1:62488-82642 GCA_002309575.1 bacterium UBP6_UBA1209 | reverse complement strand
AACATGTTGCACCAGGTCGTGCCGAGCCCGAGTTCTGCCGCCTGAAGCATGATGTGGGTCGCTACGATGCTGACATCCTCTATTCCGGCGTGGATCCCTTCTTCATTCGGGTTTTTCCAGTCTTCATCAGTATTGTAGGTGAAAATGAGAACTGTCGGCGCGTTGTAGCGGCACGGAGTCAGAGTGTCGAGTTTTGCGAGCATTTTGGCGTCCTCAATGACGTAAATCCTCTGCGGCTGCTGGTTTTTAGCGGTCGGAGCGATGTTTCCTGCTTCGAGGATCCTGTCGAGGATCTCCTTTTCCACTTTTTTGTCCGAATAACTCCTGACAGAGTAACGTTTTTTCGCGAGTTCGATGAAATCCATGGTTTCCTCCTTAAAAAATATCAATCAAACATTTCCTGCGTTATCTGCTTGAAAAAATCTGCGTTCCATATACCGAGCGCGGAAGCGTCTTTTATGAACGGGCGGACATCGTTTTTCGCCTGTTCGTAGTCGATGGCGTCAAAACGTCCGCATAGCAGACTTTTTGCGTCTTCGACCGTGAAATCGTCTTCGTTTTTCCACGCTTCCGACTGCACGAGCCGGGCTTTCAGATGAGCGAGATTAATTTTTGTTCCGCGTGAAAGATAAAATATGTAGTCGTATAGATCACGGCCTTTGACGCGGCTTTTCCATGCGCGGCAGATTACGGCATGGACTTTGCCAGCGAAAAGCGAGGGCATATCGTAAAGCGTGATTTCGTAAGGCGACGGGAGAAGGCGATATTTGTGTTCGAAATTAGCACCGTCCGGCGGATTGGTGTCAACTTCAAATTTGATTTTTATCATTTCGTCTCCGGCAATTCCGGCTGCTGCGGAGCCGGACGCATAGAAAAGAAGAAAATGTTCCTTGGTATTGCCCTTCAAAAATGCCGAGCGGACAGGTGATTCTTTGGTTTTTCGTTTTTCTGATATTTCGACATTAAGCCCGTAAGAAGCGAGTTCTTTTTTCAAATCCGGAAAATATTCCGAAAGTTCGAAATCGGGATCAGGTGCCGTTAGGGAAAAATCCAGATCTTCCGAAAAACGGTCGAGGCCGTAGAAGATGCGTAACGCGGTCCCGCCGTAAAATGCGGCGTGTCTGAAGAAACCCGAGCGCGAAAGACCACACAGAACAAGTTCCTGCATGATTTCCTTAACAGCATTTTTTTTGTCAAAAACTGATTCTGTGCTGTATTTTTTCAGCATTTCGGTGACTATCCCGTTCATTTCGTATTTCTCCGCAGGAATTTCATCAAATATTTCAGGTTGTTGCAGTGATATTTTTCGCCGATCAGCAGAATATTTCCGGTATTCAGTTTCGCAAATTCGGTTTCATCGATCCTCAGGTCATCGAAAAGCATTTTTTCAATATCTTTCTGACTTGTTACGGGCGGCATGGTGTAGAGCTTGTCGCAAAGCGCCTTTTCCGGTTCCGCGATCTGATAAAAAGAGCCGTTTTCCTCCTTGATGAGGATCCCGAAAGGATATGCGGCGGAAGGGACGTCGCGGTATAAAAAAGTGCCGAAGTGATTTTCGTATTTTTTCGCCTTCTTCTTTTCAAAAGTGGCCGATGTAAATGCGTAAACCGCTTCGGGAATGAGGCCGTAGCGTGAAAGCGCATAGTCGAAGGAAAGATAAGAGGGGCCGTAGATCGCTCCGGCCAGGCAGTATCCGTGTGTGTTTTTGTCTGTTTCGTAGAGTCCGCGTGTCAGATAAAAAATTTCGCCTTTGTCGTTCAACCGCTTGATTTTGCTATGCGGATTGGCGTAATCGCAATATTTTTCCAAAAGCATTCGGGTCGAAATAATCACTATTTTCACCTCCAACTGCAGTTTTAGTGCATTTGCTGGAGAAAATCAAGATTTTTCTTAGGTCGGTTTAAGAATTATTCGATTTTCAAGATAACGATTTACTTTGCAACAACCTTCTTTATCTCATCGCTGATCAATGAATATAGTTTTGCCAGCTCAGTGTCATTTTTGGCTAATTCTCTGGATTCGTTGGATATTATTTCGTTTTCGCCTCTTGCGGCAGGGCCGGTTATGCCGGAGATCCCGTTTTCAAGAACATTGTTTATGGATGAATCGACGAGCTGTCGGATGAGTTTTTTGGCTTCGTCGGAGGCGAGTCCGGCGTTTTTGAGAAGCCCGGCTGCCTTCAGTGCGAAAAACTGTGCGAAATTCCCGGCAAGGACTGCAGAAGTGTGGTAAAGTGTTGAAACTTTTTCTCCGCAGTAGACGAATTTGAGTCCTGTTTCCGCGATCATTCCTTCCAGAGTTTCGTTCTTTTTGCCCCAGAGCGTGAAGAGGATCTTTGAAAAATCGCTCTCTTCACATACCGAGGAGTAGGGGTGAAGGAGAAACGCCCTCTCGTTTTCAATGGTCGTTGCGGCTGAAAAGTGGACGACATAGAGCTCTCTGTTTGCCTTGAGCAGCTTTTCGGCGAGTGGCTTTACCGCCGAATCGGAGACGGGGAGAAAAAGGAGTCCTGATCTATCCCTTATCGATTCGTCAGCGAGCTGAGATGAGACACCGTTTTTGTGAAAAAAACGCTGAAGTGCCGTTCCGACGCGCCCTGTACCAATTTGGTAGATGAGCATCGGACTGGTTACATCTCCAGTTTTTTGCCGACAAGCATCTCTCCGCCCAGAACGTGAGCGTGGAAGTGCTGAACTGTCTGACCCGCGTCTTTCCCGGTATTTACGACAAACCTGAAGCCGCTTTCGGCGATCCCTTCGATCCCGGCGACCTTTTTTGCAACTTCGAAAATCGATGCAAGAACTGCTGTTTCATCCTTTGAAACATCGTTTATCGAAGCGATGTGACGCCTCGGGATGATGAGGTCGTGAACTTTGCAGAGAGGGTGCAAGTCTCTGATAACAATGAAGTTTTCGTCTTCATAAACCTTCGGTGACTGGATTTCTCCGTTTGCGATTTTACAGAAAATACAATCTGACATTTTTTCCTCCTATCCTTTATTATTAATGTGAGCGGTCCCGTCGCCGAACCGTATGTCAAAATCGAGATCTTTATTCAGCTCGGCGCTTTTCTTAACAGTTTTTTTGTTCTGAGTGACTATCGCGAAGCCTCTTTCAAGCGGCGAGAGCGGACTCAGTTTTTCAAGATTTTTTTCCAGAAGCAGATATTGCTGCATGTTTTTCTGGATAATATCGCGGATCGCGCTTGTCGCGTCAAAAAGAAGCCTGTCGGTGCGGTGCTCCGCTGTTTTTGCAAGTTCTTTCGGGCTTTTGAGCGAAAGCGCCAGATTGTCGAGGTGGAGCATTTTTGAGTTGAGAAGCGAGTTCAAGTAGTTGGAAATCGTCTCCTTTCTGCTCTCTATGCCGTCAAGCAGCTCCCTTGCATCGGGAAAGACCAGCTCTGCCGCGGCGCTCGGCGTCGGTACGGAATAGTCGGCTACAAGGTCGAGCACGGTCGAATCCGTTTCGTGACCGACGGCGCTGACGACCGGTTTTTTGCAGGCGGCTACGGCACGTGCCAGTTCTTCCGAGTTGAAGGGTTCAAGATCCTCCTTCGCCCCGCCGCCTCTGCCTATGATTATTACGTCGATTTCTTCAATGATCTCAAGTCTTTTCAATGCTTCGATTATGCTTGGCGCAGCTCCGGATCCCTGAACGAGCGCGGGCGAGAGTATGATCCCGGCAGCAGGGAAACGGCCTCTTGAAACTTTGATTATGTCGTGGATAGCGGCACCGTTTTCAGCGGTCACGACTCCTGCGACCTGAGGGAATCTCGGCAGCTTTTTTTTGCGCTCCAGATCAAAAAGACCTTCGTTTTTCAGCTTTTCCTTCAAAGCCTTCAGCTTGAGCGCCGCCATTCCGTCGCCGTACGGGATCACGAGCGAAACGACAAGCGTGATCTCTGCCTTTGCCTCGTAGACCGAGATCTTTCCGTAGACGATGTAGGACATGTCGTTTTTCAGCTCGCAGCGGATCATCTTCTGCTGATTTTTGAAGACAGCACAGCGGATCTGAGCCGATTCATCCTTGAGCGTGAAGTATGTGTGACCGGCGAAAGATTTGGAAATATTGGTGATTTCTCCCGAAAGCGCTACCCAGCCGAAAGCGCCTTCTACTGCGTTTTTCAAATCCCGCACGAAGGCGGAGACAGGAACGACAACCTCTTGCATCGCGGTCAACCTAAAAAAATTTCATTCCGGCACTGTCGATGAACGCCCTTGTCATAGTGAAGGCGACGGATTCGTCGAGATAGCTCTTCTCTTCGACAAGCATTTCGTGGCTTATCAGTGCGTCAAGTATGTAAAACAGGACAAACAGGACAAGGATCCCGCGGCAGAAGCCGATGATCAGTCCGAGCGAACGGTTCGTCGTGCCGACCAGCCCCGATTTTTTTTCGTTTAAAAGCCCTTTCAGAGCAAATGAGAGCAGCAGGTTCAGGATCAGGGTGGAGACGACGAGAACAAAGACGAAAAGCGACGAGTAAAATCTCGGGCCTGCAAAATCCTGCATCGCCGAGGCTATCGACGGCAGCCGCAGAGCCAGAAAGACTATCGTAAAGATCACGAGCCTCAGAATGGTTTTGAATCCGCCTGAGAAGTAACCGGCGGCCATGGCAAGGATTATCAGCAGTGCCGAAGCGGTATCGACTATCATCTCTCCTCCGCAGCCCTAAAGCTCGCTTTTCCCGAGCAGAAGCGCGGTAGAGTAGGGCGCGATCCCTTTCACGAGCCTCTGCATTTCATCTGCCGTTTTTCTGATATCCCACTGGGCGTGAGCGTCGGATCTGAGCGAAATGAAGTGGTAAAGTTCGCGCAGATTGAGCTTGAAGAGGACTCTTCTCCGGTGGGCGTTCGTCAGCGCATAATTTTTGACGACAGGCGCCTTCTTTTCAAGTTCCCGGTAAAGCTCTTCACTCTTTTCGACAACTTCCATGAACTTCTTTTCTTCGCGGATACTGCGTATCGATTCGGGAACGGTCACTCCGAGCAAGGGAGTGTAATCCTGGACTATCTGGGTCGAGATCCTGTGGCGTTTGAGCTGTGCGAAATTCGTAGCGCTCAGCGTGAGCTCGAAGGTGAGATCTATGTTCTCGAAGGCGCGGTCCACCTTGTCGAAGGCCTGCTTCGAAGCCAGCGATGCGTCGATGAGAGCCTTTTTCGAACGCTCGTCGATTTTATCCGCGTATGCAAGGGCGCTTTCAAGATCGACCTCCGAGTTTGCGTAGATCAGCGTTGCAAAGAGGAGCTTGTCGGGATCCTGAGAGTATGAAACCAGTTTGACGGCATGAGCTTCCGCTTCGTTTTTGATCTGTGAAGCGTGCGTATCGACGATTTCTTTTAGTGCGCTCTTCCTTGTCGTGTCGTAAGGGGTCGGTTCGACATATTTGACGATCGACGGCGAGAGCGGATGGACGAGCTCAAAGAGCGATTTTCCGATCTCTCTGACCTCGGCAAGATTAGAGGCGGCAAAGTAGCGGAGCATATTTTCCAGAGTTCTTGCATTCACCGTCATTCCGAACTGGGTCGAAGTCGCGAGCGAAACAAGGTAACGGGCATCCTCCTTGGCATAGCCTTCGAGAGTCTCTGTGCCGCGTTTGGTCGAAAGCTGATCCGGATTTTTTTTGAAAAAGTAGCCCTTCAGAGATTCAAAAAGCGAAAAGTAAGCCTCGTTCTGTTCCGAAATAAGCCTTTGAAGCTTCTCTGCAAGAGGCGAGCCCGCAAGCTCCGGCGGAACTACGAAATCGCCGTTCAGAGTTATGTAGCGCTGGCTCTTTTCCGTGAAGGAGGCGAGTCTGAAACGCTGGATCTCCTCGGTGGCAAGTCTCGAAATGCCGCAGAGATCAAAGTTGAAGACGGCATGTTCCGCAACGCTCGCATGCCCCAGGCCGAAGATGATCGTTTCGTTGGAACGCCTCGCCTTTTCGACGGCACTGCGCGAAATTTTCCGCAGCTCCCCGATATCCGCAGGGTCTCTGGAGATCCTTGCATAGGCAGCGCTCAGCGTTTCGGGAGTCAGGTTGTCTTCGCTCCAGGCGGAACGGGCGGCCAGTTCGCTGATTATTTCTGAATCGAGATTGTATCCGGCGATCGTTACTTTCATATTTTTCCTCAAAAATGGTAAAACAATGTTTTAAAAAGATACAATTTGTGATATTTTATTCAAAATTTTTGCGGAGTGGTCATTGAAAAAAGCGGTTTTTTTTCTCTTTTTTCTCATTTTTTCATCGTTTTTGACTGCGGCAGACGAGCTGAACTTTAAATTTTCCGCCGCCGTTCAGGCAGGAGATGTCAAGCTTGCTGCCGAGCTTCTGCGTTCGGGAGCGGATATAAACTATGTCGATGAGGACTGGCCGCTTTTTGTGACCGCCGCATCTGCCGGAGATATCGCGATGGTCGAGTTTTTTCTTAAAAACGGGGCAAACATAGAACTTCGCGGGCCGGACGGAAAGAGTGCCCTGCTTCATGCGATCTCAATAAAAAACGAGCGGCTCGCCGATATTCTGATTGCGGCCGGAGCAAACCTCGATGTCGAGGACGCAAATCAGAAAAACACGCTGATGTATGCGGCTGAAGCCAATAATTCCAAGCTCTTGCAGCGACTGCTGAGTAAGGGGGCCGACAGAAAGAAGAGGTCCCGCGGCGGCAAGACAGCGCTTGATTACGCTGTCGATGCCAGAGCAGCGGATTGTTCGCGGATCCTAAGAAAACTCGACACTCTACCGATGGATTTTATCAACGCCGTCGATAACGGGAGACTCTCCGAAGTCATACAGCTCCTTGCCGACGGAGCGGATGTAAACACCAAGGACAAAAACGGCAGGGCGGCTATTTTTATAGCGGTCCAGAAAGAACAGCCTGAAATCCTGACCCTTCTTATCGACAAAGGGGCGGATCCGAATGCCGGCTATTTCAAAAACAAAAGCATGACGCTTTTTGCCTATGCGGTCCATAACAAGAAGTTTGCGGAGGCGCTGATCCTGCTGAAAAAGGGTGCCAGGTCGGATTTCGACTACAGGTTCGAGGGGGGGCAGACCGCTCTGATGCTGGCGATCCGGAATGAAAAGTTCGAGCTTGCCGAACTACTGGTGACGAAACAGCAGGATATAAACATTACTGACGATTACGGAAAAACGGCGCTGATGCTTGCCGTCGAGAAAAAAAACTATAATCTTGTCAAAAAGATGCTCGAAGCCGGCAGTGATCCGACAATGCGTGATGTCGGAGGCAAAACTGCAGTGGATACGGCAAAGGCGGCAGGCGACAGCAATATTTTGAAGGCTCTTGAAAACGCGGAATCCAAATGGTTGTAGATATAAAGATCAGGTTAATATTTACTGTTTTACTCTTTTTATTCTTTGTTTCGTGCGCGACTTCATCGAACTACGGTATTTACCACCGGGTAAAATCGGGTGAGACTGTTTCCGGAATTGCCAGACTTTACGGCACGGATGTCGACACGATCAAAAAAAACAATGAATTTTCCGATATAAACAAGATCTCTCCAGGTGACTATATTTTTGTTCCCGGTGTCTCGGCGCCTCGTACAGAAACGGCAAAGACTGTACAGCAGAAACCGTCTCAGCCGTCAAAGCCAGCCGAAACGAAGAGTTCAGATCAGCCGGCAAAAAAGGCTCCGCCTAAAAAACAGCCGGCTAAGAGCTCTAACATCAAGGCAAAAAACAGATACATCTGGCCGGTCAAGGGTGTCGTGACCTCTCCGTTCGGTCCCAGGTGGAACAGGAATCACAACGGGATCGATATCGGTGCGCCTGAGGGTACGCCGGTCTATGCGGCGGCTGCCGGGAAGGCGGTCAAGGTCGGTATTCAGGGCGGCTTCGGGAACCTTATCGTCCTGCAGCACAGCAACGACGAGTTCACGATCTACGCCCACAACTCCAAAAACCTGATCCAGGAGGGGGCGGAAGTCAAGCAGGGAGAAAAGATCGCTCTCGTCGGCCAGACCGGAAACTCGACCGGACCTCACCTCCATTTCGAGATCAGGATCAACTCCCAGCCGGTCGATCCGACAAAAATTCTCCCTTCTCAGAAATAAAAAATCGAAATATAAAAAAAAGTGAGTATTATACCCGCGTCTTTTGTCTCCGTAGCTCAGCAGGATAGAGCGTTCGCCTCCTAAGCGAAAGGCCGGCAGTTCGAATCTGCCCGGAGACGCCATTGTTTTCTTTTAAATATTGTAGGAGATAAAATTGGGATCCAAAGAAGCTAAAGCGGACGTAAAAGCCCTAGAAAGTATGCTCGAAGGGTTCGGCCGCTACGGAAACGAGGATATAAAGTGGCGCGTTCTCGATGTCGACGGCGACAAGGCTCTGATCATAAGCGAAAATGGACTTGATGCTCAGAAATTCAATCCGAGAACGAGCGGCAATGTCTGGAAGGAGAGCGAGATCCGCCGGTGGCTGAACGGGACTTTTCTTGAGACGGTGTTCAATGAGGCTGAAAAGGCCCGGATAATCCCGTCTGTAATTGAAACAGAATCAACGGAAAGCGAAGATAAAATTTTTCTGCTGGACTATTCTGAACTCGAAGAGTATCTCCCGTCCGGCGAAGATAGAGCTCTCTATCCGTCCGAATATGCGAAGAACAGCGGCGCCCGTCTGAAAAACGATGCGGGCTGCTGGTGGCTCCGGACTCCGTCGTCAGAAGATAATTTCGCCCTGTGCGTCTACTATTCAGGAGATGTCTGCGCTGTCAATGTCGGAAAGAGCGATATTTTGGTAAGACCGGCTCTGCGGATAAAGTTGTCGAACGATGCTCCTGCCGACCGTGAGGTCCAGGAAAGCCTTCCGGAAGGGGGCGCTGCCGAACCGGCAAGAGTCTATTCCGGCGAAGTCGGCGTGATTTTCGGATATTTGAAAGTCTTCCCGAAGGATCTGGGCAAAAACTTCAAAAAGGTCCCGAACGAGATAATCGAAAGAGTCAATTCAAACTGTACATACGGTTACAACACATGGCGTCTGCCTACTGAGGACGAGCTCAGTCTGCTTGCGGAAAACGGTTTCATCAACAACGCAGGCGACTATATGAGCGATGAAAAGGAGAGCGGATCCGTCAGGCTCGTAACGGACAAAAATACAGCGGAAGAGATCGCTGCTGAGGAGGCTAAACGCCTTGAGGAGGAGCGGTTGAAAGCCGAGCGTCTTGAGGCGGAACGCCGGGCGGAGGCGGAGAGACTCAGAAGGGCCGGCGAGCAGGCTGAAAAAGAGCGTCTCGAAGCCGAGCGCAGAGCCCGTTTAAGGTATGAAGAGGAGCAGGAAGAGAAAGAGCGTCAAAGGAAAAAAAGAAATAAAATCGTCATCATAGCCGCTACTCTGCTTATACTTGCCGGAGTCGGAGCCTTTGCCGCAATGAACATGGATCTTCTGAAGCAGAAACCGAAGAGGTCCGAGTCGGTCGATGTCGCTGCTGCGCACCAGGAGACAGAGACCCGCAAAAATGCTGAAAAGGCGGAAAAAAATGCTCCGGAACAGAAATCCGAACCAGTAGAGGCGGCAGAAGCCGTCAAAAAAGCCGAAGCCGGGCAGACCGCAGCCGCAGAACCGGAACAGAAACCGGAACCTGTGAAAACAGCTGACCCCGAGAGAAGAAACGCTCCGCATCAGAAGGCCGAGCCGGAGAGAAGGAACAGAGCGGTCCATGCCGAGGCTGCAAGGAAGGCTCAGGAAAGAAGAGCTGTAAAAGCCAAGGCTGAAGAGGAGCCGAAAGCAAGAGAAGAAGAACCGAAAGCAAAGGAAGAGGAGAAAAATACAGAAACGATAGTAAAAGAGGAACCTGCGGTACAGCAGCCTAAGAGCGATGAGGTAAGAAAGGCCGGTCTGGAACAGATCAAAGCCAGTTTCGGCACCTACGAAGGCTCGGCGATAAGGTGGCGTGTCCTCGCCTATGACAAGGGCAGGGCTCTGATCATAAGCGAGCGGGGGATCGCGGCGCGCAGGTTCGACGGAGGCTCGGGAAACTGGGCAGGCAGCGAGATCCGCAGGTGGTTGAACGATACATTCTACAACTCGTCGTTCAGCGCTTCGGAACAGTCCCAGATCGTGCCTCATCAGTCGACGGGCGACAGGGTCTTTCTGCTGAGCAAGGCGGAAGCCGAACTCTATCTGCCGAAACAATGTTCAAGAGTCGCATATCCGACGGCGGGAGCAAGGTCAAAGGCCTATATCAGCACCAGCACAAGCTACTGCAACGGAGGCAGCGAGGGTGCTGTTTTCTGGTGGCTGCGCACGGTCGGTTCAGCTCCGAATTATGCTAAAAGCGTCAGCTTCGACGGGAGTATAGGAGATTTCGAAGCTCACAATCCTGATTTTGTTGTTCGTCCCGCGATTTGGGTGAATTTCTAGTTTTTTGAGTCTGTTTTTGGGGTCTCTTCCTTTTTCTCAGCCTCTTTCTGCTTTTTCGCTTCCTGCTTTTCCTTGTATCTGCGGTCGCCTTCGGAGGTCGATTTAACAAGCCTGCTGTCACTGTCGTAATAGTAGGCTCCGCCGAAAATGTCTGCCGGAATTTCTTTGATGAGACCGGACGATACAAGCTCATTCAGCTCTTTGTCGGGAGATTTGTTGAATTTTTTGTAGTACTCGTCGGCGGCAAGGGTGAGGTTGTAGAGGTTCGCGAAGTTCTCGAGATCTTTTTCAAGCTGCTCGCGCATGTTCGGATCCTTGGTCGTTTCGAGTTTCGCCTTTGTGTGTTCATAGCCGAGCCTGTAGCCGCCGCCCATCGTGGCAACATGGTTTACGAGCCACAAAAGCCCCTTCGGCGTGTCGGGAAACGAGAGCGACCGGTACATGTACGGATAGGCCTTTTCCATGTCGTTCAGATAAAGGAAATAGTTGAAGCCCTGGTCGAAGATGTAGTAGTAGCTGTTCGGTTCAAGCTCGTGACCGAGCTGCAGAAGGCTGTTGGCCTCCTCGACTGAATCGTAGGTCCCCATAGATGCGATTGCCGTCTCCGCGAACGGGATCGCGTAGAGAAGTTTGGGATTGAGCGCCATGATCACGCGGATCATCTGGGCCAGAAGCTTGTACTGTTTGTCCGTAATGTAGTGGGATCCGTAATAATATTGTGCCCTTGCGAACAAAAGGTCCGCTGCGAACGCGTTCATTCCGAGGTACATGATCTTCGCAAAATCGGGTTCCGGATACGAGTCGATCGTTTCGACTTTGGGTCTTTCGTTCTCGATCAGGTGCTTTCTTACATAATAAAACGGAAGTATCAGAATAACTGCGGTAATCAGTGCAATCAGTGTCGTTTTTGTCTTGTTACTCATTTTTATCCTCATCTTTTTTGCCGTTTTTTCTGATCTCGTCTCTCAGGCTGACGATCAGCTCCGCCAGAAAGCCCATGAATATGAAAATAAGTCCCGAGAGGAAGAGCCCGAGGCTGAAGTAGAGCAGAGGCCTCATCCTGAAAACCTGATTGTTCAGGACAAACTGGCTGTATATCATCCATGCAACGATCGCAAGCGATGCGAAAAGCTGGATGAACCCCATCGATCCGAAGATCCTCATCGGTGCCTTCGTGAAAGTCATTACGAACTTGACGGCTATGGAGTCGAAGAAGGATATCGGGATGCGTTTCAGCCCGAAATGGCTCTTTCCGCTGCGTCTTTTGTGCCAGTTTACGGGGACTTCAATTGCCTTGTAGCCCTTCATGTGAAGGATCTGCACAAGAAAACGGTGCCAGTCGCTCCGAAGCTCCAGATCTTCAAGACAATCGCGCCTGAACGCCTTGATCCAGTTCATGTCATGCAGGTTGATCCCGAACAAGAACATACTGATTTCATTGTATATTTTTGAAAGAAATATCTTGCCTTCGCGTCTATGCTGGCGGTGGCCGCAGACGATATCGACATCAGGTGTGAAGGCGTTGAAGAGTATCGGTATGTCTTCGTCGGGCAGAGATTCGAGGTCAGCCGGCAGAAAGGCGATTATATCACCGCTGCACTTGGCGAAGCCTGTATTCATCGCCTCGGTAAGTCCGCGGTTTTTCTTGTGTCTGAAGAGCTTTATCCAGGGTCTTGTCTTCATGTTTTCTTCGACGATCACGCTGCCGCCGTCCCTGGAACCGTCATCGACAAGGACGAGCTCGAAATCGTCGGTCACGGCGCGGCAGCCCTTTTCGACGCGCCCGATCAATTCGGCCAGATTCTCTTTTTCGTTGCAGAACGGAATGAAAACGGATAGCTGCATAAAAACCTCATTTTTACTAAAAACAATGAATTTTAATGCGAAAAGGTGTACCTTTCAATTTTTTAGGAGAGTTTCGCTTCAACGGTTTGCGCGAAACGCCTGGTTTTTCACGGCTGTAAGGAGAAAAAATGAACAAATCGATAGTGATAAAGGGCGTCAGGCACCACAATCTGAAGGGTTTCGACATTGAGATCCCGCACGAAAAATTTACGGTAATTACCGGCGTGAGCGGTTCAGGCAAGACATCACTTGCCTTCGATACGATCTATGCCGAGGGGCAGAGGCGCTATGTCGAGAGCCTTTCGAGCTATGCCAGGATGTTCCTTGAGCTTCTGGAAAAGCCGGAAGCCGACCTGATAGAGGGGCTTTCGCCGTCGATCGCGATCCAGCAGCGCGGGCTCAATGCAAGTCCGAGGTCGATCGTCGGCACGACGACGGAGATCTACGACTATCTGAGGCTTCTCTACGCGAGAGTCGGCAAGGTCCACTGCTCGAACTGCGGGCGGGAGATCACAAAAACTCCGGCAAACAGGATCGTCGAGACTATCCTGAACATGACCGGCAAAAAGCTTCTGATCCTGTCGCCTGTTGTTTCCGGGAGAAAGGGAAGTTATGAAAAACTGCTCGAAGATTTGAACAGGGAGGGCTATCTCAGGGCGGTCATCGACGATGCCGAGGTACGTCTTGACGAGGAGCTGCCGAAGCTCGATAAAAACAAAAAGCATACGATCAAGGTCGTCGTCGACAGGCTCGTGATAAAGCCCGATTCGGACACTTCGAGGATCAGTGCGTCGGTGGAAACTGCGCTGAAGAAGGGTAGCGGCAAGCTCATCGTTCAGGAGGTCGGCGGCGCTGAGCAGCTATTCAGCGAGAATTTCTCATGCCCCTACTGCGATATCTATTACGACGAGATCGAGCCTAGGACCTTCTCGTTCAACAATCCGCGTGGCGCGTGCCCTGACTGCCAGGGACTCGGAACGAAGAGCTACATGGATGTCAACAAGGTCCTGGTCGCGCCGGAGCTGCCGCTCAACCGTGCGATGCCGTCGCTCGGGACCTTCACGAAATTCACGATGAAGCAGGTGATCGAATACTACGGCGAGGACCCGCAGAAGCCCTTCAACAAGCTTTCGAAAAAACTCCAGCACACCCTGCTTTACGGCTCGGAAGAGGAGATAGATTTCAGTTTCGACACAAAGACTTCGCACCACCGTTTTTCGAGACGTTTCGAAGGACTTATGCCTATGCTCGAAAGACGTTTCCGTGACAGTGAATCCGAAGCGGTCAGGGAGGAGCTGATGCAGTATCTCGCTGAGGGCGTCTGCCCGACCTGCAAAGGCAAACGGCTCACCGGAAAGGCGCTGTCCGTGACTTTGGGAGGCTTGAATATTTATGATCTGTGCGAAATCCAGGTCAAGGATCTCATCAAAAAGTTCGACGATCCGCATTTCTTCGGTTTCAACGAGTTTGAGAACGAGGTTGCGGCAAAACCGCTGAAGGAGATCCGCTCGAGGCTTGGTTTTTTGAATTCGGTCGGGCTCGGATACCTGACGCTCAACCGGCAGACCTGCACGCTCTCGGGCGGCGAGGCGCAGCGGATCAACCTGGCTACGCAGATAGGTTCGGCGCTGACGGGCGTCACCTACGTTCTTGACGAGCCCAGCATAGGTCTGCATCCGGACGACATCGACAAGGTCATCGTTCTTCTGAAAAATCTGCGGGATCTCGGCAACACCGTGATCGTCGTCGAGCATGACCGCAGCATCATGGAGGCGGCAGATCTTCTGGTCGATCTCGGACCGGGAGCGGGGGAGCTGGGCGGAGAGCTCAAGTTTATCGGAAAGACTGCCGACATCGTGAAGGCTCCTGACTCGCTGACCGGAGACTATCTGAGCGGGCGGAAGCTCATCGAAGTACCTGCCGTCAGGCGTCTCCCGACAGGCTGGATAACACTCGAAGGGGTGACGACAAACAACCTGCGGGATGTTTCGGTCAGGTTCCCGCTCGGCGTCCTCTGTGCGGTCACCGGCGTCTCGGGGAGCGGCAAGAGCTCGCTTGTCCTGGAGACCCTGCTGCCTGCGCTCCGTGGCGAAAAGGCTGGTTTCAAGAGGCTGCATGTCGACGGCAAAATAGAGGAGCTTACCGAGATCGACCAGCAGCCGATAGGCAGGACCCCGCGCTCAAATCCGGCGACCTATACCGATACCTTCGGCTACATCCGCGACCTCTTCGCGAAGATGCCGGAATCGAGGGCCAGGGGGTACAGCGCCGGCAGATTTTCGTTCAACGTCAAGGGCGGCCGCTGCGAGACCTGCCAGGGCGCAGGGATCATCAAAATCGAGATGAACTTCATGCCGGACACCTTCGTGAAGTGCCCTGACTGCGGCGGAAAACGCTTCAACAGCGAGACTCTTAGCGTGAAGTATAACGGCTGCAGCATCCACGATGTTCTGGATATGGATATCGCCCACGCCGCCAAACTCTTTTCGCCCTTCCCTCCGATCCACCGGAAACTCCAGCTTCTGAATTCCATCGGTCTCGGCTATATCCGGCTCGGGCAGCCGGCCCATACGCTGTCCGGCGGCGAGGCTCAGCGCATCAAGCTTGCCAAGGAGCTCTCGAAAAAGCGCTCCGACAACTCGCTCTACATCCTCGACGAACCGACGACCGGCCTGCACTTCGACGACATCAAAAAACTCATAAAAATCATAAACCAGCTGGTTGACAAGGGTTCGACAGTCATAGTGATCGAGCACGATCTCGACGTGATCAAATGTGCCGATTACGTCATCGACGTCGGTCCGCAGGGCGGCGACGAAGGCGGTCTGATCGTCGGAACAGGTACTCCCGAAGAGCTTACAAAAATCAAAGGCTCGCTCACCGGAAAGTGGCTGAAGACAGTTCTTTAGTTTGAAAAGCAAAAAAAAAGGGCGCCGAAGCGCCCTGAAAATTTTGGATCACTAGCGAATTAAGACTTATTCGTTCTCTTCCGGATCGTCATCAGTGTCGATCTCTTCTTCGTCGGTAAAAACCGGTTCTTCGTCAGTAACGGGTTCTTCGTCGGTAACGACCGGCTCTTCGTCAGTTACAGGCTCTTCGTCGGTAACGACCGGCTCTTCGTCAGTAACGGGCTCTTCGTCAGTTACAGGCTCTTCGTCAGTTACAGGCTCTTCGTCAGTAACGGGCTCTTCGTCTGTTACGGGCTCTTCGTCAGTTACAGGCTCTTCGTCTGTTACGGGCTCTTCGTCTGTTACGGGCTCTTCGTCTGTTACAGGCTGAGCATCGTTGTCAGTCTTCTCTTCGTCTTTGCTGTCGCCGCAAGCGGTCAGAAAAACAAACATTGCAAGTGTCATAAGAATTGCGAAAAACTTTTTCATAATAGCCTCCTAAATCAAAGTAATAGTCAAATAACAAAATTGCCACTTTGCAAAAAACGGCGGTAATGTAGTTATTTATTCCGTGATGTCAAATTTTTTTCTTTATCGAACAAAAAAAATGCGGATTTTGGAGGAAGAGTACCTTGCCACTTTTACAGAAGGCTGAGGATTTTGTCTGCGATTTCTGCCGGTTCGACTGTAGATTCGAAGCGCTCTATCACTTCGCCATCGCGGTTTACAAGGAATTTGGTGAAATTCCATTTTATTTTGGAATTGTTTTTGTAGTCTGGATCCATTTTCGTGATGAAACCGTCCATAAATTCGGCTTTTTCGCCCGTGAAGCCGGCGAAACTCTTTTTACTTTTGAGGAAGGTGTAGAGAGGAAGCTCGTTTTCGCCGTTGACTTCGATTTTTTTGAAGTTGTCGAAACTTGTCGCGAATTTCAACTGGCAGAACTGATGGATTTCGTCATCGGTCCCCGGTGCCTGATGTCCGAACTGGTCACACGGAAAATCAAGTATTTCCAGACCTTTGTGATGATATTCCTTCCAAAGTTTCTCAAGTCCTTCATACTGCGGTGTGAAGCCGCAGCCGGTCGCCGTGTTGACGATAAGAAGCACTTTGCCTTTGAAATTTGACATCGGAACATCGTTTCCCTTTCTGTCTTTTACCGTGAAATCGTAAATACTCATCTCTTTTTCCTCCGTGATCTGTTCAGTTGCCTCTTTTGCTTCAGCTTTTGCCTGTGTTTCATCTGTTTTGACAGCTTGTTTTTCCCTGTTGCATGACAAAAAAGCTAAAAAAACCAAAACAAGCGTAAAAATTTTTTTCATTTTTTCACCCCAGAAACTTTTTGCTGAATGGTTTATAACAAAAAACACTGTAAATTCAAGCAAAAATATTAAATTGCCTAAATCCCTTTCCGCAGGATTTCCAGATAATGTTCGTAGGAATAAATCCTTGATTTGCCCGATTTCGCGGTCTGTTTAAGGATTCCCTTTTCGCAGAAAGCTGAGATGTAGTTTGCGACGGTGTTGTATGAAAGGTGCAGGGCATCAGCAGTTTTTTTCGTTTCGATAATCGGATTCTGTTCGATGTAACGCAGAAATTCGAGCAATTTCGGTGAAGCGAGGATTTCCTCGTTTTTCTGTCGCAATGCCGTTAAGCGGTCGATTGTTTCGGTCGCGTCTTCGGCTGTTTCGGCGATCCCGCGGAGAAAAAATTTGACCCACTGCTCGTAATTGCCCGCTTTTCTGACTTCTGCCATTCTGTCGTAGTATTCGATGCGGTTCGATTTCAGAAAATACGAGAGATAAAGAACCGGAGATGATATCGCCTGATTCTGAATGAGAAAAAGAGTGATGAGAAGCCTTCCGATCCTTCCGTTGCCGTCAAGAAACGGGTGAATTGTTTCAAACTGGTAGTGCAGAAGCGCCGCTTTGACGAGCAGATCCATTCCGTCGTCTGCGTTCATGAATTTTTCAAAATCAGAAATGCATTCCGTCATGTCATGCGGATTCGGCGGAATATATCTCGCGTTTTTCAATGTGCTGCCGGCTCCGCCGATCCAGTTCTGCGAAACACGGAATTCTCCAGGAGTTTTGTCGCATCCGCGGACACTTTTCATGAGCACCGCGTGAGTTTCGCGGATAAGCCTGTTGCAAAGCGGAAGTTCCGCCAATCTCTGAGTTGAAAAATTTATTGCGCGGACATAGTTCACGACATCCGAAACATCGGCGTTTGCGTTTTCATCAGCTTCTGGATCAAGCACATCGTCAAGCGTGCACTGCGTCCCTTCGATCTGTGACGAGAGAAGAGCCTCTTTCCGCACATACATCGAAATAAAAAGGTTTTTGTCGGGAATTCTGCCGGCGACACTGTTCAGAACCGCCAGTTTTTCATGGGCATCTGTGAGAAGATTCAGCATTTCGGGATCGATTTCAATCGCCGGAACCGGTGGCAGCGGATTCGGATAAAACGAAAAATATGCATTTTCGCCGCTGAAATTCTTAACTGTTTTACCTGCTCTGTTTTCCATAAACTCCTCCTTGAGTTTTCTGGTTCGATTTTGGTAGAGAAATTTCAAAAATCAACGAATTTTTGAGTTTTCTCGTAGAATTTCGGGGAGAAATTTCAGAAAACGGCAATTTTTTTAGTTTTGCTGGAGATTTTTGCTCTCTTTATTGTCAAAAGCGTATTTTATTCAGCAGCCCCTCCAGGGCCATTGCGTAGGAGCCTGTGCCGAATCCGCAGATGACTCCCGCCGCGATGTCGCTTAAGTAGGAATGGTGTCTGAACGGTTCGCGGGCGAAGATGTTGGAGACGTGGACTTCGACGAACGGGATTTTTGCGGCAAGCAGAGCGTCGCGCAGAAGGACGCTGGTGTGCGTGTATGCTCCGGGGTTGATGATTATGCCGTCGCACTTGGCGTTTACGATCGCTGAAGCGATATTTCCTTCGGAGTAGTCCTGCACAAATTCAAGCTCGACCTTCAGCTCGCCGGCTTTGCTTATAAGGTTGTCGATAAGCGCCTCGCGAGTGCCGGCTCTTCCGTAAATTTCCGGTTCGCGCTCGCCGATTTTATCAAGGAGCGGCCCTTCGATCAGTAAAATTTTTGTCATCAGATCACCTCGTTCATCTCGATCCAGCGAAGCCCTGCGTAGAGCGAAAGCAGATATGCCGCTTTCGGACTTCCGTCTGCAATTTTTGCTGCATTTTCAATGAGTTGCATGTTTGGTTTCGACTCTTTCAGCTGGGATGCAAGATCCGTTGCAGCGTTCCAGTTCTTTTGCCTGAGGGCAATTATTACCATTGTTTCCGTAACCATGTCTCCTCCTCAAATTCGGGAATCGGTTTCAGAGCGCGCGGAAAGACTCCGCTGATGTAACTTATCAGAACGCCGAAATTCGTCATCGGAAGACCGAGCTTCGCCGGTACCGCCTGTCTGCGAAGCATCTCCCTGCGGTTGAGTGTGCAGGCTCCGCAGTGGATCACAAGCTTGTATTCCTGGAGGTTTTCAGGGTATCCTGCGCCGGCTGCGATATCGATGATGAGATCTCCTCCGACTTTTTTGTTCAGTAATTTCGGTATCTTGACTCTTGCTATGTCGTCATGGAGAGAGTGGTGCGTGCAGCTTTCTGCAATGAGTACCTTGTCGCCCGGTCTAAGCGAATCGACGGCCTTGACCGCTCTTACCATCTCGGCGAGATCGCCCTTCTGGCGGGCCGAGAGGATCGAGAAAGAGGTTAGGGGAACGGACTCCGGTACGACTGCCGCGACCTTGGGGAAGACCTGCGAATCGGTCACGACCAGATCCGGCGGATCTTTCAGTTTTGCGAGAGTAGCGGCAAGCTCTTCTGTCTGGCAGGAGAGCGCGATCGCGTCGGCATCGAGGATATCCCGCCATGCACGGACCTGCGGCATTATCATCCTGCCCTTCGGAGCGCTGGCGTCGATCGGTGTTACCAGCAGAATGACCTGACCGGGCGAAAGGAGGTCCTTCAAAAAGGGCGGCTCCCAGCCCGAAGGTGCGGCTTCAATGATTTTTTCTTTAAGGATTTCAATGCCTTCGGAATTTTTGGCCGAAGTTTTGACAAAGCTCTTTCCGTTAAGCCAGCCGGCGGTCTTATCGCTTTGGGGAAGATCAGCCTTATTTAATATAATGATACACGGAACTTTCTGTTCATCGCATTTTTTCAGGACCTCGTCTTCAAGTTCTCCGGCGTTTCCAGAGGCGTCGACGACAAGAAGCGCCATGTCGGAACTCTCCAGGACACGCAGCGATCTCCTGACGCGTTCGAGTCCGAGTTCGTTTTCCGTGTCGTCGATCCCGGCGGTGTCTATCAGCATGACCGGGCCTACCGGCAGAAGTTCCATCGCCTTTGAAACCGGGTCGGTCGTGGTCCCCGGCGTGTCGGATACGATCGAGACCGGCTGTCCGGTCAGCGCGTTGATTATTGACGATTTTCCGGCGTTCCTTCTTCCGAAAATCGCGATATGGAGCCTGTCGCCGTTCATTACTTTCGCCATAATGACCTCCTCGATAAATTTGACCAATATTGTATTGCGCCGCTGTAGAAAAGCAAGGCACTTCTATTTTATCAAAGGGATATAAAAGGATATCACTGAAAATTGATCGATGGGACTTCTGCCAGAAATTTTGGCGACTTTACGCAAAAATTTAGGGTAGAGCGAAACATTTGTATTATTGCCGGTTTTTATTATCTTTGCGTCGCATCGTTACGCGTTGAGACGTCATATTATGGCGTCTCTACATGCCGAACAACAAACTGGAGGAAAAAATGAAGAAAATTTTGGTTGTTTTTGCAGTGTTTGCTGCTTTGATTTTTGCCATAAGCTGTGGAGACGGAAACAGCGTTGATGACGGAATCTGTTCCTACGGCATGTACAAATGCGAAGACAATACACAATATTTTTGTGGTTATCCTAACGGCAGCAATGATCTTATGTGGATGGCTTCAAATTCAACAGTTGACGGCAAAATGTGGTCGTCGCTATCTTCTGATTCTATGGATTGGGACAGTGCCGTTTCTTATTGCAACAACCTGACTGAATG